>JANOPA010000072.1:0-144173 GCA_031421635.1 Betaproteobacteria bacterium | reverse complement strand
GAACCGCAGTCCACTCCATTATCAAATCACCAGACAACACGCCAAGCCAACATGAAGATCGATACCAGGAATTTTATGAATAGCACCTAAGCAGCCAACAAGAAATCAAATTCTTCTTGACAACAGGGTAGTCCATACGGGTTCAAATAACTGCGTCAGAAGTGTGCGCATGCGAACAGATTGACCGATCACTTTGCCGTAAGTTTCGTAGCTCCGGACCAAGCTCAATAAGTCGGTTACCCCCTTGAGCATTGGTTTAACTCTATAGGAGTTTCTATGGCCGCTTCCACTTCTATTTTGACTGAAGAGTTTGGTCGAGTTCACCCTTCCGCTAGCGACACTTATTTCCGTTCAAGTTCCACGCTCAGTGCAGTTTCATGGGGTGCCGTCAGCGCAGGAGCCGCCGCCGCTGCGTCAATGTCCCTAATTCTACTGATCCTCGGCGTTGGGCTTGGTCTCTCATCCGTCTCGCCCTGGGTGCGAGAGAGCGTGAGTGTTAAGACATTTGGAGTGACGACAATTGTGTGGCTCACGCTCACGCAACTTGTTGCATCGGGAGTCGGTGGGTATTTGGCCGGTCGACTTCGCACGAAATGGACCGAGGTTCATTCCGATGAGGTTTACTTTCGCGACACTGCCCATGGATTCCTGGCTTGGGCGGTGGCCTCTCTTGTCACCGCCGCCTTACTCACCTCCGTCATCGGATCCATCGTCGGAGGAGGCGTTCAGGCGGGCACCAAGGTGGCGGAAAGCGTGGCGAGCGTTTCAGCTCCAGCACTTTCTAATTTGGGCGCCGCAGCCGGAAGCGAACGGTCTGACGACAATAGACAAATGGCTTACGTCGTCGACTCATTGTTTCGCCGCGACGGTTCGACGGCCCCACGTGCAGACACTACGAGTACCCCAGAGGCATTAGTGGCCAATCCGCGTCGAAGTAGCGACGAAATAGCGGAGGTTGGACGCATTTTTATGAATGCGAAGATCACTGAGGCCCTCCCGCCCGAAGACGTGCGATACGTTGGTCAGTTAGTCGCCCAACGCACCGGATTAAGTCAGCAGGAGGCCGAGAAACGCGTCTCCACCCTCTACGCAAAAACTCAAGCAACTGCGCGCGATGCAGAGCTTATGGCGCGAGAAACTGCCGATAAGGCCCGAAGGGCGTCCGCCTATAGCGCTCTTTGGCTTTTCGTCTCCCTTCTTATCGGCGCGTTTGTTGCAAGTCTGGCTGCAACCTTTGGCGGTCATCGACGCGACGCATAATTCAGTCAACACCTACACGAAAGGAAGGTCCCTATGCGCTCACTCCTCCTCCTATTTCTTGGCATCCCCATTCCGATCATTATTTTGCTTGCGATCTTTACGCACTAGTCATGCTCAGCCCCCATAAACAAGGAATAACTATGCCTAAAACTACATCAACTTTGTCTCGTAAGCTAAGCAACGTCGCTAAGGACGCGATTGCCCTCCTCAAGAGCGATCACAAGGCAGTGAGCCAGTTGTTTGGCGAATTTGAGAAAACCCAATCAGTACCCAAGAAAAAGGCCATCGTCGCTGAGATTTGCAAAGCCCTCACCGTGCATGCCCAAATTGAAGAGGAAATTTTCTACCCTGCCGTGAAAGCTGCGTTGAAAGACAAGGTGCTCGTGCCTGAAGCCTTCGTTGAACAAGAAACTCTTAAAAGTCTCATTGCTCAGCTGGAGGCAGGAGAATCTGACCGTGAAGTCTACAACGCAAAGGTCACCGTATTGAGCGAATATGTGAAACACCATGTGAAGGAGGAACACGATGAAATGTTTCCGAAAGCCAAGTCTTCGAAATTAGACATGATGGCACTCGGCGAGCGCTTAAGTGCGCGCAAAGTCGAGCTTCTCGCCGCACTCTAAGGCTCGAAAATTCATGGTGAACATTCGTACCCCAAAACCTTCACCGGCTGGCAAGCCGGAGGGAAATCGATCTCCTGACAAAACGCGAGATGAATCGGTCAATGGAGCCGCGCCATTGCCTGATCCAGTCATTAAGCAAGCCAAGCGAGACCTCGATGCGGGCTTAGTGGACACCGATATGCGTGCAACGCCTGGGCTCGATGCACAACAGCGAGCAAAACTTGTACCAAACAAGGAGGAAACGTCCTAAAGCGAAAGCATAGTCCGAATCGACCTTCGTCGCACACAGCTTAGTGGGCAACCCGTCCATAAAGCCCATTTCTTAATCTTTGGGGATCTACATAAATACTTATCCACATATTCGCTTCGGCATTCGAAGCATCGCTTACGCCGTAAGCGTAGGTTGCGCTGCTCTAGCGGCCTCCCCCTCCTACGCTACCAGTCATCGCGAGCCTCCCTTTATCAGTGGTCAAGCGCAAGTTGACGCGACCGACCTTTATATGTTCCGAAGCTACGAAACCGGACGGCAGGATTTCGTGACCATTCTCGCGAATTATCAGCCCTTCCAGGATCCCCAAGGTGGGCCGAACTTTTATATGTGTTCAACCCCAATGCCGTCTATGAAATTCACATCGATAATAACGGCGACGCCGTCGAAGATATAACCTTTCAAATTCGCTTCAAGAACACTTCTAAAGCGAGTGCCCTCAGCGTGGGTGGCAAGCAGGTGAAGATCCCTCTCATTAATAGTGGCCCAATTGCCGGCGTTAATCCGGCGACATTGAATGTGCGTGAAACGTTCACGATTGACGTCGTGAGCGGCAAAAGACGCGGAAATGGTCGAACAAGTGTCACCAATGCGACCGGTGGAAAGGCCGAGTTTGACAAACCTGTCGATAATATCGGCGACAAAGTATTTGGTAGTGCTACTGGGTACGTCACTTATGCAAATCAGCACATTTACAACGTCAATATTCCTGGCTGTGCCGTGCCTGGACGGGTGTTCGTCGGACAGCGCAAAGAGCCTTTCTACATCGCGGTCGGTAAGGTCTTTGATCTTTTCAACTTAAACCCCTTAGGCCCAGAAGTCGGTGGTAACAACAATGATCTTGAAGGCAAGAATGTCAGCACACTTGCCATGGAAGTGCCGATATCCTGCTTGACGACATCGGCAGATCCTGTCATCGGCGCGTTCACGACCTCCAGTTTGCGTCAAGGACGTCTATTGGATGGATCGCCCACCGCAGGTTTGGAAAAGGTAGAACGTGGCGGTGGCGCGTGGACCCAAGTATCTGGTTTGGGCATGCCCTTGGTGAACGAAGTCATTATCGGTTTAGATGATAAAGACAAGTTTAACGCTTCTAAGCCGAAAGGTGACCCAGCGAGTTTTGCCGACTACGTCACCAACCCGGCGCTACCGGCGCTCATTGAATCGCTTTTCCCCAGTGCGAAGGCTCCCACCAATTTCCCACGAACAGATCTGCTCACCGTGTTCTTAAAGGGCATTGAAGGCGTCAATCAGCCCAAGAACGTGGTAGCGGGTGAAATGCTGAGACTCAATACTTCAATTGCGGTGGTCGCTCCTGCAGCTCAGAATCCACTTGGCGTTGCCGCTGGTGATCTGGCAGGATTTCCGAATGGACGCCGCCCGGCCGACGATGTCGTCGACCTTTCGCTTCGCGTAGCAATGGGAGCTCTGTGCGTGCTGACGGGTCCAACGGACACACTGAAGGTCGGATGTAAGCCCAGTGACGCGCCCGCAGGTGGTTTAGCCTTAACGGACGGGGTGCGCAAAAACGCTAGTAATTATGGCGTAACGTTTCTTTACCTGACCACACCTCTACCAGGAAACCTCAACCCTCCCGCTGCCGCTGGCACCATCTTCCCTTAACTAACAAGGTGCTCACATGAAACCTACCAACAAGCTTTTGGCGTTAATCGGGTTAACAGTCGCGTTAGTTTTTAGTGGCTGTAGTAGCGACAACAATAGTAGCAATAATGCGAACAATGCCGTGACTCCACCGATCGTGAGTGAATCATTCGTTCCAGACAGTGCAAGTGTCAGCAACGAAGCCTACATGTCGTACCTCCTGTCAATGAATGGCGCAGATGAAGCGTCAGAGCCTCTCAGTTTAAAAGAGAGTTTCGCGGTTTCTCCCGATGAGGTCAACGATCCTCAACCACTAGTGTGAAAAGCCGCGCCGCCACAGATTGTGTCGGCGCGGTTTTACATCAAGTCAAGTGTTCATCGCAATTTCGCGTGTTGTTGAATCCACTTGTGAATCGGCTGCGTATGCAGAAGGTGGGGCGAAGGTTTTCACCCTGCCATTTCATACTCAACACCTAGGGGCAATAATGACTAATCATTTAAAAATTACCAGCTTTGGCATTTTGGCGGCATTCGGCGTGCTAACAAGCTCTGCTCACTCAGAAGCACTTGTTGGCCTCAATGGCGTGAATGGCCTCTTGAGCTTTGACAGCGCCACTCCGAACGTCACAGTCAATGCCGCCATTAGCGGGCTAAGTGTCGGCGAGCGAATCATTAGTATCGACTATCGCAACCCTGACAACCAAATTTATGGGCTGGGTAGTTTGGGCAACCTTTACAAGCTTAACGCCATCACTGGTGCGGCGACCCAGGTTGCAAGTAACGTGATACCCGTCATTGCTGCGGCCTCTACTGCAAGCTATGAGATTGACTTAAATACCCAGAACAACAACCTTAGAGTCATCGGCAACGCGGCAGCCCCCAATAGCAATAGCGCTTTCAGTTTTGCCACAGGCATCACTGCGGTGCAGACCCCTTTAACGCGCACCGGCGGAGCCCTAGATGTGGTGGGCGCAGCCTATAACCAAAATTTTATCGGTACTCCAGCGGCATCGCTTAATCTCTACTTTATAGATGCCGCGAGTGACGCGCTTTATTTCAATAATAATGCCTTCGCCGGTGGAGTCTTGAGCAAGGTGGGAGACCTGACCTTAAACGGCAATCTATTCGGCATCAACGCTGCAACAGGTTTCGACATTACCGCGAGCGGTAAGGCATTTTTGTCCTCAGGCGCTAATTTATACTCGTTAGATTTGACCTCGGGTGCCTTATCCGTCGCGGGTCAGATTGGTGCGACGCAAGGCAGTATTATTGGCCTGACCGGCGCCGCTAACGTCCCTCTGCCAGCGTCATTCGCTCTCACCTTGGCCGGACTCGGTCTCGTGGGTTTTTCGAGAAAGTTTTCGAAACGGGCAAATGCCCAACAACTTTAAGGACGAACAAACATCATGCCAACCATTACCACAGCCGATGCAACGAAACTCTACGTGAAAGATTGGGGTAGTGGACAACCGGTCATCTTGATGTCTGGATGGCCATTGTCCTCGGACAGTTGGGACGACCAAGCAATGGCCATTGCAAGTGCGGGCTACCGCGCCATCGCTTACGACCGGCGCGGATTCGGACGATCCTCGCAGCCGTGGAACGGGTATGACTACAACACTCTCGCTGACGATTTGGCGGCCGTGATTGAGCAGACCGGCGCGAAAGATGCTGTTTTAATGGGTTTCTCGATGGGTGGTGGCGAAGTAGCGCGCTATATGTCGAGGCATGCCGGAAAGTTTGTTTCAAAAACCGTACTGATTTCTTCAGTAGTGCCTTACATGCTCAAAACGGAGGACAACCCACAGGGGACCGATGCCTCTGTTTTTGAAAAAATGTCCGAGGCCATGAAGGAAGATCGAGCGAAATTTTTCGCAGGCTTTTTTAAAGACTTCTTTGGCTTCTCCTTACTGTCACAAGCGGTAAGTGACGAACTCCTGACCTGGGCTAATAATCAAGCGATGCAGGCTAGTTTAAGAGCAACGTTAGAGTGTGCGGGTTCTTTTTCATCGACCGATTTCCGGCCAGACCTCGCTGCATTTAATGTACCCACTTTGATCATTCACGGAAACAACGATAAGACAGTACCTATCGAAGCGTCCGCCCGCCCCGCAGCGAAAGGCATCAAGCACTCGAAATTAATTGAGTACGATGGAGCAGCGCACGGCCTATTTGCTACCGAGAAATCGCGTTTGACCAAGGATTTACTTTATTTTCTAAATAATTAGCCGAGAGTGGGTGATCTAAAGTTGAGACGTGAACGGTGCCACGATGGCTTCCTTCATGCGCTCTTTGAAGGAGCGTTGCAGCCACCGTTCTAAGGTGTAAGGTCGACAATCTTCTAGATCACGTTCAAAAACTTGGCACATTTTTTCGGCGAAGAGAACGTCATAAACGTTCAAACTCGCCTCATCATTGAGTCTAAATGAGCGGACATCGAAGTTTGTCGACCCGACCGATACCAAATACTGGTCGATAATCAAAAGCTTTGAGTGCATCATGGTGGGCTGATACTCATATATTTCGACCCCGGCTTTTAGTAGGCTCCCCCATTGCGCTTTGGACGCGACGCGAACGGCCTCGGAATCAATGTGTTTGCCAGGTAGCGTAATCCGGATCTTTACGCCACGCTGGATCGCCGTTAATAACGCCTTGATGATCAGACGGTCAGGCACAAAGTATGACGCTTGTAAGTCGATGCTCTGGGTGGCCGCAGCAATAGCTACCAAGTACATAAGATGCATACTTTCACTACCACCCGCAGGAGAACTGAGGAAGAGCTGGGCCGCTGAACTTCCCTGCGGTTCGATCTCCGGAAAATAGTCGACGCCGTTTAACACCGTTCCCGTGGCTTTAATCCAATTGTCGTTAAAAGCCGCTTGGAAATGTAGCGCGACCGGGCCCTCGGCCTTGAAATGCAAATCTCGCCACTGGTCGGGAGTGGCAGCATCACCATTCCATTGGTCGGCAATTCCAACACCGCCAGTGAAGGCGACGCGCCCATCGACAATTAATAGTTTGCGGTGAGTACGGTTATTCATGCGTCCGAGGTTGTACCAAGATAGTGGTCGATAACGGTGTACTTGAACTCCCGCGTCCTGCACAATTTTCAGTAATTCGTCGTCCATCTTGAGGCTGCCCATCCAATCAATCAAGACATGGACAGGTACCCCGGATCGCGCTTTATCGGCGAGCAAATCGGCCATCTGACGCCCGACCTCACCTGACCAATAAATGTAGGTCTCGAAGCACACAGAAACTTTCGCCGCGCGTATGGCACTAAACATCGACGGGAATATTTCTCGACCATTGTTCAAGGCCGTAATAACATTGCCCTGGAGAATGCCGGGGCCCAGTAAGACCGACATTTCTCGAATAAACTGCGGATCTTTGGACGCATAGCGATGCTCAACTTTCTTCTCGAGCCTTTTTTCGGGCCGTGAAAAATTCATGGCCACCGCCCCAATAAAGATTGTTGCAAGTGCAATCCATAAGGTTGTCCAACTAATCATCACTTCGCAATCTCCTCAAAGCAGCAGCACTTTACGCCCAATCATTCCAAGTCATCGAGTGTACGGGTCAAATACGAATGTTCGTAGGCGAACAGACGATTTCCTTGAAACCTAGCGATACTTTCTAAAAGTTTCCAACTGTGTGGCTGTCGCCTCAATCGAAGGACATTAAAATGAGTCAACGAACACCGATCTTCACCGCTTGCTTGTTCACGTCTTTTCTAGCCTTTGCGGGCTGCGATATGAACTCCAAGGACTCGACGCCAAAAAGCTCCTCGCCTAGTGCATCGGCCGTTAAAACAGTAACTACCAAGCTCACAGGCAGCAGTGAGGTGCCGCCGCTGACCACTGAGGCTTCTGGGGCTGCCGAAGCCACCCTAACGGCTGGCAACGTCCTCACCTGGAAGGTTACATATATGGGACTGTCTGGGCCAGCGATGGGGGCACACTTTCACGGGCCAGCCATTGCTGGACAAAACGCAGCCGTGGTGATACCCATGACGGGTTCCTTGGCTAGCCCAATTTCGGGGAGCGTGACATTAACGCCTGGGCAGACTACCGACCTCTTGGCGGGAAAATGGTATATAAATTTGCATACTGCAGCGAATCCGAACGGCGAGATCCGCGGGCAGTTAAGCCTCCGGTAGTGAACTGTTTGTTGGCGAAGGAATCAAAGCTAGAGAGGGTCTCGGACCCTCTTCACAGCTACAGGTCGAAGCGTAACTTTGCCCTGACACCTGAGCCCCACAGGTCTGAGAGTCTTTCCGAGGAATACTTGACCTTCGTGGTTCAAAAACATTGGGCGAGTAAGCTTCATTACGATTTACGTTTGGAATTGAACGGCACGATGAAAAGTTGGGCGGTCCCAAAGGGCCCGAGCCTCGATCCCAGCGTTAAACGCATGGCGGTCCAGGTGGAAGATCATCCACTGTCCTATGCGCATTTCGAGGGCACTGTGCCCGCCAAGCTCTATGGCGCAGGAAAAGTCATTGTCTGGGACACGGGGGCCTGGTCGCCCTTGCACGAGCCCGAGCTTGGCTATCGCGAGGGACATCTAAAATTCGAATTACACGGACAGAAATTGCGCGGCAAATGGGTCTTGGTGCGCATGAAGGGTCAAGACGAAAAGCAAGCAGCGTGGTTGCTGATGAAAGAAAAAGATTCCTTTGCGCGGCCCACCCAAGAATACAATGTGCTCGACGCCTTACCTGAAAGCGTCAGGCGGGAAGCGCCGAGTCCCCTTTTCACTTCAGATCTCACTCTACCTCCACAAGCGGTTCGATGTGCGCTGCCCACATCACTTGCCCCTCAATTGGCAACACTCGTGGACGCGGCACCCCTCGATGCCTCGGAATGGAGCTTTGAGGTCAAGTTCGATGGCTACCGAATGCTAGTGCGCAATGATCGTCATGGTGCTCGGTTTTTTACGCGAAGTGGTTTGGATTGGACGGCCAAACTTGACACTTTGAAAAGTGTCTTTGACCAAATGAAGCTTCCTCAGGGGTGGTACGACGGCGAAATCATTCTCCCAAACGAGGCTGGGCTGCCGGACTTTGGCGGACTGCAACTGGCGTTCGAAAGCAAGCAGACCGATCCGGTTTTATTGTACTTATTCGATTTGCCCTACGTCCTGGGTCATGACCTACGGGATGCGCCGCTGGATGCTCGTCGAACCCTACTTCAGCAACTGCTCTCTAAGGCCCCATCCGAACGTGTCCGATTCAGCGAAAACTTTGAGGCGCCACCGGAAAGTCTAGTGGTCTCCGCTTGCAAACTCGGTCTGGAGGGCATCATCGCCAAACGGCGAATCTCGCCGTACCGATCTACCCGTTCCCAAGATTGGATTAAGTTGAAATGCGCACAGCGCCAAGAGTTCGTCATCGCAGGCTACACCGCTGCCAAAGGCTCACGCTCTGAGTTCGGCGCGCTCTTGCTAGGCGTACATGATGAATGGGGCGTCCTGCAATACGCAGGCAAGGTAGGTACGGGCTTTAGTCAGCAAACGCTCGAAGGCATCAAAAAGGATTTAAAACGTCTCGCGCGCTCCACCAGTCCCTTCTCCATGGCCATTAAAATTGACGGGCCGGTGCACTGGGTGAACCCGACGCTGATGGCCGAAGTGAGCTTCGCCGAATGGACCCGCCTCGGTCGAATCCGTCATGCCGTTTTTCGCGGCTTACGGACCGATCAAAATACCAGGACTGTTGAGCGCGAGAAAGCCTTACCTCCGCCATTGCGAAATGCATCAAAGACGTCCGATTCGAACAGCTCGCGCGGAGTTCTAAAAAAGCTCCGCGTAACCAACCCAGAAAGAATCATCGACGCCAGCACCGGCACGACCAAGGTAGAGTTAGTTCAATATTACGGTCGGGTCGGAGACTTGATGATGATGCATTTGAAGGGTCGGCCAGTCTCACTGCTGCGTGCACCCGAAGGCATCCAAGGTCAACTCTTTTTTCAAAAACACACCGCGACGGACAAGCTTCCGGGAATCCGTCAGATGAACAGCGCGCCCGAGCCTGGCCAGCCGTCGATGCTCGAAGTGACCAGTAAGCAAGGCCTGCTGTCTGCCGCGCAATGGAACGTCGTTGAGTTCCATACTTCGAATAATCGCACCGGGGCACTTGAACGGCCGGACCGCATGGTTTTCGATCTCGATCCTGGTCAAGGTGTTGCTTGGGAGCAGGTCATCGAGGGGGCGCAGCTTATGCATGCCATGCTCACTCAACTCGCCCTTCCCTCGTTTATAAAAACTAGCGGGGGCAAGGGTCTGCACATTGTTGTACCTTTACGCCGCCTCTACGACTGGGAGACTGTGAAGGGCTTTTCTCGGGCGATCGTGCAACACATGGCCAAGACTATTCCCCAACGTTTCGTTGCGCTAAGCGGGCCAAAAAATCGCGTTCGAAAAATCTTCATCGATTACTTGCGCAATGGTCGTGGCGCATCAACGGTCAGTGCGTGGTCGGCACGCGCACGGCCGGGTCTAGGGATTTCAGTGCCAGTGGCCTGGGCAGAATTACCCATGCTGCGAGGGGGAGATCATTGGTGCGTGCGTACAGTACATGAGCGCATCAGTACTCCCAACGATCCTTGGAAAGACTACGCCAAAGCGAACCATAGTCTCAGTTCTGCAATGTCGATACTAGGCTGGTCGCCGCCGCTTAAATGAATTCTTTAACTTGCCCACCACCACCTATTAACCTTCGGTGACCTACCGAATAAGGAATTTCCATGCCTCGCGTTACTTGGAAAGGCGCCATCACTTTTGGTCTGGTGCACGTGCCTGTGGCAGTTTATCCGGCTTCACAAGAGCGAGGTATCGACTTCGACTGGCTAGATAAACGGTCGATGGACCCGGTGGGATACAAGCGCGTCAACAAACGCACCGGCAAGGACATTGAAAACGAAAACATAGTGAAAGGCATCAAGCAAGAGGATGGCGACTATGTGATTCTGAGTGAGGATCAGATTAAGGCCGCCTACCCGAAATCTACGCAGACGATTGAGATCGAATGCTTCGTCAAGGCGAGCGAAATTGCATTCACTTTGTTGGAGACCCCTTATTACTTGGAGCCGATCGGCAAGGGTGAAAAGGTGTACGCGCTTTTGCGTGAGTCAATGCTCGAGGCTGGCGTCATCGGCATCTCTCGGGTTGTAATGCACACCAAGGAGCATCTCGCGGCGCTCATTCCGTCCGGCGCGGTGCTCGTGCTGAATACCATCCGCTGGGCGAGTGAGATTCGCCCGCTGGACGAACTAAAACTCCCCGCCGCGGGCAAGACCGCGGCCGGCTTGAAGGCGAACGAGCTGAAAATGGCCGCTCAGCTCATCAGTGACATGACCAGCCCTTGGAACTCCAGTGATTACAGCGACAAATTCAGCGACTCGGTCCACGCATTAGTCAGGAAAAAGGTTGCTGCTGGGCAAACTGAGACGGTCGTTGCATTGGAAGACACGACCTCGAGCACAAAGGAAGGCAATGTCATCGATTTGACCGAGTTGCTTACTAGAAGTTTACAAAAGCGCAAGCCTTCAGGGGTTGGCACGCGAAAAATTTCGAAAGTTAAGTGAAGCAACTGTTTGTGCCCCGGTGGCTTTAAAGGAGGTTCACAATAGGGGGCTGTCTCATTCTTAATACGACTAAAAGCATAGTGTTTTGCAAAAATTAAACAAAGTTGTGATACCTTGCCTATCGACATTAGAACCAATCCAGCACCGACTCATTCGTCAAGCTTTTGGTTGGTTTTGCAAAGGAGACACAATTGCGTGGGAATGGCGGGGCGGCGTTCGATATCACTGATTCGCACGAGGCCGTAGCTTTTACTCCGCAATCCTCCGCGATTGAAGCGATAGTGCAAATCTGCGGAATATCGGTCGTATTGCTCGGTCTAGCTGGACTCTTTGGCTGGTTGGTAGGGGTAGAGTTCCTTACGACTGTATTGAGAGGACGCGCGCCAATCGCGCCAACCACTGCGTTCACTTTCATGCTCGCGGGTGCGGCCATCCTATTTCGCAGCCACCGGTTGTTAAGGGTGGGGTGTGCGCTGACGGTCATTTTGCTGGGCGCGTTGGCTCTGGCCCAAAGAATCACCGACGTTGACTTCGGCATCGATTACCTTTTTGTCCCGCAATCGACAATGACAACCCTGCAGAAGCCCGGGCATATGGCCCTGAGCAGTGCCGCCGCCTTTATGTTGCTAGGAGGAGCCCTTCTGGGATTCAACACTTCCCGTGCGACTCTTCGCAGAGTGAATGAAACAATTGCGATTTTTATAGGGGCTATTGCTCTTTTAGCATTGATCGGATACTCGTACGGTACGGAGGAGTTTTACAGCCTCTCCGGCTTTGGAAGCATGGCATTGCACTCGGCAATAGCCTTCGCATTGCTCGCACTCGGTATTCTTTGTACGCGTTCAGATGGTCTTGCCGGTGTTTTCGCTAATTCCGGTCCGGGCGCCGATGCAGCCCGCCGTTTACTCCCATTCGCAATCTTCGTGCCCTTTACACTGGGCTGGATAGTATTGTGGGCCAAGGACGCCGAATTATTAACCACTGCACAGGCGGTCTCTGCATTTTGCGCGTCGGTGATTTTGGTGATCACGGGAAGCGTTTGGTGGAATGGCCTCGCCTTAGACAAAAGTGACATTTATCGCAGACGAGCCGAAGCGAAGGCTGCGAGCTTGGCGGCCATCGTAAATTCTTCGGCCGACGCGATCATCGCGGAGGATTTACAAGGCATGATTACCAGTTGGAATTTCGGTGCCGAACAAACCTTCGGATATCACGCGAGCGAGATCGTTGGCAACCCAGTATCGATCCTCGTTCCTGAGGTGGGGCGCTCAGCGGCGGCCCTGCTCCTCGCTCAAATCGGTCGCGGCGAAAGTGTCCAAAATTTTGAGATTGGACTGCTTCGCAAGGATGGAAGCACCGTGGAGACCTCGGTGACGCTCTCACCTATCCGGGATTCGAAGGGACGAATCGTCGGGGCCTCGAAGGTCATGCACGACATCAGCGATCGTAAGGCATTGCAAGATCATCTGCTGTACAGCGAGCAGCTACATCGTATCGCATTTGACCAATCTCCGATGGGAATGGTCTATCTGGGCCTGGATGGACGTTTTAATAAAGTCAATCACCGCCTTTGCGAAATTACCGGCTACGACACAGAGGAACTTTTAGGGATGACGGTCTCTGATATCAGCCATCCCGACGACTTGGCCCGCGACTCAGAACTTCTCAATCGATTTTTGCACGGCGGAGAGGACACCTTCGAAACCGAGACACGCTATTTGTGCAAAGATGGCAGCATGCGCTGGGTTGCGGTAACTGCCCGAATGATTTCCGACAAGGATGGACGAGCGCAGTATTCGGTAGTCCTCATCAGGGACATTCAGGACAAAATAACATCAGACAATATCTTGCGCGACAAAGAGGAACGTTACCGCGCGCTCGTTGAGGCTTCCTCCACCGTGGTTTGGCAGACCACACCCGATGGAGCACTCGTTTTCGCCGGTGACCGTTGGGCGGCAATCACGGGTCAGAGCGACGAAGAAAAACAAGGTTGGGGCTGGCTCGACGCCATCCACCCCGATGACCGCGCGCCAACCACGGAACTCTGGCGTCATTCTCTAGCAACACGAACGCTTCACGAAAATGAGTTTCGAGTGCGCACCCGCACAGGCGACTATCGGTGGTTTGCCGTGCGCGGGGTACCCATTCTGAAAATCGACGGTAGTGTCCGAGAGTGGGTGGGCGCTAATACGGACATTCACGATGAGAAGCTTGCTGCGAAAGAGCGCGCGTTGTTGGCAAGCTTGGTGGAGTCGACCGATGACGGCCTGTTCGGACAGGACGCGAAAGGGCTCATTACCAGTTGGAATCGGGGCGCGGAAAAAATATTTGGCTATCGCGCCGACGAAGTGATCGGATCTTCAATTATGCGCCTGGTTCCCACGTCGGCGCAGAGCTTCGAGCGCGAGATTCAACGCAAAATCGTGGCGGGTGAACAAGTGGGAAATTTTGAGGCCGTCCGTCGGGCTAAAAATGGGAGGCAGTTTCCAGCCTCGATCACCATTTCTCCGCTCAAGGACAGGGCGGGCAAGGTTGTGGGTGCGTCGAAAGTCCTGCGTGACATCACCGACCGAAAGCTCGCCGAAGACGCCCTGCGCCAAAGCGAGTGGCGCCTGGCCGGCATTTTGCGACAATCGCCGGCTGGCATTATCCAGGCCGACGCGGCTGGACGCATGACTTTGGTTAATCGCCGCTGGTGCGAGATGTTGGGATATGCCGAGGACGAACTGCTGGGCAGGAGTACCGTTGAGGTCACTCATAGCTCAAGTCGGGATGCAACGCTTGAAACCGTTCGCGCTCTTAGAGAGGGCGCTGAAAGTGCCCAGCTCGAAAAGCTTTTTTTGCGCAAGGACGGTTCAATACTCACTGCGCAAAGTAACGTGACGGCGATGCGCTCCCCGCAAGGCGAGTTTCTTGGCCTAATCGCGGTCATCATGGACATTTCTGACCGTAAAAAATTCGAACTTGAATTGCAAATTGCCAAAACGGAGGCTGAAACGGCGAATCTCGCAAAGTCAGATTTCCTGTCAAACATGAGTCACGAATTGCGCTCACCACTTAACGCCATTCTCGGGTTCGCCCAACTGATCGACACCAGTTCGCCTCCCCCCACAAATTCGCAAAAGCGTGCTGTCGAGCAAATCCTCAAGGCCGGATGGTTCCTGCTGAAAATGATCAACGAGATCCTCGATTTAGCTCAAATTGAGGCCGGAAAGCTCCCCGTTAGGATGGAGGCAGTTTCCGTCGGCGACATCATCAACGAGTGCAAGGACATGGTGGAGGCGCAAGCGCAGAGTCGAGACATCCGCATGACCTTCAAACGCCCCAACCTGCCAACTTATGTTTACGCAGATCGCACGCGCTTGACACAGGTTCTCATTAATCTGCTGACCAACGCCATCAAATATAACAAGCTGGGTGGGACTATAGTAATCGATTGTCAACCTAGCACGCAGGGACGCGTTCGCGTGTCTGTGAAAGACAGTGGGGACGGACTAAAACCAGAAGAAGTCACTCAGCTTTTTGAGCGGTTTAATCGTCTCGGCAGGGAAACTGGAGACGAGGAAGGCACCGGTATCGGTCTCGTCATGAGCAAGAAGCTCATCGAGCTTATGAAGGGCGACATCGGTGTAGAGAGCGCCAAAGGCGAAGGCAGCGTATTTTGGGTTGAACTTCCCTTAGCCGAAGCGCCCTCTAGTGCACCCGCCATGATCGAATCCTCCGCGGTCGTGCAAGCGTCGATTCTCGTCGCTGGCCCGATGCGTACCGTCCTCTATGTCGAAGACAACGCTGCCAATCTGATGTTGGTCGCTGATTGCATCGAGCGTCGACACGATATTCACCTGATGAGTGCACCGGACGGCCCAACCGGTGTAAGGGTCGCCCTGAATTCAAAACCCGATGTCATCCTGATGGATATTAATTTACCCGGTATTAATGGGCTAGAAGCTATGCGCATGTTGTCGCAATACCCTGCCACTAAACATATTCCCGTCATTGCTTTAAGTGCGAATGCTATGCCCCGCGATGTTGAACTGTATTTGGCGGCAGGCTTTTTTCGCTATCTCGCCAAGCCGATCAATATTATTGAGCTTATGGAAACGCTGAATTCTGCTTTAGTTTCTTCGCGCGGACGATAATCCTCACTAAGCATGGCATCGCTCTCGGGGTCAGGGCAGCGCTGACCACGCCTGTTGTGTGCACGGTCGAACTGACAATTAACTAAGAAATTTCAACACTCCACGTTGGGATGTGGTGGTCACGACCCAAGGTTTCTGAACCTTTATTTAATTTTAATTTTGGAGTGTCTCATGCAAATACCCATCAAAATATCTATTCTGGGCGGCTTGTTGATCGCCGCTTCGACAGCATCTGCCGGCCTCGTTTATGATGCTGCGATTCTGGCCCCTGCTCAAGGATTTGGTACGGCGCCCCGTGTACTGACTTTGCAGGGTAGCGGTACCACTGAATCCGGTGGCGTCGGCGTAGCACCTGGTGGAGGAATTGTCGTCGGTTCCACGATTGGAGATGCTGGCGTTTTTCAGGGGAATGGAATATCAAACCAATCAGGCACTGGTGATTTGGTGAATCCCTTAAGTGACAATCAGAAATATGGAATTCCGACGGCTGGGTCACTGGGTATTACGTCCGCGAATCAAATTGCCATACTTTTCAATGCGACCGAGCCCGCTGGCAATAGTGTCAACGTTACCGACGTTACCCTGAAGCTTTATACCGGCGCGGGCGTTCTCTTGGGTGCGATTGATGGCGGGTTTAACTTCCTGTCATCTAACCCTGGTAATGGAGTCGCCGGCTTTACTTTCGTAGTCGATGCAGCCCAGCAAGCTCAAGTGAATACTTGGTTGACGGCAGGTGGCGCAGGGACTATTTTTGCCCTAGAGGCGACGGTGGCCGATGTCGCTGGGGGTCCAGAATCGTTTCTGATTTATAACACGACGGCGCAACCTCCTGTGAATGTGCCAACTCCAGCCACTGCAGCTCTTCTAGGACTTGGCCTACTTGCCTTGGCGCGTCGCAAACCGAACAAGGCCTAGTGGATTTTGTAATTTCTACATAAAATGGGGCACGGATCGTCATCCCCGGGAATCTGTGCTTTCCAGAAAAAATCGTATCATTTCTAGCGAGGCGTTCGGTCCGAGTGGGTCCGTATAAGAGCCACTGGTGTTACCGCCTGACCAAGCGTGACTTGCGCCTTGGATGACCCAATATTCTCCAGTAACCAACCCCTCGCTACTGCGGTATATTTTTCGGGTGAACGGTCGCCCCATGATCCCGTCGAGCTTCAGTACAGGTTGGTCAGCATCATGCTCTAGCGCCTCTGCAAAATGAACACCATTAACGGGCGCTACCGTAGCATCCTTATCACCATGAAAGATGATCGTCGGCAGACTCAGATTCTTCTTCAACGCTGGGCGGCCGCGACCTTGCATCGCCTGGAGTGCATCAGGCAAGTTGCTGGCCATCCCCGAAGGCAATCCAGAATGCACACCCACCGCGGCAAACACTTCGGGATATTGTTCGCCTAAAATCGCGGCCATCGCTGCGCCTGCCGATAGGCCTGCGATGAATATCCGCGAAGCGTCAATGGCATAGGTCGCTACTAAATGTGAAACTAAATCAACAATGGCCTGCGGCTCTCCCTTGTCGCGGACTTGATGATTATGCTTGAACCAGTTCCAACAGGCGGCCGGATTGGCGCGATTGGACTGCTGCGGATAGACCACAAAACAACCCTCTTTTCCTGCGACGTTATCCATTTGCGTACCGGCCGAGAAATCGCGCGCATTTTGCTGACATCCGTGCAACATCACAACTAACGGAGCTAAGCCCACATTGGCATTGCGTTCCGGAATAAAGAGTCTGTATGCTAAGGGTCCCATTTTCGTGAGCCACTCAGATTCAATCACCCTGCTGGGTTCGTTCATGGGCGACGAATAAGCGCTTGGCGAATTTACCTCACTTGACTCACTTGACTCACTTGACTCAGGTGGGTCAGGCAAGTCAGTGGAAGCAGCTCGGGAAACATTTGAAGACATAGGCTTGAATTCAAGGTCCTCTGCGTTGCGAGTCAAGGCACTCGCGGTGGCTTCGCGTAATAAAGGGCCGTCGTCTTGCACAGTCGCTTTGCGGTCAACATGACCCGCATAGGGGTCACTCCGGCCATCGGCCAGAGTCTCTTGAATACAGCTTGTGGCCTCTTGTAGGCGTCCGGCGCGTACAAGTTCTAGAGCCTTCTTCATCGCCGATAAATCAATAGCCTTCAAGAGAACTTTCCTTACTTTTTAAACGATGCGCGACGCCAGTGCGGTACGCACTTCGGCACTAGCCTGTAACACGCCAAGCACCATGATGGATTCGATGGTGTCCGTCGCCAATTTTGGAGTCACGTCGGACGCGAATGATGCCAAACCAAGAATACGGATTTGCAACTTCTCATGCCTGGCCCGCACGGCCAACAGTTGTTGTGCAGAAAAATGGTGTATTCCGAGCACTAAGGACTTGCGCATCGTCACGGCTTTTACAGCATCAGCATGGTCACGCAACTTTTCTCGAATGGCGGCACGAATAAATTCAGAGCGATTTGAGTAAAAGCCTTCGCTGACCAGGAGATCAATCTGTCCCAGGTCGATGCAACCAAGGTTGATGGTGATCTTTTGCTCGGAGATCAAATTAGACGTTAGAGGTTTTTTTGGACGGGCAGGCATACGAACAATATACACCATCCACTTGGATGGTTCTTGGATTTTTTTAAAACCAAGGCGCTATAGCGCACAGACGCTCGCGCGCGTCGCGTGCAAGGTACCGGGTTTATCACCCAATGTGACGCTCTTGGCGTTAACTACAAACGGAGTTTTTATGGCTACAAAGAAAAAAACAACCTCTGATTCGCAAACATCGGCCGGAGGCGAATTGCATCAGTCCGTCAGTGACAAGCATGAGGTCTTGACCACCAATCAAGGCCTTCCGATCTCAGACAATCAGAACTCTCTAAAAGCGCACCCCCGTGGGCCCACTTTGCTGGAGGACTTTATTCTTCGAGAAAAAATAACCCACTTCGATCACGAGCGCATTCCTGAGCGGATCGTTCATGCCCGCGGTACGGGTGCACATGGTTTTTTTGAACTCACTTCATCTTTGTCTAAATATACCTCGGCCAAAATTCTCACCGAGACCGGTGAGAGCACCCCCGTATTCGCGCGCTTTTCGACTGTCGCCGGTGGTGCCGGATCGAGTGATACGCCCCGCGATGTGCGCGGCTTTGCCGTAAAAATGTATACCAAAGAAGGTAACTGGGATATCGTCGGCAACAACATTCCCGTATTCTTTATTCAGGACGCTCTGAAATTCCCGGACCTTATTCACGCGGTGAAAATGGAGCCCGACCGTGGCTTTCCGCAAGCAGCATCAGCTCACGATACTTTTTGGGACTACATTAGCCTCACACCGGAAGCCATGCACATGGTGATGTGGGTCATGTCCGACCGAACTTTGCCACGCTCACTGCGCATGATGGAAGGCTTCGGCGTACATAGCTTTCGCTTAATCAATGCCGCCGGAAAATCGACCTTCGTAAAGTTTCACTGGCGTCCAAAGCTCGGTTTACAATCGACCGTATGGGACGAAACGGTCAAACTTGCTGGGGCCGACCCCGATTTCCAGCGACGCGACATGTTCGAATCTATCTCCGCGGGAAACTTTCCAGAATGGGAGTTTGCTGTTCAGCTCTTTTCGGAAGAGGATGCGGCAGCATTTCCGTTCGACCATCTCGATGCAACTAAACTAATTCCTGAAGAGCTTGTTCCCTTGCAGGTGATTGGCAGGATGGTGCTTGATCGCTGGCCTAACAATTTTTTCGCAGAGACCGAGCAAGTCGCCTTTTGCCCTTCGCACCTTGTACCCGGCATTGATTTTTCAAATGATCCGCTCTTGCAGGGACGATTATTTTCCTACCTCGACACTCAGCTCTCACGTCTAGGATCGCCAAATTTCCATCAGCTTCCCATAAACGCGCCAAAGTGTCCTTTCTCGAATCAGCAGCGCGATGGTCATATGTCGATGCAACAACCTAGCGGTCGCGTAGCTTACGAACCCAGTTCTCTGGCGGCAGATTCCGCGCGAGAAACTCCTAAGGGTTTTAGAAGCTTTGCAGGTTCCGAAGATGGTGAACGCGGGCGAATTCGTCCCGAAAGTTTTGCGGATCACTACACTCAGGCGGCTCTGTTCTATCGAAGTCAAACTAGTTATGAACAGGCCCATATTGCCTCCGCCCTGGTGTTCGAGTTATCGAAGGTTGCAACGCTTCATATTCGCGAGGCGATGGTGGCTCACCTCATACACATTGATGCCAATTTGGCCGATCGAGTTGCCAAAGGTTTGGGGCTTGCCACTACGCCCGCTGCGCCGCCTACTTCAGCACCCGTGCTTCACATGGATGAATCTCCTGCGCTGGGTTTGATTGGGAAAGCCAAGGCCACGCTGACCGGTCGATGCGTAGGCGTACTCATCAATGAGGGCTCGGACGTCAAAACATACACCGTGTTGAAATCCGCCGTAACGACAGCTGGTGGCACCGTAAAGGTCATCGCTCCAAAAATCGGTGGTGTGAAAATGTCCGATGGTTCGCTGCTGGCAGCAGATGGGCAGTTAGCGGGCTCACCCTCGGTCACGTTTGACGCCATCGCAATAATACTTTCAGAGCCCGGTGCACAGGACCTGCTAAATGATGGATCGGCTATCGACTTTATTCGCGATGCCTTTGGACATTTAAAGGCGATTGCTATCGACAAGGGCGGCCAAATGCTTTTTGAGAAAGCGGGCGTGGTTGCTGACAAAGCGGTGGTTGCGGCGTCAGACAGGGTGGCATTTGTTGAAGCGGCGAAGACGAGACAGTGGACCCGCGAGGCCTCGGTCAGAAAACTCGCTTAAATGCCTCAGTCACAGCGGGCATTTTTTCGTTCGCTGTCGAACAGAGATTCCGGGCATCAACCATTAATCTTGCAACTGGACAATTGTTCCAAAAACCCAAACCTTCAGGAGAAAAAAATGAGTTATGAAGATCGCGATACTTTCGGAATGTATAAATCACTTTCCACTACTCCAGTGAATCACGAAGGGCTCCACGGCCCTGGGCCTCACTTAATGGGTGCCGACACTTTGATTGGTAATGACGTCGTTAACAAACAATCTGAAAGTCTCGGTGACATAAAAGAGATCATGCTTGATATGCGAACCGGTCGCGTGAGTTACGCGGTGCTGTCGTTTGGTGGGTTTCTCACCATGGGCGAGAAGTTATTCGCGGTGCCCTGGGAGGCGCTAACCCTGGATACCGTCAATAAATGCTTTGTTCTCGACGTGGAAGAAGAACGCCTCGAAAACGCTCCAGGTTTTGACAAGGACATGTGGCCCAACATGGCCGACGCAACATGGCAAAAAGGCATTAACGATTTCTACGACAAAAGCCAGCATAAGAGCGTGTAGTTAGGCACGCATATTGTTATGCAAGCATACCGCGATGCGCTTTAATGCAGGTTTAGCTGCGCTAAAGCAAGTTGCCCGAGCTTGGGGCGAAGATCGTGTGCCCAGTATGGGCGCTGCGTTGGCCTTTTACACCACCTTTTCTTTGGCTCCGCTCTTGCTAATTGTTATGGCAGTGGCGGGCTTGGTTTTTGGCGAAGAGGCCGCGCGCGGGGAGATCCAGACTCAGTTGCGATCTCTGATGGGAGAACAAGGCGCGAGTGCCGTTCAGGCACTTTTGGTTAGTGTGCACAAGCCCGCCGAAAGTTTCGCCGCCGCGGCATTTGGGGGGCTTTTGCTTCTGATCGGTGCGACTACAGTGTTTGGTGAATTGCAAGATGACTTGGATCGGATCTGGCGAGCCCCTGCCTTGAAAAAATCCAACGGCCTGTGGCTGCTTTTGCGCACTCGCCTGCTTTCGTTTGGAATGATTCTCGCGATTGGCTTTTTACTGATCGTGTCCTTGATAGTGAGTGCTGGACTGGCCAGCGTTGGTAGTCAAATAGGATCTCAGTTTGGCGACTGGGTGCGCGTTGCAAACGGTTTAAATACCGCGCTGAGCCTAGTGAGTATCACGGTAATGTTTGCCCTGATTTACAAGTACATGCCGCGCGTGCATGTGGCATGGAAGGACGTTTGGGTCGGCGCCGCAATCACTGCCGCGTTCTTCACCCTGGGAAAGTCGCTTATTGGACTCTATATTGGTCGTAGCAGCGTCAGCTCAGGTTTTGGCGCTGCGGGGTCGTTAGTCGTGGTTCTCCTCTGGGTATATTACTCGGCCCAAATATTTCTTTTAGGGGCGCTGTTCACCTGGGTGTATGCCAACTCCTTTGGAAGCCGAAAAACTAGCGTAACGCTACGATGATTTTCCGGAACTCCCAAAAACCCTATCCCAAAATGTACTCGTCACTCCAAAGTGAGCGCGTGAAGAATAAGAATGGTGTCGTGCGTGAATTAGCTTTCGGGTGCGCATCCAACTTCCTCTCGCCGGCCAATGATGGATGGCATGATGAGTGATCGCGTAGCCCAAATACCCAACCATTAACCCCACCGTAAGAGACGTGGCGCGCGCAGCACTGCTCATTAAAAAGGTTGGAGTGAATATTAGAAGACCGATCAGTGTTCCACTGAGTAGGGTTGGTGCGAAAATGAGCGCCCTGGGCCGCTCGTGATGCAAGGCATGCCAAGTTTTGAAAGGGTCAAGACCGTGCAGGACAAAGCGGTGCAGTGCGTACTCCAGAAACGTCCAGATCACCAGTCCGCCCAAGGCGAAGCCCACCATCTGAAAGCGGCCAATGTGGTCGCCGGACATAAATAGAAATAGGCTAAGGCCCAGGATCGCCAGGCCATACAGGCCAAAGTCCACCCAATAAGCGACTTTACTATGTTCAATATTGAAAAGTTTGGCGAGCATCATCGGGTCTCGGCGACTTGGGTGATTTTGCTCTTAAAATCTTGAGACACGATTCGAGCGCCCTCTGTTTCAAAACGTTCGAACTCTGCAATGACTTGCGCGCCGACCAACAAAAGCGTGGCAGCGACCTCTAAACTCAAGAGAATCGCAATCGCCGCCGTCAAAGACCCGTAGACCGTGCTAATTTGAGAAATGGTCGCGAAATACCAAACCAAGGCATGGCGCGAAATTTCCCATAAAACCGTAGCGACCAACGCTCCTAACAAAGCGTAAGCGACGGACAGTTTTTCAACAGGCATCACCAGATATACGGAAGTAAGAACCAGGACTTCTCCGCCCACTCCGATTAAGTAAAGCAAAAATCCCGAGAAGCCCGCAAGGGGCAGACTGAGGCCTAAAAACTGTAATCGCTCCAATCCAATCGCCTGGAGACTTGCGGCGACAATGGTCACCACAAGAAGGCCAATTCCTAGCGAGAAAATATAGAGATACGGTATTAGCGCAGAGACTAAAAAATGTCGTCGCCGAATTTGGACACGATGGTGAAAAATGATCGACATAGAATTTTCTAACACCGTGAACGCCAATGAGCTGAAGAAAAGCATGCTTGCCATCAATACCCAGCTCGCTGAATCTCGATGCTTCAAGAAGTTTTCCAGTTCAACCACAATCGCCGCAGATTGACCAGGCATAAGCCATTCCAGATATCGGGTAAGCGTTAAAAGTAGCTCGCCTTGGTCAACGAGGTGCGACAAAGCAATGACCGTGAGGATGAGTAGTGGAATAATCGACAGCAAGGCGTTGTAGGCAATTGCCGACGCCAACAAAAACCCTTGGTTGGTCCGAAAGCTTTTAAAAACCTTTTTACAAAAGCGGCGCGGGCTGCCTAGAACAAGTCTACTCTGTTGACTAAAACTTCGTAGGTCAGAAAAACGCCTGGTTGAAGTTCTGTCAAGGTCTAGAGAACTCAAAATGTTCACTTCCAACTAGGCTATTGGGCAGAGCATTCCAAAGAGAGATCACTCTCTGGCTCGTAGAACCACTTTCATATCCCAGAATACTGACTGAGGCTGGGTCCATTGTGAAGTGTCTGCCTTCTCGGGACGGCAATCCGAGCCAACGCGCCGCCAACACACGAGAAAACTGACCATGCGAAAACAGCGCCACATTTCCCGTAAGGCGACAAAGCCGGGCGATTAGGCGATCCGCACGATCAGACGTGAAGCTGGGTGAATCGCCCCCTGGACATCCGTGCCGCCAAACACTCCACGCCCATCGCGTGTGGCGAATTTCAGAGGAACTAAGACCCTCATAATACCCATAGTTCCACTCCGCCAGATCCAACTCAATTTCGCTTCTTTCGCCCAGTCCTGCGATCTCGCAAGTTTTTCTAGCGCGCAATTTTGGACTCGTCAAAACAGTGGAAAAATTCATCGGTGCGAGAAATGGTTTCAGTTCAAGAGCCATTTCCTCGCCGTGACACGTCAAGGGTAAATCTGTGCGACTAGTATGTTGTCCAGAAAGCGACCATTCAGTCTCAGCATGCCGGATCAGATAGATCTTCAACGTTCCAGAATCGGGACAATTAGTTTTCATAGCGCGAAACTACAGGTCGCGGTCCGGGTCGTCTGTGCGTTGACGCACGAGGCCATAACGGCCGATTACTTCGAGAAGGTTGCTGAATAAAAAAGGGTCAATATGGTCTCGAAGCTTTCACATGAGTTGTCCATCGCACAGACGAACGCAGCCCATTGCGGTCAACTTAAGCGCTGGTTGCTGCTCTGCCTCATTCAAATTCGAACATGGCTACGGCGCTAGGTGGGAGAATCGAAATTCAACTTGGCAAACGCTCGGCCAATGAAATCTCAAAGGTCGCAAGCTTCCGTAGCCTCGCTGATGCTTCGATCATGGCGCCTGACGCAGTAGCGGCTGCCCTTAGTGCAAATATTGAGAATGGCCTCACTTCAGAGGAGGCCGAGCGTCGGCTCGGACAAAACGGACCTAATGAATTGCGAGCCACCGCGCAGACGCCCGTCTGGCGGCGCATTCTGTCGCAATTTCAGGACCCGCTTATCTACCTGTTGCTAGCCGCCGTGGCCATCGCCTTGCTGGCTTGGGTGGTCGAAGGTCGGGGCGGTTGGCCAGTGGACGCTCTGGTCATTGCGGCGATCGTGCTGCTGAACGCGCTTATAGGCCATATCCAGGAAGCGAACGCGCAAAACGCCGTGGCCGCACTCGTCAAAATGACCGCTGCAACTTCTGCGGTGATGCGCGACGGTAAGCCACAGCGCCTGCCGAGTGCGCAGTTGGTGCTTGGCGACATCCTGTTGTTGGCCGAAGGCGACGCAATAGGCGCCGACGCGCGTTTGCTTCAGGCCACCACACTGCGCCTTCAGGAGGCTGCGCTCACCGGTGAGAGCGAAGCGGTGCTCAAGGACAGCGCAACGCTACCCAAGTTGGCGCCACTGGGCGACCAACTTGACATGGTCTTCAAAGGCACCGCCGTCGTACAGGGGACGGGCCGAGCGGTGGTTACGGCTATCGGCATGGACACTCAGATGGGTCAGGTTGCGGCGCTTCTCGACGCGACTGTCGAGGTCACGACGCCGCTGGAAAAAGAAGTGGCACGGGTTGGTCGATCACTGGGCATTGCGATTGTCATCATCGCATTCGTGGTGGTGGGCACAATCTTGCTCATCTCAAATATTCGCAGCGCCGCTGATGTAGTTCCAGTGCTGCTGCTGGGCGTATCCCTGGCGGTGGCGGCTGTCCCCGAAGGCTTACCCGCCATTCTGGCAGTAGTGCTTGCACTCGGCGTGCAGCGCATGGCCAAGCACCACGCTATCGTCAAGAACCTGTCTTCGGTGGAGACGCTGGGTTCCGCAACCGTAATCTGCTCGGACAAGACCGGCACCCTCACACGCTCAGAAATGACCATTGAACGCGTGATGACGGCCTCAGGCGATATCCGCGTCAGCGGCGTGGGGTACGCGCCCGCGGGCCAAGTCGTACAGGCTGGACAGCCCGGCACGGAGCTCGCTGCCGGGCCGCTGCGAGAGGAGACAATTGTGGTGCTTAGTGGTGGTAGCCTGGCCGGCAATGCCGATTTGCGACGAACGGAAGATGGCGGATGGGAGATTCACGGCGACCCCACCGAAGCCGCGTTCCTTGTGGCCGAACGCAAGCTGAGCCAAGGCACGGTGACCGAGCGACGTGAGAGGCGCTTCGAGCGAATCGGCGAGATTCCCTTCACGTCCGAGCGCAAGCTAATGACGACCATTGAAATTGACCACGAACACGGCGACCAACTCGTGGCAATCACCAAGGGCGCGCCAGACGTGTTGATTGGGCGTTGCACCCGAGCACG
The DNA here is from genome assembly GCA_031421635.1 of Betaproteobacteria bacterium. Taxonomy (GTDB): domain Bacteria; phylum Pseudomonadota; class Gammaproteobacteria; order Burkholderiales; family Burkholderiaceae_E; genus JAPOKJ01. Next base: position 118,519 of record JANOPA010000072.1, on the reverse strand, counting down.
CGTCGGGCTAGACATCGTCAACCTCGATATGACGTTGCGAACGCGACTGCTGGGCCACGTTGACACCCTCAGCGACGCCGCATTGCGCACCTTAGCGGTGGCCTACCGGCCACTCCTTCCCACGGAAGATCCGGCAGCGGCCGACACCCTGGAAAACGATCTGATCTTTGTCGGTACCGTCGGCATGATCGACCCGCCCCGAGAGGAGGCGGCTTTGGCCATCGCCGAAGCGCAGCGAGCGGGCATTCGGGTGGTGATGATTACCGGCGATCACCCAAAAACAGCCGCGCGAATTGCGGCCGATCTGGGCATCAAGGACCTTGGTTCAGCCGCGCTCACCGGTGCCCAAATTGATGCGCTGGATGCGGCGGCCTTCAGCGAGGCCGTGCGAACGACCTCGGTCTATGCCAGGGTGGCACCTGCGCACAAGCTGCGCATCGTCAGTTCACTGCAGGCTGACGGAAACGTCGTCGCAATGACTGGCGACGGCGTCAACGACGCGCCGGCTCTAAAGTCCGCCGACATTGGCATCGCGATGGGTGTAACCGGTACAGAAGTGACCAAAGAAGCCGCCAAGATGATTTTGGCGGACGACAACTTCGCCACCATTGTTGAAGCTGTCCGGGAAGGGCGCGCCATCTTGGACAATATCCGCAAATGTTTGCGCTATCTGCTGTCGTCGAACATGGGGGAGGTTCTCACAGTTTTTCTGGGTGTGGTGGGGGCAAGTGTCATTGGGCTGAATGTCGGCGAGGCGGCCAACAGTGGTGTCGTGGTGTTGCCTTTGCTGGCGACCCAACTCTTGTGGATCAATCTCATCACCGATTCCGGGCCCGCGATCGCAATCGGCATGGACCCCGCTAGCGACGATCTGATGACGCGCCAGCCGCGCGCTACGAGTGAGCGCCTGATCGATACGCGGATGTGGTCTAGTGTGTTTCAAACAGGACTGGTTATCGCGCTAGCGGCCTTGCTGACCATGGACTTTTACCTCCCTGGGGGCTTGATCCCAGGCACGGGCGACCTCACGATGGCGCGCACCGCGGGCTTCACGGTACTAGTCTTCACCAGCCTGTTTACCTGCTTCACGTCACGCTCAGAGACCCTGAGCGCATTTACGCATTTGTTCACCAACTCCTGGTTGTGGGGAGCCATCGCTCTGGCGCTGACGTTGCAGGTCGCTGTGGTTCACCTGCCGTTCCTGAACCTGGCCTTTGGCACGTCAGCGTTGACGATTGACCAGTGGTTAGTGTGCGCAGCGATGGCGAGCGTGGTTTTAATTTACAGCGAACTGCAAAAACTGCTCAGACGCTACCGAGCACCCGCGCGCTCCTGAACTGTTCGACGAACCCGCAGAACTCCGAATCTCCATAACCCTACCGAACCTTTAATCGTAATCGGATCGACGCTCGAAGAGTGACTATGTGCGGCACGCTCATTGCCAGCCGTAGCGGTGAACGTAAACGCGCTTCATCAGCGTAATCAAGGTGCAATAGGCCAACAGAATAGCCACCAGCCAGCCATAAAAAGACGCGGGCAACGCCTGCAGTTTGAAGTAAGCTCGCCCGCCGACAAGGCCACGACATCGCCGACCACCAAATCGCGCACCGGAATTTCCTGCGGTATGGAGGCTTGCGAGACCACCGCGTTGGAGGCCGCATTAGAGGCCGCATTAGAGGCCGCGTTGGAGGCCACTAAGGCGGGTCCGTCAGACGATCGGCGGATGACGCTCGCCTTGTTGCTCACCATCGCCCGCAAGCCCTTCGTGGCACGATGGGCCCGGCCCTCTTGCACGAACCGGATGCCAGTACTCAAGCCAACCATCACAGCGATGACCACGGTAGCCTTGGCATCCGCACTCAAGAACGATAGTAAAGCCAGAGCCGAGAGCAGCAGGTTAAACGGGTTTAGGTAACAGCGCCAGAGTCGCAACCAGCCAGGAAGCGGCGGATCATGCTGAACCTCGTTGGGCCTTTCTCGAATCAGTCTCCGGGACGCCTCGGTGGCCTCCAAGCCTTCGACCTGCGACTGTAGTCTCGCCAAAGTCTGCGCGGGTTCCTCCCGTGACGCAGTCATCAAGTCCTTCCCAAAGCTCTCATCTCTCGCACCGGCGACCTTGGGTAAGGCCGCAAAGTTCTTCACCAGCGAGTCGAGCAGCGGCCGGCGTTCAAAATGCTTCTTGGCTCGGCGGCGACGTAGAAATGTGCTGAAGCCTTGCGTTAGTAGATTATTCATCATCGCGAGCTTTGGACGGACTCGCCAGCAACACCGCTCTAAAATCAGCGTCAAGATTGAGCGTCAGTGTCGCCCTCCCCTGCCCGGAATTGACTGGCCTAGCTTTTATTTTCCAGCGCAGCATAGTCGGTATAACCCTTGGCACCGGGCACATAGAAGGTTGTCATGTCCGGCTCATTTAAAGGTGCGTCCAAGCGCATTCGGTCAACGAGGTCAGGATTGGCCAGGAACGGACGCCCAAAGGCAATCAGGTCGCCGCGCTGATCGAGCAAGGCATCCTCAGCACTCGCGCGATTAAACCCACCCGACAGAATAAAGAGACCGTCGAAACCACCCCGCAACTTAATTTTGAAGTCGGCTGGAACCGGCGGTGCGCCCATCGCCGAATGATCAACCAGGTGGAGGTAGAGGAGCCCCGCGGATGATAGCGCTGTGACTAACGCTAGATACTGTGCCTGCACTTCGGCGTATTCGCCCGTGCCATTAAAAACACCGTAGGGGGAGAGACGCATCCCCACCCGGTCGCGTCCGACGGCGGCGACCGTGGCTTTTGCCACCTCAATCGCAAAGCGGTTTCGAGCTTCTATGCTTCCGCTGAAGCTGTCCGCTCGAAGGTTGACGAGTGGATTTAAAAACTGCTCAATGAGATAACCGTTTGCGCCGTGAAGCTCCACGCCGTCGAACCCAGCTTCTAAGGCGAGCACGGCCGCGTCCGCATGCTCTTTCACCGCTCGGGAAATGTCAGCTTCGGTCATCGCACGCGGCACGCTGTAGGGCTGCAGGCCAAGAGTATCTGTATACATCTCGCCGGGGCAAGCCACTGTTCCAGGGCCAAGCACCTCGGCCCCTGCGGGGAGATTCGCAATATGCGCCACCCGGCCACAATGCATTAACTGAACGAATATCTTACCGCCTAGTGCATGGACACTGGTGGTGATGCCCTTCCAGGCCTGCGTTTGCGCCGCATCGTACAAGCCAGGGATGCGCGGGTAGCCCAGGCCGTTGGGACTGGGCGAGGTGCCCTCGGTAATAATCAGCCCGGCGCTGGCTCGTTGCCCATAATACGTGGCCATCAGAGCAGTGGGCGTATGTTCAGATGTCGCGCGACTGCGCGTCATAGGGGCCATCACAAAATGATTGGTGAGATGAAGTCCGCGAGCAGAAAAGTTTGCAAAGAGCATCGGATATATTCCTAAGAATTAAGGTTTGCTAGGTCGTTGGAGCTTTAGACAACGTCCAATTCAGTATCTCGGGCATGTCTTGCCCGAAGCGCTGGATATAAAGTCGGTGTTCAATTAATTGGTCTTGTGCCATTTGCTTGAGATAAGCGGCACGTTCAGCCCAAAGCGGCAGGCGCTCAATAACACTCATAACAAGATGAAAGCGATCCAGTTTGTTCAACACTCGCATTTCAAAGGGCGTAGTAATGGTGCCCTCCTCCAAATAGCCATGGACCTTCAGGTTTCTGTTCATGCGCTCGAAGGTCAGTTGCAGAATCAGTGCCGGGTAGCCATGAAAGGCAAAAACGACCGGGCTGTGCTTGGTGAAAAGCGACTCATAATCGGTCACAGTGAGGCCGTGGCTGTGCTCATGCTGGGGTTGCAGTCTCATAAGATCCACCACATTCACGACTCGTATTTTCAATTGGGGCAAATGCTCGCGAAGTATTGTGACCGCGGCCAGTGTTTCAAGCGTAGGAGTTTCGCCGCAGCAGGCCATGACAATGTCAGGTGTGTTTCCTTGGGCGTTGCTCGAACAGCCCCAAATTCCTATGCCCTTGCTGTAGTGCTTGACTGCAGCATCCATACTTAACCACTGAGGCCTGAGATGCTTGCTCGCCACAATCACGTTCACATAATTTTTTGTTCTTAGACAGTGACCCACTACCGACAACAGACAATTGGCATCGGGCGGCAGATACACCCGAACAATGCTCGCTTTTTTATTGATCACATGGTCGAGAAAGCCAGGATCTTGATGGGTAAACCCATTGTGGTCTTGCGGCCAGACATGAGAGCTCAACAAATAGTTCAACGAGGCGATCGGTCGCCTCCAGGCAAGGTCGGCTGCGACCTTTAGCCACTTGGCGTGCTGGCTGAACATAGAATCAATGATTCGAATAAAAGCCTCATAGCTGCTGAAAATGCCATGACGACCGGTCAGCAGATAACCCTCCAGCCAGCCTTGGCATTGATGTTCGCTGAGCATAGAGTCCAATACCCGACCCGAGCGCGCCAAGAACTCATCGGTCTCGGTAATGTCTGCGTCCCATTGCCGCCCAGTGGCTTGGAAAATTGCTCCAAGTTTATTGGAAAGCGTTTCATCAGGGCCAAAGACTCGAAAGTTCTTCTCGTCCCGGTTGAGGTTCACAATATCGCGAAGAAACGCTCCCAAAACTAAGGTGTCCTGCGATTCGCTAGCGCCGGGATACTCTACCTTCAAACCGTAAGATCGAAAATCGGGTAACTTTAGGTCTCGCAAAAGCAGACCCCATTGGCATGCGGATTGGCACCCATTCGTACCGCCCCCTTTGGCGCAAACTCACTAAGGACGGGTACGAGTGGACCGTGCTCATCAAAATGTTCCTGCGGCCGATAGCTCTTCATCCAGGCCTCAAGTACCGCGACATTTTCAGGGTTCTTCGCCCCAACAGGCAAGGCACCTGACGCGAGCGAAAGCTTCCTTCAACCGCCAAACCATTGAGGAACTTTGGCCCAGTCCAGTCTTTCGGTGAGCGCAAAACCATCATTGGCCAGCGCGGCCTGCTCCGTGCATTTCGGAGCCTGGCATCCTTATGAATCTCTTGAATGTGGGCGATGGCTTGATCCATCGCACTGGCCATGAGCTGGTGCATCAGGAACGGATCTTCACCCTCCACAAATATCGGCGACCAGCCACAACCGCGCAAGAATTGTTCAAGCTCCTCCCGACCAATTCGGGCCAGGATGGTCGGATTGCTGATCTTGAACCCATTCAAATGCAAAATCGGCAATAACGCACCATCGCCCACCGGATCAAGTAGCTTGTTTGCGTGCCACGCAGTTGCCAACGGCCCCGTCTCCGCCTCACCATCGCCAATCACGCAGGCGACAATCAAGGAAGGATTGTCGAATGCAGCGCCAAAGGCATGACTCAAAGAATACCCCAGCTCCCCACCCTCATGAATCGATCCCGGTATACCTGGTGCGACGTGACTGGAAATGCAGCCAGGGCAAAAGAACTGAGCAAACAAGCGCTTCATACCCACGAGGTCACGGCTTATCGCCGGGTATGTTTCGCTGTAACTGCCCTCAAGATAGGTCTGGCTCACCATGGCCTAGCCACCATGACCTGGTCCAGAGATGTAGATCATGTTCAGCAGATGAGTCCAAGGATAGCAAATTCATCACTCAGCATACGGCAACAAATTAAGGATGTATGTTCGTTAGTGAACACGCTCGGCAAGCATGCGAATGCTAATCGCCACCCCTCGATTGATAAATATGAAGAACGGCGATAAACATCGCCGCGATGACCGGACCCAAGATAAAGCCGTTAATTCCAGTGACCGCCAGGCCGCCCAAGGTAGTAATCATGACCACATAGTCGGGCATTCTCGTGTCCTTGCCGACCAACACGGGGCGAAGCAGGTTATCGACCAAGCCGATCACTAAAACGCCATAAGCCAAAAGTGCAAAGCCTTGCCAAAATGCACCAGTCACAAAGAAATAGACCGCTACAGGTAACCAGACAAGCCCTGCGCCCACAGCCGGTACTAACGATAAAAAGGCCATCAGCACGGCCCAAAGTAAGGCGCCGGAAACTTCTAAAGCCCAAAACGCAATCCCGCCTAAGGCCCCTTGGATGCCTGCAATTAGCAGGTTTCCTTTGACCGTCGCACGGATTACGGTGGTGAATTTTGAAATTAGCTCAAGTTTGTGAGTTCTCTCCAATGGAATGGCTCGACGCACTCCCCGTGCAAGTTCGTCGCCATCTCGGATTAGAAAAAAAGACAAATACAAAGTTACAAAAAGCATCGCGATAAATTCGAAGGTCAGTTGTCCAAAACTGAGTGCGTGCGTTGCAATTATTTGACTACCCTGGCTTAAGCCTGCAACCGCGCGAGTCAGAAGCATTTCAAAGTTGAAAAGACCCAGCCGATTGAGCCACGCAACAATCCAGGGTGGCAAGGCCTCGAAGACTCTTCGAAGATAAACAGTCGGATTGATCTCTCCGGATTGAATTTGAGCGAATAATCCTGCGGCCTCCTTGGCGAGTGCGGCAGAGATCAAGGCCACGGGCAGAATGACGATGAGGATGACGAGTGCAAGCGTCGACAAGGCCGCTAGGCTGTGATGTTGTCCCAATTTTGAGCTTATCCAACGATGCACTGGCGCGAACATCAGGCCAATAATCATGGCCCACATAATCGACCCATAGAAGGGTAACAATATCCAAGCGAGGGCCACCGAGGCGACAATCAGAAGAGTGAGTAAAACTCGATCTCTGGGGAGAATCGACACGCTTTCGGCCAAAGCAGGTTTGACCGGCACGCTCGCGACAACCGTCCCTTTAGCATGACTTTTCATAGACGATTAGTCTTCAAAGTCAAAACAAAGGGAGGGAACAATGGTCGTGCACGCTCAAAGAGTGTTGGCGCACCGAACTTTTTTCTGTCAAGGCCCATGGTGTCCATCAGTGGCCAAGTTGCGAGAAAAATATGTACATTACAGTTCTCCATGAAAATAATCCGGGCGACTTGAATATCGCCAAATTGGCTCAGAAGTTTTTGCAATGTACCTCCGGCTTACCTCTAGAAACGATCACGGTACGTGTTCAGGACGGTTGGTTGACCATCTCTGGCAGAGTGTCTTGGATCTCTCAAAAACGAGCCGTCACCCAAGCGCTACAAAGCATCACGGGCGTAATTGGCATTAGCGATCACCTTGACATTCGCAACTCGAAGGGCCGTACTTGCCCAAACTAAAGTGGGGCGGTCATGTGGTCGATGACCTTTAGAACACCAGGGCTTGCCCATGCAGCCTGCTTGGCCAACTCACGTTCGGACCAACTTGCGACACGGCCACTTAGCGTCACATTCGAACCATTGACGTGAACCGTGACCATGCGGGTGTAGGCAAGGGCGCAACGCTCCAAGGCAGCTTCAATATCGGCCTGGACCAGTTTAGACGATTCCGGCGCATTGACGGTGATTTGATCGTCAATAGCTTTAACGCCATACAGCTTAGCCACCGTGTTGATGGCGGCCAGTCTTTGACATTGCCAGTCTACGAAACCCATGAGGGTCACCACTCCCTCCACCACTTCCGCATTAATCGCGTCTTTAGGTAAGTGAGCTAAACTTCTCAAGGCATTAGTCGCCGTCTTTAAAATTTCTTTGTCGGTACGTACATCCTGACTCATAATTTTGACTTGAACCAAATTAGCCACCTGCCTTACGCCTGAAACGCGACGAGCCGCACGCTCCGCAGCAAGTTTCTCAAAGAAGCTTCCGACGTCACCCGACAAGGTGATCGCACTATCATTTGCGACAACCTTGATCAAATCGGATCTGAGCGCACGCTCTTTTTGCAATTCGGCAACAATATTATGCTGTAGTTCAGGGCCCCTAAGCATCGCGCACTCCTTGTAATGGCTAGCCTAAAAATTGACTGAAATTGACAATTAAATCAGTTCGGAAACGCACAAAGAACAGTTATTTGTATTCCACGCGACGCTCGACAAGGTACGATGGTGTACAGACGCTCGTTCTAAGGTTGAGATATATATTGAAGATGCTCTGCCGAAAAAACTCCGCCTTACTTGTTATCAATGCAGGCTCATCGGGGATCAAATTTGCCTTGTTCAGCCAGTTCGGCGGCGAAACTGATGTTGCATTGGTAGGACGTGGTCAAATTCGTCTAGTGGAGCAAGAAACCGTCATCAATTTTTCCGATATAAATGGCGAAAAATTTCATCCTCGGTCGGAAGCGAGTCAAGCTTCTACATTCGACAGTCTTGAGGCCATACCTCGCGTCATCGCTTGGATCAACGAGCACTATGGCGAATTGAATATCGATGCCATTGGGCACCGGGTGGTCCATGGTGGAACGAAATATTTAAAACCTGTGGTGATATCCCCCGCCGTCCTCGTAGATCTCGAAGCACTCGTTCCGCTTGCCCCAATCCACCAACCTGCCTGTCTTCATGCCATCAAACTCACCCAAAAGCATTTTGGTGATGCACAGCAAGTAGCCTGCTTCGATACCACCTTTCATTGTGAGCAGCCTTGGGTCGCGCGTGCCTTAGGCCTACCTCGAGAAATCACCGATTTAGGAGTTCAGCGCTACGGTTTTCACGGTCTATCCATGGAATTTATCACCTCACAATTTACCCGGGTATTGGGCGACCAGTCCACTGGAAAAGTGATTGTTGCGCATCTCGGCAATGGTTCGAGTCTTTGCGCAATTAAAAACAGCAAAAGCGTCACTTCAACGATGGGATTTTCAGCGCTGGACGGTCTCCTCATGGGCACCCGCTGCGGCACCTTGGACCCCGGCGTGGTCCTTTACCTCCTGCAACAACTCAAGATGACCAGTAAGCAAGTCAGCTCAATGCTATATCAACAATCGGGGCTTCTTGGGGTTTCGGGAATCAGCGCGGACATGCAAACTCTTCTGAAGAGCACGGCACCGGCGGCCCTCCAAGCGATCGACCTCTTTGTATTCCGTTTGGTGGGTGAAATTGGCTCTTTAGCAGCCTCCATGGGCGGCCTAGATGCATTAATTTTTACGGGCGGCATTGGGGAGAACGCGCCTCAAATTCGGGCAAGAGTTGTCGACGGCTGTCAATGGCTCGGAGCATCCCTAGACCCGCTTGCCAATCAGGTCGATCTAGAATTGATCCATGCTCCCTCGAGCAAGCTCCAAATCGCCGTGGTGCCTACCGATGAAGAGCAAGTGATTGCCCTGCACACCGTCCGGGCACTCACCTGCCAACCGGGCCAAGTTGCGCAGAGCAGCACGTGAAAACCGCCGTAACGACGCGGAGATCTTTATTGCCCAAAATATCTTTTATCGTGGCTGCAGTCGGCCTGTTAACGTCGTGCGCCAATATGCTTCCCGCGGGAGAATCGCGGCAAGGCATGGGCTGGACAAGCTTCGAAAACGCTCGAGACATGTTTATTAAGATCCATCCTTTTGAAAGCCACCGTGACGACGTGCACGCCATGGGGCTGGATCCCTTTCTAAACCCAAGCGTCAGCCTGCTCTCCTATTCGGATTTGGTGCAACGTTTCGGGACGGGTAATGTCTTGCGGGCCGATCAGCTTGAGCGCGGTATTCGAGAATGTATGGAGCGCGGCAAGCGTTGCACGGGTTATCAACTCACTCAACGCGAGGTCAGGCAAAAACGCGTCGGGAACGCCTTTTTGGATTTATTCAATTTCCGCCGCGAAACACAGGCTCTCGGTTGGAGCTTCAACGCAACGATTGTTTTTGTCGACGATCAAGTCGTCTTGACGTTGTACGGTGGTCAGCCTTTAATTCGTGAAACGACCCTTCAAACCAACCCCCTCGGACCGTTTCAAGGCCTCCCGGAGCGGGCCGGGCAAGGAATCGTCAAACCATAAACCCCTCTCATTATCGAGTGACTTTGTACGTCGTATCGTAAAATACCCACTCCATTGTTCACTGCCGCACCGACTCTCTTTCCCTCATGTGGCGTACTCATTGAAGTGGCGAAGTGCCAAAGAATTTTTTCAGAAACCATGATCGCCAAAACCCTCTCTACCCTCTTCCCTATTGTTGGTATTGGCGCCTCCGCTGGCGGACTTTCGGCCTTTGAAAGCTTTCTGAATGGAATCCCGCCCGGCAAGGACATGTCGATGGCCTTTGTGCTCGTGCAGCATCTTGCGCCGGACCATAAAAGCCTCCTCTCCGAACTATTACGGCGATATACCTCCATGGAGGTGTGTGAAGTGACCAACGGTATGCAGGTACGGGTCAATTGCGTCTACGTCATTCCACCCAACCAAGAAATGTCGCTGCTGCACGGGCGCTTGCAATTGGCGGAGCCCAGCGAACCCCGAGGCCATCGCATGCCCATAGATTGTTTTTTCCGTTCGCTTGCACAGGATCAGGGTGAGGCCGCCATTGGAATCGTCTTATCAGGTACGGGTCGAGACGGAAGCATGGGAAGTAAGGCCATCAAAACGGCGGGCGGGATGGTGATGGCTCAAACGCCGAGCACGGCCGAATTTGACGGCATGCCTAAGAGTGTTTTAGAAACGACAATAGTTGATTACCAACTTCCTCCTCATGAAATGCCAGCCCAACTGATGAACTTCGTCAGGCGCGTTTTCACCTCGTTCCATTTTGTTGAAAAGGACGCAGGGTCCAAAAATCACAATGCGCTAGACCAAATTTTTGTGCTGTTGCGGGCCAAGACCACTCATGATTTTTCGCAATATAAGCCCAGCACCATCATACGACGTATTGAACGACGCATGGTTGTGCAACAAATTGACACCATCACGGCGTATACCAAATTTTTAAAAAATACTCCAAACGAAATCCAAGCACTTTTCCGCGATTTATTGATTGGAGTCACAAATTTTTTTAGAGATACAGAGGCGTTCAAGGATCTTGAGGACAAGGTGATTCCCAAGCTTTTCGAGGGGAAGGCGCCGGGGTCTGTGATTAGAATTTGGACGGCAGGCTGCTCAACAGGGGAGGAGGCCTACTCAATTGCGATGCTTTTGCAAGAACGCATGTCGCTACTTCAACAAAGTTTTTCGGTGCAGCTCTTTGCAACCGACATCGACAGTCGTGCAATTTCCTTGGCTCGCGGCGGCTTTTATCCAGACTCTATCAAGGCCGACCTACCTGCGGAGCGACTGAGTCGTTTTTTTAGTGCCGTCCCGGAGCGCAATGGTTACCTCATCAAAAAGCCCATCCGAGACATGCTCATTTTTTCGGAGCAAAATGTTACAAAAGATCCGCCGTTTTCAAAAATGGATCTCATTACCTGTCGAAACCTCTTGATTTATTTCGGAAACGCGCTACAAAAGAAAGTCATTCACTTGTTCCATTATGCTCTCAACCCTGGAGGCAAATTGTTTCTCGGCACTTCTGAGGGCATTGGTGATTTCCCGGAACTCTTTTCTGTGTTTGAACGGAAGTCAAAGATCTACGAGCGCAAAATTGAAAAGCAAGAGAACCGCAAGCCATCCGCCAACTCCTCTGTTACCGTTTCGACCACTTCAGACCCAAAGAACGCGAGTCTTAGTTCAAAGTTTTCGCCCCGACTACCGCGACCCAGTCGCGAGATCATTGAACAAGCATTGCTCGCTCACTTCGCTCCGATCAGCGCGCTCGTGAACGCGAATGGCGACGTTTATTACTTGCACGGCCGTGCCGGTATGTATCTCGAGCCCGCTCCTGGTGAAACCAACACGAGCAACATTCTCAAAATGGCTCGTGAAGGGTTGCGCAGAGACCTATCAGTCGCGCTTAAACAGGCTGCGAAAACCCAGACTATGGTGCGTCGCGCGGGTATCAGCGTGAAGACCAATGGGCATTTTACCTCGGTAAACGTCAGCATTTTTCCAATTCCCTTGGGCACCGAAGCGACGGATTCTTACCAATATTTAATTACATTAGAGGATGCGAAGGAACCCATAGCCGCGAGTCAGGTCGTGCTAAGCGCCGCTCCAGACATTCAAGGTGTCATTGGCGATCATGGCAAAGGTGCTGAAAGCGGGCTGACAGAACTGACACTTCACATCTCGGTGCTCCAGGCAGAACTCTTAGCCAAGGACGAGTATTTACAGAGCACTCACGAAGAACTTGAAACCTCCAATGAGGAATTGAAGTCGTCGAATGAGGAAATGCAATCCGTCAATGAGGAACTACAGTCCACCAACGAGGAACTCGAAACTTCCAAGGAGGAAATGCAGTCCATCAATGAGGAGCTTGGTACCGTCAACGGCGAACTACAAACCAGGCTAGTCGATTTGACGCGGATTAATAACGATATGAACAACCTCTTGTCTGGAACGGGCATCGGCACAATTTTTGTGGACCACCAGCTTCGACTGCTTCGTTTTACGCCCGCCGCGAAAATTCTGATCAATTTAATCCCTGGGGACGTCGGTCGTCCCGTGCATCATATCGTTTCAAATATCCTTGACTATAACAACTTAGCTGTGGATATTCAAAAGGTTCTCGATACACTCAAGACCCAGGAAATTAATATTAAAACCAAAGACCAAAAATGGTTCACGATGCGAATTTTGCCTTATCGAACCCTCGATAACGTGATCGAGGGTGCCGTCATCTCCTTTGTAGACGTTACGGAGACCGTGCTCGCACGTGAGGCTTTGCGAAAAACAAACGATCTTTTGCGTTTAGCGGTGGTTGTGCGCGACTCTCACGACGCCATTACAGTTCAAGCCCTTGACGGTAAGACGATCGCTTGGAATCTGGGCGCTATGAAGTTGTATGGCTGGAGTGAAGACGAAGCCATTCTAATGAATGTTCAAGATCGAATCCCCGCCAAGGCACGGGCTGAGTCAGCCGCGAAGTTTAGTCAGTTAGCGCGCGGAGCGGTGTTAGACCCATACATCACGCAACGCATTGCCAAAAGCGGTAAAGCTCTCGAAGTGCTAGTAACGGCGACCGCACTCCAGGACGCCAAGGGCATCGTGGATGCCATTGCCACCACCGAGCGCTTGGTTGCAAGTAATGAAAGCGAACTAGAGATTGCACCTTAAATGGCTAAACTTAAACCTCACCAAGCGGAAGAAGTGATTCTATCGGCGCCCATCTTAAGCCTGTTGCATCGAGCGCAAGAACGCTTTTTGGAAGGGCGGGAGGTTGGGTCAAACGACGTTAAGTCCGAAACCGCCATGGCCATGCAAGTGGTGGTGCACGAATTGCAAGTGCACGAAATTGAACTTGAGTTGCAAAACGAAGATTTACGAGTTACCCAGAACGCTTTATTAGAGAGTCGTGAGGATTACTTTGACTTATATGACCTGGCGCCGGTGGGATACTTTAGTGTCACTGAAAGTGGCCAGATTTTAAAAGCGAATTTGACGGTTGCAAGTATGCTCGCATGTACGCGCGGATCGTTAATCAAGAAGCAACTGACGCGCTTTATCCATAAGTCCGATCAAGACCACTTTTATTTATGCCGTAAAGCATCCTTAGCAGGCCAACCTGCTCAGTCATGCGAGCTGCGCATGCGCAGAACGGGCGACACCTATTTTTGGGCACAAGCCTTAATGACACTCTCGATCAATCGCCAAGGAATTCCCGAGCTATGGATTATTTTGACCGACATCGCTGCGAGAAAACAAGCCGATGAGGATCGAACCCAATTACTGAACCGTTTGCAAAGTCAAAATATTGAATTGGCAACGGCTAAATTAGACGTCGAAGAAGCCAATCGAACCCAAACTAAATTTCTGTTGAATGTCAGCGATGAGTTGCGGACCCCTCTCAACGCTATCCTCGGCTTCTCACAGCTGCTCGATGCTGGGAATCCCGTGCCCACTCCGTCCCAGAAGCAACGTATTGACGAAATTTCCAAGGCGGGATGGACCCTGCTAGCCATGGTTGATAAAATCATCGCCCTTTCGGGTACGAGCGCGGCAAAGTTGCCACCCAAAAAAGCGCGCTGAGCACGGCCGTGCTCAAACCTTACCTCTTATTTCACGTTGGAGAGGAGCCGGTCCATTTCCTTCTTCACGACGGCGTAGCACTCGCACGACCGAGCCTCAAGGCCAGCGCGTTGCAGCACTGTAATGTGCCCGCGCCGATTCATTATTAAGCCCGCTCGCTGCAAATTACCAGCAGCCTCCGTGATGCCTTCTCGTCGTACGCCCAGCATGTTTGCGATTAATTCCTGGGTCATCGTCAAATCCGACGAGGCGGAGCGATCTGCTGTCAATAATAGCCAGCGACATAGTCTTTGTTCCAAAGAGTGGTGTCGATTACAAGCGGCTGTTTGACTCATCTGAGTGAGTAAAGCTTGGGTGTATCTCAGCAGTATTTTCTGCAGTTGGCCCGCTCGGTCAAACTCATCCTTGAGAACACGCGCCTCCAAGCGATAGGCCTGACCCGCCGTTTGTACCACGGCAGAGCTGGACGTGGATTCGCCCCCCATGAAGAGCGCAACGCCCACAATGCCCTCGTTGCCGACGCCTGCCGTCTCGGCCGAAGCTCCAGTCTCAGTGACATAGTGCAGGGAAATTATGGCGGTCAGCGGAAAGTACGCGTGCCGCATTTGCTGGCCCGGCTCATAGAGCATATCGCCCAAGGCCAAAGTCACTGGTTCGAGGAAGGGCAAGACACGCTCCAACTCCTCGCGAGGTAGGGCGGCAAGGAGCTGATTTTGACTAGGGGTGGATTGAATCAACATAATCTCTTGGCTGGCTCGAAAAGTTTAAGGAGTGCGATGGATTAAAGTTGTGCGGTCGTTTCAAGACCAATTCCTCGGTACCCAATGAATCGAGAGTTTCGATCAAACATGGGTTCTCCGCTCACGCGAAATGTTTGTTGCGAACCGTCAGCATTCTTGCGGCTGAAATTGAAGTCTAGAAAAGGCTGACGAGCAGCAATGCGAGCATGAAGCGTTGCGCGCTCCGACTCATCCCATCCGCTCAGATCTTGTTGTTGGGCTTCCCCTGCCATTGAGGGGACTTGCACCCCGAGCATTTCAAGCACCGGACCGGATACTTTGATGAAAGCACCGGTTTCGTCCTGCTCCCAGTACCAGTCCGAAGCGAGTTCAGTAAGACTTCGATAACGCGCTTCGCTCTCCCTCAACTCAGCAGTACGTTCGCGCACCGTCTCTTCTAAAACCTTATTATAGTTTTCAAGCTTTTTATAGAGGAGCCGCACCTCAAGCATATTATGAATTCTTGTTTTTACTTCGAGGAGGTCGAAAGGCTTACTGATGAAGTCTTTAGCGCCCGCTTGCAAGGCGCGCAATTTGTGGCCTGGCTGGGCGGTAAGCACGATCACGGGCATGTAGCTGTCCGCTTCATTGGTCTTGAGTGCCTCCATCACCTGAAAGCCATCCATGACAGGCATCTGTAAATCAAGCAAAATCAAATCGTAGGCGTTTTTTCGGTGCAAAGCACAAACCTCGGGGGGCTTCATGGTTGAAGTGACGTCGGTATAGCCCGCATCGGAGAGTAACTCTCGGAGCAAGCTGACATTGGCCAATTGATCGTCCACAATCAAAATTTTAGATTGTAAGAGTTCAGCGTTGCTGAAAATCATGGTGCTTCCTTCATGCTATTAGTAAATTCGTAGGAACCTGGGGACGACGTTATTGCGCCGTCCTGCAACAGCAGGGGTGTTTGCATTTCAAGGCGCACGTCGATCCAGAAATGGCTTCCGACACCCACCGTACTCTCCGCGCCGATCGCGCCGCCCATCAGTTCGATCAAACGTTTGCTCAAGACCAAGCCAATGCCCGTCCCTTCCTCGGAAAAAGACTCCTGACCCAAGCGATTGAAAGGCTGAAAAAGTTGTTCGAGATTTTCCGGTGCTAGGCCTTCGCCAGTATCTGCCACCGAAATGCGTAAAGTATCGTAATTCATAGTGGCACAACTAACCAGGACCGTGCCGCCTTTTCGATTGTATTTGATTGCATTGCTTAACAAATTAAGCAGAACTTGTTTAAGCCGAGTTCGATCCGCATTCAACAGATAGCGTGTTTCAGGAATTCTGAACACCAAAAGTACGTCTCGAGACTTACCAAGAGGCTCCATCATCTCTTGGCATTCACTCAGGATACTTACCAAGTCGGTCGGCGTCGGCGAAAGCGTAAGCTTGCCGGATTCAATTAATGCAAGATCGAGCACTTCATTAATGAGCTCGAGAAGGTACCATCCTGCTTGCAAAATCTGATCGATGCTTTTTTGCTGCTTTGGACTAGGTAACGGAGTTCCCGTTGCCATAAGCTGTGCAAAGCCAAGGATTGCATTGAGCGGAGTTCTCAACTCATGACTCATGTTGGACAGAAAACGCGACTTGGCCAAATTAGCAGTCTCGGCGGCCTCCTTGGCAAGTGACAATTCTAGTAAGGTCGACTTAAGGGAGGTGATATCGCGAACGGCGAGTGTGCCGGAGACCGGCCCATTACGACCCTTGGCGTTGCTTGCAAATAGCACCTGTTTTCTTGCGCTCAGCCAACGAACCGTCCCATCTCGCGCGACAACGCGATGCTCAAGTGCCATGAAGCCGAGACCCGAAGGGTCAAGGGCTTCGTCTATATGCGCTAGAATCACAGCCGCATCTCCCGGATGAAATCGGCCGTGTACGGCATTTCGAGAAATTGCCGTTCCATGGGGCAAGTCAAAAAGCACTCCAGCAGCTTCGTCTAGTGTAACTTCATTTTTAACATAGTCGATAACAGCCAAACCAAGCCCGGCAACGGCAATACCATTGTGAAGATTGAGCTCGGTGGTTCTTAATAAAGACTCGATGCGCTTGCGTGCGGTGAAGTCTCGTAACGTACAAATGTTGTATTCAATCTCAGACAACTTCATCGGTCTTGAGTACATTTTGAGGATCAGCTCCTTGCCATCGCTGCACCGGCCCATTACTTCATTTTCACCTCGGAGAAATTCATAAACGTCCGTTTTTAAATTTGGCAAAATCAATGTTAAAGGCTTACCTTCGAGCGTGCGATCTACAAATCCGAAAAGCTTTTCGGTCGCCAAATTTGCGTATTCGATCACACCGTCTGTGACCCGTACGCGGACCACACAGTCCGCTACCGAATTGAGAACAGTCTCTACTAATACATTGCTATCTTTTAAAGCCAGGTTCGCTCTCTCAAGCTTCACGACTGACTCCGTTTGGGCATTAAGCAGGTCTAGCGTCTCTAAATGCAATTGACTCCTCACTTTAAAACTCACTCGCTCTTCAAAGCGGCGATGTAGCAAATGAATAAAGCCCAGCAGGAATAGCATCCATATCGTGCCAGCGGCGATGATAAAAAGGAAAAGACGCTCTAAGTAGTTTTTCAGTTTTTTGTCGAGTTCGTCAAGGCGAGCTCTTTGGACATCGACAAATGTGTTAAGTCTTGATCGGATAGTGCCCATTAACGCTAAATCAGTCCCGGCCTTTAGAACA
Organism: Betaproteobacteria bacterium; assembly: GCA_031421635.1. GTDB lineage: Bacteria > Pseudomonadota > Gammaproteobacteria > Burkholderiales > Burkholderiaceae_E > JAPOKJ01. Next base: position 101,150 of record JANOPA010000072.1, on the reverse strand, counting down.
GCAAGAGCGTCGTCGGTATCCCCCATCTGAGCCAAGGCTTGTATCTTAGTTAATTCAAGTATTTTTGCAGCGACAAGAGTTTGTAGATCGTCTAGTGAAGCGGGGGTTAGGGTAGATTCTCGCCGACGAGCAAGCTTGGCCAAGTCAATTGGGATATTGACCATAGCGGTGTTGTAGGGTCCTAGAAAAGCCCTGTCACCTGTCATTAAAAAACTTCGTTGACCAATTTCCGCATCTTTCAAAGACGATATTAATCGATTCGCATCGCGTAACACCAACTGAGTATCAGTCCTGCTAAGGGTCGAAATTTCTAACTGTCGAAACGCGTAAACCGCGAGCAGCACCGTGAATATCGCCAAAAGAAGGGCGATTGAAATACCCTGGTAAAACTCGCGTGGTCTAGTCATCTCGACTCAGGCCTCATAGGATCAATGCTCATCCTAATATACAAAATAGTTAGAATCTACCAGTAGTTATCCATTCTCCCTGTGCGCTAGCGAACATAATTAGTACCCATGAATACTGGTCGTACACATGTCGTTTAAAGCTCAGGTTTGTGCGTTGTCCAACAGACAACTCATCCATACGTTTCTAGTATTCGCTCATCGGCCATTGGCCATCGACTTTGAGGAAAATTATGAACCCTTTAAATATCCGTGTACTAGCCTTGGGAATTGGTCTTGCAAGCGTCTCCTGTGTGTTCGCTCAAGACATGTCCAAGAGCGCATACAAAGCGAGCGAAGAGAAGTTAGAGGTCGAATACAAAGCAGCGAAACGGGCCTGCGCACCTCTTAAAGCTAACCCCTACGATATTTGCCTTGCGGAGGCTAAAGCCAAGCAGAAAATAGGTAAGGCCGATCTTTATGCAATGTACAGGCCGAGCGAAAGGAATCGGTACAACGCAAGCGTCGCAAAAGCCAATGCAGCCTACAGCGTTGCAATAGAAAAATGCGATGAATCTAGCGGTAATGCGAAAGATGTATGCCGTAAGGAAGCTTCTTCTGCACAAGTTACCGCTACTGCAGACGCGAAAGCTAAACACAAGATTGATAAAGCGGATTTGAAAGCAGTATCGGGGTCCGCCGATGCACGCGTCGCCGCAACTAAAGATAAAGCCGAAGCGCGCAGGGAAGCTACTGACGAGAAAAAAGATGCTGCTTATGCCGTCGAGAAGGAAAAGTGCGACTCAGCGTCTGGCGATGCGAAGGACAAATGCATAGCGCAGGCGAAAGCACGTTTCGGAAAGTCTTAAGCGATTCAACATTCGATTGATAGCCTATGAGTAACCTATGAGTAACCTATGAGTAACCTAAGGATGATGTCATGAAAACGATTCACAAAATAATTTTAATTACGGCGTTCGGTAGCAGCCTCGGCGCATGTGCCGGCATGAGCGCCTCAGACAAGGCCACTGCAATTGGGGCGGGTGTTGGAGCGGTCGGCGGTGCGGTGCTCACCGGGGGCAGCGGTGTTGGGACCGTAGGCGGCGCGGCCGTCGGCGGGGTAATTGGCCATGAAGTAGGGAAGAAAAAATGAACTCACTTAACGACACACCTTTGATTCCACAAAAGCCAATGGACCAACTCACCAATGTTTCAGAGCACACTGCTCGAACAGCGGAAGAAGCCATCAAGTCGACGCAGCGTGCGGCAGATGAAGCCCTCGAGGGGTTAGCACGCACTATGGAAAAGATTCGCAACGAAACGGCTCCATGGCTTAAAAATGCTAATAACGAAATAGGCTCGCTGGCTCAGCGGGGTATTAGCAGTGTTCAAGACACCAGTAAGTTTGTGCAGGATCAAGCTATGAAAGCAAAGCAGAACGCGGAGCAATATATTGCAAACGATCCTGTCAAAGCCCTTCTAATTGCCGCCGCAAGCGGGGCGGCTTTGATGGCACTTATTAATCTGGCCAGTCGTTCTTCCTCTTCAAATAAGTAGGTGGTCATGACTCACCCTGCTCTCCTCATTTTGGCGAAAAATCCAGAGATTTTGGCGGATCACGCGGAAGCGTACACCGATCTTATCGCCGAAAGTGTGAAGAGCATGGTGATCGACTGGCGTCGCCGCGCAATTTGCGACGTTGCCATTGCAATTTGTCTTTTGCTATTTATGGTGTTTGCCGGTGTGGCGGCAATGTTGTGGGGTACGAGCACGACCGTCAATATTCAAGGGCTCTACCTGCTTTTTGGGGTACCACTTTTGCCCTTGCTTGTCGCCATTGCCTTGTGGCTATTTTCTTCGAAACGTTCCTATCGCACGGCCGCGCTTGAATTAGTCAAGCAGCAAGTTCGTGCCGATCTCGCGGTACTCCGACGAAAGAATTCATGATGACTATTTTAGACAACGCCGTTTCTAAACTCGAAGAGTCACGTCATAGGATGAGTATTGCCATGAGTGCGCCTGAGGCGAGCACGAACGCGGCTTCTTTAGCCCACGCGGCTGGCAACATGATCGTTACACCCACGGTTCAAAAACATCCCATAACGGCAGTCATCGCTGCGGTTGCTATTGGCGCGCTTGTTTACAAAACAAGGCCTTGGCGACTGGTTGCAAACCCTATAGTACTGAGTGCGCTTGCTCCTCTCGCCATTTCTAGAATTGGCATGCTTTCCCCTTCATCACAACCCATACTACTCAAGGGCCTCGACCTCTACCGACAGTTTGTACAAAAGGACTCTCGCGTCGGGCCGGACAAGCTTTAGGTTGCCATTGAAGTCAGGATACCTGCCGTTTGGGTTTTGCAGACAAGACCCAAACGGTGCCTGACGAGCGCTGATTAAATTTTACCCATCAGAACGAGCACCAACACAACCAATAGAATAACTCCCAGACCTCCAGTTGGGCCATATCCCCACTTCGAACTATGCGACCAAGTTGGAAAAACTCCAATCAACATAAGAACTAAAATAATGAGAAGGATTGTGCCTACACTCATGAAACCCCCTATAAGTTTAGTGAACGCCAACACTTGGACAAGGCGTTCAACTACTTTACTTGAGGTTGCGAAAACTTTCGGTGCGTTGTCGAACATTCGAAATCAAACCCGTGGCAATAGCAAACCTTTAGGTTCGACACCGTACAGAACTTTGTTGGAACTTCCTTTATAAAAGCTCCTTAGCAAGACGCATTGCGATGCAACTCAAAAAAAGGAAATCCCATGTTTAAAGAAAGCATCTTCAATGGAGACGATCAAAGCAAAGCATCGGAGAATGCAGTAATGACAGCAGGTCTAGACTTTTATGGCCTTCAAGAGCATCTCTTATTGTGTCAAAGCCATAGCAGCTTTTCTTTCAACCTAAAATGCGCACTTAATCGCGCGCATGGTTTTATATTCACGCGTTTTGTGACGACGGTTACAGGTGGCACATTGCTTCTACTGGGAGTGGGTTATCTCCTGGCCTGAAGCATGGGCAACGTCAATTCCTAACGCCTCGAGTATCCTACTCAAAATACTCAACTATCAAAAAGAGCCAATTCATCCCCCGATCAGATCAGAAATTTTTGGTCTTCAACGTTTTTCAGAGCATGGTCGAAGTTTAGGTCAGGCTCAGACCGCATCAAGAATTCGGCGGGGATCGATAGAAATCGGTGGTAGGGATCGATTTTTTCCCAGACTAACCAGCAACATTAAAATGTTGAGGGCAGCGCACGATTATTTAAGTGTGCAAGCGAGTGCTGGTTACGATGTCAGCCCTGCTGCTGAGTGGCTGCTTGATAACTTTCACCTCATTGAAGCCCAACTCAAAGAAGTGCATGAGGGCTTGCCCTTAAGCTATTTTAGAAGCTTGCCCGTGCTCAAAGGCGAACCGCTAGCGGGTTTACCAAGAATTTATGGAGTGGCCTGGGCCTTCGTAGCCCATACCGACGGTGCCTTCGAAGAAGAGGTGCTCATACCTTTTCTAAATGCGTACCAAGAGACCCAAGAGTTAGATCTCGGTGAGCTGTGGGCTTTGCCGACAACGCTTCGAGTCGTTCTCATTGAAAACCTCCGGCGCCTAGCCGAGCGGGTTTGCTATCAGTCAGCGGCGCGGGAGGTTGCAAACCTGTGTTGCGATGATATTGACACTTGCTCGATTGAAAAGTTGGATTATCTTTTAAACCTCTTGAAACAGCGCGGCGTGGGTCACGCCTTTGTGGCGCAGATGGCGCAAAGGCTTCAAAATCGTTGGGGACGAATTAACGACACTTTTTCTGTGGAGCACGAGGCCTGGTTGAGTCAGGCCACGGCAAATCTCGGTGCGGCGCTTTCGGAACAAAACGCAGAGCAGGCCGCTGACAACATTAGTGTCTGTAATGCTATTACGTCGTTACGAGCCGTAGGAGACGCTGACTGGACTGATATTGTCTTACAGAGCAACAAACTCACACAGCTCATGCTTCACTCAAAGCAGTTCGAAGCAGAGAGTGACTCCACTCGCAATCAAACCTTACAGCGCGTCGAAAAACTCGCGCTTCAGTCCGGTAAAAGTGAAGCTTTCATCGCCCAAACACTCGTTTCACTCGTCAACAGTGCATCGCCCGAAAGTCCGAAAGCATCGGCCAGCTATTGGGCGGAGGGGAATGGCCGCCCTGAACTCGCAAAGTTGCTGGGCATCAGACTCGGGGCCATGGGTTGGCAACGTGAAAACCTTAAGATTGCCATTCTGCCAATCTATCTGGGTGCGATTCTTTTGGGCACCTTGACGCTCATCGCGTGGTTACTGACCGATCATGGTTGGACGCCACGCCTGCCCCATCAAGATCCCTGGGTCGGATTCGCGGTTGCGATGTTGATGATCTTCCCGACCTCTGAGGCCATCGTCGCCCTGGTGAATCGCTTAATCAGCGAATCCGTTCGACCACAAAAGCTACCCCGCCTTAGGCTCTCAGAAGGAGTGCCGCTGAAGGATCGGGTGATGGTCGTCATCCCCGCGATGCTTACTAAAACCAGTTCGATACGAGAGCTCGCACATCGACTATTGCTGCACTACCTGGCAAACCCCGAACCTTATGCTCAATTCGCCGTACTCTCCGATTGGGTGGATTCAAAACAGTCACATGCCAGTTCCGACTCAGCTTTACTGACTGAGCTTGTAAAACAGATAGAGCTTCTTAATGAAGAATACCCGGCTGCCGTCGGGGATCCGGCGCGCTTCATCATCCTGCACCGAGAGCGACGGTACAGTCGCAGCGAACAGGCCTGGATTGGCTGGGAGCGTAAGCGCGGAAAGCTTGAACTACTCATCAGTGTACTGGCTGGCGGGAAAGAGGAGCACATTGGCGGCGAGCTAAAAGGCATGAACGTGTCAAATTCCTCGAACATGGCGCCGGACGAATTTTTAGATTTGGGCAAGGCGTCGCAGATCGCACTAAACACCAAGTATGTTCTGACTTTAGACAGTGATACACAGCTTCCTCCGGGTCGACTCCGTGAATTGGTAGCGGTCGCGCTGCATCCACTAAACCAACCGCGATTGGACTTTGCCGGTCATCAGCTTTTGGGCGGTTACGCGATCCTACAGCCTAGAGTCGCAACGCCCCTAGCACCACCGAAGGAAGTGACTTTTTTCCATTGGCTTTTTGCAGGTCAGACGGGAGTCGACCCCTACAGCGCTGCCACTTCAGAGGTCTATCAAGATTTATTCCGGGAAGGTACGTTCTCCGGGAAGGGACTGTTGCACGTTCAGGCCACCCATGCGTTGTTGTCCAAGCGCCTTCCCGACGAGTCTGTACTAAGTCATGATTTGCTAGAAGGCAGCATTGCACGTTGCGCGGTTGTCACAGATGTGACGGTACTTGAGCATGCCCCTTTTCATGCCGACGTCGCAGCTTCTCGAGCCCATCGCTGGATACGGGGGGATTGGCAGCTTTTGCCTTTTCTCTTACGGGCCCGGCGTTACCACCTAAGTGCCTTGAGTCGTTGGAAGATTTTCGACAATCTACGCAGATCGCTGGTCGCGCCGATGTCGTTGGCACTCTTCATTTGTTCGCTTGCCGGTGTAGGCCTGACTCCTTCGTCAACCCTGATGCTCATTTTATCGGCCTACTGCGGCGGACCTCTCATTGGCGCCATCGCGGGCCTTGCAACCCATCGAGAGGATCTTTCCAAAACTCGCTTCATGCAGCAGGGCGCGATTGATCTCACCCGCGCCTTATTAGGAGGTGTTTGGCACCTGGTCCAGCTTCTACAAAACAGCCTGTTGTCGCTAGACGCCATTGTGCGCGCGCTCTACAGAATGATCATCAGTCGTCAAAACTTGCTGCAATGGACCACGGCCGACTCCGCCTCAGCGAGCGCGAAATCGGGCCTTTTGGAAGTGATTTTATTTCATCGAAAAGAGCCCATCCTGGCTAGTATCTTGCTCGTAGGTCTTTTGTTTACGGGCACGCCCTACAAACTCTGGTCAATTGCTTTTTGTGCGTTATGGGCCGCTGCTCCGATAGGGACATGGTGGAGTATCCGCTCGCGCTCTGCTCGGCTCGAGCCGTCCTTAGCACCTGAGGACACGACTCTCTTGAATGACATTGCTCGCGACACTTGGCGGATGTTCGAGCGCTGCATTACGTCCAACGATCAATTTTTACCTCCGGACAATTTCCAGACTGTGCCGTACGACATGATTGCGCACCGCACTTCCCCCACCAACATTGGCCTCTATCTTTTAAGTGCAGTCTGTGCGCGGGAGTTTGGGTGGATTGGCACCATCGACCTCATTCATCGCTTGGAACAAACGCTTGGCACACTGGAGACACTTCCGCGTCATCGCGGCCACTTCTTCAATTGGTACAACACGCAAACCGGCGAGGTGCTCAGCCCCAAATATGTTTCCACAGTGGACAGTGGAAATCTCAGCGGACATTTGCTTGCAGTCGCCCAAGCATGCATTGAACTGGGCCAGTTTCCGATTGACTTTCGGCAAGCCAGGCGCGCGCTTCAGATCTCTCAACAACGATTGATACCCCTTCTCATTGACTCAGAGGGTGCAATATCGATTACTACCGGATTGGCCACGAAAGACAGCGCCATTAAAAGAGTTTTAGCGCTAAGTGATCCACTTGCAGAGGCAGGCCATGATCCGCAGAACTTTCTAGGTTTGCTGGTCGAGGCCCGAGACGAGCTAGCATTGGATGAGTTAGGTCGGGAAGCCACCACGAATGCCAACGCCCAGGGAACTCGACGTCAGCTAGAGTGGTGCTTGGTCGATCATGTGTCAATGCTGATCTCCGTAGTGACTGATCTCATTTGGAATCCTGATCAAAGCGCTCTCACACTAAAAGCGATCGCCGCACGCTGCCAAAAAATGGCATGGGAGGCTGACTTTAAATTCCTATACCATCGAAAACGCCATTTATTTCACATTGGCTATCGAGTTGCGGAGCAAGAGCTCGACGCGAGCTTCTACGACTTGGTGGCTTCCGAATGCCGACTCACCAGCCTGCTTGCCATAGCCAAAGGGGATGTTGCGTCCAGCCACTGGGCTACGCTCGGACGACCGTTCTACGCGCTAGGAATCCGAGCGGCCCTGCGTTCTTGGTCCGGCTCCATGTTTGAGTACCTTATGCCGGGTTTAGTTTTGAACGAACCACATGGCAGCATGTTGCGCGGAGCCTGTGAAGCGGCTGTACGAGAACAGTTTAGTTTTGCCAAAGCACATAATGTCCCCTGGGGCATCTCGGAATCGGCCTACTCAGGCCGTGACAACACCCTAGCCTATCAATATTCGCCGCAGGGGGTGCCTCGCCTGGCGATACGGCGAACGCCATCCGATGAGCTGGTCGTTGCCCCCTACGCGACAGCGCTAGCGGCCCAGATTGACGCCAAAAGTGCTTGCGAAAATTTTCGGGCACTTGCGGCGCTGTGTCCAGCTACCCGCTATGGCTTCGTAGAGTCCCTAGATTTTACATCTGCCAGGCAGTCCGAAGGAAGACGCTTCACCCCCGTCTATGCCTTCATGGCTCATCATCAAGGGATGACCATCGTCGCCCTCGCCAATACACTTCTGGAGGGATGTGCTCAACGCTGGGCCATGAATGAGCCAAGAATCGAGGCGGTTGCCTCCATTCTTCAAGAAAAGGCCCCTAGGGAAATATCGACACTCCACGCGCTGATGCCTGGCCGTCCAATCTCTAGTACTGAGGCGCGAGCCCCGTCGTTCACGCGAGATGTAAGTCCGGGAGGCACGGCGATAGAGCCTACCCATCTACTAAGTAATGGCACCTATAGTGTGGCGGTCAGGGCCAATGGTGCGGGGTGGAGCAGGTGGGGTAAAACTGGAGTGACCCGTTGGCGAGATGATGCACTGAGGGATGAACATGGCAGCTTCTTTTTTTTGCGATGGAACCGGCAACCAAAGGCAGTGTCTCTAACACTGCATCCAGCCCCCGATCCTGCCGCTCACTATCACAGCATATTTCACATTGATCGCGTCCGTTTTGAAGCCACCTGGTCCGATTTAAAAGCCACTACATCGGTGTGGGTTAGTCCAGAAGATGATATTGAATTTAGGCAAATCGAACTCGTCAATTTGAGTTCAAAACCGCTCGAGTTGGAACTTCTCTCAGTGATAGAACCAACCCTGACGGAGCCTGGGGCAGACGAAGCTCACCCGGCCTTTTCAAACCTGTTTATTGGCGCCTCTTGGGTAGCCTCAGATCAGGCCATTTTGCTCCAAAGAACGCCTCGGTTGAGCACGGAACGTGCCATTCAAGTGGCTCATTTTATAGCTCAAACTGACCCTAACATTCAGGAGGTAAAGGTTCAGACGGATCGCAGACAATGGCTTGGCAGAAACGGCACGGCAAGTAGCCCACGCGCCATGTTTTACTCTGCCGCGGAGTCCACTTTTAGCGCCGAGGACAGAACGCAAGAAAATATACCCTACGCGCTCGATACCGGTTTAGATCCGGTTGCGGCGCTATCGGTACGCATCCGTATTCCCACAGGGTCGAAGGCCCAGTTGACCTTTTGCACGGCCGCCCATGACGATCCTGCCAAACTTCGCACCGTCGTGGATAAATATCGACAAGCAAGTCACGTGCAGCGCGCCTCCCTCATGTCCGGCACGCTCACTAACATTCGACTACGATCACTGAGTATGCGTCCGGATAAATTTGCGGCAATTCAGTCATTGACCACTTCACTCGTGGTAACCCTCACGAAGCCGCGCCTCTTGGATTCGAACACCAGCAATAGTCTCGCAAGCACGGTCGACCGACAAAGAATCTGGCGTTTTGGAATTTCGGGGGATTTGCCCATTGTTCTCATTTTTGCCGGAATTCCAGAGAGTCTCGGACTGGTTCGGTCGTTCGCCCAAGCTTTACAAATCTGGACCTGGGGAGGAGTTCCCTGCGATCTGGTGGTCATCAACCGCGAACCAGCCTCCTACGAAATGGCCTTACAGCGCGAAATGGCGGCCCTACGTGATCGTCATCTAGCCGATACGGCACACAGTGGCAATTCCGCCGCAACGGGCTTTCACCTGCTTCGTGCAGACGAACTCACTTCAGAAGAACTCGGGAGTCTGCAAGCACTCAGCCGCCTTAAATTTCTCGCCGATGGTCGACCTCTCGTGCATCACGTTCAGGCCTTACTTGATCTTCACGAAAGCGACTTCGATAACCGACATGAAGGTACCAGAACGCCGGTCGGTCGAACCCAATCGAGCGGCCTAGATACTTTAGCTTCGAGAGGCGATTTTTACGAGAGCGCAAGCGAGTTCAGATTTCAGGTGAGTGCAGATAGCAGACCCCGGAAGCCCTGGATTAATGTACTTTCTAATCCTCAATTTGGAGCGCAGATATCCGAATCCGGGGGGGGTTACACCTGGGCTGGAAATAGTCGCTTGAATCAACTCACAGCGTGGTCCAATGATGCGGTGGCCGACCCGCCAAGTGAATGGTTCTTGATACAAGATCGCCGCACGCTCAAGGCTTGGAGTATTTCACCTTCCGCTTGGGCGGCGGACAAAACAGTTTACCGTGTGACTCATGGACAAGGCTACACGACCATTGAACATGAGTGCAATGACCTCAAGGTAAGCGCTTCATGGTGCGTAGACGAAAAGCGTTCCGTAAAACACGTGAACATCAGAGTTCGCAATACGGGAAGCCGAACCCAGCATTTGCGTCTGATTGGCATGGTCGAATGGGCCATGGGAGCGAACCGAAGTGCGCGTAGTACAACCCATACGACGATCTATCGAGAAGACTTGCCGCGCAAAAGCCAAGGATCTAGTTATTACTCCGATCAAAACTTTCATGTCACTGCGACGCTGTGCACGCAGCAAGACTACACATCGGGCTTTGGTGGCGGTACGGCATTTCTCGCAGCGGCCAGCTCTGACCTCGAAAGCGAAGACTGGACCTGCGATCGACGTGAGTTCTTTGATGCTCGCGGCAGCCTGGTGTTACCCCTTAATTTGGCAGAGCGCTCAGGCAATGACTTAGACCCTTGCGCAGCGCTTTCATTGAAGACGAGTTTAAATGCGGGCGATACTTTGGAGCAAACCTTTCTGATGGGCTACGGTTCTTCCGATAGTGAGGCCCGTAAGCTCGCGCTTGAAGCATGCTTGACGTCACCTCAGGTAAGGTTAGAGCAAGTGCGCCAGCAATGGAACCAACTGCTTGGAGCCACACAGGTAAAAACGCCCGATCCACTTTTCGATGCCATGGTGAACCGATGGCTCATTTATCAGACCGTCTCCAGCCGACTATGGGCGAAGGCCGGTTTCTTCCAGGCGGGTGGTGCTATTGGATACCGAGATCAACTACAAGATGCCATGGCTCTATCTTGGGCCCGTCCTGAAATGCTGCGAGACCAAATTTTGCTAGCGGCCTCAAGACAGTTTCCAGAGGGCGATGTTCAGCATTGGTGGCATATGCCCACCGGTGCCGGGGTGCGCACGCATTTTTCGGATGATCTCTTATGGTTAGCCTATGCCCTCCTGCATTACTTGCGGGTCACGGGAGATACGACCTTATTAAATCAAGAGGTTCACTATATCGAAGGCATTCCCATTCCTCCAGGAGCGGAGGACTCCTACAGCATTCCAACCATATCGGAGCAGAAATCTAGCGTCTTTGAGCATGCTGCTCGCGCTATCGACAAGAGCCTCAAAACGGGGGTTCATGGCCTACCGCTTATGGGTAGCGGAGATTGGAACGACGGTATGAATCGGGTTGGCCACCTCGGGCACGGGGAGTCGGTTTGGCTTGGATGGTTTCTTTGCCTATTAGTGGCAGACATGGCACCGCTTGCGCGGACCCGTCAAGAGAATGCAAGGGCCGACATTTGGGAAGCCGCTGCAACCGATTTGAAATCAGCGCTCGGCAAGCAAGCGTGGGATGGTAACTGGTTCAAGCGAGCTTTCTTTGACAATGGGTTGCCCCTCGGATCGAGTAACAACCCGGAAGCAAAAATTGACCTAATCGCTCAAGCGTGGTCGGTGCTCTCCAACGCTGCACCTATAGAGCAGCAGATGATCTGCATGGCTTCCGTGGAGGCCCGACTCGTCGATCAAGACGCTGGACTCATTCGCCTTCTTACGCCTCCTCTCAAACTCGCTGAACCGAGCGCTGGCTACATTCAAGCTTACCCACCCGGTATTCGAGAAAATGGCGGCCAGTACTCTCACGGGGCAGTATGGGCCCTCATGGCCCAGGCTGAGTTAGCGCGCAAACGAGGTGGCACGGTCGATGGCAGCACGGCTTATCGCTACTTTAAATATCTCAGCCCGGCACATCGAGCGATCCATCCGAAGCATGGACCTGATTATGAAATTGAACCTTACGTCATGGCCGGCGACGTTTATACGTCTGCGCCCTACACCGGCCGAGGCGGTTGGAGTTGGTATACCGGTGCAGCGGCTTGGATGCATCGTGCGGCCACAGAGTCTATCTTCGGTCTAACCATTGGGCCCGAACTCCTTACCTTTAAACCCTGCCTACCCCTCGCTTGGTCGCAAGTTGAGTTGATCCTACACAGGGACACACGGGTACTTCACTTCATTCTATGTAGACTCAAGACGATGAGCGACTTAGAGGCCCGCGCTTCCCAACTTCGCGTAAAGCTTAAATTGGATGCACACCAAGCATTGACTACACTTAAGGTCGGCGACAACCTCCAGTGGCCGCTTTTACGCGGCGCCAATTTCTATCTTGTGCCAGTCTTATAAGAACAAAGTTTCAAACCTCTGGTTGGACGAATGTGTTCGCCAACGCACCGACTTTTTCCGTAAATTGATTCACAGTAGGCGTATCGGAACCCTCCGAAAAAACGCGTCATGGAGATCAATTATGAACATTCGCACAATTCTTTGCACCTTCACCATTGCCGTATCCACCCTCGCCGCTTCTGGTTGCGCGGTCACTCGTGGTCAGGAAAGCGTCGGCGCCTATGTTGACGATACGGCCATCACCGTTGCCGTCAAAGCTCGATTCGTCGAGGACGCCTTGGTCGATGCTTCTTCAATCCGAGTTGAGACGCTCAAGGGCACCGTGATGTTGTCCGGGTTTGCTAAAAACACTGCTGAGAAAACTACAGCAGAAGCGTTGACTTGGAAGGTCAAAGGCGTAACTGCTGTTAAGAACGAACTCGCCGTTCGTCCGTAATATTTTTCGCCCTGCACAACCCGTCCTGGTCGGCTATTTAGGAAGGACGGGTTGGGCTGTAGCTTCTGCGCTGAATATCGACAGATCACGTAAGACTTTGGATACTGCCGCATTCGCGGCGTTCACTCCGCCATAGGGATTTTCCGTAGGAGACTCTACCGAGACATCAAACTCTCGAATTGCAATAATTCGACGGTTCTTTTCGTCTATGTAGTGCGCTCTTAACGTAAACCGTACTTTGCTAGCGCCTCCCAAGAACTCATGCTGCAATCGGACGATTTCAGTATTAAGACGCCAATCGGCCGCGACAGCACTAGGAGTCAAGACGACTGCCCGAAAGATGCCTGAGCTTTGTAGGCTTGCCACTAATAGCGGAGCCAACATCCTCGCGGGACTTTCCACCCATTCGCTGTGGGCAAAGTATTCCACTTTGTGAGGCTGTCTTAGGTAAATGATTCTTGAACTTCCGAAACCTGCTGCCGCCGAGGGCGGATTAATGATCAAAGTAGGCTTAAAGGTTTGTCCCGCAACTGTCGTAGGTGCAACCATCGCGACCGAATCCAGCGAATAGTAGGACGTCGCGATAGATTTCTCCGGCTTCAGTACGCTACACCCCTGCAACGCCAACAGCGCGGCGACCAATACGGCAAGTTTCATTGGGATACCATTTCACCAGGTCCTTCAGGGACACCTTTTCGACCAAAAATCAAACTTCTTGGATCACGCTCAGTTTGCTCACTCAAACGGTGTAGCGACACTGTTAGCGTACTTAATTCGCTCAATAGTCGGTCCAGTTCGGGGAGAGATCTTGAACTAAAGCGCTGCACGTCAGCGCCGACCACGTCGATCGTTTTTGTGGCGCTGGCACTTGCGAGCGCTAGTTCGGCACCCATTTTCTCAATCGAATCGGCACTTCGCGAAACTTTGTCGATGAGAGGCGCGATCTGGGGTTCAAGTTTCGACGATATTCGAGAGGCATTTTCAAACGTTCGACTTGCGCTCAATAGGCCCGAGTCAATCGCGTTTTTACGGCTCGAAATCGTCCGGGCTACTGCCGCAATGTCGGTTAAAGAACTCTTCAAAGCACTGAGATTCTCTTCGCTCAAGATGGCGTTTAAAGAATTAGAGGTTGCGTCTATCTTGCCAAGCACCGACGAGAGCATGTTCTCTAAACGCGCGCTTAGGGATGGCTTGGTGGGAATCATGGGATATTGACCATTCCCAGTCGCCACCAATAGAGGTTCCGATGAAGTTCCGCCGCTCAGCTCCACATAGGCAATACCCGTAAGTCCTTGAGTCTTCAGAGTCGCAACCGTACTTATCTTAATTGGAGTGCCCCGCTCTATTGCAAACACTAAGTTAACCTTCTGAGGGTTTAACTGATCGAGCGTGATACTTTTGACCTTACCCACCTCAACCCCGTTGTACTTTACCGGCGCGTTAGGGTTGAGGCCAGAGACCGATTCATCTTCAACGGCTGCATAATAATCGTACTTCTTCTGGAATGCGCCTCCAGACGCGAGCCAAAGAACTAGACCAATCAAGGCTCCTCCCAACAGGATGACAAACGCGCCTACGATGACGTAATTCACTTTAGTTTCGATGACATTCTCCCAGAGGGTTGCGCAGCACGACCTCGTGCTCCATCGAAAAATTGACGTACCGCTGGGATGTTCAGTTTCGAAAGTTCTTCCATTGACCCAAGAGCTTGTATTTTGCCGTCGGCCAGCACAGCGACTCGATCAGAAACTTGCCAAAGAAGATCGAGGTCATGAGTAATCATGACGATCGTCAGACCAAAAAGGTCGCGCAGGGTATGGATCAACTCATCGATCCCGGCTGCACTCGCAGGATCTAATCCCGCCGTCGGTTCATCGAGGAAAAGTAACTCTGGATCAAGTGCCATGGCTCTGGCAAAGGACGCGCGTTTTAACATGCCCCCACTCAGCTCGGAAGGCAGCTTGGCAGCGACCTCGGAGGCCAGACCTACCAAGGACAACTTCCATGAGGCTATTTCATCAATCACTTGATCATCGAGCTTAGTGTGTTCTCTCATCGGCAATCCGACGTTTTCTTTAACGGTCAGAGAACCAAGCAAGCCGCCGTGCTGGAACATGACGCCCCAGCGCTGTCTCAAGGCGAGGTCTTGCGATGCCGTTAGAGTGGCCAAATCTTCACCTAGGACCGTAATAGATCCCGAACTCGGCTTTTGCAACAAAATCAGTTCGCGCAAAAGCGTTGACTTTCCCGAACCGCTGCCGCCGATCACTGCAAAGACTTCTTGCTTTTGCACCTCGAAAGTGATGCCTGAGTGCACTACATGGTTACCGAAACTGGTCGAGACATTCATCATTTGAATGACCCGCTCATCGGATTGGCTTCCCGTAGGCACGTCACAGGTCCAGGGTGTTAAAGGCGACGGAAAACATGGCGTCGACGACGATGACCCAAAAGATGGACTGCACAACGCTCTTGGTCGTTTGGCGTCCCACACTCTCTGCTCCGCCCTTGGTCTTAAAGCCCTGAAAACAACTGACCATCGCGATCACCAATGCAAATACGGGGACTTTGCCTAGCCCGGTCATAAACGACGTCACGCTCACAGCTTTGACTAATCGATCCGAGAATTCTACAAACCCAATGCCGAGTTGCTGATTGGCCATAAGCATCCCACCAAAAACCCCCAGAACATCGGAATAGACTGTGAGTAAGGGCATGGCAATTGCTAAGGCGAGTACCTTAGGAATGACCAGCAGTTCGATGGAGGAGACCCCAATGGTGCTGAGCGAATCTAACTCTTCAGTAACGGCCATTGTGCCAATTTGCGCGGCATACGCAGACCCAGACCGCCCCGCGATAATAATCGCCACGATCAAGGGAGAAAACTCCCGAACCATTGACAGTCCAACGATATCAACGACAAAAATGCTGGCGCCGTAGTTACGTAACTGGTCCGCACTTTGATAGGCAACGACCACGCCAAGCAGCAACGACAAAAGACCCACGATCGGCAGCGCATCAAATCCGGCCGTTCTCAAATTAAACAACACTGGCCTCACGCGAAACCGAGAGGGATGAATTACACTGGCTCCGAGGGCCACGGCGGTTTCACCGAAAAAGCTCAGCAACGAGAGGCCATTATTTAAACTCACGACCACAAATGCGCCAAGCCACGCCGTCACATTTTTTATCCGACCGCCTATTTTGGCGTGATTCCAGAGGGAGGCTTTCGGTGCGACTACCTGACCGTTTGCAATGTTCTTCTTAACCGCTTCAAGAAGCTTAGAGAATCTCTCGGGCAAGTCTGTAATTGGCACCGGTGTACGGCCCTGACTTAAACGCGCCATAAGATGCAAGAGAGCCCAGGCGCCAGCACTGTCTAGTTTTGAAATCTTCGATGCGTCAACGCGTATCGACGGATTCTCGCCCGACCCGACGGGTACGTTCTCGATATTTGCGATGACTTCCGAAATTTGAACGGCGGTCCATCCACCCGAAACCTCAATGGTTCTTTTTTCGCCTCCTGAAACTTCGGAAAATCGTGCGGGGTCTGAGTTCATATTTACCCGCGATGCTAGGCCCATATGCGAACAATATCTGTGCGCTAACCGACACCCAACCAAAACGCTACAAGTAGGACAAAAACTACATTCATACGGCGTGTTTGCCGATAACTCGAGGCGATTCATTCACTCAGTCTAAAGCTTCCGCAGTCGTGCACGGACTGCTCAGGTTTATCTTAACGAGTGAAGACATTCCTATGAAAACCTTTAAACACTGTAGCGTTATGGCTGCATTGATCGGCGCAGCAACGCCGACCCCCACCAATGCACAAGGTAGTATGTATGGCGACCCTAGCAATGGGACTGCCAGGGCCCCGTGGTATATCGTACCAAGCGCAAGTATCTTCGATCCGGAAAATAGATTTGGCGTAGATCGTCGCGGAGAGGGTTTCGGACTAAGAGTTGGTAAAGTTTTGTCTCCCTCCTGGGACATACAGTTTGGCCCCTCCTTTGCGAGTTCAAGTAAAGCTGGCACCGAGCTTCAACATACCACGCTCGACGTGGCCGGCCTTTACATGTTCTCTCGTGAACGATTTCGGCCCTATGCTCTGTTCGGTGCGGGTGGGGAATACGATAAGGTGAAGTCGGCAGGTCCTAACAAGTCGGGAACGTCCTCCTTTGTCACAGCCGGACTTGGATTTCAATATTCGTTCTCTCCGAGTTGGGGGGGGCAGGCGGACGTGCGGCGTTCACATACTTTCATTCGAAGCAATGACTTTGGATTCAGTCGGGCCAATAGTAATTTGTTCACTTTGGGCCTGATTTACACTTTTGGCGGGTCGACCCAACCCATGCGCGTGGTCGAGACTCCGACCCCACCTCCGCCCATTGCTCCAACACCCGTAGAGCCACCCGTAGCAGTGGCGCCCACACCGGCCCCTGCACCGGCCCCTGCACCGGCTACTCCGCCAGCGCCAGCGCCTGCGCCAGTGGAGCCACCTTTGCCACCACCGGCTCCAAAGTATGAAAAGGTGACCATCTCGGCCACCGAGCTATTTGGTTTCAACAGCTCAGTGCTTCCTCCCCAGCATGCAAAGCTCGACGAGGTGGTAAGCTTTTTGAAACAAAATGCACAGGTCAACAGCGTTGTGATTTCAGGCTATACCGATCGCATCGGATCACCCGCCTATAACTTAAAACTTTCACAGAGACGCGCTGACGCGGTCAAGAAATACCTGCTTAACAAAGGTATCGCTGCCAATCGACTGACCGCCATTGGAAAAGGTGAAAACAATCCGATTGTTGAGTGCACCGACAAGAAAAGGCCGACACTAATTTTATGTTTAGCACCCAATCGGCGGGTTGAAATCGACAAGATAGAGACCGAGCGCCGCGTGCCGTAATTTTCGAGAGCATTCTCGGCCCAATCCATATGTTTTGGGCTGTCATCTGGCTTGACTGGTGCGTACGGCAACGCACGGATTTTTTTCTCAAACCCAGTCAAGCTTAGCTTCTCTACTTATCACCACGATTGGATTAACGACTATGAAAAAACTCAACAGTATTTCAGCCCTAATTGCTCTTGCGTTTGCGGCCACATCGACGCTTGCACTCGCGCAAACGTCGACCACAAATACCGGTACGCCATCAACTCGTAACGAGGTCAAGATGGAGAGACAGGACTTCATGAAATCCCATCGCTACGATGACGTGCTCGACATCTGGACTTTAAAGCCAGAATACGAACCTCCAAAGGGTATCAAATCCCGGGGCGAAATTGTTGCTGAGCGCGACAAATTTTTGAGCTTGAATCGCTATGACGCGGGCACTCAAGACTGGGTCAAAATCCCAGGGACGCCAAGAGACATGAGCACGATGTCACGCGACGAAGTGAAACGAGAACGAGATGCATTCACGAGCACCCACACTTTTGACAGTACTCTGGGCACTTGGTCGCTTAAGAAGCCCCGTAAGTGAGGAAAAAGCAATATTTAGGGATTGGCACCATTTAAAAAAGTGCCATACCTTAGCGAGCTTTAAGATGGGCTCTAATGTGCGTGCTTAACGTTTGAGCCCATACGGCATATCCTAGTGCACTGGGATGTATACCGTCTTCCGACATT
The DNA here is from genome assembly GCA_031421635.1 of Betaproteobacteria bacterium. Lineage (GTDB taxonomy): Bacteria > Pseudomonadota > Gammaproteobacteria > Burkholderiales > Burkholderiaceae_E > JAPOKJ01. The sequence continues at coordinate 82,934 of JANOPA010000072.1, read as the reverse complement.
CCAAAGGTCGTCGTAGTCTCAGGATGCCAATGCACGGTACGCTTGCAAAGGCGTCGATCCGAAATTAGCTGCTTTGTTTGCACGGCATTTGTTAAGCGCCGATTCATCTCCCCAGCCCAACACCCCATGAACCACCGCAGAGGCTGTGGCAACGCGAGGCAGGCGTGCATAGGAGGCACAGCGCTGTGCACCAAGACTCTTGGACTGAACTGTCGCTTAATTAAGGCGGCGACCGTCTCCTGCAACTGTGACCATTGATCGGGTGGGCATAGCGAGGTAGCGTCATTCGCGCCAAGCGAAACAACAACCACGTCGAACTCGTCTGCTGCTTCTTCTTCAAGCAGCTCGATCATGCCTGGGGAATCAAGCCCGTTGATCGCAATGACCTTCCAGTCGACTGTGTACTCGTCACTCAATCGTGCCACGAGTTGACCACATAGGCCTTCGTCCATTAATTGAACACCTACCCCGGCGGCGCCAGAATCCCCAACGACGAGAACCTTTAAAAGCTCTCCGTGGCCGACCTGGCCCTGCCGAGGACCAGCGGCTTCGGGTAAACGCGGTGTCTTTTGCCTCACCTGGCGAGACTGCAGCCACAAAACCGGAGTAAGCACAGCAAGTAAACAATTGATCTTTAGATCGTTTACGGAGTGGGACTTCTTCACGGCGGCTCCTTGATCTGTTTGAAGGCTATTTTGCGGTGGACTGCATTGCAAGATGGCTGCTGACCCAGGCGCAATATTGAGTAACCCAAGTGGCCATGAACTTAGCGCTAGACTTTCCGAATTCCCCGTTCTCATCAAAGAACCCCTCGCGGGCATGAATAAAAGCTTCCGGTTGACCCATGGTGGGGACATCCAAGTAAGCTAGACAGTTTCGTAAATGCTGTTGTGCCATCGCGGTTCCAATCGCTCCAACCGAGGCACCGATCACTCCAGCGGGCTTTCCTGCCCAAACACTTTGACCATAAGGACGAGAGCCGTGATCAATAGCATTCTTCAGAACTCCCGGCACTGAGCGGTTGTATTCTGGTGTGACGAAAAGAAGTGCCTGAGCCGAAGTAATTACGGCTTTCAGGCGAATCACTGAGTCTGCGTTCTTCTCATCATGATCTTGATTGTAGAGCGGCAGATCGGCGATATTTGCGTGTAAAAACAGAAACTCAACAGGTGCTATCTTCTCTATTGCCTTTGCCAACTTAAGGTTAAAGGATTCTTTACGAAGGCTACCGACAAGCACGGCCACTTGAATCGACGTGGGGTCAGAACTACTGCGCGGAGATGTGCCCGCTTGGGCGTCTTGATTTGCAGGCTCCAAACCACTGACCATGCCGGGAGGAGGCGATCCTTCCGAGGTAAAGTCAGATTTTTGCATGGACAAACTACTTGGTGGTATTGGTTTTAAATTTGCTGGCGTACTCATAAGAATCCTTTGTGGGTTAATGTGAACTCTAATAATTGATGCCAGTCATCTTGCGAGGATCAACCCAGAGATCAAAATTGGTGCCACTGACGAGATCTAACTTGATCGCGGCTTCCCGCAAACTGAGTTTTTGCTCGAAGGCGTACTTTGCACAGCGCGCGGCATTATCGTAGCCAATGTGCGGGGCCAGGGCCGTGACCAGCATCAGTGAATTCTGTACTTGGACTTCCAAATGCTCTTGGTTTGCAGTCACACCGACGAGGCAGTGTTGAACGAAACTATTCAGCGCATCCGAAAAGAGTCGGATGCTTTCAAGAATATCGAAAATAATCAGAGGCTTATTGGCATTAAGTTCAAACTGTCCTGAGGCTGCAGCGAGTCCAATACTCAAATCTAAGCCCTGCACCTGTATACACACCATCGTAAGTGCTTCGATCTGCGTAGGGTTCACCTTTGAGGGCATGATGGAGCTGCCCGCTTCATTTTGAGGGATGAGTAATTCTCCAAAGCCGGCACGCGGCCCACTTGCCATCAACCGAATGTCATTGGCGATTTTAGTAACGGCAATGGCGGCTAACTTGAGACTTGAATGGTAGGCCACAAGCGGCTCATGACCCGCCATGGCGGCAAAAAGATTGCCGGATTGTCTCAAAGGCAAGCTCAACTTTTCTGAAAGTTGTTGGATCACATTTTCAGCAAACTGCGGATGGGTATTCAACCCAGTACCGACGGCCGTACCTCCAAGCGCTAATTGATACAAGGCTTTTATGGAGAACTCCAAACTGGACAGGCAAAGTTGTAGCTGAGCCTCGTAGCCGCCAAACTCCTGTCCAAGCGTGACAGGTGTGGCGTCCTGTAAGTGCGTACGACCGACTTTGATAACGTTTTTAAACTGTTGCGCCTTGTCGCCAAGGGCTGAGCGCAAGCTTTGCAAAGCCGGCACGAGGCGAGTTTGATTTTCACGCAACACTGCAATATGCATCGCACTTGGAAAGCAATCATTGCTTGACTGTCCAAGATTCACCTCGTCATTCGGGTGGATCATGCGACTTAAGCCAGCTTCCAAACCAATAAAGCTTGACGCCAAATTGGCTATAACCTCGTTGACATTCATATTGGTTTGTGTTCCCGACCCGGTTTGCCAAACGGAAAGGGGGAACTGGTCGTCGTGCAGACCGGTCGACACTTGATGCGCGGCCTCGGCTATGGCACGCGCCCGCGCAGGCTCTAGAAGTTCAAGCTCATGATTAACCTTGGCTGCAGCCTCTTTAATAGCGCCCAGGGCGTGAACCACCTCAACAGGCATGCGCTGATCGCCAATCTTAAAAAACAAAAGACTGCGAGCCGTCTGGGGACCCCAAAAAGCTCCCTCAGGAATCTCAACAGATCCAAACGCATCAGTTTCAATGCGAGGTTTCAACTTATTTTCAGTCCACGGTCGACGTCCAACTGGGGATCGAAAAATTCATAGGCAGTGCGTAAACGCTTGGCCCGGTACATGGCCGAGTCCGCTCGTTTGATGAATCCTTCAGCATCAACTGAATCGTCAGGATTAAAAGCGATTCCTATGCTCGCAAAGACCACCATCTTTAGCGAACCAACCTGAATAGGCTCTCGCACGGCGTCAAAAATCTGTACGGCTATTTTTGCAACGTTCTCTCGAGAACTCGCATTGGCGATCAGACAGAGAAACTCATCTCCCCCGAGACGCCCGACTTTGTCCTCAGCACGAATCGCGTGATTGATACGCGCCGATACGATTTGAAGCACCTCATCTCCGACCCAGTGTCCGTGAAGATCGTTGATAGATTTAAAGTCGTCGATATCAATGAATAAAACGGCGAGTCTACTTTCTGTCACACCATAGTCTTTTAGAAAAGTTTCTAAGTACTCGTGAATCGAAAGACTATTGGGTAAGGTAGTCAGGCTGTCGTGCAATGACTGAAAACGAAAATGCTGGGCTTGCTTCTTGGTTTCAATAAGATCAGCACAAGCCTTGACCAAGGCCATTTGTGTGGTGACCAATTGGCGTTCTAAATGCGCACGATGGCTGCGCTCAACCATGAGCGCAAGCGTATTACTGTTACCGGACTCTAAATCTTGTCCCGAGCTTTGCGTCAGCCAGGTCTTAATGCTGCCGATAAGCTTCTTCAATTCCGAAAATGCGAGCACTCCGGGACGCGGATGATCTCTCGTGAGAGACCCTGAGTATCCTGTAAAAAATTCTTTTAACATCTTGGCCACGCACTTAGAAAAGGTGTAACGCAGACCTTTTGGGCTGCCCTTCACTTTTTATCAGACTAGGTGGGGCCTGCCTGTACGTCACCCCACACTACGTGGCACTTTTTTGGTCGGCTGCGCGGTGACATCGTGCGACCGCCGCTTGCATGGCCATAAGTACCGAGTGCTCGACATCACCCGCCGCACAAGCGAGCAGGGTCTCCTGCAAAATCTTATCGGCCTCCGCTAATCTTAGGGCCACCGACTCCTTGTCGGTATCTTTGGCTAACAAATCACCCAGTAAAAGCACCTGGCGTACATCCCGAATGGATCGATCCCGGACGAGATGTTTTCCGTGGGTCAAGAGGGTTGTAAGGAGTGATCCTAGTCCGCCGATCACGGCGAGTGCAATATAAAAGTGATTGGTGTACCGATCTAAAAAGCTCTGATAGGTACCGTCACCCTGTTGCACTGTACCGGGATGCACAGGCAACGAGGGGCTTTTTTGCGAGGGCGCGGTTAATGAAATCAATTCTGGCGTTTCTAGTTGTTTCTTATCTCGCAACGACAGTAGAACCTTGGTCAACGTGACCGCTACGGGTATTGTCACCTTTTCACTGGCTACGAGTCGGTTCGTTAGCGCTATCGTCTCCAAATCCTCCTCAGGCTTGGCTGGATTCCCGCCAAAATATCCCTTAACCAACTCACCCTCTTCGACGCCTCGAATCTTTCCGGCAAGAGCGGCAACGTCTTCGAAGGGAATTAATAGGAGCTGAGCACCCCACACGCTTCGAAGAAGATCGTTGGCACGGCGTGTAGGGCGATTGCCAAGAGCACTGGTTGAAAACAAAGCGTCAAGCTTACCTCCTTTGGCGAGTTTTAGGAGATCGCCTGGCTCTAGGAATACGAAGGTGTAGTCCTTCTCCTTGAGTCCCCAATGCAAAAGCACTTCGGCGGCGAATACTCGATTATGCAGAGGCAGCGGCGCAATTCCGACCCGTTTGCCCCGTAAATCACCAATTTTTTCGATTCGATTTCCCTGCTTGGTGACGATCATCGGGAAAAACTTACGGAGTTCCATGATGCTGGTCGCTCCCCTGCCCACCTGAATATCAGAGCGAACGACGGCAAGATCCACTTCGTCCCGATCAAGCGCCTGAGCACTTTCCTCTGGCCCATTAGTCACTTGGATGGTGAGTCTGACATCGGCCCGCTCCTTCACAAGAGCGTCGACTAGGGCTTGCACGACCTTGGACTCATCGATCTCGCTTTGACTCACGGCGATCTTGAGGCGTGTGGGACGCTCCCACCACCATACGCTGGCCAGGGAGGCGCAGAGAAGGCCGAACACTGCCCAGGGAAGCGCATGTTTGCTGAGAAAGCGCCCGCTACGTCGGAATAACGAAACTTCACGGCGCTTGTCGACTAAAAGGTTATCCAACGGTTCGTTCATAAGGTATTTTTACTCTGTTAACTAGCAAACATCAAGGGCCGCACTCTGTACGTTAGCGAACCGACACAAGCCCGGGCATAAGACACGATACGATGCCACTTAGCAGGAGTTTTTAATGTCCAAAAACGCACAAATGACTGATGTCAAAACTCTCCGTGAGAATGCCCGTAAGCATATCGAAGAAGGTGCCGTCACCGTCGGTTACGCCGCTGATCGCACTGAGGTTCTCAAGCAACTCAACGAATCTTTGGCTACAGAAATTGTGTGTGTGCTTCGATATCGTCGGCATTACTTTATGGCCAGAGGGTTGGAAGCAAAGAGTATTGCTGATGAGTTTTTAGCGCACTCCAACGAAGAGCAAGGCCATGCCGATCAGATTGCTGCACGCATTGTTCAATTAGGCGGGGAGCCCGATTTTGCACCCGACCGCCTAACCGCCAAAAGTCATGCTGAATATATTGAGGGCAAAACTCTGGTCGATATGATTAAAGAAGACCTCGTCGCTGAACGGATCGCGATTGATAGTTACCGAGAAACCATCAAGTTTCTGGGTGATGACGATCCTACAACGAGCAATATGCTGAAAGGCATTCTCGCTGTCGAAGAAGAGCACGCCGACGAACTGGCCGACTTACTTACTGGAATGCCCTCAAGGGTTTAATTGTCGCCGGCTTGAGCAAGGCAATCGACGCTTACTCAACCTTCTAAAGCGTCTGTCAATAAAGCTTTTCCGTCGGCAAGCACCTGCCCTAAATGCTTTTCGCCCAAGAAACTCTCGGCATAAATTTTATAAATCGGCTCAGTACCAGACGGACGAGCGCAGAACCAGGAATTCTCGGTGCTCACTTTGATTCCGTTAATGGGCTCCCCGTTACCCTTGGCGTGGGTTTCAATATTGACCACTTTTTCGCCACCAATTTCAGTCACCTTCTCGCGCTGCAACTCAAGCAACGATAATCGTTGTTTTTGAGAAAACGTTGCAGGCGCGTCAATTCTTCTTGCCACTGGATTTCCAAATTCGGAGGCCAGGTCGGCATACACCGTGCCGGGATCTCGGCCTAACTTTGCGGTGATTTCGGCTCCCAGAAGGCCGGCGACAATCCCATCTTTGTCGCTTGTCCAAACCGTTCCGTCCCTCCGCAGAAAGCTCGAACCGGCGCTCTCTTCTCCACAAAATCCCAGCGACCCATCGCTTAGTCCTTCAGAGAACCCTTTAAATCCGACCGGCACTTCATAGAGGCCGCATCTAAGTCGCTTGGCTAAGAGGTCAATCAGACGGCTACTGACGATTGTCTTGCCGATGGCAGTGTTTGGTGACCATTTGGGTCGATGATTAAACAAGTAATGGATACAAGCGGCGAGGTAGTGGTCAGGAGGAAGCAACCCAGCGCTATTGGTCACAACACCATGGCGATCATGATCCGTGTCACAGGCGAAGGAGATATCGTAACTCCCTCTTTTTTCAAGCAGCGCACCCATCGCAAAGTGCGAGGAAGGATCCATACGAATTTGACCGTCCCAATCCACAGGCATAAAGCTAAAGCGAGGATCCAGCTTATCGTTGAAGACGATCAAATTTAGTTTGTAGCGCTCGGCGATCACAGGCCAATAATGTATGCCTGCGCCTCCCATCGCATCGACACCGACGAACAATCCCGCGCTTCGAATCAATTCCATATCCACCACTTGAATTAACTCATCAACATAAGCACCCAGAAAATCATATCGATGGGTATAGACTGAATTTAAGGCAATGACCTCGGTCACTCGCTTCACATCGGCCATCGCATGATCAAGATAGGTATTAGCGCGTGCCTGTATCCAATCTGTCGCGTCCTTGCTTGCCGGCCCCCCGTTGCAAGCGTTGTACTTATAGCCGCCGTCCCTAGGCGGGTTGTGCGATGGCGTAACAACAATGCCGTCCGCCCACCCCGAAGTTCTATTTTTATTATACGCAATAATCGCGAGCGATATTGCTGGGGTGGGTGTGAATTCGTCGTTCGCTGACAGCATCACATCCACGCCATTTGCCACAAACACTTGCAAGGCGACCTTGCAAGCAGGCGAAGACAATGCATGTGTATCTATTCCAATGAAGACCGGCCCGTCAATTCCTTTGAGGCGTCGATAGCAGCAAACCGCCTGCGTGATTGCAAGAACATGCCTCTCGTTGAAGGTTCCGTCGAGCGATGATCCGCGATGACCCGAAGTACCGAAAGATACACGCTGAGCCTTGCTCGAGGGATCAGGTTGCACCGACCAAAAAGCGTCGAGTAGCGCATGTACGTCAAGACCACCACCCTTGGGATTGTTAGGCATCACTCGTGCGATCTCCCACATCTACCTTCGCAGGCTTAACGCGAATTTCTTGCAATTTAACTTCTTCAAGTGCAGCGACCACAAGATCTGGATTCATAGGTTGCTTTAGAGCGGCAGCATGACTGTCGTCGCGATTTTTAACGTTAGGAAGATCGCGACGAAGTTCCTCCAGGAGGTCAATCATCTTGGCCGCTTTTTGCTCGGTCAAAAGCGTAACCTTTAAGTCTAGATGGGCGCGCATTTCGTCCATTCGAGTCATTCGATTCTGTTTGATCAAGACGATGGTCGAGGTGAGCAATGCACTTAGGGTCACTAGGCCCCCTAACCACGCAAAGGGTGGAGGATCGAAGGCGACAAACCCAACCTCAGGCGCAAGCAAGTTCGCGAACATCCAAATCAGGACAAAAATTAAAATCAATCCTAGAAAGATCGGCTGACCAATAAAATTACTCAGTCTTTCGAGAACGCGTTGGGAACCACTTATTTTCTGCTCTTCACGAACGTAAAAGTCGAGTATGGCTTCGATATTTTGACTAATCTGATCAAGTTTAGACTCTGTTGCTAGAACTGGCGGATCATCGGACGTAGACATTTCAGCTCGAGTCATTGAGAAGGGGGTTCGTGCAACTATCTTTGAGAGCATGTCTAAAGCTATTGACTCTGGCTGTGCGCCAGCGCACGCTCGCATGCTGACTGTGCGATGTCATACAGACTAATCAGGAGACCATCACTATGCTAAACCTGCCTCACTCAGATTGTTAGAACCAATGAAGAAACATTTAGATTCCGCTGGTCGGTGGGTTAATTCCGCATTTACGACGATGGGCCTCATGCTGGTTTTGGGTTGTGCGGATACGTCCTCCCTGCCGATCATTGCAGGCACCGGGCCCAATCCCGTGTTGCCCGGTCCGCGACCTTCTCTGATTCCCACGGTCAATATTGCTCCGGCGGTCAGATGGGCGAATGGCGCGAAGCCAAAGTCAGTCGTCGGAACCACTGTTTCTGCTTGGGCTGAAGGTTTAGAGCATCCGCGCTGGCTTTTCGTTTTACCCAATGCCGACGTGCTCGTTGCAGAGACCAATGCGCCTGCAAAACCGGAGGACGCAAAAGGTATTAAGGGCTGGATCATGAAGATGGTCATGAAGCGGGCGGGTGCAGGCTCGGTGAGCGCCAATCGAATTTCCCTCTTAAGAGACACAGATGGAGACGGCATCGCCGACCTTAAGACCGTGCTCCTCAAAAATCTCGACTCGCCATTCGGCATGGCCCTTATTGGTGATTTTTTATACGTGGCGAATTCAAATGCGCTCATGCGCTTTCCTTATCAAGCGGGCGATCTGGAAATTAAGGATCCTGGTGTGCGGGTGCTCGACCTGCCTGCGGGCCCGATCAATCATCATTGGACAAAAAATATTCTGGCCAGCCTTGATCAATCCAAAATATTTATTACGATTGGCTCAAATAGCAATGTTGCAGAACGCGGACTGGAGGTTGAAAAAGGACGCGCTTCCATTTGGGAATACGACCTTGAGAGTGGCACGCACCGAATCTTTGCATCTGGCCTGAGAAATGCCAATGGACTGATCTGGGAGCCTGAAACCAAAAGACTATGGACGGTCGTCAATGAAAGGGATGAGCTAGGTAACGACTTGGTGCCCGATTACCTAACCTCGGTTAAAGAAGGCGGTTTTTACGGTTGGCCCTGGAGTTACTACGGGCAACATGTCGATGAGCGCGTGAAGCCCGCTCAGCCAGATCTCGTAAAGTCCGCCTTGGTTCCAGACTACGCACTTGGCGCACATACCGCCTCACTCGGCTTGGTTTTCTCTCAAGGCACTAGTCTGCCCGCGGCCTTTTCAAACGGTATGTTTATTGGACAACATGGCTCATGGAATAGGAAGCCCCATAGCGGCTATAAAGTGGTTTTTGTGCCCTTTCGGGCGGGCCGACCGTCCGGCGAGCCTGTCGATGTCTTAACCGGTTTTTTGAGCGAAGACGGTAAGGCTTTAGGTCGCCCGGCCGGGGTCGTGCTAGACAAACAAGGCTCACTTCTTGTGGCCGACGATGTGGGCAATACCGTTTGGCGAGTTAGTGCAGATCGCAAAAATAAATAAAGCAGCCATTTACTTGTCGCTCGGACCTTTTTTGAGGCCTCGCGCTGCGGCAGCTCGGCATGCAGCAATAGGCACTTGCGCAGAATCGTCTCCCACGTCAATGAGCGGCAGTAACGCAGCCACCGGATTGATAAAGCCTAGTGCAACCGCGGAAAGAATCTTGCCCACCAAGGGCGCTTTTTGTATGGACAATGCAGGTGCGGACAAAGGGCCGTTGACCTGAAGAGGGGAGCGCAAGGCAAGTGGGCTAAAGTCCTTCGGATTCACTTTAACCTGAAGGTTAATCTTCTCGTCGGCCAGTGACACGTTACCCTCAAGCCACAAAGTGGAGTCCCTTGTATCGACGAGCATCACCCTCGGTCTAGCGACGCCTGCTTTAACTTCCAGATCGGCGACTCCACAGGTAATGGGTAGACTGTCGTCGCCCGTAAGCCAAACTCCTAAAGCCTGGGCTACATCAATTCCAGCAAGCTCAACGGCTAGGTGAGATATCGTACCTTTCGTGAGTTGCACTAAGATTTGCCCATCCGATGCCGCAAGCATTTCGGCGGTCGAACGACCCGCACCTTTTAAGTCAATACGTGCAGCGAGACGGCCCGAGATAAAGGGTGGCAAGGTCTTATAGCCTTGCACTCGGCGCTCCTGGCGCACCCACTGAGCCAATTCAATTTTATTGGCGAGTAGATGAACTTGCCATTGAGCCTTGGTTTTTTTACCATCGATGCGAACATTCCCGCGCACCCTACCCTGTGCTAGGTGGGCGTCTATCTCGGCGAGCTCCAAGATTGAGTCTCGCAACATAATACGAGCACGCAAGGGGGCCACGGCTTGTAAAAGCGTACTTCCGGACTCCAGACGATCTAATTCAACGATGACATTGGCATTCATTAACCCGAGGGCCGGAAAGTTGAATTGCCTCTGAGGAAGGACCCGAGCGTCGCGAGGCTTGGGCGGAGATTTTTCGATGGGCAACCCAATGGCCGGACCCAAGTCTTCTAACCAAAGGACGGTGCCTCGCAAACGTCCCAAAAGCGTCGGCACATGCTCGGCGGCATTGTCGAATTGAAACTCTCCAGACAGACGACTCCGTCCGATGGTGGCAAGGTCAATGACCATATTCCAAAGCGACTCATGCACCGCGAGTCGACCCTTCATCGTGAAGGCACGAGTAGTCGGTAGAGTTACCCCGAGAGGCAGCCCGACGACGGCCAGTGAAGGACCCCCTAAGACATAGCTCCCTTGGACTTCTCGCCGACCCAGGGGATCGATGAAATTCCCCTTAAATTCTAACTTAGCTTCTCCGACGCGAGCCGACACGTTGAAGGGCACGGCAGGTCTCCCTTGGCCAGGTTTAAACAACGCTTGAGTTGAACCGGTCGTCAAAGTGAAAGTGAGTGGAAAATCTCGTAAACGACCTTTTCCAGAGGCTACAATTCCACCCGAGTCGGAAGGTTTTTGTTGCGAAATTTCGTTCTGAACAAACTTGAAGTCAGATTGCAAGCTTAAATGCTTCACGGCGTCGTTGATCGAGAATGACCCTTTGCCAATCTCAAGCGCGCCGAAGGCTACACTTTCGAAGAAAGGCTTTAAGTCGATCTCTCGTGCTCGGTCGCGTAGCATCCAGTTGGCCTGTTGGAGCGTACGCCTTTCTAAATCAATTTGAACGGTGTCGGCGGAGAGCCGTTCAAGCCTCAAGGGACCTCCATTCCTGGAATTGAATAAATCGCGGTAACCGAGCTGAGCATGAAGGTTATCGGCTATCAGCATCGGCCCTCTATCGCTCCATTCAGCTTTTGCGACCTCTAACTTTTTGACTTGCAAATCAATCATTCCCCAGAGCTTGAGGTGAAACCCGAGAAGGTCATTTCGATTGAGCGAAACCTCTCTTTGGACACGACTACTCAGCCATCGTTCAGCAGGTGCAGCTAGAAAAGGCCAGCCTGCACGCTCACAGGCCCAGAATGCAACAACAAAAGCGACCCCGAAGTTGAGGACTACGATTGGAATCCAATTCTTCCGCACGCGAAGCCCTGCTTTGAGTTTGCTGAATCTCGTTTGACTTACCAAAAGCGTTCAAGCGCTTTGGACACCTGCTCCTTTGTTCGTCGCCATAACGATCTCTTTTCCCATTGCGCTAGGGTAATTTGTTGTGAAACCTCAAGATCATTTTTAAACATTTTGGTCATCGACTGTCCAAAAGTCTCACCCAACATCACGGCATTGACTTCATTATTGCTAGCAAAACTTCGCCAGTCCAGATTACTTGACCCAATCGTAGAAACAACGCCGTCGATGACCGCAGTCTTCGCGTGCAACACGGCAGATTGGAGTTCATAAATTTTTACGCCAGACGTCAGCAGGCGGTGGTAATAGCTTTGACCTGCATAAAGAACCGGTGAGAAATCGCTAACCGAGGGCAATATAAGCTGTACATCGACGCCTCTCAGGGCGGCATCGCAAATTGCCTCAATGAGGTCTTTGCCAGGCGCAAAGTAAGCCATGGTCACGTAGATTGATCGCTGTGAAGCATCAATCGAGGTCAGAAGCAAGGTATAAATAGGATTGGAAACAGCGCTGGGGGTACTGGGAACAATTCTGATGACATCCTCACCGAAGGCTTGCTTTGAGCGCACCGATGTCGGTAAAGATTGAGCCAGAACTCCTTCGCAGCCTTGCAATAGCCAAGTTTGCCTGACCAGTTGGTCAAGAGCCAAGGCGGCAGGTCCTCGTATCTGTACCTGGGTGTCACGCCAACCCGATTTCGGATTCACCGGAGCCTTTGAAATCTGACTTCTCGAGAATGAGCCAGAGGAATACACCGCACTAATGTTAATCCCGCCTGTAAAAGCCCATTGGGAATCGACCGTCAAGATCTTACGATGGTCACGATGGGAAATATTCCAGTAGCCCAGACGCGTTGTGGGCTTAACAGGATTGAATGCACAGACCAAAACGCCTGAAGCACGAAGCCCGTCAAAGTAGCTCTCGTCGGTACCAAAAGAACCCAGGCCGTCATAAATAATGGCCACTAACACTCCCTCAGCGCGCTTCTTGGCGAGCAAGCTGGCTAAGCGCTGAGCGACTTCGACGTCCTCAATAATGTAACTCTCTAAAAGCACCGATTGCGTAGCCGTTTCAATTGCGGCGAACATGGCCTTATAGGTTGCCGGCCCATCGACGAGCAATTTTGCCTCGTTTCCCGGATAGAGTTCCACTTCGTCTTGAGCGCTCATGGCCGCTAAATGCCGCTGGACAGAATTGGCGTGGCCTTGAGCACCCAATCGTTTGATCATGCGTTCACGCTGTTCCAAGGTGAGCCGACCCCTTGACCCGGAGGCTTCCAATTGCTGGGCAACGGACTTCGAGTCTGGCGATCGAATTTCACTTGGTGTCGGAAGATTTTGACGAGCAACCACCGATCCTGTAGCGCAACTACCCAAAAACACTGACGCCACCAATAAGAGCAGTCGGGTGCAAAAACTCGCCATAAAAGGCATGCAGAAAAAATGCAACAACTAAACTCTCTCGAAAAAAAACGGCCCTTATGAAAGGGCCGAAAGGGAGGAGACAACCAAACAGAATTTCCTAGCTTAATAACTTGGCGGGTCTCTAGGCGTTTTTCCCGCGCACCAAATGCACTACGAAGGAGACTATCGCAATAACTAAGAATACATAGAAAAGAGTTTGAGCAATACTTGCGGCACCAGCCGCTATTCCGCCAAAACCAAAGACTGCCGCAACAAGCGCGATCACAAAAAATACAACAGCGTAATAAAGCATTTTGGGCTCCTTTAAAAAATTGAACTGCTGGTGAGACTCTGGGGATTTAATCGTAATTCGCTTGGCCGAATATTCCGTCTTTCTGAAATCCGCAGGTTGACGGGCAGAACCCCATAAACAGTCGTGCCCGCTCCCGCCCGTGACGAAATCTCCAAACGGCCGCCGACTGAATTAGCTCGATGACTCATTCCTGCAATGCCATGCACAGCGCTCTTGGCCTGGCTAGATTCAAAGCCGATTCCATCGTCTTTAATAACAATGTGTAAGCAGCATGAGTTTTCTTTTAAACTGACCGTCACCTTCCCTGCCTGCGCATGCCGCACGATATTTGTTAATGACTCCTGGACAATTCGAAATGCAATGAGACTGATTTGGGTGTCTAATTTGCGAAAATCCATACTCAAGTCGACTTCCAAATTCACCCGTTTCTGGAATCCGGAAAGATAATCCTCAAGAGTGGCGCTCAAGCCTAGGTGGGATAAACCTGAAGGACGAAGGTCCTCCACAATTTTCGATTTCAAAGCTAGGCCCGCGTTGAGTGATTGATCTAAATCCTTAAGACAAGCAGCCAAGGCCGGAGACAACGGCGACACCTTGCCACCGAGACGAGCGACATCTAACTTCGCCATGGTTAAAATTGCGCCCAGTTCGTCGTGAAGCTCTTGTGACAAAGCTAAACGCTCAGATTCAAGTGAACCTTGTAAGTAGCAAGCGGACTGCGAAAGCGAAGCCGTACGCTCGCTTACGGCAGCTTCCACTGAACTTTGGCGTTTCGCAATGAGCGACCAAATAAACAGCACGGCCACTAGCGTGGTCGTCAAAGAAGCAATCTCTCTAAAATCGACCGATCGCTCAAGGCCAACCTCGTTTAAGGCGACACCCACCGACAGCACGCTAATCATCAGCGCTACTAAAACGTCGCTCGCAGGCCACTTTATCGGAAGAAATGATCCCATGTCTCTCAAAACCCTTAGTGAATTAACTCGTGCTTGATCGCGTAATAGGTCAGGTCGCTATTGGAAGCTAGCGAAAGCTTTTCCATGGTCCTGGTTCGGTAGGTGCTAACACTTTTGACGCTCAGTGAAAGCATCTCGGCGATTTTTCCAACGGTTTCACCTCTGGAAAGTCTTAAAAAAACCTGAAGTTCACGATCGGACAATTGGGTGTGTAGCGGTCCATCGGACGACCTTTTATTTAATTGTTGGGCGAGTAAATCTCCAACCCTACCGGTCACAAATCGCCGTCCTGTGGCAACCGTTCGAATCGCGCTCACAATGTCCGCAGGATCGCCCTGTTTGCTGAGGTAAGCCATTGCACCGTTACGCAATAACGTAAGTGCGTATTGCTCCTCCGACAAGCCGCTAAGGATGATGATTTTGAGCGATGGATCCTTCGATAAAAGGTAGGGCATCAGTTCTATTCCGCTCTGGCCGGGCATATTAATGTCAAGAAGCAGAACGTCCGGGTGAAGTGAGCGCACCAGCTCTAAGGCTTGCAGGCCGGTTGCGCCTTCGCCAACCACCCGCAGATCGCTTTCCTCCTCCAAAAATTCCGTCATGCCGCGACGCAGAAGAGCGTGGTCATCGACAATGCAAATCCGGATCAAAATGTTTCCCCTGCAAGCAACTTTTTGACTTGTGTGCGCTTCGCTATGCTCATTTCGCGTTACTTCTTCTTCTGCAATTCCGCCTGGGGAATTATTGTACTTGGTGGAGTGACCGCCGTGCCAGGTGGACTATGTGCACCTGAGGCCTCGGTTGGGCGGTTGGCGATTGGTGTGCCCGCATCGGCCGCGTAGGGGCCTGGATCGGTGCACGGCCCTGTATCTAAACCCACGGGTACGGCCTTCCCTTGCGATCTCAAACCATCCTGATATTTTTTAACGACCCTATCTTGAGCCTGACAACTGGCGAATGCGTCTAACTTAGTACTCCAGGTTTGACGTGACGCATTTCGAAGCGCTAAATCTTTTTCCAATTCGCTTGACGCAGGAAGTTTCGCCAACGAGACACCCGACACAGTCAACAATAGAAGTAAGGCAATCGCTCTCATACTAGCGCTCCGCGGGCGAGAGATCAGTGAGAGTGTCGTGCTCACCCGTACCAATAGGCTTGCTCGCGAGAACCGATGCGGCCATTGCGAACATTCGGACCATCTTACTGTGCGGTCCGTCCCAAAATTCAGCGCTCCCAGGAACAATTTTCAAGAGCGCTAAATTCGGTGAGTCCTTGCCATTAGGAAACCAAGGCTTGGCGGCGACCGTCCACAGGCGTTCAATAGCATCGCGATCGGTATGCACCTCACCGCGCCCACAGATGGAAACGTAGGTTGCATCGTCAGCATTGCAAAAGCTTAAATTGACGGCACTTAACTGACGAACCTTAGCCGAATGAAGATCAGTGAAGAACCAAATCGCACCGTCTGCGTCCATTTCAAGAGGGGCCATGGGCCTACTGATAAGCGCGCTATCTTCGTCAATGACTGTCATCATTGCGACTCGCATTGGTTTAATCAAATCACCCAGTTGGGTAAGTTGCGGACTGGTTTGCGTTTCTATATTCATAAAAGTTTCTGAGGGTTTAATCACTAAGATTTTTAGGTCGGCGAATTCAACAGGGGCTTCGGGAAATGTTTTGATCGTTAATTTTCTCGTCAAGGCGATCCGGATTTTCGCCACTTTCAAGGCTTGGGGGGATTAGTTCCAATCGCATGCCGCATTTGGGGCAGACGCTCGGATCGTTCTTCCGAACCTCGGGGTGCATTGGACAGACGAATATGTCTTGAGACTTCATAGGCTGCTTACTCACTACGGAAGTTGATTTCGTATTCGGCAAACCCAAGTGCAGGCAAGCTAATTCGAAAAATCGGGAAGAATCAAACTTATTTTTATAAAGCCCGTTCATGCTGTCTCATCCTTGTTTGAATTATTATCGATGGACTTCCTACGTTAGTCCGTACGCCACCGAACAATTGATCCTCACGACGTGTATCAAAACTCTTTAAGCGGGATCATCAATTTTCGAAACTCGAATAAGTTTCTTGTTGACGAACTCATGTATTCCTAGGCTGGACAGCTCGCGTCCAAAGCCCGAGTTTTTAATCCCCCCAAATGGCAGGTCGGCAGCCGTCCAGGTCGGATGATTGATAAATACCATTCCGGTATCGATGCGCGCCGCAATTTTTCGACCACGAATCTCATCTCCAGTGAAGACCGATCCTCCCAGCCCAAATTCAGACTGATTCGCGAGGTCTACCGCATCTTGCTCGTTGCGAACTCTAAATAATAACGCGACGGGTCCAAAGAACTCCTCCGAAAACGCCGGATTGCCCTCTTTGATATCGGTGAGTATGGTCGGTTGCATAAAAGCGCCTGGGCGATCTATGCGGGTGCCACCCATCACTAACTTCGCCCCTGAAGCAATAGCCCGATCCACTTGTTCCAACAGTTTGACGAGTGCCGCCTCCGAGGAAAGTGGACCTAGAGTGGTCGTCTGATCCATGGGATCGCCTGGCTTTAACGCAGTTAAGGCCCTTTGAAACCGCTCGAGGAACTGATCGAATATTGCATCAACAATGATGAAACGTTTGGCGGCAATACAGCACTGACCCGTGTTGTTCATCTTGGCCCATATCGCCCATTTCAGCGTCTTCTCGAAGTCAGCATCTTCCAGCACGATAAAGGCGTCACTTCCGCCGAGCTCCATGGTCGACTTCTTCATATTTCTGCCAGCACGTTCAGCCACCTTCTTGCCGGCCTCAACGCTACCGGTCAGTGCCACTCCCCTAATTCTTGGGTCATCAATGACCTGATTGACTTGATCATGAGAAATAAATAGATTCGTATATGCGCCCTTCGGTGCGCCCGCGTCCAACCACAACTTTTCAAAAGCAAGAGCACACTGAGGAACTGAAGCGGAGTGTTTTACCATCACCACATTTCCAGCCATCAAATTGGGCGCAGCAAATCTGGCTAGTTGGTAGTACGGAAAGTTCCATGGTTGTACACCGAAGAGCACACCGAGGGGCTCGCACGAAATTTCAGCCATTCCTACGCTCGGAGCTAAGATTTGAGTCGCCAGAAAGCCTTCGGCATTATCCGCGTAGTAATCGATGATATCGGCGCTCAACGCCACTTCACCGCGCGCCTCTTGAATAAGCTTACCCATTTCGAGAGTCATGGGCCTAGCGAACTCGTCGACTCGTGCGCGCATTAGAGCGGCTGCCTTATTTGCGATCGCAGCTCGGTGCGAGAATTTGGTATCTCGCCATGTCGCGAAGCATCCCTGCGCGCCACTCAACGCTGCTTCCAACTGGATGGCGGAGGTTTCGTCGAATGATTTTACGAGCCTTCCGTCATAGGGATTGACGCTTTGATAGGCCATTTAATTTCTTTCGCTTGTGTCGTAAGTCAGCTCTAAAGGGAGCAGGTAGGATGAGTCAAGAAGAGCCAACACTGAACATAAGCGCGGCCAAATGTGAATTAAGTGTTTCGCTTTGGTGAGCGCGGTGAAGATGGATCTTCACCCTTGGATTTTGATAGTCCGACGCTCTCGGCCTGCTTCAGCTCGTCGGCCTCTTTCGAAGTTTGAGGGACTGACTTCTTGATCGCCTCTGGGACTTTCCCCGACTTAACGAAGTTCTCAGTGGAATCCCGATAATGTCGATCAGCCTCAATATCGCCTTCGCCCTGCACCTTGTCAGATTTCGAAGAATTTTTCATAACACTTCCTTTTTAATGAACGATGGGAACGGTTCTCTGGCTCGCCAGTGAATGAAAACCTGAGCGAACTGGGATGAGAGTCTCACCGATCAAAGGGCTTATGTATGTGCGTAGGAGTACAGAACTGAAGCGCAAACCCGGTAGCGCTGCGCGACCCAGGAATTAGCTTTTAGCTTTATCCGTTAAACCCAAGGCCTCATCGACTGCAGAGAGAAAATCGTCGGCATTGATGGGCTTTGGAACGAAGCGCAAAAAGCCCGCCGAAATTCCCTGTTCAATTTCCTGAGGCTTCGCGTTACTGCTCAATGCGATCACGGGGATATGAGCTGTTAATGGGTTTTCGCGCAGTCTTTTTAAGCTCTCCATCCCGGCTTTTCCGGGAAGGTTGACGTCCATTAAAATGGCCTGAGGCTGGTGTGCCTGAGCGAGCTCATGACCAAGCGCATGATGGCTGGCGCTGAGCAAGCGATGGTTCGGGCGGCGCTGGATTAACTCTTGAACGAGTTCTATATTGAGCGGATTATCGTCAATGTGCAGTAGCGAGTAGGTCGCGTCTGGCTCGGTAAGTTGGTTTCTCATTTCGGCGGGCGTGCTTGGGTTGAGAAGCGCCCCTGGTTTCGATTCACAAAACTCCGCCTCGGGTAGCTCAATCCAAAACAAACAGCCCTCGCCTACAACGCTTTCCACGCCAATTGTTCCATGCATGAGTTCCGTCAAACGTTTGCACATCACCAGCCCAATCCCGGTGCCCGCGACGGAGTTTGCCGTTTTGTTAAGGCGTTGAAACGGCATAAAAAGAAGCGCTATCTCGCTCGCCGACAGACCCGGACCAGCATCAATCACTTCGACCTGTACGTAACCCATCCTCTTGTGCACACAGGTTACCTTTACAACCGAGCCCAAATGGCTGTATTTAATGGCATTGGAGAGCAAGTTGATCAAAATTTGCTTGACCCTGGTTTGATCGGCAAAGACGAAACACTGACGATCAATACTTTCGTAGTTGATGACGATCTGTCGCTCTTTTGCGAGAGGCCTCATCAACTCTTCGCATTCTTGAAGCACCTCTGCCATATTGACCTCTTCAAAAAAGGTAGGTGCCACACCCGACTCGATCACCGCAAGATCCAGGGTTTCATTTATTAATCTCAGCAAATACCATCCGGCCTTCACAATATGGTCTAAACTTTGGGCCTGCTTCGGTAAAGGGTGCGGATCGCCCGCTTGCATGAGTTGGGCGAAACCAAGAATAGAATTGAGCGGGGTTCGCAACTCATGGCTCATGTTGGTTAAAAACTCCGATTTCGCCTGGCTTGCTCTTTCAGCGCTAGCAATCGCGTCGTTTAATTTTGACTCGGCTGACTTACGGGTCGAAATGTCTTTGAAAAGGATCGCGACTTGGTCATTTTCGACGCTATCAATCCGAAAAGCATAGATCTCATACCATCGATCTAAGGCCTTCGAAAAACTCTCCAACCGGATCGGTTGGCCTGTACTACTGACCGACCCATAAAGATCAAACCAATGGTCATCAATATCAGGAACCAGTTGCCGGATGGTCTTTTGCTCCACATTTACCAAACCTGTTTGTCTTGCGAACGCCTGGTTCACTTCAAGAAACCGATAATCAGAAACCTTACCGTTCGAACCGAACAATAACTTCACAATACAAAAACCATCGCCAATCGAGTTAAACAGTGAACGGTAGCGGTTTTCCGATTTTTCAAGCAACTCAACGGTTGATTTTCTTTGCGTGACATCCAATACGGCCAATAGCGCTTTCTCGGGACGATCTTTAAGCGAGGGGTGGTTGGCAAACTCAATTTGAGTTCGAACACTTACCCAGGCAATCGACCCATCACGCTTGATGATGCGATGCTCCAGAGACAAGGAACCCTCACCTTCTGGCGCAAGCGAAGCGGCTATAGTCTTTTCTAGAAACAGGCGATCATCTGGATGAAAGACCGCATGTAAATCTTTTCTCGGCAATACGGTTTTCGCCGGAAGATCAAAAATCTTTGCCGCAATTTCGTTTAGCGTGAAAGTATCCGAATGAAAGTCAACCTCTCCTTGGCCTAATCCAGCGAGCGTTGCACCCAAATTGAGCTTGGACTCTGTCGAACTCAATTGTCTTCTCGCAAGCTTGCGTTCAGTCATTAACGCAAAGCGATCGACCGCACTTTCTACGGCGCGGGTTAAGCTCTCAGGACTGCTCCAACTTTTCCCGATAAAGTCCTGGGCACCCGCGCGTAGCAGGGTTTTACTATCAGTTTTTTCGCCACCAATGATTACTATGACAGGCGACACGTTGAGCGCGGGGTGTAGCTCCAAATGCAACAACCATCCCAATGCATCCATATCGGGAAGTGAAGAATCGAGTAGCACGCAATCGTAACGATTCGGACTCCTACTACGGATTGCCGTCAACCCTTCGGCGCCTAAAGTCGCGTCGGTAAAGTTGTACTGCCGGTCGGATCCAAGACGAAGCATCTGCCGCATTTCGCGGCGATTGCCTGGATAGGCATCAACAATCAAGATATCCCAGGGGGGTTCAATCATTCCTGTGGTCAGGAATCATTCATTGTCTGCCTGAATACCCATAAAAATCTACTATTATCTTCAAGTCCTAGTTGTTTCTATGTGCGCTAGCGTAAATACACACGGTTACTTGAGAAATAGAAACTTCACCTTACTAATTTGATACGAATAGGAGATGATTGAGTTTGACTATGACCGAGACAGGATCACTTTGAAATTGTTTGACACATCTGATCTAAATCGCTTCTTACCAAAGGTCGACTTAGAACGAAGGCTTCTATTCCTGGAAGGTGCGAAGAGAACCCCTATTCCGGCGATGGCGATGATCGCTTTCCTAGCTTATCAACTCTCGCCCAGCGTCGGTGAGCGTCATGCAAGCATCTGGGCTGGCTTGCTGGCTGTAATTTTCCTGGTACGACTTGTCGGTGTGTCTTGGGTACTTAAGCAGCCCGGCGATTACGCCAACAGGCGCGCGGTTAGCTTTTTGATCACCGGCACAGGGCTTGCGCTTGGCGGGGTCGCGATGTTTGCAATCCTCGCCTGGTTTCCAACCTTAAGTATCGACCACCGTTCGCTGATGACCATGTTGTACGTCGGCTGGATAGCCGGTGGCATGGCAGCGCAAGGCTGCTACCCGCGGTGGACTCCCTATTGGACCGTTCCAATTTTCCTGGGCAGCGTCATCGCCTGGGCCGGGCAGGGGGACTTCAATTCATGGGGTATTGCCTTGCTCCTCATCCTTGTTTTTGCCTTGATGATCGGGGGCTTACTTTCGAGCGCAAGATCGATCAGAGAATCGATCTTGGCCAAACTGGAGAACCTTCAGTTAGCGAAGGAACTCTTGGCTCAACGATCTCTGGTTGAGAACGCTTCCCGTGCTAAAACCTCGTTTCTCATCGCGGCCAGTCATGACCTGCGCCAGCCAGCCATGGGCTTGGGCCTCTTGATCTCTGCCATTCAGGCAGCCCCTGACCTCGCATCGACGAAGAAGATTGCCGAAGGCGCTGAGCGAGCCTTGGGCGCCATGGAGCGCATTCTTCAGGCCCTGCTCGAATTTTCACGGCTCGATACCGGGCAGGTGAAGGTCAATAGGTCGGCCTTTAATTTGCGCGAAATGCTGCAATCGTTGCTCGATGAAACGCGCCCAAGCGTTCGGCCGGGGGTAGCAATCTCTCTTCAAGTTGACAATATTTTCGTCGTTTCTGATCCAGACTTACTTGAGCAAATCGTCAGGAATTTTCTCAGCAATGCCGCTCGCTTTACCGAGCACGGTTCGATCAGCGTCACAGCAGCTATGGTTGACAAGAAATTGACGATTACGGTCAAGGACACCGGTATCGGTATCGCACAGGAATCTCAAGAGAGTATTTTCAAAGAGTACTTTCAAATTGGGGTCACCAGCGGCTCGCGCAGCAAAGGACTGGGCTTAGGCTTAAGCATCGTGGACAAAGCGGCGCGACTCTTGGCGGCCGAAGTCAGTCTCACGTCGCGCCTCGCTCAGGGCTCGACCTTCACGGTCATTGTGCCCGTAGAGGGTCAGGCTTCAGCGATTCCCGAAGCGCTCATGCAAAGCTCGGCAGACTTACCTGCCAAGTTCAGACTTTCAAATAAAACCGTGCTAATCGTCGATGACGATGCCTTGGTGAGAGAGTCGTTTCAAATGGTGTTGGAGACCTTCGGCGCTAAGGTACTGATTTGTGCCAACCCCGATATCACCTTCCAATTGTTGAAAGACGTCCGAGGCCGAGTGGATATCGCTTTTGTTGACTATCAAATCTCCGAGTCCTACCACGGTATCGACTTGATCGAGGCAATGCGCGCGCAATGGCCAAACATCCGAAGCATACTCATCACCGGCGATGTTCGAAAGGAAGTCAGCCAGCGTGCTCAAGATGCCGCCATTCAGGTGATGTACAAGCCCTTGCGCGTGCAAAAGATCATTGAATTACTGGAAGCAAAAAGTTGATATAGGCATAGTTTTGTATCGCGAAGCGGTGCTTCGCTTGATCACCCACTCCACAACCTAAACGGTGTCATTCACCGTGTTTCAAGGGTACTTTCATGTATTGGCTCTCGGAATCCTTTCAAACGCTTTTCGAGCGCAGTCAACAGCCTAAAACCCCGCACTCCCCAGGACGTGAAACTTTCGCAGACATCGTGGTCGTTGGAAGCGGGTATGGAGGCGCAGTCGCCGCACAAAAACTCGCTGAGTATTTGAAAACGCGTCATGAGAGCCCGAAGAAGTCAGAAAGAATTATCGTATTAGAGCGTGGACAGGAGTTTTTGCCAGGCGAGTTCCCGGAGAACATTGCTGAACTCCCCAGTCAAATACGCATCAACGGAAATCGGACCGGCTCACAACTTGGTTATCCCAATAGCTTGTTCCAGCTCTTTCCGAGCGACTCGGCCAATGACAGCAGTGTCTCGGTATTGGTGGCAAATGCCTTAGGCGGTGGCTCACAAATTAACGCCAATGTCTCAAAACGTCCCCTTTCAGCGATCTTTAAAGACCCTCGTTGGCCCAAAGAATTTAAAGGTGCCCAATCTGCCAGGCTGAATCCTTACTTTGACGCCGCCCTGATAGGTCTAGCGGCCAAGCCTCTGCCCGAGACGCATGCCCCGAAAAAGCTCAAAGCGCTGGAACGCTTGCACACGCAACTACTTCAGCCGGACGCTCTGCCCGAAGGCTATGACGCTGTCATCGAACGGCCGGCCATCACGGTAAACTTCGTGCGCTTCGAAAACGGTCTTAACGAAAACGGCATCGAGCAACCGGAGTGTATCTCCTGCGGAAACTGTTGCACGGGCTGCAATACTGGGGCAAAAAACACGCTGACCACCAACTACTTGCCCAAAGCCAAGCGTGATGGCGCCGAGCTTTACACCGAGGCCCTGGTCGATCAGATTCACTGGGACGAAACTTCCAAGCGGTTTCGTATCGAGGTCCGCTCGACGCAAAGTGTCGACGCACAAGATCACCTGCGACCTCTGAGCATCGAGGCTAAGATCGTCATTCTTGCCGGAGGGGCTATTGGTAGCAGCGAGATCTTGCTGCGCAGTAATGGTCTCCATAGCCGACTCTCCAGGTCCTTAGGCAAGAACTTTTCAACCAACGGAGACTCGATCAGCGCGCGCTACAACACGCACGTTGCAGTTCAAGGCCTCGGCCTAGGTTTAGCAGCGATCAACACGGCACCCGACGAACGCCCCGGACCGACCATTACGGGTGCGATCCAGATCATACCCAGGGCTCACTCAGAGGGACGCGACGGGCTGGCCCCGGCCAGCTTCACCATTGAGGATTGTGCCATTCCCTTGGCGATTTCCGAGCTTGGCTCAGAATTGCTCACCACCAGTGCGATGTTCCGGAAGATGACCGAGGGCTTTTCGAGCGCATCTCAAGGCGAAGGGGTCGATCCACTCGCCAACGATTCAGCGGCCATTGCGCGCTCGGAGTTCTATCTGGCCATGACCCGCGATTCGGCAAGTGGGAAGGTTGTGCTCACCGGTGCCGCCCACAAGGGGTCAGTCGCCCACGCCAAAATTCAGTGGACAAACGAACGGCCCCCTCCTTTCGAGGCACCTCAGCATTCTCGAGAGCAGGCGCTCCTTGATCAAATCCTAGCCCATCCCCAGCAGCTCGGCGGGGTGTATCTTCCGAATCCGCTCCGAGAACCCGTGCCCAAGGCCATTAGGTCCATGATGCGCGGGACCCCAGGAGGCTCCGCCGTCACCGTTCACCCACTGGGAGGCTGTCCTATGGCCGATGATGTCGATCAAGGCGTCGTCGACTTTAGAGGCCGGGTGTTTGATCGCTCCAATCGACGGGTGATTCCTGGGCTCTACGTGATGGATGGCTCCATCCTGCCCTGTTCACTCGAGACCAATCCACTGCTCACCATCTCCGCATTAGCGGGACATGCGGTGGACAAACTTATCGAGCTTGACCTAGAGCATTTGCTGACCCAGCATGAGAATAAAACCGAACTCGGATCGCCCGCGCAGCTCATCGGCCCTGAAGCCGGAAACCAAACCAAGCTGCCACCCCGACCCACCATCATACGACCCAAGGAGGCCACCTCCATCCCCTCCTTCGAATTCAAGGAGCGCTTACGCACGAAACTTAGCGATTTGCAAGGGCTAAACACTGTATTCAGTATCGAATCGATTCGCTCAGAAGACATTCAGGCAGGTTTGGTCTATCTTGAGCTTCAGCTTGGTTATCGCCCGTCGGACCTCAAGAAGTTCTTGACGAGTGCCGACCATCTGTGTGCACTAAACGGACACCTTCGAATCATCAAACGCAAGTTGACTTTCCCAGCATTCGCTGACGAAGACTGGGAGCAACTGGGCGATAGTGTTGCAATCGAATCCGGCACGATTCAGCTCTTTGTACAAACCAGTAAGCCTTCTTTGCGCAATGCATTGCGGGCTGGTCTCATCTATCGTGACCGTCGTTTCAAACGCGAGCAAGGCCTTGAGGCGAGGAGCTCACTAGCGGGCAGTAACTTTGCCTCCGTGTTGAGCTTTCTCGGTCATGTTGGTGCCACCCGAGAAGTACGCTACGACTTTTTGGTTCGCTCGAAAAGCGGGAGCGTAGTGCGGGGCCAGGGCTGCAAGCCCATTCGCTATCGACGCGACAGCAATGTTTGGAAGGACTTGTTCACTTTGCCATTGTGCCTTCAGCAGGGCGATAAGACTACTTGGGAAGGCAAGCTCTTGGTAGATGTCGATTACTTCTTGACGGAAGGCGTCCCCGTAGTAAGTCATCAAAACAACTTACCGGAGTCGCTGCTTAAGGTCGCCAGCTACGGCCTGTTTTACTTGCGCGTGATTCTCAGCACCTATTTCTATGAGTTCGGCCCACCGGACTATCCCAAGGCAGCACTGGAAGCGGATCCCCTCTCCGGAGCCTTACAAGTGGCGGGGCTCAGTTTTGAGCCCAAACATTACTGGCTCCCGGTGCGCGAATTCGGAAGAACGCTTACCCAGGAGCCCAAGCCCGGTGAGAGTTACCGCGATCTCGGGCGGAAATTCGAAAAAAGACTTCATACTCTTCAAGCGAAATCGGAGCCGCCTTCTGACCCAAGTTACAACCTGATCTCGGTCTACCAAACCAGGGCCGTCAGGCCGCGCGGTTCAGTCCTCCTGCTCCACGGATACGCGATATCGTCTTCGATGTGGAGTTCGCCTCGCATTGGAAAGAACATGGTGCAATCGTTACTCGAGGCTGACTACGATGTCTATGTGGCCGACCTTCGCACTTCATCCTCGTTGAGTGATTTGATCAACCACGCGATTAGCTTTGACGCGGTTGCCGCCGAAGATATTCCCTGCCTAATTGAATATGTTTGGCAACAAAACTCTGTGCGACAGGCCGCTAATTTGACGGCGGCATCAAGTGGCATTCATGTCATTGCGCATTGCATGGGTTCCGCGCAATTTTCCATGGCCCTACTCGCCCAGGCGCAAGCCGGCAAGTTCGACGGTAGTTGGAGTTCCGGCAAGGCACGATTCGAATTGAGTCGTAAGCGCGTCGCGAAGGCTTGTTTTTTCCAGGTCGCACCGCTCCTTGCGGTGACTCGTGCCAATGCGGTAAGAGGTCGGGTGGCGGGCGTACTGGATGCCTTAGTGAGACAACAACAACTCGGTCCTTGGTTGAAGGAAGATCGAAGCGTTAAGCCCATGGAGTCGCTGCTTGATCGACTGGCCATGAGCTTTCCTTATCCTGAGGGCTTCGATACGGGCGAGCCCGAAGCCCGAGAAGCAAGCCCCTGGGTCGGGGTCACCCGAAAAGCGTTCTGGCTGTACGGTCAAACTTGGGACAATGCAAACTTAAACGACGACGTGAAGCGCAATATTCACGAGATTATCGGCCCCGTAAACCTCGCGACCTATCGTCAAGTCGGGGCGTTTGCTCGAAGTGGTCGCGTGGTCAATAAGGAGGGCATCAACGATTTTGTGAAGGATACTTATCTCGAAGAAGTATTCGGGAGTTTTGAGAGCTTGTGGTTGCACGGTGAGCGTAGTGGCATGTTTGAGAAGCAAACGACTCAAGGCACCAGCGCCTATCTCAAGGATTTACTCCAACCAAAAGGGTTGCAGGGTTTGATTCAATTTCAGAGCTTGCCGGGCTTTGGCCATTTGGACAGTCTGATCGGTGAGTACGCCCACCTCCATGCACACCGCCACGTGATCGACTTTCTGGCAGCGCCTCAAGCCCCTTCTAAACTAGACGATTATTCTGGTAACTCTCAACTCAGGCCTTCCTCCATAGGCCCCGCTTTTGAGGCACTCTTGCCACTTCGATCCATCAAACCGAGTAGCTGCGGCCCTTTCTTCTCGAGAACTCAGGATGGACTCATTCGCTTGTGGTTCTTTATTGAGGAACGACTCAGCGACCAGCTTTCGCATGCTTGCGTTGGGCTCGTCACTGCTTCGAAAAATCGCGAGGATCAGTTTTCCGGGCAGCTCCACAAAGCCTGGCGCGTTTCGTCCACGGATCAACTTGCTGGTTTGCATCAATTCGTCTGTGAATTTTCTGAACAGGAACTTGCGGTTGACATGAGCGTGGTCGTTGGCGGTATATTCGAGTCGGTCAACTCACCAAAAGTGGGGTTTCAAAGCGATGTAGATTTCACGCTTCTCAGGGAAAATTTGGAGCTTCTTATGGCTCTCGGAAGCTTTGTGGCACCGAATGGACGCCAACCTTCCGAGTTAGAGTTCAGCCGTCCTCGGGGCACGCAGCGTTCATTTATGGTGGCCTCGTGTCGCTATCCCGGGTGGCTCATTGATCGCTCGCATTCTAAGCAGGCCCACCAGCATTGGCAAACGCTGGCCGAACACTGCACCACGAGGCCGGAAGCTTTAGTGCTCACGGGCGATCAGGTCTATCTCGATGCCTTCGGAAACGCCATCGCAGATGCCCCGCGCAGCGATAGCTTGGCAAGCATCTACGTGGACGCTTTTGGGGGGCGAACAAGCGATTCATCCGCTTGGTCCATGATCCTGAAACGATTAAGCCTTCATTGCCAGATGGATGACCATGAGTTCACCGATAACTACACACAAAGCGGAGGACTCTCTCAAGCGACCCGAGATCTAGCACTACATGCGTTTACGCTCTTCCAGGGCCCCTCCCTGCCGGCCTACCCTAACTTAAGGGCGTTGGGGGAAGCGAGCAACGAGAGCCGCGAGGCGCGCAGAGCGAACCAAAACTTATCGGGTGCAACTTTACTGTGTGGGCACGATGCGTTCATGCTCGATACGCGCTCCCATCGCTCCCGCAAGCTTGATCGCCTGTATGCCGACCAGGATTTCCAAGCTTTTAAGCAGTGGGCCGCTCAAGTCGATAAAACAAAGGCAAAATTTTTATTTACGGGCTCGGTACTCTTTCCGGTGCTGCGCGCCACTTTGGCTCAGCCCGCCTCCGGATTCGACGAGGACACCCTCAGCGCCTATCCGACGCAACGCAATCGACTTTTGGAGGTGATTGCTGCTGAAAAACTCAGTAACGTTGTCTTTGTGTCGGGCGACTTACATCTGTCTTGTTCGGGGCGAGGCTTCATTCAATCAGCCAACGATTCCTTACCTTTCGGCTTCTGTGTTTCCTCCGGGCTGTACGCGCCACTACCCTTTGCCAATACTCGCACTTGGCAGTTGCCATCCAAGGGCGTCTCCCATCGCATCGCTTTTGATCTCGGACTCTTTTGGGCCATCGACTTCAAAATCGATCAAATCGTCGAGCAACAAAGCATTGCACAAATTGTCATCAAACACGACTCTCGTGGCGAACAGACTTTTTGCCACTTTGTAGATGCGCATGGCCAAGCCGGTATGGGCCAGTTGCTGACCCAGGAGAATATCCAAAGAACCGCCTAGGAGCGCGGGCGGCAAAAGGCTTGCGCTACTGAAGCTTGTGCGCCAAGCTCACAATACGATGTGCATCCACACCAAAATGCGCGCGAAGCTGGGCGCGCGTATCGCTTCGACCAAAGCCGTCTGTGCCCAAGCTATGAAAGCTGCGCCCTTGGGGTACGAAGGCTCGAATCTGTTCTGTCAGAGCTCGCACATAATCACTCACTGCGATGATTGGGCCTTTGGTTTGCGAAAGCATTTGAGTGATCCATGCCTCGCTCGAATGGGCTGCCGCCACAAGGGCTGCGTCAGTCTTGGCGACATGTCCGGTGGGCAACAAACCCAGGCGGGAGTGTTCAGCAGCAATACCATCGCGAGCCAGTTCGTTCCAGCTCGTGACACTCACCACATCGACTTGAAAGCCCTCCGCATGCAGCATCGTGGCCGCTTTTAAAACCTCGGTAAAGATCGCACCCGAGCCCAAAAGTGTGATCTTGCTCTTTTTCGAGGATGGTAATCGGCTGAATACATAAGCTCCTCGAATCACGCCTTCCTTGGCCTCGACGGGAAGGCTTGGGTTGGCATAATTTTCATTCATCGCGGTAATGTAGTAGAAAACATCGCGTTGTTCTTCGAGCATTTCGCGCATACCGTGATCCAATATCACCGCGAGTTCGCCGGCAAAAGCCGGGTCGTAACTTCGGCAGTTTGGAATCGTGCCCGCTATCAGTTGACTATTGCCATCTTGGTGCTGGAGACCCTCTCCACCTAAGGTCGTGCGGCCGGATGTGGCACCTATCAAGAACCCGCGAGCGCGTTGATCCGCCGCCGCCCAAATTTGGTCTCCGACTCTTTGAAAACCGAACCTGCTGTAATAAATATAGAAAGGAAGCATGGCTTGACCATGAACGCTGTAGGAGGTTGCAGCCGCGGTCCAACTCGCTAAGGCACTGGCCTCCGAAATGCCTTCCTCCAGAATTTGCCCATCGGTAGCCTCACGATAGGTTAGGACCGAGCCGATATCTTCAGGCTCATAGCGCTGCCCAACACTGGAATAAATTCCAACCTGCTTGAACAGATTCGCCATGCCAAAGGTACGCGCTTCATCGGCCACGATAGGAACGATTCTCGGACCTAGGGTTTTGTCTTTGAGCAGGTTGCCAAGCATGCGCACAAAAGCCATGGTGGTGCTCATTTCTTTACCCTGGGCATCCAGTGCAAAAGTGGCCCATCGATCTGGGGGGGGCACGGCAAGTGGCGCAGCATCACTGTGTCTTTGAGGCAAGTAGCCGCCAAGTCGCGCACGGCGCTCGTGCAGATAACGCATTTCCTCAGAAGTGTCGGCCGGTTTGTAAAACGACACCGCCTCTACTTCCTGATCGGTCAAGGGTAACTTGAAGCGATCTCTGAAGGCCTGTAACTGGGAAGTGTCGAGCTTCTTTTGCTGATGCGTGGTCATTTTCCCTTGACCGGCCTCACCCATTCCAAAACCTTTCTTGGTATGCGCCAAGATCACGGTAGGTTGGCCCGGATGCTCGCAGGCAGCCGCATAGGCAGCGTGAATCTTCACAAGATCATGACCACCGCGCTTGAGGCGATCAATCTGCTCATCGGTCATGCCCTGCACTAACTGCTGTAGGCGCGGGCTTTGTCCAAAGAAGTGCTCACGATTATAAGCTCCATCCTTGGCCGCAAAAGTCTGCATCTGACCGTCGACTGTATTAGCAAAAGCATCCACCAAAGCGGCAGCATCTCGCGCAAACAAGCCGTCCCAGTCACTGCCCCAAAGTAGCTTGATGACATTCCAACCGGCACCTGCAAATAAAGCCTCCAACTCATCGACGATGCGGCCATTGCCACGTACGGGTCCATCCAGACGCTGGAGATTGCAGTTAATCACAAAGGTGAGGTTATCCAAGCCCTCGCGCGCCGCCAAGGTCAGAGCGCTCATGCTCTCTGGCTCATCCATTTCTCCGTCGCCAAAGAATCCCCATACTCTTTTTTGCTGATGGCTCTTCTCGTGGTTGAGCAGGGCCGCTTCGCTGAGCTTTCGGTCTTGAAGATAGCGCATGAAGCGCGCCTGAAAAATGGCACTAATCGGACCAATGCCCATGCTGCCCGTAGGGAACTGCCAAAAATCGGGCATGAGATAAGGGTGGGGGTAACTGCTCAGCCCTTGCACCGATATTTTTTCGGCACTCAGTTCCTGGCGATAATGAGCCAGACTCTCTTCGCAGAGTCGTCCTTCCAGAAACGCGCGCGCGTAAATGCCCGGCGAACTATGAGGCTGGAAAAAAACCAGATCGCCCTCTGGCCCCGCCCTGAAAAAGTGATTGAAGCCGACCTCAAATAAATCCGCCGAACTGGCGTAGCTGGCAATATGGCCACCGAGCTCACCGTAGGCTGCGTTCGCGCGCACCACCATGGCCATGGCGTTCCAACGCATGATGCTTCCCAAACGCTCTTCAATGGCTAAATCACCGGGGAAGCCCGCTTCTACCGAGGCTGGTATGGTGTTTAGGTAAGGCGTAATCCCGTTAGGTCGCCAGCCCATTTGTCGAGCTTGTGCGACGGTATTAAGTTGATCCAACAAGAACTTGGCTCTGTCCGGACCTGCACTCTCGAGGACGGAGAGCAGAGAGGCTCGCCACTCTTCAGTTTCGTCAGGGTCTAGATCATGGCCGGCGGCTTCGGCCAGACTTAAAAAATAGCGGTTCAAGGATAGATTTGTCATAGGCGCAAGTGTACGAACAATTGGCCCGCACCTGTTGCTGAATTAGGGGGATACAACACAGTTTTAAAGCATTAAATATCGAATTTATACTTAATTTCGGCATTATAGTGATGCACACGCCCTAATTCAAGGTCACACCAGCGTGGTCGATCACTTTCTTCCAGCGCTGGCGTTCCGAGATTAAAAAGCTCTGCATTTCCTTCGGTGAATTTCCTACAATGTCTGCACCGATCGCCGTAAATTTTTCCTGAACGTCCTTCATCTTCAGGACTTCAATGATGGCCGCATGAAGCTTTTGAACAATTTCAGGGGGCGTGCCCGCAGGAGCCGCCATCGCGAACCAGGTTGACGAATTAAAGCCGGGCAGGCCACTCTCGGCAATAGTGGGAATATCGGGTAAAAGAGCACTACGCTTCATGCTTGCTACAGCCAAGATTTTGGTCTTGCCGGTCTCATGATGCTTATGCATCGAACCAATATTGTCGAAGAATACGTCCACTTGTCCGCCCATCAAATCGGCCAACGCTGGTGTCGTGCCTTTGTAAGGGATGTAGACAAACTGAACACCCGCTTGCGAACTGAACATTGACGCGGAGAGATGTGAAGTGGTGCCATTGCCCTGAGTGGCCACGTTAAAACCACCGGGTGCTTTCTTGGCCAAGGCGATAAACCCTGCCGTCGAAGTGGCTGGCATATTCGCTCTCACCGCCAAAACATTTGGCACGGCAGCGAGCACCGTGATCGGCATAAAGCGCTCAGGATCAAAAGGCAAGGTTCGGAAAAGGCTCTGATTAATCGCGAGCGGGGCAGGTGGCGTCGCCAAGAGTGTGTAGCCATCCGGCGCTGACTTATCGACCGCTTCCGCACCAATGTTGCCTCCGGCCCCCGCTCGATTCTCAATGATGACGGGCTGCCCAAATTTTTCGCTGAGTTTCTGACCAATGATCCGAGGCAAAACATCGGCGGTGCCACCGGCCGGAAACGGGACAATAATTTTGATCGCTCTATTCGGGTAAGCCGTCGAAGGATCGGCACTCGCAGGTATGGGAGTGAACAGTAGCGAGCTCAAGACCAGAGTCGCAAAGCACGCACTGAAATGTCGTCCGCCCCGCAAAAGTTTTATAAGTCGCATAAGAATCTCCAATGTTCGCCCGCAAGTTTGACGGGCAGTATGCCTCAACTCTGGTAGCGGACGGGGTTAGCAGTTCAACGATGTCTCCGAGAGTTTATGAAAGATTAGCAAGTTGGATATTGAGCATAAAATGACGTCATGAATTCCATCGATAACATTGACATCAAAATCCTTAAAGAGCTTCAGCTTGACGGCTCACTCAGTAACGTCGAACTCGCCAAACGTGTTCACCTCAGCCCTTCGCCCTGCTTGGCGCGCGTGAAAGCACTGGAAAAGTCAGGGGTCATCGACCGTTATGTCGCCCTCGTCAAACCCAAAGCAGTCGGTCTTGGTCTAAACGTCTTTATCTCCATCAGCCTGAAGCAACAAGGTAAGGCGGAGCTTGAGGCTTTCGAGCAAAGCATTAGTCTTCGTGATGAGGTGATGGAGTGCTACCTCATGACGGGCGATAGCGATTACTTGATTCGCGTTGCCGTACCCGATATTGCGGCTTTAGAAAGATTTATATTGGACCGGCTCACTCCCATTGAAGGCATTGAGAAAATCCGATCTTCCTTCGCCTTAAAGCAGGTGCGCTATAAGACTGCGCTCCCCATCAACTGAACCGTGCCCCTCACCGGTCCATCACAATGGCCAGCAACATACTGAGGCCCGCGAAAAGCAACACGCCGTCCATGAGTAGCTTGAACTGCTCGACCTTAATTCGTTCGACAATTCGCTTTGAAATGAAGGCCCCTGCTGTTAAGGCAATGCCCACCAAAACACCTTTAATAATGGCGTCCACAGGTAAGAGCGCGTAGTTTCGTAAGACTAAGGCTTTGCTGGCGAAAACTAACAGTGAGGCTAAGGCTTCGGTGCCAATAAAAGCTCCTTTCACTAAACCATGAGCCAGAAAAAACGGCGTATTGATAGGCCCAGTCGACACCATTAAACCGGACAAATAGCCGATCACTAAACCCGGAAAAATTAATTGCCAGGCCTTGAGCGTCCAGTCTCTAGCGGCCAACCAGCGACGCGCAGGGATCATCAAAATGAGGACAACTCCGAGCACCGCTTCCACTAGTTTGGGAGACAGCTCCACAAAGGTCCGCGCACCAATGGCTGCGGCGGGAATGCCCGCTAGACAGTAATAAAAAATGGGCGGCCAGGAAACTTCCCGCCACCAAATGAAAACTCGAGACCCGTTTGCGAACAAGGCAGATATGGCCATAATAGGCACGGCCTGTTTCGGGCCAAAAACCCAGACCAGGATTGGCATCAAGATAATAGACGATCCAAACCCAATGACCCCGCCCACCGTACCTGCGAGGACGGCCATCACCGCGATGAACGCGTAGGCGAAATAAACTGTTTCCAAGGCCATCCTAATTTTTAGATCGCATCCAGCGGAAAAATCGGACGCCGAACTCGTTTGAAATTCAAGGTGCTGTAATCCGAAGTACACACCCCTACTCCCGCGCATTCGACCACCGCCTTGGCATAGCGCCGCAGACCTGCGCGCCAATGAATACGGCTCTTGAGCATCAGAAAGCGCTTCTTCTCGGGTTCAATTCCTAACACCCGTAAGCTCGCGATATCGTGCGGCTCAACATGGCGAGAAATGATCGCAATCTCCACCTTGCCAGTATCCAGCACAACGGACAGGCCCATATTCACTTCTTCACCGCGCCCCATCGGGCCTTCATTGCGATACGTTCCATCGAATATTTTTTTAACTTTCCCGGTGAGTACTCTTGGAGTTGCGACTTGGCCGATACTGGGCATCTCCAAGTTACCCCCGAGAGGCAAGGTCACGGTTGCACCAACCCCAGCAGCCGCCAAGTGCTGTGCGGCGGCCGGATCGTAGATCGCAAAGGCGGCGACATTGCTTAGACCTGCATCTAAGATGGCCCCTAGCACGGTCATTGTGTCCATGGTGCCACCAGAGGCACAATTGTCGTAATGATCCAGTAATACGACCGGGCCTGCGCCCGGCGCATTAGCGAGTTCCTCTGCCCGTGCAAATGACAGCGCAAGCGGTTCGACCGAGTATACAAAGGCTTGGCGTTGCGCCCAGGCCATTTGCAAGAGCTCTTCACAATAGCGGCTGGCTAAGCCCGGATTGGCGTCGGTGACCACCACGGCGGATAAACCAGCATGTGTGATGTCAGCATGGGGGAAGCCCACAAAGACGGTCGCACTCAAGGCACCCTGCTCTTCCATTTCGCGGCAACGGGCCTGCAACTCGTGGTTCGGCGAATCGTCACTGCCTTGCCGCATGACATGGGGCAACATGGGTCGATTGCCCCAAGCCATGACCGGTTGCGCACGCTTTTGCAGTAGGGCAATGATGGGCGCGGCCGCTCTCAGCCCGGTTTCATACATATCGACATGGGGATAGGTTTGGTATCCAGCGATGACGGTTGATTGATCGACCATCGCTGGAAACAAATTGGTGTGCATATCGAGGGCGATGCCTATCGGGACCTTGGGAGCGATGGCTCTGATGCGACGTAATAATTCGCCCTCACCATCATCAAAGCTACGGGTCACCATGGCGCCATGCAAATCTAGCAGAATCGCATCGCAACCCGTGCGGACCGCAGCGCAAATTCTGCCCGTCATATAGTCAAAGGCATCATTTTCGACCGGGCCACTAGGGGGTGCATTGGCGGCAAGGGCAAAATCAACTTCAGCCCCGGCCCTGAGGGCGAGGTCGAGCAACGCGGCAGAGGCCGAGCCTGTACCGCTCAGGGCATCCACGGCTGCGCGCCCCTCAAGTGGTTGCGCGCGCCCACCCGAAAAGCGCTCTAGTCTTGTAGGTACGGGTGAAAAAGTATTGGTCTCATGTTTCATTTGGGCCACGACTATTTTCATGAGAACTCCTTGCTTTGTTGACTGAGGCCGCTCCTGAGAAGCCACTCAAGTGACCACTTTAACGCTCCATTGAACAAACTCATCAGGCGCGATCGTTTGATTGAAATGACTCCAGCACGGCCAGTTGCGCTTGTGGTCGAAGGACACCTTTAAAACCATTCACACCCAAGACGTAGTGCAGATCTCTTCAAGCAAGCTTATGATCGAGGTTAATCTGAACACGTCGGCCTGGTAGGCTGGCAACGCGAATTAACGAAATCCTCCACTAGATTCAGTCGACCATACCATGTCAAGCTCCATCGCCTCAAGCCTCGCTCCCAGTCTGCCTTTTTTCGATCTTTGTAGCCTGCCTGGCGCCAGTGAAGATCATCGCGCTTTTCAACAAGCCATTCGTCGCTTTGTTGAAAAAGAAATCAGTCCATTTGCCCATGAGTGGGATGAGGCCGGAGAGTTTCCCCGCGGGCTTTATCGCAAAGCGGCGGCCATCGGCTTGCAAGGCTTGGGTTATCCCGAAAAATATGGTGGCACGCCCTGCGACCAATTGACCCGCATGATTGCCACCTGTGAGCTCTCGAAAGCGGGCGCTGGCGGCATCAATGCCAGTCTCATGAGCCACACCATCATGGTGCAACCGATTCTCTTGGGGGGCAGTGAGGCGATCAAGGAAAAGGTTTTACCCAAACTATTTTCCGGGGAAGCGATTGGTGCCTTAGGCAT
Source organism: Betaproteobacteria bacterium (assembly GCA_031421635.1). Lineage (GTDB taxonomy): Bacteria > Pseudomonadota > Gammaproteobacteria > Burkholderiales > Burkholderiaceae_E > JAPOKJ01. The sequence continues at coordinate 47,072 of JANOPA010000072.1, read as the reverse complement.
CACCGAACCCTCAGGGGGCTCCGACGTCGCCCAACTCACCACCAAGGCCGTCGCCTGTGATGGTGGCTACCGCTTGAGTGGCGGCAAGATATTTATTACCTCCGGCATGCGTGCAGACTTTTATGTGATTGCCGCGCGCACCGGTGGCCCTGGGGCGGCAGGGGTTTCCGTGTTTTTGGTAGACCGGGATAGCCCTGGCTTTACCCGGCAGGCACTCAAAAAAACGGGGTGGTGGGCGTCCGACACCGCAAGCCTGTTTTTCGATGATGTTTTTGTTCCGAAGGGCCATCTCCTGGGCGAGGAGAACCGAGGCTTTGGTATTGTCATGAGCAACTTTAACGCCGAGCGCCTTGGCATGGCGACTCAAGCTATAGCCTTTGCTCAAGTGTGCGTGGAGGAAGCTTTGCAATGGGCCAAGGAGCGAAAAACGTTTGGGCAAACATTAATGTCGCACCAAGTCGTCCGGCAAAAAATTGTGCGCATGATCGACGATATTCTTCCAGTGCAGTCACATTTGATGATTCTGGCGCAAAGAGTCGATGCGGGCGAGTCACCGGTTGGTGAAATAAGTTTGGTGAAAAACCATGCGGCTCGAGTGATGCGTGATTGCGCAGATACTGCGGTACAAATACTGGGTGGCAGTGGCTTTATGCGCGGCGGCCGTTGCGAGCGCATCTATCGTGAGGTCAAAGTCATGATGATCGGCGGCGGTGCAGAAGAAATCTTGAATGACCTTGCCGCTCGAAAACTCGGGATAATGTAAGGTAGTAAACGCAAATACTTAAGGAACCTAAAATGGCCGAATTCAATAACGCCGTGCTTTATCAATTGGAAAACGCGGTCGCGACCTTGACACTTAACCGACCTGAGTCACTCAATTCCCTGAATGATGACATCGTGCAGGCTCTGATCGCCTATTTGGATCGGGCCGGCGCCGATCCGGCCGTGCGCGCTATTGTCATTACCGGTGCAGGCCGTGGCTTTAGCTCAGGTGCCGATCTCAACGCTTCAGGAGCGCGCAGCGTGCGCACCCCTTCCGAGACTTTGCGCAAGGGACATAACCTTTACATACAAAAAATTCGAGGCCTACCCAAGCCTGTGATCACCGCGGTGAATGGCGTCGCCGCGGGTGCAGGAATGAGCCTTGCGATTAGCGGCGATATTGTGCTTGCTGGGCAGTCGGCAAGCTTCTTGCAGGCCTTTGCCAAAATCGGTCTAATTCCGGATGCAGGCAGTACTTATTTTCTGCCGCGCTATGTCGGCAATGTGCGGGCCCGTGCACTCGCTATGCTGGCCGATAAAATTTCAGCAGACGATGCGCTTCGCTACGGCATGGTGTGGAAAATATTTCCAGATGATCAATTGCTGGCCGAAGCTACAAAACTCGCCAAGCACATGGCGACGCAACCCACCAAGGCCTACGCACTCATTAAGCAGGCACTTAACGAGAGTGGCGAGAATTCACTCGACCAGCAACTTGATCTTGAAGCCGAACTGCAAGATCAGGCCGCTCAAACTCACGATTTTAAGGAAGGCGTTGCTGCGTTCCTTGCCAAACGTCCCGCCGAATTCCAGGGCAAGTAAATCTGCCGGGAAGTACCAACTCGCGCGCCATGCGCTCGATCGGCGTGCCGATGAGTGACAAAGAGGCTTGGGCATCAGTCGTTGCAGGCTTTTACGGACGCTGCGCAGGCATTGAAGGTCATTGAAGTTGGCGAAACCCCAATTTCACTTATTTTCTGCGATCTACAGATGCCCGACATTGACGGCATCGAGTTCATTCAACGTATTGTCGACCGCTCATTTCGGCAGACCTAAGCCCATTGAGCGGGTGATGACTTCTTTCATGATTTCGTTAGTCCCACCATAAATGCGCTGCACGCGAGCATCGGCAAAAGCTCGAGCAATGGGGTACTCCCACATATAACCGTAGCCACCGTGCAATTGCAGACACTCATCGATCACTTTGCATTGCAAGTCACTCACCCAATATTTCGCCATTGAGGCTGTGGCCGTGTCCAGTTTGCGTGCTAGAACAAGTTCGATGCACTTGTCCACAAACACTTGTGCAACTTGAACCTCCGTCTGCGCCTCGGCCAGGGTGAAACGAGTGTTCTGGTAGCTAGCCACGGAGTTCCCGAAAACTTTGCGCTGCTTGACATACTCAACGGTCCAGTCGATCGCAGCTTGAGCACTGCTCACGCCGCTGATCGCAATTTGTAGCCGTTCCCACGGCAGTTCTTGCATCAAATAAACAAAGCCCAGATTTTCTTGACCTAAGAGGTTTGCGATGGGCACTTTGACGCTATCGAAAAATAGCTCAGAGGTGTCTTGTGCTTTCAGGCCAATTTTCTTCAGTCGCTTACCCTTTTCGAAGCCGGGCATGCCACGCTCGAGCATCAAGAGACTGGTGCCTTTCGCGCCAGCGCTAGGATTAGTCTTCACGACGGTAATGACTAAATCCGCCAAAAACCCATTGGTGATGAAGGTTTTGGAACCGTTGACCAGGTAATGATCGCCTTGCCTAGTGGCCGTAGTTTTAATGCCTTGAAGATCAGAGCCCGCAGACGGCTCGGTCATGGCGATGGCACCAATCAGCTCGCCTCGAGCCATTTTCGGGAGCCAGCGTTGCTTTTGTTCCTCGGAACCGTAGCTCAGAATATAGGGTGCAACGATTTCGGAGTGCAAACTGAACCCAAGCCCGGTAGCGTTGATTCTCGCAACCTCTTCGAACAGGACAACCGAAAAGAGCTTATCGGCTGACGAACCGCCGTAAGCTTCCGGCATAGAGGTACATAAAAGCCCCTGCTCGCCCGCTTTAAGCCACACCTCACGATCTACAAAGCCCTGCTCTTCCCAGCACTCATGGTGCGGTGCAACCTCTGCTTCCAGGAAGCGCCGAACCGTGGTTCGAAAATCGTCATGTTCAGATTTGAAAATCGTGCGTTCAATCATGGTCAAAGCTCTCAAAATAGTTTACTTAGCTGGGACGATAGCAAGAAATTGATTAGACTACTGCAATTAATCACCCATTCTTGGACAGGAGCCCCTCATGGCTGAAGCCTTTATCTTTGATGCAATCCGCACCCCACGGGGCAGGGGCAAGAGCAGCGGCTCGCTCTATGAGGTTAAGCCGATCAAACTGATCACTCAACTAATGACCGAAATGCAGCACAGGCATCAGCTCGATACTTCACAAATTGAAGACGTCGTCCTGGGTGTAGTCAGTCCTGTTGGCGAGCAAGGCTCGGTCATCGCCAAAACTGCGGCTCTTGCCGCCGGATGGGACCTTAAAGTTTCCGGGATGCAAATTAACCGCTTCTGCGCCTCTGGACTGGAAGCCGTCAACCTGGCGGCGCAAAAGGTTCGGTCCGGCTGGGAAGACCTCATCATCGCAGGCGGGGTGGAGTCGATGTCACGGGTGCCGATGGGCTCTGATGGTGGAGCCTGGTCCCACGACCCAGAAACCAACTTCAATACTGGCTTTGTGCCCCAGGGAATTGGCGCCGATCTGATCGCCACCATCGAAGGCTTTTCACGCGATATTGTCGACGAGTTTGGAATGCACTCACACCACAAAGCGGCCGCCGCCCAGGCTGCCAAGCGTTTTGCGAAATCAATTATTCCTGTGACTGACGACAATGGTGTACTCATTCTTGATCGCGATGAGACCGTGCGCCCGGAGACGAGTGTCGACAGTCTTGGTCAGCTCAAACCCTCGTTCGAAAAGATGGGGGCCATGGGCTATGACTTTGTGGCATTACAAAAATATCCTGAAGTCGAGCGTATTCATCATGTGCATCACGCCGGAAACTCTTCCGGGATCGTAGATGGCGCAGCCCTGGTATTGATTGGTAGCGAAGAGATCGCAAAACGAATGAACCTCAAGCCTCGAGCAAGAGTCTTAGCGACAGCGCTTACCGGCACTGACCCCACCATTATGTTGACGGGCCCAACACCTGCCGCAGAAAAAGCCTTAGCCAAGGCGGGTTTGAAAGTCGACGACATTGACTTATTTGAGTGCAATGAAGCCTTCGCTTCTGTGGTGCTGCGCTTTATGAAAAAACTGAACATCCCTGCCGAGAAGATTAACGTCAATGGTGGCTCAATTGCAATGGGTCATCCTCTCGGTGCCACGGGCGCGATCCTAATCGGTACTTTGTTAGATGAACTCGAGCGACGTAACCTTAAACGCGGCCTGGTGACGCTCTGTGTGGGAGGTGGAATGGGTATCGCTACGATAATCGAAAGGGTCTAATGGGTCCGCCAGCAAACTTGATCAGCTTTTCAGGAAAATTCATGGAATACCTCAATTTTGTTAATTCTCTATCGGCCGAGGGTTTTGCCGAACCCGTCAAGGTGAGCCGTGACCCCAATGGCTTTCTCGATTCGCACACTCACCCCTTTGAGGCCAAAGCCTTGATTCTTGAGGGTGAGATCAAAATCGTAGTCGCCTCTCACGAGCAAACTTATCGTGCCGGGGACGTGTTCCACCTGGCAGAGAACACTGCGCACGCGGAGTACTATGGTCCGAACGGCGTGACCTACTTAGTGGGTCGCAAGTCGCACAACTGAGGGAGGCTTAAACTCGGCGTTAAAGGGTGGTTCAAAAGACACAACGCCACCCTTTTGTCTAAAGATCGTCATTGCGTTCACCGTCCAGGTCTACGCCTTGGCCGCCCATCTGGGCGCGCTATACCGGCTTCCTTAAGGTCGAAATACTTGGGTGATGAGCTGGTTTGTGCGCCCTTTGCCCCCCAATTTACTTCAGCCTTCGTCGGCAAAGGCGCAGGCGAAGGGTGAGGTTGAGCTGTCGAGACTTAAAACGCATCGACTTGCAACGACTAAATTGACAACCGCGTCAAACCCCTCTTCAAAACCTTCTTCAAAACCCAGGTTGAGACAAGCGATAACTTCTTTACCGACGCACTCCAAAAATGTGGTGCCTGGCGCGCCTGAATCTGCAAAGGTCTTGAGGATCTCGGCACCCTTTGTCAGCGGAAAAGCACGCACTCGACTAGAAAAGTTGGCGCTGATCCTGGCTATGCTTATTTGCACCGGATCTTTAATGCTGTGCCTGAATATTTCCCTGGGCGGCGACTTTCTTTCGATCTACCAAAGCCCGCCTTTACAAGCTAGCCTGGAAGAGGAAAAAGAAGCTAATTTACTCGTTCAAAAGTTCAGCTTACCGTCAACGGACAGGTTCGATACGATCGAAAATGAAGTACGGATGTTGCTCATTGATGCATCTCTAGGCGCGGACATCATGTCGCTTAAGTTTGCGGGTACAAGCCTCAACAAAATGCACCTCAGCCAAGATCGCTCATCCGAGCTTCTCCACGCTGGATACAGGAAGGCGATTACGCTTTCGCCAAATACCAAAGAAATCCACCTTACCACCAAGAACGGGTTTCTGTCTCGGACAAGTCTTAGGATAGTGACCGCAAGCGCCTTCCACAAGGCGCAAAACCAGATGCTCACGGTCACGATTGCGGCCGTATGCGCACAAACTATGCTCGCGCTTTTTGCGTGCACGGTCGCCTACTTTGGCAGACTTAAGGTGATGGGATGGTTCTCTTGGTGGCTGATTACACTAAGCGCGATCACCTTTATCTCCTCGGGTACTCTTGGCGCGCTGATTGACCCTCATTTTGCTGCGAAACTCGAACTACATTTGATCGGTGCTGTCGCGGCCATTTTCGGTCTGACCACTTTAAGATTAGAACAGGCATTTTCCGGCAATCATAATACGATTGCCCTCGCGTCACGGCGTTGGTTTGGGTTTTGGTTAGCGACGTTTGGACTCATCAGTGCAGTCTATCCTCATCCTTTTGTCGTTGGACTGATCTGGGCTTCAGGTGTGCTCTACTGTATTGCCGCTGTTATTAAACATATGACACGGGCAAGAAAATCTGCTCGCGGTCTTGTCACCCTGACCAGCGGTGCTGCCTGGTCTATCGGCATGGTGACCATCCTGAGTGAGATCTTGCCTTGGTTTGGCGCCTTTTTTACCAAAACCGGATACCACTATCTCTTTCCGACGATGTATTGTGCGGCGTTAACAACCTATGCAATGTCGCGGGAGTTGGGCCTAGAAAGAGCAATCCGCCGCAACGCCCAGAAGGTTGCGGAGGCAAGCCTGAAGCATGTGGCCGATGTCGTCGAAAATACGCCAGTCGCGATGCTCTCGGCAAATTACAAGGGCAGACTCATTCACGCCAACGTTCAAGCGCGCGAAATTTGGCCCAGCCTCGACTGGAGTGCGATCAATAATCTCATGCTCGATGACTTGGTTGGAGCGCAGTATGCGGACCTACTTTCTGGGGCGTTCCACACCAAGAAATCTGTCGATGCGGTGGTGACCTTGCCTAAAGGTGAGCACCGTCCAAAAGAAATCATTTGCCAACTAAAGCTATTTAGAACGGCCACGACGATTGAGTTGACTCTCATTAATATCACCGATCAGGAACGCATGACCCGTGTTCTAGAAAACCAGGTGAGCACGGACCCTTTGACTAGACTGCTCAACCGTCGAGGTCTTGACCAGCACCTTCGGGCTTTACAGACTCTGGTCAACAAGAGCGAGGCACAAGCCAGCTTATTGTTCATCGACCTGGATCGCTTCAAGATTGTGAACGATTTGTATGGTCACGACTATGGGGACGAGTTGCTGATTCAGATTGCCCTGCGGGCCAGGGCAATGAGTGAGGGCCGTTTGACTATCGCAAGAATTGGCGGTGACGAGTTCGTCGTACTTGCCCCCAACGCTTCCTTAGACGTGGCCTGCAATCTTGCCGAAGAGCTAAGATCGGTGATCAGCAATCGACCGTACCCCGTGCGCGACAAACTCTTGACCGTCGGCGCAAGCATTGGTGTCATCAGGCTCACTAAAGGCATGGAGCCTAAAGACGCTTTGATCCACGCGGACCGAGCATGCGGCCAGGCCAAGAAGAACGGGCGCGGCCGAGTCGAGCGCATCGAAGCCTCGGACAAATTGATTAATGAATTCAAGAGCGAATCCATCCTGCAAGAGCTCATGGCCTCACGCCTGCCGGCCGAGCGGCTGCGGATTTACGCACAACCGCTGGTGCCCTTAAGTGGTCGCACAGGCTTGGCCTATGAGGTGCTTCTTCGCTATGTCGACGAGGACAACCAAGTGTTGCCGCCAGGCCAGTTGATTTCCATCGCTGAGCGCCAAGGCCTCATGAGTCAATTAGACTTCTGGGTATTGGAGAGCACGCTCAAGTTTCTAGACGAAAATTCACGTTTCGCTCTGACCTCCCTGTTCTTTACGGTGAATCTCAGCGGTAGCTCGATCAATGATCGTCGTTTTTTGAGCGACATCATGAAGCTTTTTGATCGGCACACTAAGGTCGCCCACCGCATTACCTTGGAGATCACCGAAACCGTCGCGTTGCTCGACTCGAAATACACCAGACGCTTTATGGATGCGATGATCGCCAAAGGCGTGCGCTTTGCCCTAGACGACTTTGGCGCGGGCTACACCTCATTCGGATATCTCAAAGACTTGCCGGCCGACATGCTTAAGATCGACGGCAACTTTATCGCCACCTTGAGCCATGACATCCCGTGCCAGCGGATCGTTCGCACAATGAGTACGCTGTCCCAGCAGCTCGGCATGCAGTCGGTTGCAGAATGGGTCGAGGACGAAAAAACCTTGGCGCTACTCATTTCTATGGAAATTGATTTTGCACAAGGGTATTTCTTCTCACCGGCTAAACCCATCGAGCATTGGGCCACGAACCAAGCGGCCATCGATGCCATTCAGGAAGTCGCGCAACGCTACACACGGCCGACCCCTTCTCCTTCCCCCGTCTCCCCACGTCAAGCTCAAAAGGACATGGAACTCACGGCGCTCGTTTGAAGAACCGCAGTTTCAGTGTCGCCTGGCCGTTCTAGTTTTTCTTTGTTGAGTTATGTGTTTTGAATAACGATCGAAGGGAATTTCAGACTCATATCTTTCGCCATATTGGAGATACGAATCGCGACTTGGCGGGCAATGTGCTTATACGTCGCTGCGATGTCACCGTCTGGGTCGGCGACCACGGTCGGTTGACCCGAGTCAGCCTGCTCACGAATGCGAATATCGAGGGGTAAGCCCCCAAGATAATCCACGCCGAAGTCCTTGGACATACGCTCACCCCCGCCCTGACCAAAGATATGTTCTTTATGGCCACATTGGGTGCACTCATGAATTGCCATGTTCTCGACGATGCCCAGGATAGGAATACCCACCTTTTCAAACATCTTCAAACCTTTACGGGCATCCAGCAGAGCAATGTCTTGAGGGGTGGTCACAATCACCGCACCTGTGACCGGAATTTTTTGCGACAAGGTCAAGTGAATATCGCCTGTCCCAGGAGGCATATCCACAATCAGATAGTCAAGATCGCGCCAGTTTGTTTCGCGCAACAATTGCTCCAAAGCCTGGGTCACCATCGGGCCGCGCCACACCATCGGCGTGTCCACGTCGATCATAAAACCGATCGAGGAGGCTTGAATACCATGGCCCGTCATCGGCTCCAGAGTTTTACCGTCGAGCGACTCAGGCTTGCCCGTAATGCCGAGCATCATTGGCTGAGAGGGTCCGTAAATATCGGCATCCAACATGCCGACCGAAGCGCCCTCGGCTGCGAGTGCGAGCGCCAAGTTAACGGCCGTCGTGCTTTTACCGACGCCGCCCTTGCCTGAGGCAACGGCGATGATGTTTTTTACACCGGGTAGCGTTTTGACGCCGCGCTGAACAGCATGAGAAACAATCTTTTGATACACATTGGCACTTACGGTTGCCACGCCTGGAATCGCCCGTAGCGCCGCGATCACCGAACGTCTGATCGGCTCAAGCTGACTCTTGGCGGGATAGCCCAGCTCAATATCAACCGACACGTCCGAACCATCCACGCGCAAGTTCTTTGTGGCTTTCCCGGACACGTAGTCCTTACCCGTATTGGGGTCAAGCAATTGGCTCAAAGCCAGAGTCACCATTTCTACTGTGACGCTCATTTAAATATCTCCAGAAAACTCATTCATCAGTCGCCATTAGGGGGCGGGCAATCGTCGCTAAAGCGTAGCGACCAGCGATGCCGTGTCTTAATACCTTCCCTCGACAACTCCGTTGCAACCCCTGAGTCTAGCTTATCGGGGATTCCCGCCCCGAGGCTGATAAACTTGGGCTATGGATAAGCTTGCCTCAAACACGGCGCCAACGACGCGTCAACTCTTTGTTACCACCGCCCTACCCTATGCCAATGGCCCGATGCATGTCGGCCACATGATGGAATACATCCAGGCTGACGTCTGGGTGCGCTTTCAACGTATGCGCGCTGCGACGGTTCATTTTGTCTGCGCTGACGATGCCCACGGCGCAGCCATCATGATCGCTGCCGAAAAGGCGGGAACGACCCCCAAAGAGTTTGTAGACGGCATTTCTGCCGGACGCAAACCGTTTTTGGATGGCTTTAGGATTAGCTTTGATCATTGGCACCGGACCGATACCGAGGAAAATCGCAAACAAGCGCAAGCCATTTATCTTGCTCTCCGAGATGCAGGTCTAATTAGCCGACGCGAGGTCGAGCAGTTTTACGACCCCGTCAAGGAAATGTTCCTGGCTGATCGCTTTATCAAAGGCGAGTGCCCGAAATGCGGCGCAAAGGATCAGTATGGAGATGCCTGTGAGGTGTGTGGTGCCGTTTATTCCCCGACCGATCTGATCAACCCTTACTCCACTCTGACCGGCAGCAAACCCATTTTAAAGAGTTCAGAGCATTACTTTTTCAAGCTCTCAGATCCACGCTGCGCAAACTTTCTGCGCGAGTGGACCTCAGGCCTGGACCGGCATGGCCAGCCACGCTTGCAAGCGGAAACTATTGCCAAAGCACAAGAATGGCTGGGCACCGAGGTCGATAGCAAGCTCGCCGACTGGGATATTTCTAGAGACGCACCCTATTACGGGATTGAAATACCTGACGCCCCAGGTAAGTACTTTTATGTTTGGCTGGATGCACCGATTGGATATCTGGCTTCGCTAGAGGGCTACTGCACGAAAAACGGCTTGTCGTTACAAAAGCTGCTTGACGATCCAAATCTCGAGCAAGTTCATTTTATTGGCAAAGACATTACCTATTTTCATGTGCTGTTTTGGCCTGCGATGTTGAAGTTTTCGGGCCGAAAGGTGCCCGATCGGGTCAACGTGCATGGCTTCATTACTGTCGGCGGCGAGAAAATGAGCAAGAGTCGGGGTACCGGCATTTCGCCTTTGCGCTATCTCGAAATTGGGATGAACCCGGACTGGATGCGCTACTACATCACCGCGAAGCTTAACGCTAAGGCCGAGGACATCGAGTTCACGGCTGAAGATTTTATGGCACGCATTAATAGCGATTTGGTCGGAAAGTTTGTCAATATTGCAAGCCGTTGTTCGGGCTTCATTAGCAAGCGTTTTGAGGGCAAGCTTGGAGCCACCGACCTTGAAGCCTGGGGCAACTTCCAACAATCCTGGGCAGGTGCTGAAGGTGTGGCCAAACTCTTCGAGGCCAGAGAATTTGGCAAGGCGGTACGAGAGATTATGCTATTCGCTGACGCGGTCAACGTTTATATCGATACGCAAAAACCTTGGGAATTGGCCAGGCTTGAGGGCGCACTAACGCGCCTGCATATCGTATGTACGACGGCTCTGAATGCCTTCAAAGATCTCTGCCTTTTATTGACACCGATCATGCCGGATACGAGTGCCAAGGCTTTGCAGCAAATGGGCTTAAGGCCACCCCTCTGGCAGCATATTGGTGAGCTTTTGCCTAGCGGCCATGCCATACAGTCCTATGCCCACCTCATGACCAGAGTCGAGGAAAAACAGCTCGATGCTTTGTTTGGCCTTGATGCAGACCCCACTCCCACTACCGATAGCTCCGATGCGAAAAGTAGCGCTAAAACCAACGGCAAGAATATAGCCGGGTCGAGAGCTTTAGCTCAATCCAGCGCAGTCGGCCAGACCGGCAGCGAAGCATGTGATGAATTCATCAGTATCGACGACTTCACAAAGGTGGATCTGCGCATTGCAAAAATTGTAACGGCGAGTGCGGTCGAAGGCTCCAGCAGACTATTGCAGCTCAGCCTCGATGCCGGAGAGGGTCGCCTGAGAAACGTATTTTCCGGGATTGCGTCTGTTTACAAACCTGAAGACCTCATTGGCAAGCTGACCGTGCTGGTGGCGAACCTCGCGCCTCGCAAGATGAAGTTTGGACTCTCGGAGGGCATGGTGCTCGCGGCGAGTTGGGATGACCCTAGCAAAAAGGCTGGCATCTACCTTCTTGACCCCTACCCTGGCGCTGAGCCAGGGATGAGAATACGTTAAGAAAGCACGAATCAATTAAGCCCGTCTATTGGGTTTGATTGTTTCTGGGGTCGGGCGACCTTCCGGTGCGAATGACTTTACCTTCGAGATCGTAATAGACGTCAAACATTTCGGTTTTGCCCGCGTTCGGAGCAAAGCGGTAACTTTGGGCGGTTTCTCTTTTAAGCTTGAACTCTTGCTTTAAGGCGGGAGGCCCAATCAGGCGGCGCACCTGCTCAGGGGTCATGCCGGGCTTTACTTGCTCAAACATTGATTCAACCAGGACATTGCGCATTCCGAGATACTTGCCATCCGGGCTGATCTTTACGTGATAGGTCTGCGTGCCCTCAGGCTGGCGACTCATTTCAAGTGTTTTGCCACCGTCGCTCTCAGGCCAAACCTGGGTCGGCTGCCCCATTCGAGTAATGACCTCCTCCTGGGTGGCTTCGCCTACTCTCATCTCTTTTTCGGCGACATAGTCGCAGGCACTGAGCGCCAGCCCCGTAGCTACCAAAATAGCCGTTATTCTTAAGTTCATCGAATTAAATCCTCGTTCTACATTAGGCCCCTGGGGCCAAGGTTCAATTTGCCGATAGGCAGGATTTCGCACCTCGATTGAGGTCAAAAACCGCTTCACTGTAAAATCAAGTCTTACTGCAACTTGAGTTCTCCTACCGGCGGCTATATTACATGTACGAATCTGAAATCACGAAGTTTCTGAATCAGCTCAAGAAAGATCGCCCTCAGTTGGTTGAAGAGCAGCGTAAAGGTCGTGCCCTGCTTTGGGACAAGCCGCAAGACTTAGACACTTCCGAACGCAATCTGGCATCGCAAATTCCGATGAAAGCCTATCCCTACCAAACTAAGTAGATTCTCGTCGTGGCAAAAAAAAAGGTAGAGCTCAACCCGCTTAGCGATTTAGATGCGGCGCTGGCAGTGGCCGAAGCGCCGGAAGCTGCCCCGGCGGCCGTAGCTCTACCCGGCCTGATGTCCGAGCAACTTGAGCTCGGCATTGTTGCCCGGCTCTACGGAGAGCCGCTGACCAATTTCCCGAAGGACCTTTACATCCCACCGGAGGCATTGGAAGTGTTTCTGGAGGCTTTCGAAGGGCCGCTGGACCTTCTGCTCTATCTGATCCGAAAGCAAGATTTTAATATTCTTGACATTCCCATGGCAGCGGTCACGCGCCAGTATCTAGCCTACATCGAAGAGATTCGTGGTCGCAGTTTAGATCTCGCCGGGGACTACTTATTGATGGCCGCATTGCTTATCGACATTAAGTCGCGCATGCTCTTGCCGATCAAGAAAACCGACTCGGGCGAAGAAGTCGAAGATCCGCGTGCCGAATTAGCGCGTCGTTTGATCGAATACGAAAAAATTAAGCTCGCTGCTCTTGAGATTGACAAGCTGCCGCTCTTAGGTCGAGATTTCTTTAAAGCTCAGGTTTATATTGAGCAAGAAACCATGATCCGTTTACCGGATGTTACAAGCGTCGACTTGAGGCAAGCGTGGTTTGATATTTTGCGACGGGCCAAGCTGATTGAGCATCATAAAATTACCCGCGAAGTGCTGTCTGTGCGCGAGCACATGACCATGGTGCTGCGCAGCCTCAAAACCAGAAGCTTCGCCGAGTTCCAGGATTTATTTGACGTCAAGAAAGGTTTACCCGTTTTGGTCGTAACTTTCGTCGCCCTCCTTGAGCTTGCGAAGGAATCATTGGTGGAAATTACCCAGGCTGAGGCTTTTGCACCGATCTATGTGCGTCTTGCCTATACGCCTTCTTGACTTGACGGCCTGAACTGTCCTGCTGCATCACTTGGAACATCTTAAGCAAGTTAACCTGAAGGAGTGGAACAGCTTCGGGATTGCTGAAATTGCAGATGACTTTTGGCGAGTCGCAAAGCCGTCTGAGCTTCCAATGCTGTTTGAGCTACTGGCAGAGACTCCCCATCTCGACCCGTCCGGGCCTTCAAATAGCTCAGAATCACTTTCACCACTCTTGATTGGCGGGGGCAGTAACGTCCTCATCACCGGGCCTGTGCATCGACCTCTGGTGCGCTTCGAGTTCAATCGCATGAGTGTGCTTGAAGAGAACGCTCAAGAAGCAATCGTACAAGCCGAGGCCGGAGCCAACTGGCACGAGTTTGTATTGTGGTGCCTGCAGCAGCAACTCTACGGGCTGGAAAATTTGTCACTCATTCCAGGATCAGTGGGAGCCAGCCCCGTCCAAAATATCGGTGCTTATGGTGTGGAAATGAAGGAAAGCTTTCACTCCCTGGAGGCTTTTGACATCGCACCAGCCTCAAGAGGCCATTCGAGGCATTCTCTGACGATGACTGCAGCAGATTGCCAATTTGGATATCGTGACAGCCTCTTCAAACGCGAGCAAAACCTTTGGATCACCACTGTGCGTTTCAAGCTTAGTAAGTCGCCTGGTCTAAAATTAGACTACGGCGACCTCAAGCATTGGCTGGCCGAAAAGAATATCCCCGCGCCGAGCCCACGAGATGTTTCCAATGCCGTGATCGCGATTCGCAGCAGCAAACTCCCCGACCCTCGAAAAATTGGTAACGCCGGTAGCTTCTTCAAGAATCCGTCGGTGAAAATGAGCTTTGCACAGAGCTTGATGCGTGAGTATCCGAAGCTACCTCACTATCCTGGCCTGCGGGATGACGAGCGCAAAGTTTCAGCGGCCTGGTTGATAGATCAGTGTGGCTTCAAAGGACTGCGCGAGGGCGACGCAGGAGTCCATGAGGCCCATGCCTTAGTCTTGGTGAATCATGGGCTGGCAAGTGGAAGGGATATTTTGAGGCTTGCCGAAAACATTCAAAACGAAGTGCAGCAAAGATTCGGCGTTCGCTTGGAAACCGAGCCGATTATAATTTAGCCCCTCGCAGCAAGCCTGCATATTTATTTCCGGAGAAAATTTTGAGCGATGAACAAGAAGACAGCCACAGTTTTGTAGGGTGGATCATTGGTGTTTTCTACCCCAGTCGATACGAACAAACTGTTGTCAGAACTAGTCGCCTACTCCAAGAGTTCGCCAACGGCCAAGCTGTCTATCTCAGGCTTTCATGACAAAACGGGCGATGCCGGCAAGAACCAGGAGTTGGGAAAGAATCGTGCGAAAGTGGTCAAGGAACTCCTTCTCTCGGCGGGCGTTTCTGAAGATCGCGTCATGATGCAAAAGCCAACTGAAACTACCGGCGCGGGCGACGACAAGGAAGCTCGTCGGGTTGAGGTCAGCGCTGCGCAGTAGTTCCTTGGACTCGGATGTCAGTGCCATGAGATCCATTCGATCTTTTGAAGACCCAGGTCAGTTCTCGCGACTGATTTGGGTCGAAAACATAGCCGGACTCGCAAAACTGTTTTAAATCGTCAGGGTTTTTCAGCTTATGGTCGATGATGAATCGAGCCATCAGACCACGAGCCCGCTTAGCAAAAAAACTGATCACCTTGAACGGCTCAGACGTACCCACCGCGGTATCGAGAAAAACGGGGGTAAGTACGGGAAAGTCCAAGGCCTTTAAGTCCACCGCTTTGAAGTACTCTTCTGAAGCCAAGTTCACTAATATCTTCGATTTTTTGGCGAGCTTCTGTGCCTCAATTTGCTGACGCAACTGTAAAGCGATTTGAGTGCCCCAGTACTGATACAAATTTTTCCCTTTGAAATTGGGTAAGACTGTCCCCATTTCTAAGCGATACGGCTGGAGCCAATCCAGGGGACGCAAAATTCCGTATAAACCAGAAAGAATTCTGAGGTGCTCATTGGCCCAACGCAGTTGACCGATCGCCATAGTCTTGGCATTCAGGCCGTCGTAAACATCACCATCAAAGGCCAGCACGGCCGGTTTACTTTTGGTCGCAGGAAAAGAAGCCTCCCAAGATTGAAATCGTTGATAATTTAAGGTGCCTAAATCCTCGCTAATACTCATTAAGTCTTGCAAGCGCTTGGAGGGATAATTCCGAAGCTGATCCACCAAGGTCTTAGCTTCTTCCGTAAACTGCGGCAAGCTTGGCGCAAGTGTTTTTATCTTGGCTTGACTAATCGGACTAAAGTCTAAAGTTTTCGCGGGTGAGACAACAATAATCATTAAACTGCGCTTTTGGAAGGGTCACTTGGATGTCGACATCTTAATGCTTTCATGAATATCATTATCGACACCAATATCTGGCTCGATCTCCTGGTCTTTTCGGACCGAAGAGTAGCGAGTCTTCGGCTCGCGCTGGAACAAAAAACCGTGACCTGCCATCGCACTCCTTACATGATGGGCGAGCTCCGAGAAGTAATCGGCCGACCAATGTTCGGCCTCAGTGCGAATGCGCGGGAGGTTGCGCTGGCAGAGGCAGACAGCCTCTCTCATCATGCCGAAACCGCTGCGGACCACTCTCATTTTTTGCTTTGCAAAGATCCGGATGATCAGATGTTTCTCGACCTGGCTTTAGAATTGAAAGCCAACATGTTGATTAGCAAAGATCGAGCCCTACTGCGCCTGGCCTCCCGAGCTTCGAAATATAACCTTAAGATTTCCGCAATATGGCCACACTAGAAACTGATACCCCGAGCACGGCATTGAAGCAAAATCCGGTCTCTCAAAATCAAACGCATCATATTGGACGGGTCAGCATTCTTTCGAGGCAAAAAAGAAGTCGCAGACAAGTTTGGGACTTGGTAAAGGTGGGGGACTTTGACGCCTTAACTGATCGTGAGCTGTACACCTTACTTGCATGGACGGTATTTGCCATCTTTGCTTTCCTGATCATGTTTTTCACCATGATTAACCCTGGTCCTCCGAAGGTATTGATGTTTTCTACTGGGAGCAAGACCGGGGCTTATTATGGAATGGCTCAGGAATACCAAAAACGCTTAGCGAAACATGGCGTTCACCTTGAAATAGCGGAGTCCAGTTGATGCGCAAACGGCTTTGGCGAAAATTGAACACGCCTTTGACATTTTGGATGCCAACTCGCCCGACTTAGCGAACCTTTACAATGCAAAATCGCATCTTGAACTCGTGCGCGCGCGCATTGCAGTTTAGTCCTGATCTTCTTTACGGATCACTGGTCTTCAAACGATCATTTTCTCTTTGGGAAAATTAATGAAACTTCTTTATCGCATTTTAGTACTGGGACTGCTGATCCAATTTTTTTCGGCTTGTGGCATTCTTCCACCCGCAAATATCCTTCCGCCTAAGCTGGGTCTTTCAGATCTTGCCCTGAAAGATTTCAGTCTTAATGAAATCACCTTTACGGCAACTTTAGCGGCAGAGAACCCGAATGCTTTCGCAATGCCTTTGAGTGACACTCGACTTGAGCTTTTGCTACTGGGTCAAAGTGTTGCCACCGGCATCACAAAAACCAGTAAAATTGATTTGGCGGCTTCTGGATCGACACCAGTCCCAGTGGAGTTCACCGTATCCACTTCGAAAGTTCTATCAATGCTTAAGCAAGTTGGCAAAACGCCTTTGAGCCAGTTGTCTTATCAACTAAGAGGCGATACGAAATGGGGGGTACTTGGCCTTCCCTTAAGCTTTGATCGCAAGGGCGATCTTGATGCGCTTAAAAAGCTCAGCGAACTCGTGCGTTAGTGGGGCGTTCCAGCGACAACTAGGCGATTATGCTTTGCGGCTCGGAGTAACGTTCAGCTTGATGCCTGATCCATGAGCGATATTCCTCAATGCCCAAGGGACGGCTAATGGCATAGCCTTGCGCTTCATCGCAGCCAAGCTTTCGAAGGATGGTCATGATTTCGGGTTTTTCAACACCCTCAGCGACCACTCGAATATTAGCGCTGTGAGCGAGCTCAACAATCGCCTTGATCATTATTTGAGCCGATTGATCTTCCTCAACACGAGAGACAAAACTTCGAGAAACTTTCACATAGGCACAGTTCAGTTCAGCCAAGCGGTGTGCATGCGCGAAGGCCTTCGAAAAATTGTCAACCGCGATCCTCACCCCAAAGCGGCTGAGAATTAAAATACTTTCTCCAACTTGCGCCTGGGTGGAGAATAGACTTTCCTCCGGCACTTCAATGGTCAGAGAATTCGGATGAACTTTCGCGACCCGGATCATCTGAACCACTCGGCTCGAAAACTCTGGGTCGGCGAGATCCCGCAAGGTGACGTTGACGGCGACTGAAATCTCTAGCTTCTCCTTTGACCACTGGGCGATTTGGGCAATCGACGACTCCAATACCCAATGCGTCAACTCGGTAATGAAGCCGGTTTTTTCCGCGTACGAGACAAAGTGGGCCGGGTTTTGAGGACCACGCTCTGGATGGTCCCAACGCATGAATGCTTCAGCCATTAAACGGCCCTGGCTATTCAGCGCCACCTTTGGTTGAAAATTGAGGTGCAACTGTCGGTTGGCCACTGCGCGGCGAAGTTCGTTCAATAATGACAATTCCAGATCACGCTTGCGCTCAGATTCGAGATTGAAGAAGCTTATTCGAGAGATGTCCCTCGAGGCGGCGATAGCGGCCGATGACGCCGCCGTTAACAAGGCCGCAGGCGTTTTCGCGTGCTCAGGAAAGCAGGCGATGCCACAGCGCGCCGACAAACTGAAGTTCTGCCCGTCATGCTCGAACACGCCGTCCAAGCAATGAATCAAACGTA
The DNA here is from genome assembly GCA_031421635.1 of Betaproteobacteria bacterium. Lineage (GTDB taxonomy): Bacteria > Pseudomonadota > Gammaproteobacteria > Burkholderiales > Burkholderiaceae_E > JAPOKJ01. Next base: position 29,108 of record JANOPA010000072.1, on the reverse strand, counting down.
GCGCAAGTGCGCGCTGCTTTTCCTCATCGCCACGCCCCACAAAAACGGCAAACTGGGCACCACTGAGGCGCGAGAACATAAGATCAGAATCCCGCCGAGAACTTCGACGATCCGGGCCGGTAAGGTTATCGATTTCTCGCAAAAGCTGACGCAGTCGCTCGGCAATTTGCCCCATCAGAAGGTCCGCAACATGCGGACCAAATGAGTCGTTAACATCCCGTATTTGATCAATTGCAAGTACCAGCAAATAGAGCGGCTTGTTGGAAGTCCCGCGCCGTGAAATCACCTCTTTAAGCTTGTCTTGTAAAGAGTTCTGATTGGGCAAACCAGTCACCGGATCTCGATAGGCGACCCGCATAATATTGCGCTCGCGCGACTTCAAACCTTCGCGCATTACGCCGAGTGTCTGAATCAAAGGAATGAAATCCGGTAGTGAGTTCTTACGCGCTTCGAAGTCGGAGAAGTCTCCGTCAGTTGTTCGCCTAGCGATAACGGTCGCCTCAGAAAGTTTTTTACGAACCGCACCCGTCAACCAGATAACAAGCGCGCCTGCTAACCCCAGGGCGCAGAGTAATACCAATACAAAGGTCTGAGTGCCCGACTCCAAAGTCACGGCTTGCTTAGAGTTATCGGCTTTCAGAATGAAAAAGAATCGCGCCTCCGGGGACTCCGGCACTAGAATAAATCTGAGGACATTCTCGTCGTGAGTCACGGATCCCTTGACGCCCGTTTGGTTACCCTGATTGGCTTGGCTTTCCTCCATTGCTCGCCCTAGGGCGCGCAAGGCCTCAACGTCGAGAGGCGTTTGCATCGCGTTCGCCAAAACGCGTGGCTCGGCACCGGGTTGTTTCTTAGTCAAGGCCAATTGAACGGATTGATCGCCGAGTCGAGCAACGAAGACGTCGTCAATAAAGCGCTCGGCCACCGCCACGGCGATGGTTTTGCCCGATTCATCCTGCAGCGGAGCCGCAGCAACCAGCGTCAGGCCAAGCTCGTTTTCTTGAATCTGGGTGGCCGAGTCGCCACCTAGAGCAGCCTTCACACTGGCCAGTAGCTTCATCGACGGATTTACGCCGCTTGGAATTTTAGGACGCATGGCGTCGTCGAATATCCAAATTCTGCTCATTTTCAAACCGCGCTCTTTGAGCCCGACGATCTCTTTCGCTCTTACCTCGTCATTACTTGTCAAAAAGCCTTTTAAGACTGGATCTCTGACGAGACTTTGAAGCGCAACTCCATGGCTCTCTTTCAATTGTTCAAAGCCGAAGCGAAGATTTTTCTCAGCGATACGAGCAGTTTCCTGACTCAGAGCGCGACTCAAGGCTTGGGAATCGTTACGATGCGCCCAATGGATTAATCCATGGCTGAGCAAGAGAATTAGGCCCACCCCAACGAGAAGGCGCTGGCGCAGTCCAAACTTCCTGGAGAGGGAGAAAATCTTATTATTCATACCTCATCATCGCCTTTACTGCCCGCTCCTAGGGCACCCACCAGATAGGCGGCCAAGAGAAGCCCGCGAACGGAAAACTTAGGCTAGTAAACTGTGGCGATTCCTCAGCAAGGCTACAATTTCCCGCCCATGGACAAATTCAAACAAATAGAAACCTTCGTTGCTGTCGCCACTAAGGGAGGACTCTCCCCAGCCGCATCGGCCGAAGGGGTCGCTCCTGCCATCATCGGACGAAGGATCGATGCGCTGGAGGAGCGCCTTGGCGTCAAGCTGTTAGTGCGAACGACTCGAAAAGTTAGTCTTACCTTTGAGGGTGCTGCGTTTCTCGAAGACTGTCAGCGCGTTTTGCGTGACTTTCACGACGCCGAGGCGAGCGTCTCTGCTGGGGGAATCAAGGCCAGTGGGCACCTCAGAGTTACAGCGCCTGCTGGGTTTGGGCGCAAACACGTGGCCCCCCTTATTCCAGATTTTCGAAAGACAAACACCGACGTCACGGTGTCCCTAGATTTGAGCGATCGCCTGGCCGACATTGTGAATGAAGGCATCGATATCGCGGTCAGAATCGGCCAGTTGGACGACTCCAGCCTGGTCGGTGTCAAGCTCGCAAGCAACCGCAGAGTGGTTGTAGCCAGCCCGGCCTATCTGGCTCGCTCAAAACCAATTGTTGCGCCCCAAGATTTGCAAGAGCATGAATGTCTGACTTTCGGGAATTATGGCAATCAGGCACGTGGCTGGCAGTTTTTGATTGAAGGGGAAAACGTTTCTGCCCGAGTACGGGGCGGTATGGAGTGCAACGACGGAGCGGTCTTGCATGAGTGGTCGTTGCTTGGTAAAGGCTTGGCGTGGCGTTCGGAATGGGAGGTGCGAGACGATATTCGAGCGGGTCGTCTTGTAGAGGTTTTAAAAGACTTCAGAGGGCCGGACAACGCTGTTTATGCCGTGTTTCCTCAACGAAAACACTTGCCCCTGAGAGTAAGAATGTTTGTAGACTATTTGAAGGCTCACTATGGCAATGCATCGTATTGGGGACAGCCATAAAAAAAGGGCCTCATTGAGGCCCTCTCTTCATCGTCTTGGGGACGATTACTTGCTCAGATGCTTACCGACCAATTTGGTCATTTCAAACATTGAGACCTGAGCTTTTCCGAAGACAGCCTTGAGCTTGTCATCGGCATTGATCATACGGCGATTGACAGCATCTTGAAGTTTGAACTTCTTGATGTACTCCCACATCTTCTTGACCACCTCAGTACGCGGCACAGCTTTGTCGCCAATCACGGCGGCTAGAGCAGCGCTAGGCTTGAGTGCAGCCATAAAGGCAGCATTTGGCTTGCGAGCGGGCGCCTTAGCGGCAGCTTTTTTTGCTGCGGGCTTGGCAGCTGGCTTCTTTGCAGCAGGCTTAGCTGCTGGCTTAGCTGCGGGCTTAGCTGCGGGTTTAGCAGCAGGCTTCTTTGCTGCGGGCTTAGCAGCAGCTTTTTTTGCTGCTGGTTTAGCGGCTGCCTTTTTAGCGGCAGGCTTAGCTGCGGGTTTAGCAGCTGGTTTTTTTGCACCCTTGGCTGTTGCCATAAAACATTTCTCCTACAAAATTTATGAGAGCGACACGTGCGTCGTGTTTTGCACAGTCGCAAGAATAACGTGAATTAGAGAAATCACAAGGCCTGCTCTGACTTCTCCTCTGAAAAACTCTCCTGCAAGAGGGTTTCAAGAGCGAAGTGTTGCATTTTAGAACCGTTATTTCAAGAAGCTTGTTCGTACGAGATTTTCCAACACTAAGCACAGGCACAAGGCAGAGCACTTTTGGCGCGAGTAAAGGTTCAAGAAATCGCCTCTCGAGAGTGTTCTCAGGGGGCAAAAGTGTAAGGTAGAGGCCTGTCCAATTTTGCCTGCAGAAATCTTTGCCCCTCTTTTGTTGAGAGGCCTTCGGCATCTGTATGGCCTCACCAGGAGAAATGATGAGTACCAGCACCATGGAAAAACCGAACGTCGTGGCACCAGCCTATGAAGATCTTTGCCTTTATATCGACGGCCAATTCCTTAAGGGCGAGGGCCGTAAGGAGCAAGACATCATCAATCCTGCCAGCGGCAAAGCGATCGCCAAGCTACCTCATGCGACGTCGGCCGATTTGAACCGCGCCCTTCTAGCGGCTGAAAAGGCCTTTGAGACCTGGAAGCACAGCTCGCCACTGGAGCGCAGCCGCATTCTGCGTAAGGTCGCCGAACTCACCCGTCAGCGCGCTAATGAAATTGGTCGCAACATCACCCTCGACATGGGTAAGCCACTAGCTGAAGCGATTGGTGAAGTCACCTCTTGCGCCGAACATGCCGAGTGGAATGCCGAAGAATGTCGCCGAATTTACGGTCGTGTAATTCCCCCTCGTTTACCTAATGTGCGCCAAATGGTGCTACGCGAAGCAGTCGGTGTGTGCGCGGCCTTCTCGCCGTGGAACTTCCCGTACAACCAGGCCATCCGCAAAATCTGTGCGGCCATTGGGGCTGGTTGCACTATCATTTTAAAGGGCCCGGAAGACAGTCCAAGCGCGGTTGTAGCCATCGCCCGCATGTTCCACGAGGCGGGTTTACCGCCGGGGGTTTTGAATATTGTTTGGGGCGTGCCTGCCGAAGTCTCCAAGCATTTGATCGAGTCTCCTATCATTCGCAAGATCTCGTTCACCGGGTCGGTACCGGTCGGTAAGCAACTCGCTGCGATGGCCGCCATGCACATGAAGCGCAGCACGATGGAGCTGGGCGGTCACTCGCCAGTGATCGTGTGCGCCGACGCCGATGTCGAACGTGCCGCCGACCTGTTGAGTGGATTCAAATTCCGAAATGCCGGTCAGGTGTGTGTATCGCCGACACGGTTTTACATTCAGGAGCAGGTCTTCGACAAATTCATGGCGCGCTTTCTCGACCGCACCAAAGCGCTAAAAGTGGGTGACGGCCTGGCCGCGGACACCAAGATGGGACCGCTTGCACATCAACGTCGCGTGCCAGCCTTGGAGGCTTTCGTCAGCGATGCCAGTGATCGCGGCGCCAAAATCGAAATCGGCGGTAACAAGATGTCCGGTGGCGGCTTCTTCTTTGAACCTACGGTGATTACCAATGCACCAGATGACAGCATGTTGATGACCTCAGAGCCCTTCGGCCCAATCGCTTCCTGTGTACCCTACAAAGACTTGCACGACACGATTCGTCGTGCCAACAGTCTCCCGTATGGCCTCTCGTCCTACGCCTTTACAACCAATACCGCCAATGCTTTGGCCATTCAAAATGGAATCGAGGCCGGGATGGTCAACATCAACCATTTCGGGCAGGCCTTGGCCGAAACCCCGTTTGGTGGCGTGAAGGACAGCGGGATTGGTAGCGAAGGGGGCATGGAAACGTTCGATGGGTACTTGGTGACTAAGTTTGTGACGCAAATGGGTTAGGACGAGACGAACATGCCCAGAAGTATCCTCGGAGAAAACGCCATCCATCCCGCGATTCGCGAGAAGGTATCGAAGTTGCACCTAGACATCGTTCAACAAGTGCAAGACGCGATTGCGAAGCATCCCGTCGTGATCGTGGGTATGGGCTTGAACCCATTTCCAAAGAAGGCACGCAACATGCTTGATGCGATCTCGCAGCCTTATGAGTACATCGAGTTTGGAAACTACTTTAACCAATGGCGAGAGCGTAATGCGCTCAAGCTATGGACGGGGTGGCCCACCTTTCCAATGGTGTTCGTCGGAGGTAGTTTGGTCGGTGGGGCGATGGATTTGAAAGCATTGATCGACAAAGGGGAATTTAAAAAAATGCTTGGTTAAAAATCAATGCCAGTGAGCATCAAACCCTTAGTGGCGAGAGCGCGACGGGATGATGTTTAGAGCCCCCTCCCATTGAATCAAACATAAATAGAAGATCGACCATGACGTCTCAAAAGAGTCCTTCCGCGCCAAACCCTGGGTCGAGAAAAACCAAAGCTCAGCCTCAAGCAGCTAAGCACGCCTCAAGTATCAAGGCGGCTCCCTCGGCACAACCGCCAGCCACCGGGATGTCCAAAGGGCTGACTAATTACGGCGACTTGGGCTTCTCGTTATTTCTTCGTAAGGCCTTCATTAAGGGCGCAGGTTTTACTAATGAAGCCCTTTCTAGACCAGTGATAGGAATCGCCAGCACGGGAAGTGCTTATAACCCCTGCCATGGCAACGCTCCGCAACTCCTCGAAGCCTTGAAGCGCGGCATCATGATGGCCGGCGGTCTGCCTATGGATTTTCCGACCATCTCTTTACACGAGAGCTTCGCCCATCCGACCAGCATGTATTTGCGCAACCTCATGTCCATGGACACCGAGGAAATGATTCGCGCGCAACCCATGGACGCTGTGGTGCTCATTGGTGGTTGTGACAAAACCGTACCCGCTCAGTTGATGGGCGCGGCTTCAAGTGGGCTTCCTGCGATTCAACTTATCACTGGTTCCATGCTCACCGGCTCGCATCGCAGTGAAAGAGTGGGAGCCTGTACCGATTGCCGCCGCTACTGGGCAAAATTCAGGGCTCAAGAGATCGACGAGGAAGAGATCGCTGAGGTCAATGAGCAACTGGTGGCGAGCGTAGGCACATGCTCCGTTATGGGTACCGCGAGCACCATGGCTTGCATCGCTGAGGCACTAGGCATGACGGTTCCAGGTGGGGCCTCACCGCCCGCCGTCACGGCCGATCGTATGCGCGTCGCCGAAGCCACCGGTGCCGAGGCTGTACGAATGGCGCATGCCCGATTAACGATCGACAAAATTCTAACTGCGCAGGCCTTCGAGAACGCGATGCGAGTATTACTGGCGATTGGTGGCTCCACCAATGGCATTGTTCACTTGACCGCGATCGCTGGACGCATGGGCTTCGAGATGGATTTGAAGGGTTTGGATCGTATGGGTCGAGAAACGCCCGTTCTGCTCGATCTGAAGCCTTCAGGTGACTATTACATGGAAGACTTTCATCACGCCGGAGGCATGGCCACTCTACTTCGCGAGCTCAAGCCCTTACTGCATCTCGACGCGATGACGGTGACCGGGCGTACCTTAGGCGAAGAGATGGAACGCAGTGGCAAGGGGTTTAAGCAGACCGTCGTCCGTCCCTTCTCGCAACCGATTTACCCGCAGGGTGGCATTGCCGTCTTGCAGGGCAATCTAGCTCCCGGTGGCGCTATCATCAAGCAATCCGCCGCCAATCCTGCCTTGATGGAACATGAGGGTCGGGCGGTGGTGTTCGAGAATAGTCTGGATCTGGCCAGTCGCATCGATGATCTTGACCTTGATGTCAAAGCCGACGATATTTTAGTGTTGAAGAACATCGGTCCGAAAGGGGCAACCATGCCCGAGGCTGGCGCGCTCCCGATCCCCATGAAGCTGGCCAAGGCGGGCGTGAAAGACATGATTCGCATTTCCGATGGGCGCATGAGCGGCACCGCCTTCGGGACGATTGTGTTGCATGTCACCCCTGAGGCGGCCGTGGGTGGACCACTCGCTTGGGTTCAAAACGGCGATCGAATTCGCCTCTCGGTGAAGAATCGAGAGTTGAGTCTTTTAGTGTCTGATAAAGAGATGCAGCAGAGAGCAAAAAAATCGCCCATTCAAGACCCGCTTAAAAAACCCGGAGCAGAGCGTGGCTACAAGAAAATTTATATGCAGACTGTGACCCAGGCCGATCAAGGTGTGGATTTTGATTTTTTGATGGCAACTGAATCGAAAGGGAAAATCCCGCGCTAGCGCGAGCTTGCCACGACCTTGGCGTCGTAGCGGGTTAGTGGCCCGGAAGTGAATACCCAGACACTAAGAGGCTGGGTACTACTTCTTGTCGTCGTCTTTTGAATCGGGAATGACTGCGCCCACAACGGCGCCAGTCGCTTTAACGCCCACTTTCACGACGGTTGCAGCCGTGGTGACTGCGGCGTCAGCGACAGCGATCACCATACAGCCATGATCGAGCAGAACACAACAGGCAATGAGCGCAATTTTAAAAAGATACGTCATAAAATCTCCAACCCAAATTGATGCCAAACCTTAGAACCAAACATTAGAACCGAACTCTTGCCCTAGCAAGAAGTCCGTTCGTCGGCTCATTGGGTTTCTAGCGCGGCGAGGCCTGGCACTAAGCAGCTTCGGACTCACGGCTGGCACGCTTACGGTCATGCTCTTTCAGATGGCGTTTGCGTAGACGAATGCTCTTGGGTGTGATTTCAACGAGCTCATCATCCGCAATAAATTCAACGGCTTTTTCAAGCGTAAGTTGAATGGGTGTCACCAGGACAATCGCATCGTCCTTACCGGAGGAACGCACATTGGTGAGCTTTTTCTCTTTTACTGGATTCACGACTAGATCGTTGTCGCGACTATGAATACCAATAATGATGCCCTCGTACAAAGGGTCACCTGGGCTCACAAACATACGGCCACGCTCTTGTAACTTCCAAAGCGCATAGGCCACTGCATCGCCATCATCTTGCGAGATCAAGACGCCATTGCGACGTTCTTCCATATCCCCAGCCCACAAACCATACTCGTCAAACACATGGCTCATGATGCCGGTACCACGAGTCAGGTTCAAGAACTCATTACTAAACCCGATCAGACCGCGCGCAGGCACACGGTACTCAAGACGTACCCGGCCCTTGCCATCCGGCTCCATGTTTTGCAAATCACCACGGCGCCGACCCAAAAACTCCATGACAGGGCCTTGGTGAGTTTCTTCAAGATCCATGGTCAACATTTCGTACGGTTCTTGTTTAACCCCGTCGACGACGCGAAGCTTGGGTTTAGGACGTGACACGGCCATTTCGTAGCCCTCACGCCGCATATTCTCGAGCAACACAGTCAGATGCAATTCGCCTCGACCAGAGACCACAAAGGTATCGGAGTCGCCGCTAAAATCGACGCGTAAAGCAACGTTGGCTTTAAGCTCACGTTCAAGACGTTCACGGATCTGGCGGCTGGTGACAAACTTACCTTCCCGACCGGCCATTGGCGAGGTGTTTACCAAGAACTCCATCGTCATGGTGGGTTCATCGACGTTAAGTAAAGGCAAGGCCTCTGGCTTGTCGACCGCAGTGACTGTGCAACCAATACCGATTTCGTCGATACCGTTAATCGCCACAATGTCACCAGCCTGAGCTTCGTCAACAACGACGCGCTCGAGACCCGCAAAGTGCAGGACCTGGTTGATCTTGGCGTTCACGGGTGCATGACCGGTTTCGGCTGGATTTCCAAACATTACGGTAACGGACTGGCCGGTGCGAACCTTGCCGCGCTTGATGCGGCCGATGCCAATCTTGCCCACGTAACTAGAGTAATCCAGTGCGGAAATCTGCAATTGCAAAGGGCCATCCGGGTCATCACCACGCGCGGGGATCTGGGCCAGGACCGCTTCAAACAATGGCTTCATGCTCAGGCCTGCCGCTTTCGCCGTTTCGGCGGTCGCAACGTTTTCGGGAAGATCCTTCATTTCAGCGAGCGCGTAACCATTAATCGCGGAGGCGTAGACGGTGACAAAGTCGAGTTGCTCTTCAGAGGCGCCGAGCTTGTCAAACAAATCGAAGGTTTGATTAATGACCCAATCAGGGCGCGCGCCGGGACGGTCAATCTTGTTGATCACGACGATCGGGCGCAAGCCAAGGGCCAGGGCTTTCTTGGTCACGAAGCGAGTCTGAGGCATTGGACCTTCAACTGCATCAACCAACAACAATACACCGTCAACCATCGATAAGGCACGCTCAACTTCGCCACCGAAGTCAGCATGCCCAGGCGTATCGACGATATTGATACGGGTACCGGCGTATTCAACGGCGCAGTTCTTGGCCAGAATGGTAATGCCACGCTCCTTCTCGAGGTCGTTGCTATCCATGACCCGCTCGGCCACCGCTTGGTGGGCACGGAAGGTACCGGCTTGCTGAAGCAACTGGTCCACTAAAGTGGTTTTGCCGTGGTCAACGTGGGCAATAATTGCAATATTGCGAATCGAGGGAGCGGCGGCAGGATCAACAGCGGCAGGGTTTACAGTGGTGTTCATGAGGGTCATTCTTTTGTAGAGGAGATATCGGGCGGTGCTTCAGGTGCTAATGGTGGATAGGTATTCGGTAGATTTTCTTGTATTCGGCTAGAGGATAAAACTCATTGTTGGCACAAGGCCAAAGCCAGAGTCTTGAGGGGACACTAAAAGGTTCGCACCAAGCGGCGAGGCCGCAGTGCCTGATGGTCAATTTCGACGGTTCCAAGTAGTTGTTGCTCGGGACCATAGGCTTTGGCGATGACGGGTTCGCCGTTTTGCGCATTTTTTGTTGTTTGCAATGCGGGCTGATCTTCAAATTGATCAAAGAAACTACGTGGCGAAAGCTTCTGCCCCATTTGAAGGCGCTTCATCTGCTCTTCGTCGAGGCGAACAATAGGTACCCGGCGCAGCAAAGAGTCGATCGGGTCGAGACGTAGGCGTCTTGCTTCCAGGGAAAGAGCCTCAAGCTCCGCAAGTGTAATCGCTTGATCAAGGCCGAGGTAGTCCACCGCCGTGCGGCGCAGGCTAGCCAGGTGAGCCCCACAGCCCAGTACTCGACCAATATCTTCGACCAGCACCCGAATATATGTACCCTTGCTGCACGTCACTTTGAGATGAATAACGGGGTGATCGGGCAAGACCGGAAAGGACTCCGGAAAGGACTCTACTGAGGCGGGTTGCAGACTAAGTTCGTGAATCACAATGGACCGTGCCGGGCGATCTACGACCTCGCCACGACGTGCGTACTCATAGAGAGCTTTGCCGTCTTTCTTGAGTGCAGAATACATCGGTGGAATTTGCTGCTGCGAACCGCGAAATTGAGCCAGAACGGATTCAATCTGTTCATTAGTGAACTGATTGCTGGAAATGGATTGGGTGGCAAGCACCTGGCCTTCACGGTCACCTGTAGTTGTTGTCAAGCCAAGCCGCATACCGGCCACATACGTCTTATCAGCAGTCAGCAAATCGTCAGCAAACTTGGTCGCCTCGCCAAAGGCGAGCGGCAACAAACCAGAGGCAAGCGGGTCGAGTGTGCCACCGTGGCCCGCCTTCTCAGCATTCAACAAGCGGCGCGCACGAATCAGAGCATCGTTCGAGCTCAAACCGAGAGGCTTGTCGAGAAGCAGCACGCCATGCACGGCTTCGCGTGGCAAAGACTTGCCGCGCACCGCCGTAGGCAGTGTCGAGCGTGGAATGGGCGAGGACATGGCCGCGCTAAGGGGTATCGTCAGAGTCTGCACGTTTGGCCTGCGCCTCTTTGATCAAGGCATCCATTGCAAAACCACGGTCGAGCGAGACATCATGAGCGAAACGAACCTCAGGGGTCTGATGAATTCGCACTCGCTTACCCAATTGCATGCGCAAGAAACCGGCAGCCTGACGCAGCCCCTCGAGCGCCTTCTGAATAGATTCCTCACTACTGGGTATGCAGGTGAAATAAACGGTCACGTAGGAAAAGTCTGGAGTGAGATCCACACCCGTCACAGTCACAAAACCAATGCGCGGATCTTTGAGCTCGCGCTGAATAAGTTGCGCCAACTCGTGATGCACTTGCTCGGCCACGCGGTGGCCACGACCTGTGCCACCTGTGGTACCGGCATTTGCGCCAGAGCTGTAATTGGGTTTGTGCCTAGTGTTCATCACAGGGAGGTACGAGCGACCTCTTTGATCTCGAACGATTCGAGCTGGTCACCGATCTTGATATCGTCGTAATTCTTCAGGGACAATCCGCACTCGAAGCCTTCTTTAACTTCGCGTACATCGTCTTTGAAGCGACGAAGGGTTTCAAGTTCGCCAGTCCACACCACCGTATTGTCACGCAGCAAGCGAACCTGCGCACCACGACGAATAACACCTTCGATGACCATACAGCCCGCAATATTGCCGACCTTGGACACTTTGAAGATTTCGCGAATCTGAACCAGTCCCAGGATTTCTTCTTTTTTGTCCGGCGACAACATGCCAGCCATAGCCGCTTTCAATTCGTCCACCGCGTCATAAATGATGTTGTAGTAACGAATATCTACGCCATTGCCTTCGGCCAAACGTTTTGCGCTTTGCTCGGCGCGAACATTAAAGCCGATGACGATGGCCTTCGAGGCCACGGCCAAATTAATATCGGATTCAGTGATACCACCGACAGCCTGATGCACCACTTGCACCTTGACTTCGTCGGTCGAGAGCTTGACCAAGGACTGAGACAATGCCTCTTGCGAGCCCTGCACATCGGCCTTGATAATCAGCGCCAACACCTTGGCGCCTTCAGCGCCCATGTTGTCGAAAATATTTTCCAACTTGGCAGATTGCTGGCGGGCCAACTTGGTATCGCGGAACTTACCTTGACGGAACAAGGCAATTTCACGGGCCTTACGTTCATCGGTGAGCACATTGACTTCTTCGCCTGCGGCCGGAACATCCTGCAAACCTTGAATTTCAACCGGAATGGATGGACCGGCTTCATCGATAGGACGCCCGGCTTCATCGAGCATGGCCCGAACCCTACCGTAAGCGGCACCAGCCAAAAGGATATCGCCGCGACGCAGCGTACCCGACTGAACCAGGACGGTCGCAACCGGGCCCTTGCCCTTGTCCAAGCGCGCCTCAATGACCATACCCTTGGCAGGACCATCTTTCGGTGCCTTCAAATCGAGCACCTCGGCTTGTAGCAGCACATTCTCCAGGAGGGCATCAATGCCCTCGCCGGTGCGCGCGGAAACGGGCACTAAAGGCACATCGCCGCCGTACTCTTCAATAATTACATCGTTAGCCGAAAGCTCTTGCTTTACCCTATCTGGGCTGGCTTCGGGCTTATCGATTTTGTTCATGGCAACGACAATCGGCACACCGGCTGCTTTCGCATGAGCAATGGCTTCTTTGGTCTGTGGCATGACGCCATCATCAGCCGCCACCACGAGAATAACAATGTCAGTTGCCTTAGCACCACGAGCACGCATGGCCGAGAAGGCCTCGTGACCCGGAGTATCCAGGAACGTTATAACACCGCGTTCGGTTTCAACGTGATAGGCACCGATATGTTGGGTAATACCACCGGCTTCGCCAGCAGCCACTTTGGCACGCCGGATGTAGTCGAGCAAAGAGGTTTTACCGTGGTCAACGTGACCCATCACTGTCACCACAGGCGGACGAGTGATGGTTTCGTGAACCGTGGTTTCTTGATCTTCGATAAAGGCTTCGGGATCATCCAGCTTGGCTGCGACCGCTTTGTGACCAAGCTCCTCCACCACAATCATGGCGGTATCCTGATCCAAAACCTGATTGATCGTGACCATTTGGCCCATCTTCATCAGGTTCTTGATGACTTCGGTAGCCTTGACGGACATCTTGTGAGCAAGGTCGGCCACCGAGATGGTCTCGGGCACATGAATTTCCTTCGACACGAACTCAACGACCTGCGGGGCTTCGTGCTCATCACCACCCCCACGATGGCCGCGTCGAGCCTTCGGTCCACGCCAGCCGCCACGATCTCCGCCACCACCACCATCGGTGCGGCCTTTTAATGCGCGTTTTTTCTGGGCTTCTTCGGACCATGTGGACGACAGCTTTTCGGCTTTCACATGCTTCTTATCGCCGGGCGCGCCAGGGGCCGCTGGAGCGGCTCCAGGTGCACCTGGCTTTGCAGGCGGCTTGGTTCCAGCCGGTGCACGATGTAAAGTGCCCGATAAGTTTTTAGGATCCTTCGCGGCCTTGGCCGCAACTGCCGCCGCGGCAGCAGCCGGAGTCACTACGACAGGCGCGGGTTCATCAACTTTCTTAGGTGCTGGACGACGGCTGGCCGCCATCAAACGATTAATTGCGGCAACTTCGTCTTCAACAGCGCGACGAGCCTTTTGTTGGGCGACCGAATCGTCCACCGCCTTTTTAGCCGCTACAGCAGCCAACTCCGCAGACTCAGCCGCGGCTTTTGCAGCTTGAGCTTGAGCCTGGGCCAAGGCTTGTGCATCAGCGGCGCTCTGATCGATAGCGACCGGCTTGGATTGAATAGCCTGTTGCTCAGCCTGCAATTGAGAGAGACGATCTTGTTCGAGCTTGGCTTGTGCCTCGCGACGAGCGGCCTCGGCCTGCGCCTCATGCTCACGCTGACGCTCGCGTTCCAAACGCTCTTGCTTCTCTTTCAATTCAGCCGCTTGGCGCTCAAGCAACTCACGCTGACGAAGTGTTTCTTCCTCGCGTTTCGCCATAGTTGCCGAATCAATGACCGACACCGGTCCTACCGCCTCAACGACTACGGCTTCGTCAAGCTGCTCTTCGATCTCTTGTAAGACCTCGACATCTGGCGCACCAGAATCGGCCTCATCTCGCTTCACGAAGACGCGCTTCTTGCGCACCTCCACTTGAATCGTGCGTGCCTTGCCCGTGGCATCGGCCTGCTTGATTTCTGAGGTCGACTTCTTGGTGAGCGTGATCTTTCGCTTAGGAGCTTCAGATGCGCCACCGTGCGCGCGACGCAGACCTGCCAGCAAGCTCTCTTTATCGTGCTCACTGACCACATCGCTCGCGGAAGTTTTAATGACGCCTGCGGCCTTAAACTGCTCTAGCAATGCCTCAGCAGGCATTTTTAACTCAGCAGCAAAATCTGCAACCGTATTACTCGTATTTGTCATTCACCGGACTCCGTTATCCCCACAGGACCAAATTGGGCCAACCACACCGAGCGCTGCAATGGCTGCAACTTGAGATCACTCGGCTTCAAGGTTAAATCTTCCAATCAAGCCGCTTCGTCAGTAAACCAATGTGCGCGAGCTTTCATAATCAGATCCTTCGCACGTTCTTCGTTCACACCAGTCGCTTCGACCAACTCGTCAACCGCCAATTCGGCGAGATCATCGCGAGTATGAACATTGGCATCCGATAATTTGGCCACCAACTCTTTATCCATACCTTCGAGCGAGAGCAGGTCTTGCGAAGCTGCATCAATTTTTTCTTCAGTCGCAATCGCTTCAGTCAACAAGGCATTACGAGCGCGATTACGCAGCTCGGTAACGGTATCCTCATCGAAAGCTTCAATTTCGAGCATCTCGGCGACCGGTACGTAGGCCACCTCTTCCAGGTTAGTAAAACCTTCGTCGATCAAAATGTCTGCCACATCTTCGTCGACATCCAGCTTGGCAATGAACAGGTCACGAATGCCCTGACGCTCACCTTGCGATTTCTCAACGCTCTGTTCAGCCGACATAATATTGATTTGCCAACCGGTCAACTCTGCAGCCAGACGAACATTGCGCCCACCCGCGCCAATCGCCAGCGCCAAATTATCTTCATCAACCACGACGTCCATGCTGTGCTTGTCTTCGTCAACCACGATAGAGCTCACATTGGCCGGAGCCAAGGCGCCGATCACAAATTGAGCGGGATCTTCTGACCACAGCACAATGTCTACGCGCTCGCCACCGAGTTCGCCCGTCACCGCTTGCACACGGGATCCACGCACACCGACGCAAGTACCGATCGGATCGATCCGCCGATCACTGGTATGCACGGCAATCTTGGCACGAACACCCGGATCGCGAGCAGCAGCTTTAATTTCGAGCAAGCCTTGCTCGATTTCCGGCACTTCTACCGAGAACAGATATTTAATAAACTCTGGCGAAGTACGCGACAAAATAAGCTGTGGGCCACGACCTTCGATATTGGGGCGGGTTACAAACGCCCGGACCCGGTCGCCGACGCGAAGATTCTCTTTAGGAATCATTTGATCGCGAGCCAAGCGGCCTTCTATCTTGCCCGACTCAACCACAATGCCTTCACGATCAACACGCTTAACCGTGCCGTTCAAAATCATGTCGCCGCGTTGCATGAAATCGTTAATGATTTGCTCACGCTCGGCATCGCGGATGCGTTGCAAGATTACTTGCTTGGCAGCTTGCGCACCGATCCTACCGAGCTCCGCAGGCTCAAGTTCAGATTCAATAAAATCGCCGATTTGAATATCGCCAATTTGTTTGCGTGCTTCGGTGAGAATAATTTGCAAATCATGATCTTCGAGCTCACCATCAGGCACAACTTGCCAACGACGGAACGCGTCATATTCACCCGACTCCCTGTCGATTGAGACACGCACGTCAGTTTCGTCAACGAAACGTTTCTTGGTGGCTGAAGCCAGCGCACCTTCAAGCGCCTGAAATACGATTTCGCGCTGTACATTTTTCTCGCGCGCTAGCGCATCGACCAAAAGCAAAACCTCACGGCTCATCTTTTCTTCTCCACTCGTTTACACAACAGGAACCAACTTGGCTTTCTCGATTTCATCCAACGAGAACACCAACTTGGTCACTAATTCTTCATGACTGGCTTTGCCAGCACGATCTTTATCAACACCAGCCTTGGCAAGAGCCTCTATGGCCTCGGCACGACTCGCCAACATCTTTTCCCTCGCGGCTAAGGCCGCTGCCTTTTTCAAGGCCGTTTTACTGGGTGGCTTGCCCGAAGCCAAGACGCCTTTCGGCGCTGCGCCTCGACGAGATTTTCCACCCGCATTTAACTCCGCTTTTACCTGCTGTTGACCTTTAACACCATGCAAAGGAACAGCACCCAATTCGAGTGCAAAATTGCCGTCAGCCTCGGTGCTCAACACACCCTCAAAATTCTTACGGCCCTTGAATGCCGTCCTTAATTTCACCGTCACGGTAAAACCTTCAAAGCGCCTGAAGTCAATCTCCTTGCGCAAGGGGCGATCCAAACCGGGCGAGGCTATTTCAAGCCTTTGGTAGTCGTAATCTTCGACCATCAAAACATGCCCTAACTGCCGGTTCACTGCTTCGCAATCTTCGATACTCACGCGCTTAATGCTTGCATCTGCAATCGGCAACAAAGCGCGTGGATCACTCTCTTTTAGATCGATCGAAACGCGCAGCAGCCCACCGCCCACAAACTCGACATCCACGAGTTCATAGCCTAGACCTTCAACACATTCTTCAATAATCTTTTCGATTGCCGCCAATTTTGCCTTTTACCACCAGTTTCCGCGCCCGCCACAAGACTGAAGTTTCCACACCCGTCTTCCAACGCAATGTGCGACAACTGTGAAGGCCAAATTCCAAAAAAAAATGGGCCTGAAAGAGCCCATTTTTTAATGATTTGAACTCGCTACCAAGGTTGATTTAGTAGGAATTCCTGCGTTACCGCAAAATACTCGTTAGCGCCACTAAAAGCGCCCTACCCTAAATCAACCCCTTCGCCAGTGCCCTGCAACTTCTTAAAACAATCAACGTTCACGTAATCTTCGGCGACCTCAAATTTTTTGAAGTCAGAGAGCTCACACCAACGAACAATAGAAGCGTAGAGGTAACGAATTTGTCGCTAGCCTTCGATTATAGCCTGTTTTGGAACAAAAATGGCCATAATCTGAAGTCATTTGAAGCCTAAGGCGCCTTGACGCCTTGCAAAGAGCGTATTTAAAGCCCCAACACGAACACTTCCGACTAATCGCCCTGATCCGGCATTGGAGCACCACCGGTGCCACCAGTCGACCCACCACCCTGACCCTCAGGAGGCCTTCTTGGGCCGCTGCGGTTGGGGCGACGAGGTTTAACGCGACCAGTGTTTTGGCCAAATCCATTACCTGCCCCTGAATTGGGGTCAGAGAATCCGGAGCCCGAACCTGGCGTTGCGTCACCGTGAGCCGCGCCGCCCTGAGCCTGGCCCTCTGTCTGAGCAGGTGCTCTTCGCCCTTGACCACCGGCTTGATTGCCCCCTTGACCGCCACCCGGTCCACGTCCACCACCTGGCCCGCGTCCTCGTGCGCCATGACCTGGGCCACGCCCTTGGCCGCCCATACCGCTCTGACCTTGATTGCCGCGACCACCGCCGGGACGCCGTGCTTGAGCGTGGCCCGCTCCAACCGCCACGTTCCCGTCGACACCGGCGTTGTCATCAAAATTTTGAGTGAAGCTTTGGCCGTCCACCTGCGGATTGCCCTGATCAGCGCGGCCTCCAGGACCACCTCGGCCGCCTTGACGATTTCCCTGGCCGCCTTGGCCGCCTTGGCCGCCCTGCACGCCTCCGCGCCCAGGACCACGCCCCCCAGGGCCGCTAGGGCGTCGACCGGCCTGCCCCCCTGAGCCGGGTCCAGGCCCACCAGGACGAGGACCCCGAGCTGGCCGCCCGCCCTGGGGCCGATCTTGACCAGTACCGAAGGCCGGGCCCATCGGGCCACCGGTCCAAGGACCCGTCGCTGCTGAAGGGTCCCAAATACCCGCAGGTGCCGGAGCACGCCCACGATCTTTGAAATTTCGGTTCTTACCTTGGCCGCCTCCTGCCCCGGCGCGCACTCCAAAAGTAGGCGCTCCTGGACCGCTCCGAGCTGCGCCCTGACCCGGCACAAAACTCCTACCGCGAGCCGACTTGGCGCCCTTGGCGCCTTTTGATTTATCGCCTTTACGGACTACTTTGCTAATCCCTTCAAGGTGAGCATTGGCCGAACGGGGCTGCCAATCATCTTCGGCCTGCTCACCGACTAATTCCGGAACGGAATCATCAACGACGCCGACATCAACGTGCGCAGGAATGGGTTCATCGTCGTAATAAACCTGCGTGGATTCATTATCAAAATCTGGACGACCTTCGTTGTCATAGTCATCTTCAAGATCGCGCTCGGCGAGCTTACGGCGCGCTCCAACGGCAGCGGATAGAACGGCCTCAATTTCGGCCGGGTCACGCCCCTCACTGATAAGAACTTGCTTTTTCACAAGATTCTCCAGCTCGAACACATCTCCAGGGGTGAGTTCCACCCAACGCGTTCGGCTCAATCCCGGAGGTAAGCCAATCGGCCCAAAGCGCACTCGCACCAAGCGGCTGACAATTACGCCCACGGCTTCCATCAGGCGCCGCACTTCGCGGTTTCTTCCTTCCGAAATGCATACTTTGTACCAGGCATTTGCCGCCTCGCCACCAATCTCAGAGATAGAGTTGACTTTAGCAATACCGTCTTCGAGTTGAATGCCTTCGAGTAAGCGCTTTTGAGCGTCCTCATTAATTCGGCCCAAAACGCGCACGGCGTATTCACGCTCCCAACCATAGCGGGGGTGCATGAGCTTATTCGCAAGATCACCCGAGGTGGTGAACACCAACAGGCCTTCGGTATTGAAATCTAAACGACCAACCGCTACCCAACGTGCTCCCTTAAGTCGGGGCAATCGTTCGTAAACCGTCGACCGATGCTGCGGGTCGTCGCGGGTGCAAATTTCACCGCTTGGCTTGTGATACAACAATACCTGGGCAGGCGTTGGGACGTTAGCGCGCTTAAGGGTGCGACCATTTACACGAATCTGATCGGTGGGCCCTACTCGTTGGCCCGTGTGTGCAGGGCGACCATTCACAGAAATTCGACCGGCCTGGATAAGGTCTTCCATCTCACGACGCGAACCAATTCCGGCGTCGGCCAAGACCTTATGGAGCTTTTCATCAAACTCACTCGGCTCATTACGCTCGCGACGACGAGTGGGGTCAATCGTGAGCCCTAGTGGAGCGTCCACATGATGAGTGGGAATGGGCAGAGCAGCGTCTTCCGAACTGACCGGACTGTCCATGCTGCGATCCCTTTGACTTTCTGAACGCACTCCACGCTCAGGACGTGGACCACGTTCAGGCCTTGGGCCACGTTCCTGTGGAGCACGCTCTCTAGCGCCGCGAGCGTGCCTTGGTGGGCGACGGCTATCGTCCGCCCCTTGGACAGGAAACTCGCTCGCGGGAACATCACCTTGAGCGACGTTAGGTTGCCCGTCAGGCGAGACATCCTGGGCAGTTTGCGGGTTAATTTCTCCCCGAGTGTGTTCGCGGTCTTGACGTGGACTGCGACCACGACGAGGCCCGCGGGGCGCACGCTCGGATCGCACTGGGCGGTCCAAAGACTGACCCTCAAAACCTGCTTGCACTTGAGGCTCGGCAGCCGAGGAGACCTCTTGAGAAGCTTCGTGTGACAGCTGGGGCGGAACCTCGTTCACTGGCTGGTGATTGGATACTTCAAGAGGCACCGCCACCTCTGCCACCACTGAAAGTGGCGCAACAACACGAGATCTCGACTTGCGGGGCGCCTTGGCTGGCGCACTAGCTTCGGCCGAAGCCTCGGCCAGAGGCGCCATTTCGCGCGCCGTGCTTGTCAGGGCGCTGGAATCCGCTAGGCTTCTTTCACTCGCTGCCTCGTCGAATGTAGTGGCCACATCCTTTTTCACACGGGGCGCACGCTTGGCACGCAGCTTGGGCTGATCGGCCACGGGACTGGTCACGGCGCCGGCCTCATCTGCCGGGCTACTCGAAGGCGGCTGGCCTGCTTCAGGCTTTGGGTTCTGATCGATCAAGTCGCTCTGCTTCATGAATGACTTCCTGAGTCTGTGTGTCGTCGGCGGACGAAGTTTCGTCCACTTCGGGAGTGGGCAATTCGGGAGTGGACAACTCGGGAGTGGACAATTCGGGAGTTTGCAGAAGTATTGCTTGCCCAGTCATTTCTAAGACGGGCGAAGAGGGTATTAATTCAATGGCACCTTCGGAGGTCATGCCCTGATCAGTGTCTTCCTGGCCCTCACTCGCAATCACCGCGACAAGCGCATTGGGATCGGCTGGAAATTCAATCACCTGTTGTTCAATTGCGTCTCCCATTTCAGAAAGACTGGAAGTCACATTCAACTCGGGCAAGTCGCCAATCGAGGCCAAGCCAAGATCGTCTAAAAACTTTCGCGTCGTGCCAAACAAGGCGGGTCGACCCAGGACGTCCTTATGGCCAATGACTTCTATCCAGGCACGATCTTCTAAAGATTTGATCACCGTGGATGAGACCGACACGCCACGAATATCTTCAATATCACCACGCGTGACCGGTTGACGATAGGCGATAATCGCTAAAGTTTCCATCACCGCCCGAGAGTAACGAGCCGGCCGCTCTGGATTGAGGCGCTCCAAAAAGACGGCCATCGCGGGAGCAGTTTGGAAGCGCCAGCCAGTCGCGGTTTCAGCGAGCTGAACTCCCCGTTCCTGCCATTCGCCTTGCAATTCGATCAATAAGACTTCCATTGCCGCCTTGCCCATCTCGTCGTTAAACAAAATTCGCAAGCTTGAGATTGACAGGGGAGACTCCGCAGACAAAAGCGCGGCTTCAATTACATGTTTGGGTTGAATTTCCTGCATCAAAGCTTCAACAATGTTCAATGGTCATCCAATGACCCTAAAGGACAGGTCCCGCAAAACACGCAAAACCTGGGCATTGAGCCAGAGAATAAGCGTAGAAGGCGGGAAATTCTCGGCAGAGATCGCACGATCTCTTGGACAACTTGGGGGCATTCGGCTCAAGCACCTAGGGAGGTAAGAAGTGCTCAGCAAGCCAGAAATCTCACCGACTTCACTACAGCTCTCGAAGTCGAGGCTCTGGCACCTGCTCGGGAAATCACCCTCGAATGCCTGAATGCTCTTGGCTTGTAGCCGCAGCACCCGATGCACGAGTGGGCGCGAGTATAGCACCCGGCTGAAGGGTGCGCGCTTTAAATGTGGAGAAAAGCCAGCCCACCAATGACCGCCCCTAACCCGCCTGCCACAAACATGGCCCACTCCAGCCATTTTTTACGAGTCAACAAAGCGATTGCCGCCATCGCAATGGCGATCTGCAAAACCGTGGTCGCCTGAGCCCAACGGTGATGTTGGTGCATTTGCTCGTCTGAGCGCTGATCCCAACTCTTTGCTTCCGCTTCTAGCTTCTCGGCATCCTTCTTGATCTGGCCTTTCTCTTCTTTGTAGCGCTTGATCTCGTCTTGATAATTGGATTTGCGCTCGACCGGCACAATCTCTAGCGCTAACTCGGCAAGATTCTGTTTGCCACTTTTGGCCTGGTAATAATTCCACTGATTAGAGGCTTCAGTTTTCTTGATCGCGGCATTGTTTTTAAACAAACCCGCATTGGCCTGGGTTGCGCCGCCCATATACCCAAAGATCGCGCCGACCGTTGCAATAATGGCCGTAAAGAGCGCAATCTGACTGGTCATCCTCCCACTTTTGGGATCGTGTGCAGCATCACCATGATGACCTTGGATAGCGTGTTCGATTTCGTGATCGTGGGGACCATGGACATGAAAGCCACCTGCGGACATTATTTTCTCCTCATCTTTTCTTAGAGGCGCAATTATGCAGCACAGGGTACTTTTTAAACAAAAAAGGATTTACCGCCAATGCTGTAAATCCTTGAATGTTGGTTGCGGGGGCAGGATTTGAACCTACGACCTTCGGGTTATGAGCCCGACGAGCTACCAGACTGCTCCACCCCGCGTCCGTTAAGCCTTGCATTCTAGCACAGTTATTGCTTGATCGTGCGCGCCCCGTAAATTCACGGCCAAAGGTTTCGCCAAAACAAGAGTAGGCATTGAAGGCACTGTTAAACTCTGAACGTGAAATTTTGCTCTTCTTGCGGCCAAGCTGTCGTCCATAAAGTTCCTGCCGGGGATAACCGCCCCCGCTATTGTTGCGAGGGCTGTGGAGCGATTCACTATGAGAATCCGCGCCTGGTAGTGGGTACGGTCCCGGTGTTCGAAGGCAAAGTGCTTCTTTGCAAAAGAGCCATCGAGCCGCGCTACGGTTTTTGGACCTTACCTGCTGGCTTTATGGAAAACGGGGAATCCGTAGCGGAGGGCGCAACCCGTGAGACCGTAGAAGAAGCGGGTGCCCAGATCGATATTGGCGCTTTGTTTTCAGTGTTGGATGTACCCCATGTGCATCAGGTTCACGTCTTTTATTTGGCACTCATGCGCACTGCGGCTTTAGACCCTGGCGAAGAGACCTTGGAAGCAAGGCTATTCGACGAGCATGAGATTCCTTGGGACGAGCTGGCTTTCCCGACCGTGAAAAACACCTTACGCTGGTACTTCGAGGATCGACTAAACGGCTCTTTGCCTAGCTTTGTTGCCGCTGGAACTGGTGCAGTAGAAGTTCCTAATTTAAAAGCGTTTACCCCTCACCAAAAAGCTATGATTGCGCCGATGCGCAAGTGAGACCAGAACTTGCGTCAACCGCTGCCCTGGATTGAACCTCACCAGGCTTTGCCTGACCCGCAAGAGGCGTGGATTGACCCGAACGGCTTACTTTGCGCCGGGCGAGATTTAAGCGCCGAAAGACTGCTGGAAGCCTACTCAAACGGGATTTTCCCGTGGTACAGCCCTGGCCAACCCGTCCTTTGGTGGAGCCCGAACCCTCGAATGGTGCTTTCATTTGAAAACTTTAAGCTGCACCGTTCGCTGCGCAAAACGCTTACCCGAGTGAAATCGCAAGGGTGCTGGAGCTTAACCCTCGACCAATGCTTCAGCCGGGTGATGCGCGGCTGCGCCGCCCCCCGTGATGGTCAAAGCGGGTCCTGGATAACTGAGGACATCATCTCTGCATACACTGGCCTGCATCATAAGGGCCTTGCTCATAGTATTGAGGTCTGGGAGCGGCCCGAAGCGCACTCCAGCGATCAAGAGCCTGAGCTTGTCGCTGGCCTGTATGGCGTGGCGATAGGCAGAATGTTTTTCGGGGAGTCGATGTTTACCCTACGCACAGACGCCTCAAAACTAGCGTTTCTCACGCTCGTAAAAAGCTTAGTGCGGATGGGTTTTACCATGCTAGACTGCCAGCAAAACACTCGCCATCTTGCGTCCTTTGGGGCCAGCGAAATCTCGCGCACTCGTTTTTTGGAGCGCACGAAAGATTTAATGAATCAGTCGACGGCCCCGTGGCAAGAATTGTGTGATGCTCAAGGGCGAATGGACTGGCCCAATATTGAAGACCAATGATTGAAGACTACTTTGATGAATAAGCTTCGACCTAAAGCGCTTTAAGCATAGCGATGACGCAACTTAAAGAACTACCGTTTTCAGCCCTGCAGTTTTATGCAACGGCCCCCTACCCTTGCAGCTATCTGCCGGGGTTACAAGCGCGTTCTCAGGTAGCGACCCCGAACCATCTGATCAATTCCGACGTTTACAGCGAGTTGGTGCGAAGCGGTTTTCGCCGAAGTGGCGTCTTCACTTATCGCCCCCACTGCGATGGCTGCCGAGCTTGCGTGCCTCTGCGCGTTCCAGTCCATGAATTTGGGCCCGACCGCAGTCAGGCTCGCGCGGCCAAAAAGCATGCGAACTTGCGGCCCTTAGTGGCGCGGCTTGGATTTGTGCCGGAGCATTACGACCTTTATTTGCGCTACCAGTCTTCTCGCCATTCGGGCGGCGGAATGGATCAAGATAGCCGCGAGCAATATGCTCAGTTTCTCTTGCAAAGCCGGGTAAATTCACGTTTAGTCGAGTTTCGAGATGCCGAAGGGCGCTTGCGCATCGTCTCCATTATCGATCTCCTCAACGATGGGCTTTCCTCGGTCTACACGTTCTTCGATCCGCATGAGGCAAATTCCAGTTACGGCACCTATGCCGTGCTCTGGCAGATTGAGCAGGCCAAACAGCTCAAACTGCATTACTTGTATCTTGGTTACTGGATTGAACAAAGCGCAAAAATGCAATACAAAAGCCGGTTCAAGCCGACGGAGTTGTTACTCAACGGCGAGTGGGAACGTCAGGCTAACCATCAAAACAACCGTCAAAATAATCGGGCATCTTTAGACCTCAATTCCTGACCCGGTAAAATCCGGTCATGACCTCCGGCCTATACTCCCTTGCAAAACCCCTCCTTTTCGCAACCGACCCCGAGTGGGCGCATGACAGCACCTTAAAGTCGCTCGACTACTTGCCGCCGCGAATGGCGATCAAGGTGATGGCTGGGCCAAGGGTAAAGGATCCCGTCACACTCATGGGCATTGAGTTCCCAAATCGAGTCGGATTGGCAGCCGGTCTTGATAAAAACGGGGCGCATGTCAGCGGACTGGATGCAATGGGCTTTGGCTTTATCGAAGTAGGCACAGTAACGCCCAAGCCACAGCCAGGCAACCCCAAACCGCGCATGTTTCGGATCCCCGAGCGCAATGCCTTGATCAATCGTCTTGGGTTCAACAATTTAGGTGTAGACAACTTCATCGAGAACATCAGGCGTACTCAATTTAAGGGCGTGTTAGGACTCAATATTGGCAAGAACGCCGCAACACCCATTGAAAACGCCCTGGACGACTACCTCCTCGGACTCGATAAAGTGCATCCCTATGCGAGCTATATCACTGTCAATATCTCCTCGCCCAATACCAAGAACTTGCGCCAACTGCAGGGTGCCGACGAGCTCTCAAAACTCTTGTCGGGCTTAAAGCAATCACGTGCCAAATTGGCTAAGCGCGATGGGCGCAAGGTCCCCATCGCGATCAAGATCGCGCCGGATTTGGATTCGGACCAGATCGCCGTCATTGCAGAGCTCTTACCCGAATTTGGAATGGATGCTGTGATTGCAACCAATACCACGCTGTCTCGCAGCGCGGTCACGGGGCAAATTCATGCGGACGAAGTCGGAGGGCTTTCCGGTGCGCCCCTTCTTGAAGCATCCAATCAAGTGATTCGTCGCTTGCGCCGCTTACTCCCTGGCGGCTTTCCCATTATCGGCGTGGGCGGCATCATGTCGGCGCGCGATGCGCTCAGCAAAATGGAGTCAGGTGCCGACTTAGTGCAACTTTATACTGGCTTAATTTACGCCGGACCTGTCTTGCCTGGACTTTGTGCAAGAGCTCTAAAAACCATGGGCGCACGAGCCACCCGGGGATAACAGCCTTGCGCCTGCGCACGCATGCCAATGTCAAGAGGTAAAGCAATTTCCAGATCGGATAGCAATTGCTCCAGAGCGGCTTGCCAGGCGAGAAAATAATGCCGGTTCACCTTAGAATCGTGGGTGTTTTTCATATCACCCACCTCTGGATATTCAGCTTTGAGCGCGGGCCCGAAATACTGCCCCCAAGTTGTCCACGAGAAAAGTCCACGCTCATTGAGATGCACGGTGAGCGCAAACAAATGTGTCTGCCAAGCCTCATCCATACCGGGCAGGATGGGCGCACCCTCCATTTGTTTTGGCGGCGTATTACTCATTTAGGAAAGGGCTGCAAATAAGACTCAAAACAATCCACGCAAACGCTGGCGGCGCTCGTTTGTTGGCCCCATAGGGCATGGCCATCAAACTCCACTGTATAGAGAGCTTGAGGGTCTTCCCCAAGGCCTTGTGCATTGCTATCCGGAAAGACATGGAAGCCATGGCAGGCGAGCACTTTTCCGGCCTTGCCACGTGCATAGCGCGGCAAGCGGGTGTGATGACTTGGATGCTCGTTAATGGTCACGATCCAGTCGCCAGCGGTGAACTTGGGCGCCTTCAGAGGAAGATCGCGATTAGTTGGAGAGCCGCGCGACAAGGTCGCCTCAACTTCCTGCATTTTCAAGGTTTTTTTTATGGGCTTGGCCTCACCCAAGGCGCAACTGGCGGCCAGTTCTTCACCTGACACGAGACCGTTTTCTTCGAGCAAGCCCTCTAGGCCCCCCATCCAAATCTCGTAGTAGCTGCTGGTGTAATAAACCGCCGGAGGCAAGCTCTCCCTGCGAAAACGGGAGCGATCAATATTCCAGGAACCGGTCGCACCCATGGCCACCACTAAAGCCATAGCGCGTGCTTCCCAAGGCGCATGGAAAATCGGTTGCAAAGGCTCAGGGTTCACGGCACCGAAAGCTTGCATACCCCCTAAATCTTGCGGACCATTCATACTTTTGCTTCCAAGGGAGCCTCGGCGAACCCTGTACCGATCATTGAATCGCGACTCACCCAAGCCTCAAGGGCTTCAGCGTTCAGACCTTTCGAGGCCTCGGGCTGCATTGGCAACACGAGATAGCGAATCTCAGCGGTTGAGTCCCACACCTTGATGCGCACATGGGCAGGAAGCTCTCGTCCAAAGTCCTTCAATACGCCGAGCGGGTTAACCACAGCCTTGGAGCGGTAGGCAGGCGATTTGTACCAAACCGGTGGCAATCCCAGCACAGGCAAGGGGTAGCAGGAACAAAGCGTACATACCACCATGTTGTGAATGTCGGGCGTATTTTCCAAAACCGTCATGTGCTCGCCTTGGCGACCGGTATAACCCATCGACGAAATCGCCGCGGTAGCATCGCGTAGTAGCCAAGCTTTGAACTCTGGCTCAGTCCAGGCGCGCGCGATCACCTTGGCGCCATAACGCGGCCCAACCTTATTTTGATAGGTATCGATAATCACATCGATAGCCAGCGGGTCCACATAACCCTTGGCGATCAAGACCGACTCAAGGGCCGCTACACGCGCTGCGGGGTCACGCGACAGCTTGTCTAAACTTAGACTTGTATTTTGTTGATTAGTGACTTGCATTTCACTTGGTGGTATAAAAGACAATTAATTTCCGCACTGCATCATGGCCCGACCTAGAACGACATCAGCAAACTCCGGCAAGAGCGCGATTCAAGTAATCGAGCGCCTGGTGAGCCTTTTGGACGAACTCGCCGCGCATCCTGATCCAGTGAGCTTAAAGGAATTATCCGCTAATACCGGGCTACATCCTTCAACAAGTCATAGAATATTAAATGACTTGGTCACCGCACGTTTTGTTGATCGCACCGAGCCAGGAACCTATCAATTAGGCATTCGGCTGCTCGAGCTAGGCAATCTCGTTAAGGCACGCCTCAATGTGCGCGACGCCGCCATGGGCCCGATGCGCGAATTACACCGGGCTACAGGCCAACCGATTAATTTGTCGATTCGTCAGGCCGACGAAATCGTTTACATCGAACGGGCCCTGTCGGAGCGCTCTGGCATGCAAGTGGTGCGGGCGGTCGGCGGGCGCGCCCCCCTGCATTTAACCTCGGTGGGAAAACTCTTTTTGGCGGCGGACGATAGTAAGAATGTCCGAGCCTATGCTACCCGCACGGGCCTCGCCGGTCACACCAAAAACAGTATTACCGAAGTCGCGTTACTTGAGCGAGAATTAGCCCTGGTGAGAGCCCGTGGTTTTGCCCGGGACAATGAAGAGCTGGAGCTTGGCGTGCGCTGCGTTGCGGCAGGAATTCGAGACGATCAGGGTAAACTCATTGCGGGTTTGTCTATCTCGGCCCCAGCCGACTTCCATCAAGATGACTGGATTGATCGACTGTGCCAAACCGCGGCCGGCATTTCCTCAGCCTTGGGCTTCGATGCGCGTGACTGATTTCAGATTGCGCGACTGATTCTGCAGCTTGGCGCGCGGCTCTTGGCCACGTGGCTCCTGGGTTCTTTGTTCTGATCCGCGAGAGTCCAACCATTCGCGTACCCGTTGTGCGTCGCCAAGGCGAGAATGTCGTCCAATAGAATCCAAAAACACCATAATGACAGGGCGGTCCGCCCAGCGCGCTATCATCACCAAGCATTGGCCTGCTTCAGAAATATAGCCGGTTTTTTGAAGCTGTACGCCCCATGATTCCGCACCCACCAAACGATTGGTGTTGCGAAAAGTGATTTGCCGACTACCCGTATCTACCGTCAACTCCGCGACTGTCGACAACTCGCGAATTAAGGGATATCGGGCGGCACCCTGCACTAGCTTGGCCAAGTCTCGTGCGGTCGAAACATTTGCACTGGACAGGCCGGTGCTTTCCGTGAAAGCGGTGTCGGTCAAGCCGAGCACTTTGGCCTTGGCATTCATTTCTTGGACGAATGCGACGTCACCGCCTGGATGATGACGCCCCAGTGCGCTAGCTGCCCGATTCTCAGACGACATCAGTGCAAGATTCAGGAGTTCTAAACGGGTCAGACGTGAGCCCATAGGCAAACGCGAGCGACTGTTGCGCTCTTGGTCGCGATCATCTTCAGTGACCTCCAGACTAGCCTGCAAATTGGCCTTCGAGTCCAAAACAACCATCGCGGTCATCAATTTTGTGATCGATGCAATCGGGAGGACTACACCACCATTTTTTTCGTAGAGCACCTGACCCGTTTGCGCATCGGCCACCAAGGCCACCGACGATTTCAAACCGAGAGGGTCATCGATCGAATGCAGTCCAATGGCCTGCCCCAGGCTCGGTTTAGCGGGTTCAATGACTCGCACAATCTGACTCACGCGTTGTACTCGATCTCCATGACGAGAAGCATACTTAGCGTTGCGCTCCTGTTTCAAGGCGGCTAGACGCTGAGCTTTGCTCAGTTTTTGCCCAGCGAGCGGAGTCCTGAGAATTTTCGACTGAGAAGCAGAACCTTGTGCCGACTTTGAAGCTTTCGTCGACGTTTGAGTCACGCTGATCCGGCCGGCTCCCGCCTTGGCTAATTTATTGGCCGACGTCTTAAGGTCTAATTTGGCGGCACCGTTTGTGGCACCTTTTGTGGCCCCTTTTGTGGCACTTTTTGTAGCGTTTTTATTGCCACCTTTAAATGCGTTTTTAGTCCCAGGGTGCTTGGCCGCTTTTTTTGTGGATTCGCCGTTCCGCGCCAACGCCTCGTGCGACGCAAAGACAGAGGAAAGGGCAAAGCAAAGACCCAAACAGCTCGACCAAGCGACTGTACGCCAATTTCTCTTTTGTTTCTTCACAACCCACACCCAGGAGACTTTTCCGAAGTGTAGCAACTAAATTGACCTAAGTTCTTAATATTTTCTAAATAATTAAAACAAATCAGGTACTTGGCTTAAAAACCTCGAAAAGAAGCAAAGCTTTCTAATGGCTCGCGTTCAGTAATGAGCGTGTTCTCGATGGACTCTGGTTTGGCATAGCCTAGGG
>JANOPA010000071.1:0-7372 GCA_031421635.1 Betaproteobacteria bacterium | reverse complement strand
GCTGTGGGAGGCGCTGTGGGCGGCGCTGTGGGCGGCGCTGGGGGCGGCGCTGTGGGGGGCGTGGGCGGCTCTGCGGGGGGCGGAGCTGTCGCCGCCAATTTTGGTGATGTTGGAGTCAGCTCAGCCGAAGGTGCTTTCAGTTCGTTTGGCGCGACTGGTGTGTTGACTACGGAGTCGGGGGGGAGGGGCGAATGGACCAATGTATTCCGCGAGGCCGCGACAGTCGTTGACGGCAGCGCGCCAGGTGCCGCGCCATCATTATTGGAGTGGTCTGAATGAGTGTCCGCAGCAGATTCGACACCGGTCTTGGTATCGGTCTTTGCATCGGTCTTTGCATCGGGCGTCGACAGGGGCCCTCCGATATGTTCGTTCTTGGCGTTCGATTCAATATGCGGTTTGACTTCCGATTCACCCTCTGATTTCTGGCCAAGCTGGCGAACTGCGGATTTGATGTCCGCAACCTCCAGGCGGGTTTCGTCATAGCGCACTGTCGCACTTCCCGCAGCAAAATTGACCGTGACGCTTTCAACACCGGGCACCTCGCCGATCCGCTGCTCTACGCCAGCCACACTTAGTACGGACAACATGTCATGCACATGAATCACACTTGTTTTCATCACATTTCCTCAACGAACCACAGGTGATTCAAAGAATCATAGAAAAAAGTACTCAGATAGTCACGTAGAGATCTGGCCTGCGAGCGGCGCTATTTTTTCGTTGGCATTTTGTGTTTGACCTCGCAAAATTCGCCTTCACTGACCATTTCGCACACTGCGGATACACTTGTCGCACTCCCTCGCCATACCCAGCCCACAGGTAGGAACCGCTCGCCTTGATCTGACACTTTTTCGATGGGTTTAAAGGACTTTTACTCTTGCCGCCGTAATGCAATCGAGATAAAATGTCCCGCATCAGATTGACCCGTGCGACTCGCTTGTCATCGGTGCGCACGATGTGCCAAGGCGCAATCAAGCTGTGCGTTCGTAAAAGCATGGCGTCTCGCGCATCGGAGTACGCCTTCCAGTGCTTTACCGCGACCGCGTCGATAGGGCTGCTCTTCCACTGCTTGAGTGGGTCACTGGCGCGATCTGCGAGTCGCTTGACCTGTTCGCTTTTATTGATGTCCAGGTAGTACTTCAGCAGTTTTATGCCTGAATTCACCAGCATCTCTTCGAACTTCGGTACCGACTGCATGAACTCTTCGAGTTCGTCCTTAGAGCAAAACCCCATCACGTGCTCGACGCCTGCTCGGTTGTACCAGCTGCGATTAAAGAGCACCAGTTCTTGAGCGACCGGAAGGTGAGCCACGTAGCGCTGGAAGTACCAGCTGCTACGGTCTCGATCAGACGGCTTGCCGAGTGCGACAACGCGTGTCTCGCGCGGACTCAGGTGCTTAATAATCCGCTTGACGCTGCCGTCCTTGCCGGCTGCATCGCGACCTTCGAGCAAGACAAGAATCTTGTCGCCGCAGCCAATGAAGTGCCGTTGAAGTCTCACCATTTCGATCTGAAGCTCAATTAGCTGAGCGCGGTAGTCCTCGCGCGATAGCGCCGCCTTTTCTTGCTCAAAGATCGCGGTAGTTTCGTCTGGCGAACCTTCGTTTGCAGCAGTGCCAGCATTGGATCCGCGAGTTTTTCTAGCCGCTTTTAGGTGTTTCTTACTCATGAGTTGGCTGCGTTTTTTTGCGATAGCGGAAAGAAGCGCGGTGTGTGCGCGACGTAAGCGTCGAATTCGGCACCGAATCGCTTGTGCATTTCTGCCTCTTCCGTGACCGCCAGGCGCGCATACATGATCAGTAGAATTGGGAACATGATCAAGGTCAATAATGTTGGCCATTGCAACAGAAAGCCAAGAAGAATGAGAACAAACGCGACGTATTGAGGATGACGAATCCGCGCATATGGCCCTGTGGTGGCAAGCGCCTTGCGGCGTTGCGCGTGATAAAGCACATTCCATGCACTGGACAATAAGTAAAAACCAAAACCCAGGAATACGAAACTTGCGATGTGCAGTGGACTGAAGTGGGGGTCACCCTTTTCACCCAGAAGCGTAGACCACAGGTGCCCGGAGTTGTGTGACAGAAGATCGAGGTTAGGATATCGCGTCTGCAACCAACCAGACATCAGATATACGCTCAGCGGGAAACCATACATCTCAACAAACAATGCCACGATGAACGCGGAGAATGCACCATAGGTACGCCAGTCGCGCGCCGTTTGCGGCTTAAAAAAACTATACGCGAACATCAGGAAAATTGCCGAATTGAAGGCCACCAGAAACCACAATCCATAGGCAGGGGCCTCGCTGTTCATGGCTGTTCACCCGAGGCTTTTGCCTGCCGAACCGAAGACTTTTGCGAGCTCTGCTCACTGCTGCGTTGGGATTGTTGATCGCTTCCATGTCCATCATGTCCACGATGCATGAAGATATGCATAAGCGGACAAGAGACCAACAGCAGAAACGGTAAGGCGCCGATAAAATGGGCGCGATGTTCGCTGAGGAGGAAATACGCAGCAACGGCACTGAACACAAGCAACCCAGCGGCGTATCGAGATCGCCAGAAAGGTGGAGCAGCAAACTGTTCCGAAGGGGAAGAATGAGTGTGTTCCATTTGAAACCCCGAAAATTGGGTGCTTATGGCTTTAATCGATGGCTATTTTTCACGCCTGCACCCGAAAATTAATCATCATTCCGCCATCTTCGTGTTCAAGGTTATGGCAGTGAAATAGATAAGTCTGGCTACCAGGGAAGTCGTGCGTAAAATCAATCGCGATGCGCACCGTTTCGCCGGGCCAAACAAGTACCGTGTCTTTCCAGCCAAGGTCACTCACGGTTCGACCCTTTCCGAAGCCAGTCATCCCCGCTATTTGTGTTGGACTGTTCAAGCGTTCGAGCACTTGAAATGAAAAGCCGTGAAGGTGCATCGGGTGCGGCATGCCCATTGCAGGGTTGCTGATGCGCCAGATTTCCTTTGCACCCCGTTTCACCTCGAACGCGATCTCCTCCATGCGAAAACTAAGCCCATTGATCAAGAATCGCATATGTGCCATGGATAGCTCGATCTTGCGTTCCGTCAAGCCGTTAGTGCCAATTGACTTAACTTGAGATAACGTTGTTGGCATTGTGGTGATCACGCGATCTCCCGCGATGACGGATAACTTCATAATGTTGAAGGCCATACCCATCGGCAATCGAGATGCACTCACGTTTCCCATCATTGTTCCCATGCCTCCGCCAGACATACCGGTCATGCCTGCGCCCATGCCTTCGTTTTCCATGGCATCGAACGCGAGACTTTTGAAAAAGATGTCGGCCCCGACCTGCGCTTTACCTGCATCGAACAGCACGTCAAGGCGCTCGCCTGGCGCCAAAAACGCTTCGGTGACCGTTTCCGGTCGTTCAATAAGGCCACCGTCCGTGCCGATGACCGTGAAATTCAGGAGCATCGTGCCGCTAACAAAGGCGAGACGGTAGATGCGCGAGTTCGACCCGTTTAACAGTCTCAAACGATAGGTACGCTGCGTAACGTTCAGAACCGCGTTAGGCGTCAGGTTGGCGAGCACGATGTCGCCCAGCCAGCCCATCATTGAATCGTTGGCGTTTGGCTGATATAACAGTTTTCCTTGAGCGTCGAATCGCTTGTCTTGAATCACCAGCGGCAGATCGGTCACGCCCAATTGCAGGTCAAGAGTCTTGTTAATCTTTCGTTGGTCATCATCATCCACCAGAAAGAAACTCGCCAAACCGTTGTAAGCTTGCTTCGCAGTCAATTCATGGGCGTGCGTGTGATACCAGTACGTACCGCCACGATTACGTATCGAGAAGTCATACTCATAACGACCGCCGGGAGCGACCGTGTATTTAGGGTGACCGTCCATGGTCGCGGGGGTATGCAGGCCATGCCAGTGAATGAGGGTCGGCTCAGGCAAAGCGTTATCAAGTGTGGCGGAAAAACGCGCACCAGTCTCGATGCGAAAGATCGGATTTTGATACGGCTTTCCTGCCTGTTCTGTCTGGTACAGTAAAAACGGAGATTCGCGTCCAGGCAGCAGTGCGAAGCTCGCTACAGTGGCGCGAATTTTAAGTGGCGCAATGACATCAAGCACGCCAAATGGTCCGCTTGCGACAGGTATGAAAAGCTGCTGCTGAAAGTTCTCAACGGCGACCGGGTCCATGGGGTAAGGACGGAACGGTTCGCCGACCATTTGGTGAGTAGCGCGTCGACCCAAGTAGGTCCATGCGGCTCCAGCTGCGCCGCCTACCGCCGCAACACCAGCGAACTGAGTCCACTGTCGTCTAGTCAACAAGGCGCTCTCCAAAATACTGGGCAGTGGTATAGAACCGATAAAGCGGGAGGCGCCATTTCGAGATTTTGATCAGCAAGTAGGGCGGGCGCTGGTCGCTATCCTTTTGGCGGGAGACATATGAGGGACGTCTCGCAGACTCTCTGGTTTTCAAGAGGATTGTTCCGACGGCATTCAACCCTGCTTCGATGCTCATACTTAACTCGCTTGAGATGCTCATAGGTCATGGTTGACATGAAGTCCGTGATGCGGTGGCTCAGCGAATGTTTTGTGTCGCTCTGGATCTTCCAGTCTGAACTCTATGCACTCTGTGAGTCGATCCGTTGATCTTTATCAAGCTATTGCTGGGTTGCGGCAAATCAATAATTGTTGACCGTAAGCAATGTTGGTGCTTGTTAAGGCAATCGAAGCGACTGACCCCGAAATCTTCAACGGGCGGCCGGGGTCACTACAGTGGGAGCTGGCTCGGCGGGCTTGCCAGGAATGACGGTCACTAACTCGCGGTACAAGCCACCTGCTTCGACACTTCCCGAGACGGTGCCGCCCCCGCGAATGCGTGCCACGCAGTCTTCTCGGTCATCGCCCTTTAAGCTTTCGCAGCGCACTAGCGCGTTGCGCATGTACTGTGAAGGATCGGAATCTAAGGCTCTCTGGCGCGAAGTAGTGATGTCGAATTCGGCCTTGGACATACAATTGTCGGTACCGTCCTGGGCGACACCATAGGAACACTTGGACGATCGCATGCTGTTGTGACTTTCCTTGGCAACCGTCTTCGTTGCCGCTGAGGTCGGTACACAGACGAGGAGGGCGACGCTTGTTAAAGCAACTTTTAAAGTGAACGTGCTAAGTTTAATGAGTGAGTTCATGACACTTCCTTTGCGGCACGAGCCAGTTGGGGGGAGGGGATCCACCCTCTTTGAATCTGGCTTGACCGAATTATCTTAATTTAGAGCGTTTTAGCGCCAGAGTCTGTGCGCTTGCGTACCTCGACGGATCACGTTTCGCCAATTCAAGAAATGAGCGTCATTAAGAATGCTTCCTCGAGTACCGCTTCAAAAAGCTGCATTTTGACTGTTACAGTGTCATGATGAGAAGTCTTAGGCCTGAAGTTATGCATATTGAAGTTAAAGCCGGAAACATTTGGGCTACAAAGGATCAGGGCGCGAACTCACCACCGTCAACGAGGCCACTTGAGCATCGGCGAGACCGACTTTGATCGATGGGACATGCGCAAAGGTGTTGGGCAAGTGAATAGCTTGCTGCGTAAATCGGCAAGGATGCTTGTGCTGGTCGTGCTCGTCCCGGTCTTTCTTCTTGTGGTAGAAGCCAAGGTCCTGAACATTAGTGCATGGTGGTTCGAGCTGGTTCGATACCTTCCCTATCCCTTCTTGCTTATACCTACCCTGCTGGCGTTAACGGCGTCGCTCGTACTAAGCTGGAGGTGGCGCCTAGCGGCGTTCGTGGGGCTTGTGCTGACCTTAACAGTGCTTATGGGCCTAACGTTCGGCTTTCCGGATTCCGGTAGTGGTCGGGTGCGTTTCATGACCTATAACATTAAGGCCTACCTTGCGGTAAAGGATGGCGGGTATCCCTTGCTGGCCTGGGAGATTGCCACCCACGATCCGGATGTTCTGGTGATGCAGGATGCTGGCGTGTTGACGGCTCAGCGCGTCGAGACTCCTGGCACGGCTCAGGCGATTTTCGATGGGCGCCAGGGGTATTCTTTTGGACAGTATGTCGTCCTCAGTCGTTTCCCTTTACGAGATTGTCGGCACGAGCAAATTCCCTATCGAGGTGAGAACCACACTTACGTGCGTTGTACATTCACCGCACACGGACAAGATGTAGATTTGATGACGGCTCATTTCAAATCACCACGCGATGGTTTGAACGCCGCGCGCCATGACCGTCTAGGTGGCCTAGACAATTGGCAGATCAATTTTAGTGATCGCCTGACGCAAGCCGCCAAGCTTGCTTACGAGGTTACGCAGCGGCGTCGACCATTGATTATCGCGGGTGATTTAAACGCTACCGAGTCGTCGCCCGTGATGCGCTTACTCCGAGAAAGTGGTCTGCGCGACACTTTCTCCGAGGCGGGCCGAGGCTATGGTTTTACGCATGGACACTCACTTCGGCCGCACATGTCATTTCTACGTATCGATCACATCTTGATTAGTAGCGAGCTTGGAGCGGTAGCGAGTTTTGCGGGCGGCAAAGAGGCCTCGGCTCATAGACCAGTGATCGCCGATTTACTGGTTCGGCGCGTGACGAATTAATTGAGCGCCTATAGCGCAAGCTCATTCAACCGCTACTAGCCAAAGGATGGCACCTTCTAGCGGCAACATGCCCCAGGTGACATCGTAGGTGCCTGGCGCACTCACCTTGCGGTAGGCGACACAACACTGAACTAAGCCGCCTTGAACAAGAACTTGGTTGATAACTGTAAAGCCATTGTTCGGAGTCGCGATGTGCGCAAGAGTGCTATCACCGTCGCCCCACCACCAGGCGAGAAGAATGGCGGGGCCGGTCGTCGTGACCGAACCAGATCGACCTATTTGACCGGCGTGAGCATAGTTGATATTGAAGTCCGAAATTCTCGAGGCATTCATGACCTCTACGGCGGTGAAGGTCATTTCGTCAACAGGTATCGACGGTTTCGTCGCAGTAACGATCAGTGGACGTCCGCCGCGTGCATTGGTGGCGTACGCAAGGGCGTTGCCGTAGGTTGGGAAACCGTCATAGCCGAGGATGGCTCCGCGTTGTACATAGGTGTTTCCGGCAGAATCCGACGGCACCGAGAGATTCCCTTTTTCGCCCCCTAGTCCCGTAATAATGATACTTCCGCTAACTTGCACTTCGCTAAGGCTCACAGAAATTTCAGATGGATTGTCTTGATAGTCTTGAAAAGTTAATCCTGACGAGCCTAAGTCAGGGGTCGACGAAGCTGGAGGCGGCGAAGCAGGCGGAGGCGAAGCGGGAGGAGGCGAAGCGGGAGGCGGCGAAGCAGGAGGCGGCGAAGCAGGCGGAGGCGAAGCAGGAGGAGGCGAAGCGGGAGGAGGCGAAGAAGG
>JANOPA010000070.1:0-5278 GCA_031421635.1 Betaproteobacteria bacterium | reverse complement strand
CTCCTGTTCCGCCAAATGCCCGAACTCATCGAGCGCGGCTATGTGTACATCGCCCAGCCACCGCTCTACAAAGTAAAGCACGGCAAAGACGAGCGCTACCTCAAAGACGACCAAGAACTCAACCAGTACATGCTGCGCCTGGCCCTGAATACCGCACAGCTCGTCCCCGGTACCGATGCCATGCCTATCGTCGGCGAAGCCCTGGGCGAGCTGGCCAGAAAGTTCCTGATCGCCGAGGCCGTGATTGAGCGCCTCACAAGGATGATCGAACCCGATGCCATGCGCGCAATACTGGACGGCGTCACCATCGATCTCACCACTGAAGCCACCAGCACCACCAGCGCCGCCGCCCTGCACGAAGGCATGAAAAAAATGACCGGCGTGGCCTCGCAAACGCCGGTCGTCACCGTGCAGTACGACGATGCCAAAGAACTTTGGCGCCTGCAAATCTCCCGCCACATCCACGGCAACTACAAGTTCACCTTCATCGATGCCGACTTTTTAATGTCGGCGGATTACAAGGCCTTGAGAGAGTCGGCCGATACCACCCTAGGCCTACTCGGCGCAGGCGCCGAGATCCGTCGCGGCGAAGGCGATAAAGCCAAATCACAAAGCGTGAGCAACTTCCGCACAGCGATGCGTTGGCTACTGGCCGATGCCGAACGTGGTGTCGGACGCCAGCGTTACAAGGGGCTGGGCGAGATGAATGCTTCGCAGCTTTGGGATACGACGATGGACTCATCGGTTCGCACTTTGCTCAAAGTTCAGATTGAGGACGCGATTGCTGCGGATCAGATCTTTACTACTTTGATGGGGGATGATGTTGAGCCTAGGCGGGCGTTTATTGAGCAGAATGCTTTGGTGGCGAGGTTGGATATTTAGTCAGCTAGATCACGGCGATGCTCGAAGGCCAGCAAATCGACTACAAATCATTGCGTTTGGTGTTGGGCAAGAGCGCAAATTTTGACGAACTCGCTAAAGACTGCGTTTGCTTCGCTAACGGTGTTGGCGGCTCAATAATTCTTGGAGTTGAAGACGGTCAAACCAAGCCGCCCGAAGGGCAGCTTGTCCCTCTGCAATTGATCGATCAAATTCGCAGGCGCATTGCCGAGCTAACGGTAAACGTGCAGGCTTTTCCAAGCGTAAAGAAAGAGCCTAACGGCTCTGAATATGTAGAGCTAGCGATAGAACGGTCTACCGGAGTAGCTTCAACAGTCGACGGTAGATACTTCATTCGTATTGGGGATTCTTGCCGGCCAGTGGTCGGTGATGACGTGCTTCGCTTGGCTAGTGATCGTCCAGGCAATCCTTGGGAGGCCATGGACAGTAAGGAAACTAAAGATAACGTTGATAGCGCGAAATTGGCGGTTTTTGTTCAAACCATCCGCGCCTCCGACCGGGTCAAAAGTTCAGTCAAAGACAAGAGCGATGTTGAGATTTTGACGCACTATGCTCTAGTGCAAGGTAAATCTCAAAACCAATTGACCAACCTTGGGGCGCTGCTTATCGGCACAACCAGTGCGCGAAGAAACTTAGGCACCGCCCCCTTGGTGCAAGTCATCAAGCAAGACGAGCGCGGACAAAAGATCAACAAGTGGGTTTGGGACGATTACTCCTTGTCACCGATTGAGTTGGTGGATGCCGTTTGGAGAGATATTCCAGACTTTCGCGAGAGCTATGAATTTTCCGAAGGCCTGTATAGGCGCAATGTCCCGGCATATGACGAAAAGGTAGTTCGTGAATTATTGGTCAATGCTTTAGTCCACCGCCCCTACACGCAACGCGGCGACATTTTCTTAAATTTGTCTCCTGATCGCCTAGAGGTCGTCAACCCAGGTCGTCTCCCGATGGGGGTTACCCCAAAAAATATGCTGCATGCTAGTCGCCGCCGTAATGAAGGCTTAGCACGGGTCTTTCACGATATCGGTCTGATGGAGCGCGAAGGAAGTGGCTTCGATCTAATGTATGACATCCTGCTATCTCAGGGCCGTCCGGCACCGCTTCCAGAGGAAGGGATCGATTGGTTCAAAGTTACGATTCAACGGCGGATCGTTAAACCGGAAGTCATACAATTAATGGCCGATGTGGATTCGCGCCTACAACTTACCCAACGCGAACGCATTGCTCTGGGCTTCCTGGCTCAGAGCGACGGGATGACGGCCCGTGAACTAACGACCTCTCTTGATGAGATCAGCGATGACTTGGGATTGTGGCTAGGCCGCCTAGTTCAACATG
Organism: Betaproteobacteria bacterium; assembly: GCA_031421635.1. Taxonomy (GTDB): domain Bacteria; phylum Pseudomonadota; class Gammaproteobacteria; order Burkholderiales; family Burkholderiaceae_E; genus JAPOKJ01. The sequence continues at coordinate 3,043 of JANOPA010000070.1, read as the reverse complement.
GCGTCCTGCAAACCAGCGGCAGAACGGTCGGTATGCGCTATTTCGTCGCACCTACCTGGTTGAGAGGTACCCAATTAGATCGCCGGACCACCTTGAGCCGTATCGCCCCGCATCGATTGCGGGCCCTTATTATTGAAGACTTGGCGAGCTACCCACTTTCTGCAAGTTCGGACATCAACCGCCGCATCGGCATGGAGATTTCAGCTAAGACGGTAAAGCGCTGTTTGGACGATTTAACCGAGAGCGGTCAGGTTTCTTTTGAAGGGGAGCGTCGCTGGCGCCGGTACCGCTTAACCGACGTGGAGAATAAAGGACAAAACATGGGTAATGATCAGAAGAAAAACAGCTAGTTCGGTACTATAATTATCTAACTATTTGATTTAAAAGATAATTTATAAAGGACAAAGAATATGTTGTCCTTTATACCACTGCAATTTGTCCGATAGAAATCACCGAATCCTAATAGGTTAAAGTCCCGAAAATCAGTTAAATCGACCTTATCCGGAGGATCCAATGCCAACCCTAGAACGAGCCATAGAAATTTCTGCAAAGGCCCACACAGGTCAAATTGATAAGGCTGGCCAGCCCTACATCCTTCACCCCCTAAGAGTCATGATGGCGGTCACAGGAACAGACGAAAAAATCGTAGCGGTTCTACATGATGTGGTTGAAGACACGAGTGTCACTTTGGCAGATTTATCGGATGAAGGATTTGCCAAAACGGTTATTGCCGCGGTTTTTGCAATCACTAAAACTGAGCGTGAAAGTCGCTTGGATGCCGCAAAAAGGGTCGTGCTCAATCCCATTGCAAGAGCAGTAAAGTTGGCAGATCTTACCGACAACATGGATCTAAAGCGCATCGCTCTTCCCTCTGAGAAAGACCTCGCCAGAATGGAGGAATACAAGCAGGTCAGGGAAATTTTGATTAAGGGATAGTCACAACGAGTCAAAAACTCGAAACTGGCCGGTTCGTTGAAGCGCCGCCGTTCGGCGGAATCGCCTAGTCCGATTGGCTGCGTTTTAGGTTGCTTTTATCTGCCACCTGAGTTTGACTAGGTTTGGTTGCCTAACTGCCTGCAGCACTATTGCTAATTTTGGAAAAGAACTATGTCCGCACTGCCAGAGAAAAAGCTTCAAAAACCCCTACCGAATGGCCGACTGTTCGAGGCATCGTCCACGAGCGACATGATCGCCGAAACCCATACGCAGGAATTGGTGATCGCCTTGTGCGGGCCTATGGGCTCACCACTACATGAGGTTGCAGAGAAAATAAGGGACATGCTCTCAGGGCAGTTTTCGTACCAGCCGTGTAACGTCATTCGACTAAGCAAATTTATCGAAGAACACGCCAAGCGTGCAGCTCGACCTCTTGGTTCGACTGCGGCCAAGCGTCGTCATGATCTTATTTCAATGGGCGACGAAATGCGTCAGAACTACGGCCATGGTGTGCTGGTAGAGCTTGCCGTTCGGGACATTCGCCTTGAACGGGAAATAAACGGCAAAGATAAAGATTCTGGTCGATATTTTCCGAGAAGGTCTTGTCACATCATCGACTCGATCAAAAATCAAGAAGAGTTGGATTTGCTCAAGTCGGTGTATCGGGAATCCCTTTACGTGGTCGGTGTGTTCTCGCCGGTGTCCAGTCGCGAAAGTGCCCTTAGGAAACAGGGGTTGACCAATGCTGACGTGGCGGAGCTGATGGACAAAGATTCTGGCGAAGAAAAACCAGAAGGACAAATGGTGTCAGACATCTTTCCACAGTGTGACTTCTTTTTGAGAATGGATGCAAATACCACGAGCTTGCTCAACTCAAGAGTTGAGAGGTTTCTAAATTTAATTTTAGGAGCGCAAATCGTCACGCCAACCCGCGCCGAGATGGCCATGTACGCCGCCGCCTCGGCAGCGACAAATTCGGCATGTCTCTCCCGGCAAGTTGGAGCCGCAGTTACCGATGCGAAGGGCGAGCTCTTAGCCACGGGATGGAATGACGTCCCTAAAGCCTTTGGCGACCTGTATGTCACCGATCTTAAAAACGACCCCTCCAACATCCACGATAAACGATGCTGGAACTTCGGGGGTAAATGCTACAACGATGAAGAAAAATCGCTCTTGGCAGAACACATCGTTGAGTCGCTACGCGATATCTTGCCGGCCGACAAGCGAGACGCCGCCGTTCAGGCCGTGATTGCCGACAAAAAGTTACGTGGCCTCATTGAGTTTTCCAGATCGATCCACGCTGAGATGCATGCCATTTTAACCGCGCTCAGACTAGAGGGCGATCGGGTGCGCGGAGGCCAGATTTTTGTGACTACCTACCCCTGTCATTCCTGCGCGCGTCATATTATTGCTGCTGGAATCACAGAGGTATATTATATTGAGCCATACAAGAAAAGCTTAGCGACGAAGCTGCATGGGGAAGCGATGACCGAGGACGAACAGGCAATCGATAAGGTAAAACTCATCTCGTATGATGGCGTTGCCCCAACGCGTTTCCTAAGTCTGTTTCGTATGACACCGGACTCTCGTAAAAACCGTGGCAAAGTGATTAAGCTTAGTCATTCAAATGCATCACCTAAGCTCAAGAAAAGTCTTGAGGCTTTACCGGCCCTGGAAAGTTTGGTTGTAGCGTCATTGAAAGAAAAACATCTCCTGATTGAGGACGACCTCAAGCCGTTAACATGAAGACTCCCGAACAAACCTCTTTTGATTTTTCATCCGTAAATGAGCCAGCTGAGGCCCTGCCCATTCTCCGCGCGCAGGTACTGAGCCTTGAGGCGGCGAGAAAGAAAAAAGATGCAGCTACACATTCAGCCGTTTATGAAGCGATTCTCAATTCGATTCAGCATCTTGGCGAGTTGACCACTAGGAATGGCGGTCGTACGGACAAGTAGCAAGCGTCAGTTGACGTGGCATCATCCCAAAAACCGCCCTCTGTGAAAGGCGAGATAAGCTTGATGGCCGTGAGCAATCCACCTCAGCCTCAAAGCTCCGACCAGCCCAAGGCGTATTTGATCCTCGCCGCAGATCGTCGCAGAAACCAGTA
>JANOPA010000069.1:0-6290 GCA_031421635.1 Betaproteobacteria bacterium | reverse complement strand
AAGAGAAGCACGCAACAACTCCAAGTCCTTCTTACGCTCCTCAAGGGGTTCGAAACATACATAGGTAGCATCTGGCCAATATCCCAAAGCCTCTCTAGTCCAAGTACCATCGGCCGCGCCAATATCATAGACAACTTTTGGGAAATATCCTCGTTCCTTTAACCCCCTTAAGGCGGCAGCCATTCCAAATGTGGCACTGTCTTTATGTATTGTCATTTACTCTCCGATTGGCCACTTAGGACCCTAAAAGCTAACGGGAATTTTCAGACACCCATATTGTATGGGTGCGCCCTTCCCAAAGGTTATTTGTACCAAGTGATATTTCTTATTTGCTTGGATGCCCAATTCCAGTTGTAAGAATTTATCGCCTGCTTACCAAAAAATCGATACAAAGTTTTTAAGGTCACGCCGAAAAGAAACTTCCTGGCAGGGGAAAGTTTAGCAAAAGGTTGATCGTAATAGCCGCGCATATCGAACATCGAAAACAAAAATTTATACACGTCCGCTATTCGCCCATTGGAAGGGCCATACGCTTTTGTAATTCTGTACATTTCGTCAATAATCCGTTGCCCTGCCCGTGAAGTAAGGTTGTCCGCACTAAAGTAATACAGTGACAATACGTCGGGAACAATTAAAAAGCGCGCACCTGAAGCATGTATCCTGTTCCACCATTCCCAGTCAAACGCAAGCTGAAAACTATCGTCAAGCTGCCCGAGTCGGCGATGGATAGAAGCACGCCAAAATGTGCTCGGCTGCTCTACATCATTACGCAGAGAGATTACCTCGAGAAAATTTGACGGTACACGCGTAGTAACTCTCGAGCCATCAGCAAACACCCGTAAGCAGCCCCCAGTGACGATATCCACACCAGGATTCTCATCGAACTTTCTTGCGATTAAATCAAGCGCCCCATTCGCAAAAGCGTCGTCCGCGTTGAGGTAACAAAAAATATCCCCATCCGCAAGTGCGAAGCCTTTATTTATAGCGTCCGCTACATTCTTATCCTTTTCTTGAACAAACACACTTACCAAGTGCTTATAGCTTCGGATAATCGCCGCCGTTTCATCAGTGCTATTACCATCAATACAAATCAATTGTAGATTAGGGTACATCTGTTCATCGATTGACTGAAGGGTTCGTTCAATAGTTTTACCTGCATTCAAAGATGCGGTCACTACAGAGATACGAGGTCTGTGTATCACACTAGAAGTCACAACAGATCCTGGTTTTGTCGCAAACACTCATTTCTATTTCCGAGATGGTAAGCCACCAAGCCAATACCAAAGGCAATGGATTGACGAGCCCCTGTCTTGGCTTGATTAAACAGTAGAGCCAAAAACTTTCCACTCGAAGTGTAATATTCCGGCACTTTCGGACTTGCACCGAGAAGAGACTCGAGCACGACATGACTTACGCCATAAGAATACATTAACCGTAGCAAATACCTTAAATTGAAACGTCCCGAATCAAGGTGATGGAATAGGATCAGTCTCGGACAATACGCATTTTCTAAATTGATCATTGAAGCGCCCCGCATAATCAAAGAATCCTCGCAAGACGAAAGATTACTTTTGCCTTTTCGACCAAGCGTAAATAACCGCTCGTCGTTCATGGCACGATCTTTATACAAATTCAGAACGGAGCGCTTAATAAATGCGCCCGCCGTTGGCGGCTCCCATGGCCCCCACGAGTTCCCTTTGCCCGAGACAACCTCTTCACCAATGTCCTTTATCGCCAGGTAGGGAAGAAAGGGTAACAACCAATTTGCGGCACGAAGATTTGGCGCTAGCAACAACTTTCCCCCAAAGCATCCGACATCCTCTCTCGAGGCTAGAAATTTTTGACCTTCCTCAATGTATTCCGGCATCAATTCATTGTCATCGTCCACGAACAGCAACCATTCACCACTGGTTTCTGAAATGCCTCTTAGCCGAGCCCTCGCAATTCCAGGAATTCGCTCCCTAACAATGCGCGCAGGTATTCCACGCGCTTTGAAAGGTCCCAGCAAATCTTCGCTAAGTTGAGGCGACGAAGCGTTATCTACGATCAGTAGTCCAAATGTGTCCGTTGCGACAGTTTGATTCAGGATTGATTTCAAGACCTTATCCAAGATCTCAGGTCGAGGATTAAAAGTACAAACGCAGATATCAATCATTTCGACGCCTTTTAGAAATGAGCCTAAGCAATAATTCCCTGCGACTTTCCAAAAGCGCGCGTAAGCGCTGAGTTGTGCCAACCTCAAGCTCTATCTTCTCGCTCAGGGTTTGATGGTCGGTCCTTGCAATCTCAAGGGCAATATCAGACCTTTCGGCCCAAAGGAGTCTTTCAGCCGCTAAAGTCTGCGACTCACTTAAGGCCGTTCTCGCAATTGCAATTTCAATCTCGAATTTTTTAATTTCATTTTCCAAATTCAATAGCGCGCAGATATGCTCATTTTCCGCTTTGTGCAGCTCAGAGATATGCTCACTTTTCGCTCTCCGCAGCTCAGAAACATGCTCACTTTTCACTCTCTGTAGAGAAGAATCTTGCTCAGCCTTTAGAGCTCGCTCAACCTGCAACTCATCTTCAACTTTTCGCAGTATAAGTTGCAGAGTTTCTGATTTGCCGCGTTCGTCCGATAGCATCTTTTCGGTTCGCTCAGCCCAAAGTCGAAATTCGACTGCACTGGCAGCTTCCTCTCGAAGGCGTTTAAGATTCTCCAATTCTTTAAATGGTGCGCAAGCGCTTGCCCTCGCTGCAATATCATTTGCAATTTTGATATTGGCGTCCGACGCCGATAACAAACGCTCATTAACTTTGGAAAGATCCGCGCAGGCAAACAAGTTCTTGTACCAGATAGGTCCATCAAATGGATATGCAACGAGCTTTTTTTGCACTGGATCAAACTCGCAAAGCGTGTACCCTAGCTCCTCAACGCTCCGGTAAAGGGTCCCGGTATCGAGCCCTCTCCTTGTAAGGTTATTCTCTGTGAATTCGATCATTAGAACGGGAAGTAAACCTTTCTCAATAACTTCCTTTGCTCCTCTAAGGGCCTCGGGTTCAGCCCCCTCCACGTCAATTTTAACTAATGCAACTTGATCAAATGAAAGGGATTCCACGAGCATTGAAAGTGTCGTTGTTTGTACTAATTTGCCCTCTTTACCATTGTCAAACGCCACATGATCATAAGCGGCATCGCCCTGCTCGCCGTCAAGAAACCGGATAGTCGTGGGCGAGTCCCATACCGCTGCACAAACAATCTTGAAGTTAGCCACGCCGTTTGTTTGCAAATTAAACTCTAAGTGGTCCGCAGTATTCGAGTTGGCTTCAACCGAAACGATAATCCCTTCATGATTTGTAGCCTTTGACGCGATGATTGAATAGAGTCCCAAATGCGCCCCGCAATCAATAAATATGTCGCCAGAACGCAAGTAAAGCCAAAAGAACGCTTGTTCCGGCCCTTCAAATTGCCCCTGCCTTAGCAGACGCATTACTTCTTCGTCTGCATCATGGCGCATCCATCCGACATGTTGCACAAAACCGGAAGGGCTATCCTCTATTTTCCGAATAGGCGCTTGCGAAGTTGACTCAGTCTTCAATGGTCGCCTCCGAAGAATTAAAGTTTAGAACTACCTGATAGGGGATGGCGCTTATCGAGCTTATTTCGACGACGTGTAGAACCGTCATTTGAAGATCCCTTTTACGTTAAAAACGTTGAGTTCCGACTCGTTTAACACTGGAACAGTAATGTAATGACGTCGATAAGGTAGAACGCTAAAAATTGCAGCGAATTCTACGATATCGGCAACTTCAGCTTTGTCGAATTTGTGATGCCATTCTTCAAAAGTTTCGCCTGCCGGAAGGATTATTACGCCAGCTTGACAGTAATAAGGCCCTGCCTTCAAGGGTAGCGAAAAGCGCAATGAAAGAAGGAAGGGTTCATTCGACTCCAGGGCGATTAGCTTATCAAAGGTCGAATCGCGGACCGTCATCAAGGGCATGCCTTGACGATCATGGACCTGAATTCCAAAATGGAAATTCTGTGTCAACGGGCTTTTGGCCTTTAGTAACGCAAATGCAGTGACTTCTTGTTTCGGATCAATTGTTTCAACGGAGCGTCCGTTTTCATCAACAATTAGAAAAGCCTCAATCGTGATCGATTGACTGCCTTCGTGCTTTTTCTGTTGAAACGCTTGTCGACTCGCTTTAAGAAGTTCGAACACGTTGGACGGAACCTCTCGGTTACTGTAGGTAACACTCTTTCCAACTGTGGACTCATTTGACGTTGTGTCGCTTTGCTTCAAGTACTTTGTCTTCAAGCAATCGTATTCATACTTTTGGCAAACGTCGTTGGACAAACCAATGGCTAGACAATTGCCTCTGTCCAAATAGACCGCTCGATCACAGAAAGAGCGCACAGTCGAAAGATCATGAGACACGAAAAGTATTGAGGTTCCTCGGTCCCGAAGTCTGCGCAGATGCGCAAAGCATTTTATCTGAAAAGGCATGTCACCTACCGCCAAAGCCTCATCAACGATCAGAATCTCAGGTTCGACGTGAACAGCCACCGAAAAAGCCAATCGGACGACCATTCCGCTGGAATACGTCTTAACGGGTTGATCAATAAAATCCCCAATGTCTGCGAACGCTACGATTGCCTCGTACCGTGTCTTTATCTCGTCTGACGTCAGTCCTAGAATTTGACCATTTAGGAAAACATTCTCACGACCTGAATAGTCGGGATTGAAGCCCGAGCCCAACTCCAAAAGTGCGGAGATTCTGCCCTTGACTTCGACGTTGCCCTCGCTTGGCGTTACTGTTCCACAGATCAGTTGAAGCAAGGTTGATTTTCCGGATCCGTTGAGCCCAATAACTCCAACCGTCTCGCCTTTTTTCACTTGGAAACTAATTGCATTTAAAGCTTTAAACTCTCGATAATAAATCGGAACTTTCTGCTCAAAGACTATTCCCACAAACTTTAAAACAGCAGCCAAAAGGCCAATGCACGAAGACACAACCAATTGCTTTAATCGATCCCTTGGAGTTTCGTAGACTTGATAAACTTTACCGACGCCTTTAATGTCGATGGCGACTTCACTAAAGGACATCAGCAAATCCGGTACGAAGTCTTTGAAAGATCCAAAATCCTCCGAAGCAAAATCCTAGTCCGAGCATAAGACTACCCGCCCAGCCAGACCAATTTATCGGAAGCCCCCAAAGAACAACATCGCGAATCTGTTCGATTGGCATCGTCAAGGGATTCAGCCCCAAAATAAATTGATAACTTTCTGGTAACGCTGAGGCTTTGTAAAACACGGGGCTAAGAAACAGGGCGATCATTGTGAGAGGTCCGACTGCCTGTGCAATGTCTCTAAGATAAACGCCGAGCGCAGCTAGGAACCAAGTCAGCCCTAACGTGAACAGCATTAAGGGCAAAAGTACGATGGGCACTAGCAATGTTCCGAGGCGTATGGACATTCCAGTTGCGAGGCTAAAAATGGTAAGAAGCAAAAGTCCAATAAAAAACTGCCCGAGCGCCGTAATCATGACCACCCAGGGAAGTACTTCAAGCGGGAAAAGTACCTTTTTAACGTAATTCACCTGACCGACAATTAAGCCTGGTGCACGATTTAGGCATTCGGCGAAGAATCCATGCACCATCAATCCTGCAAACAGAATGATAGCGAACGAAACTTTACTCTCTTCGTTATTGCCCCATCTCGCGTTGAGTGCTACACCAAAAACTAATGTATACACAGCAAGCATGAGGATTGGATGAATTAAGGACCAAGCAATCCCAAAAACTGAACCTTTATATTTACTGGCGAAGTCTCTTTTAACGAGTTGCCAAACCAACTCGCGATGAATCACAAAAGAGCTAACGAAGGTCTTGGGAAACAATCCAGGTAAAGCGTTCAATTCCTTCTCCTAAGCCTAAATCCAAAATTTCGGCGCAGCTCAAGCCACCTAGCCGAAAGAAGGAAGGGAACAAGCCTGAAACTTACCAACAACGGTGAAGGTTCAAAGCCAAGTTCGCGAAGTCGAAGTTGGTTCATCTCCCTTAAGCCAACTGATGAGATCTTACTTGAAGTCTTTTGCGATTCATGAACCCGGAACATTCCAAGCACTATCGGAAGATGTCGAACATCAACGTTTTTGGAGGATGAACGTAACAAAAACTCCCAATCTAGTGCAAAGTTATAAGCCTCATCCAGCTTCCCACCAATGGAGTTCCAGAATTCACGTTTCCAATAAAGAGTCTCTTGCGGCACAAAGTCAGCCCATTTAAGCACCTTATGGGAATGCCCAGG
>JANOPA010000068.1:0-32209 GCA_031421635.1 Betaproteobacteria bacterium | reverse complement strand
GAGCACGAAGTCCTTGGCTGGCCCGGCACTTACGCGACGCGGTCCCGACAAACCTGTAGCAATCGCGCCGCCAATTGTGCCGCCGGTGAGCAAACGGGGCTCCGAAGGCCGTGGCGAATCTGCCAGGTGAAAACGCGGCGGCTCGAAGGCCAGCATTTGGCGCTGTTCATCGAGGGCCGCTTCTATCTCCAGAATTGGCGTCCCACACTTGGCCGTGATCACCAGCTCGGTCGGTTCGTAACTCACAATGCCTTGGTAGGGAGATACATCGAGAACATTCATGCCTTGACCAGGACTCAGGTGCTCACCGTAGAATTGCTTCGAGCCTGAGCCCAGGATCAGCAAGGCCTCGCCCTTGGCTCGAGCCTCAAGAATTTGCTCGCGCATGGCTTGCAGGGCCGGGTCGGCCTTACGGAAACTTCCGCGCACCCCGTCGCGAAACAAGCTCGTGGCACCGAGCTCTGCGCTCGGGCTATTCACATTGGCGCCCATCTTAAAACCTCGGCAGTTCAGGGAACTTGATGCGCCCATTGTGAACATGTTCGCGGCCATACTCTGCACAGCGCGACAAAGTAGGAATGACCTTACCGGGATTCAGCAAACCAGGTGCATCAAAAGCCCGCTTCACTGCAAAAAAGGCGGCGCGCTCAGCCGGTGAGAACTGCACACACATCTGGTTTATTTTTTCAACACCCACGCCGTGCTCACCAGTGACCGTACCGCCGAACTCAATACAGAGTTCGAGAATGTCTGCGCCGAAACGGTCTGCGCGATGCCACTCCTCTTGGCTGTTCGAATCAAACAAAATAAGAGGGTGTAAATTTCCGTCGCCTGCGTGAAAAACATTCATGCAGCGTAAATCATATTTGCGCTCCATGTCGGCAATCGCTTCGAGCATCTTGCCAATCATCTTGCGCGGAATGGTGCCGTCCATACAGTAGTAGTCTGGCGAGATTCGACCCGCTGCGGGGAATGCATTTTTACGACCCGACCAATAGAGCATGCGCTCCTGCTCATTGTTTGAAACCTTGATGCCGGTTGCGCCACTGGCGCGCAGCACTTGCTCCATGCGCGCGATTTCTTCTTCGACTTCCTCGGGCGTGCCGTCAGATTCTGCCAATAGAATTGCCTCGGCTTCGAGGTCGTATCCGGCATGCACAAACTCTTCCACGGCGATGCTGGCTTTCTTATCCATCATCTCCATGCCGGCCGGAATAATGCCCGCTGAAATAATGGCAGCGACGGAATCTCCAGCCTTCACAACGTCATCGAACGAGGCCATGACAACACGTGCCGCTAAAGGCTTGGGCACCAGCTTGACGGTCGCCTCGGTCGTGACCAGCAACATGCCTTCCGAGCCAATTAAAAGCGAGAGCAGATCGAGCCCAGGGGTATCGAGCGCCCCACTGCCCACTTCAACAATGTCGCCTTCGATACTGATGCCACGCACGCGCAGCACGTTGTGGACCGTGAGGCCATACTTCAGGCAATGAACGCCCCCTGAGTTTTCCGCCAAATTGCCGCCAATCGAACAAGCAATTTGAGAGGAAGGGTCGGGAGCGTAATAAAGACCGTAGGGTGCAGCAGCTTCAGAAATGGCCAGATTTCGCACACCCGGTTGGACAGTCGCCGTGCGAGCTAAGGTATCGACTTTCAAAATCTTGTTGAACTTGGCCAGGGACAACACCACACCACCGGCATGAGGCATCGAACCGCCCGACAGGCTTGTGCCCGCCCCGCGGGCCACCACGGGAACGTCACGTTGATGGCATGCCTTCAAAATCGCCTGCACTTGCGCCTCGGTGTCCGGCAACACGACGGCCATTGGCAATTGTCGGTACGCCGACAGAGCATCGCACTCATACGGGCGCAAAGCTTCCTCTTCTTTCAATAACGACCGAGCAGGAACAATCGACGCTAAATCGGCCAAAATGGCTGCGCGCTTGGCTACGTCGGCCTTCGCGTTAATATCGGCATACTTGAGCTCCGCATTCAAAATCGGCGCTGAATTTTCGGGGGCTTGCGAAGCCCGGGCCGAAGCTAAAACTTTGGCCGACGCATCAGTGACAGTGTTCATGGCCCATAGGATACCGCTTAGGTCTATGGAAAGCATTCCACTTGCCCCTGATTTGAGGCTATTTTCGACCCTAAAGCCGCAATAAACTTGAGAATGACCTTTGACTAAAAGCGCTGTAAACCCCGCCGATTCAAGCCGTTCCGCCACCCCGATCTGGCATGGCTACGCCTTTTTACTGGCAGGCATGGCGGTGGTGGGCAGCTATGTCGCCCTAGCGAAACCACTCACGCAGATTTTCCCAGTCTTCCTCTTGGCCTGGCTACGCTTCTTGATTTCAGCCTTCGCCATGACGACCTGGACCAAGCGCCAAGCGACCGACCAAGATATCGATGCTGCCAGCCACCGTCTGCTTTTTACACAATCATTTTTCGGAAACTTCTTATTCTCGATTTGTATGCTTTACGGGGTTTCTCAAACGACCGCCAGCGCCACTGGGGTCATTCTGGCCACGATTCCTGCGGCAGTCGCCATTCTGTCCTGGTTATGGTTAAAAGAGAAAATCAGCGCACGGGTCTGGATTGCGATTGGTATTTCCATTGCCGGCTTGGCGGTGCTGAGTCTGTCCCGATCCAGCTCAAAGACCGGCCAAGCAGAGATGTCGATGCTCGGCAACTTCCTCATATTAGCCAGCGTGTGGTGCGAATCGATTTATGTCATTCTTGCCAAAAAACTCACCAAGACACTGAGTCCACAAAGAATCTCGGCACTGATTAATCTTTGGGGCCTGGTGTTGATGACACCTCTTGGCCTTTGGCAGGCCATGAGCTTCAATTTTGGGGCGGTATCCATCAACGCCTGGGGCTTGCTTCTTTTTTATTCCCTGGCGGCGAGCATGATTTCCACTTGGCTTTGGATGACGGGCGCCAAAACGGTGCCGGCGAATCGCAGCGGGGTCTTTACGGTCGCCATGCCCGTGACCGCGACCCTCATCGGTATTTTTGTGTTCGGTGAACCCTTTACCGTGGCAATGGCGTTCGCCTTTCTTTGCGCCATCGCCAGTATTGCTTTGATTACGACCAGCCCCAAAAATGCGCCGGCACTTTTAGTGCCGATGCCACCCGCGGCCAACAGCACTGCGAAGGCAAAGCATGCCCGTGCACCAGACTGAGGGTCAACGATTTCTGCCTCCGAGTCGAGCCCAATTGCTGGCCGACCTGCGTTGGCTATTGCTGTCACCACCACTACTCTGCGACGAGCTTTACCCCGGCCAAGTACAGAGGTTTTCAAGCCAGGAGCGCATTTGCATCGAGCAGTGGCTCGATCAACTGGCTCAGCGTGAACCGGCGCTTAGCGCCGCACACTTCGAGATGGAAACTTATCAGCGTCTCGGTCGCTATGCCGAGAAGCTTCTCAAGTTTTTTCTGGTCAATTTTTCAGAAGCGGGCGAAGCACTTCCCAAGATCTATCAAATGCTCGCTCATAATCTTGCGCTCAACTCTAACATCGCGGGCGGCAGCACTCAGGGCGAAATAGACTTTCTCTTGCGGGACTCCCAAGGTCAACACTGGCATTGGGAGCTTGCCGTTAAATTCTTTGCCTGTGAGCCGATCAGCGGGCGGGCAAGTCCAGATACGGTGCAGGCCTCCGAAATCATCGGGCCCAATCGGCGTGATCGTCTGTCACTTAAAATCGCCAAACTCTTTGATCGGCAATTGCGCCATGTCATTCCTCCACCCTTCGAAGGTTGCACCTGGCAGACCCAAGCTTTCGCCAAAGGGCGAATTTACTATCGTCTCGGCGAAGTGCCTCCACAACACTCCCTCCATCAGGGCCGGTCATTGTTAAACCCTGAGCATGAACGCGGCTTTTGGTGCTTGGCGAACGAGCAGCATTCAATTGATGTTGAATTCCCACAGGCAACGCTTTACCCTCTCTACCGTAGTGAATGGCTTAGCCCAAAAACGGTGGAAACGCTGGACCCTCATCGCTCCCTCTTCACCAGCCATAGCGTTCTCGAAGCAGCTCGCCTCCCCTTAATGGTCGCGGTTATTCGCGACAATACCGAAGTGGGCAGAGGCTTTATTCTTCCCCAAGACCACCTTTTCAAAAACATCACGGTTTGAAATTACCCAATGGCAGTTATCCCACCTGTGCACGCCGAAATCATCGCCAAGACAGTCGTCTGGTTGGAGCGCGCTGTTATCGGCCTGAACCTTTGTCCCTTTGCCAGGGCCGAGCACATTCACGGCCGTATTCATTACGAAGTCAGTGCAGCAAAGGATGGTCATCAGCTCATGCAAGACCTCGGTACAAGCCTTGAACGACTACTCAGCCAACCGCCAGAAAAAATCGAAACTTTGTTGCTCATTCATCCTCTGGCTTTTACAGACTTTCTGGACTACAACGATTTTCTGGTGGATGCCGAGGAACTGCTCGCCAAACTCGATCTTGAAGGCGTTGTTCAAATTGCGAGCTTTCATCCTCAGTATCAGTTTGAAGGCACCGAGCCGGACGACATTGAAAACTACACCAACCGTTCGCCCTATCCCATGCTGCACTTGTTGCGCGAAGAAAGTTTAGAGCGGGCCGTCGAAAGCTTTCCCGATACCGATACGATCTTCGAGCGCAATATCGAGACCATGAAAAAACTGGGCCTGAAACGTTGGCAAGAGCTGTTTGCCGATCAAGCTTAAAATACTGCCATGAGCCTCTACAGCGTCCAGAAATTTCTCTTCCATTTGAACCGCGATGCCAGCGTGCAGCGCCGCTATCGCGAAGACAAGCCAGCCCTACTCGCCGAGTACGAGCTCAACGCGGAGGAATACCAGGCCATTCACGATGGCGATATCGGCAAGCTTTATGTACTGGGTGCGAATGGTCAGTTGCTTATGCACTTCGCTCCTCTGCTTGGCATCGCCTGGGCCGACTATTTGGCCGCGATGCGCGAGGGCGTGGGCAAATATGGTCAGGTACGTGCTGGCGTGTATGCCATGACCACATCCACCGACGAAAAGGTCGCGGGCGTATGAGCCTGGTCTATGCAGGCGTGTGCAGCCACGCCCCCGGCATTACTGGCCGCGCCCACCTCGCCGACCCCGCAATCAAGGAGGAGTTTCATGCCGCCTTCTACAAAATGGGCGAAGCGCTGCGCGCCACCCAACCCGATGCACTAGTCATCATCGCGGCCGAGCACTTTGCCAATTTCTTCATGAACAACATGCCGGCCTTTGCGATGGGCATGGCCGACACTTACGACGGCCCGATTGAAGACCCCGCCTGGTTAGGCATTGCTAAAACGAAAGTGCCTGGCGACGCCAAGCTCTCCGGTCAGTTGATTGAAGGCATCATGCAGGATGTCGACCTGGCGTTCGCTGAAGAGTGGCGTTTTGATCACGGTATCATGGTGCCGCTACATTTCCTCACCCCAACGTTTGATTTGCCCATTATTCCGGTCAACATCAATTGCCAGGGTCCGCCACTCACGCCATTAAAGCGCGTGTGGACCTTCGGCGAAGCCCTGCGCCGCGCCTGCGATGCCTCACCCAAGCGCATCGCTGTGGTAGGCACGGGCGGTATTTCGCATTGGCCGGCCACACCCGACTCCGGCAAGATCAACGAAGCCTGGGACAAAGAGTTTCTGGAGCGCTGGTGCCGCAACGACAAAGCGGCCCTCACCAGCTATGGTGATGCTCAAACCTATGCCGAGGCCGGGCAAGGTGGCTTTGAGATTCGTAACTTCATCGCCGTTGCCGCGGCCGCTGGCGGGCCAGGGACGGTGCACTACTTCCGGCCGATTCCGATCTTCGCGGTGGGCTGCACCACTGCGAGCATGTCGATACTGCCCAAAGCCTAAATTCTTGCCAGACTCTAATCATGCTCACCTGCGCTCACGCCGTCGATTCGCAAGAACGCCTTTCAACATCTGCTGTTGATTTCTCGCTGAGTTTCCTAAGCGTTGAGAAAAGGCGACGGCCAACACATCAATAATCATTAAATGCTGTAGTCGCCCAAGTATCGGCAAGTGAACATCGGGATCATCGACCAGCCTTGCGTGCAAGGCCCAGTCGGCGGTGGCCTCCACAGGCGAACTTGGTGCGCCGATTGACAATATTTTGGCTCCCGCCGCGCGTGCCACCTGGATGGCATCGAACAACTCCGGGCTGCGGCCACTCGCTGAAATCAATACCAGTACGTCGTTCGCCCCTAACTGCGCGGCGCTCATGACCTGTAAGGCGGGGTCGGAATACGCTTCGCAGTGCAGACCAAAACGAAAGAACTTCTGCTTGGCGTCTTGCGCGACCAGAGCGGACTGACCAATTCCTACAAAATCAACCCTGCGTGCCTTCTTGAGTGCACGAAGCACCTGATCCAGGACTCTTAGGTCAAGGCTGGCACTGACGCTGCTAATCGCTTGAACCGCGGCACCCAGCACCTTGGCACTGAGCTCCTCAATCGAATCTCGGGCGCTGACAGTGGGATGAGGCCCGGCACTCTTGATCGGCAGCGCGGCTGCGAGTCGGAGCTTAAAGTCACGCAGGCCTGATGCCCCCATAGATCGACAAAACCTCACCACGGTCGGTTGGCTTACACCAGCTTGGGCTGCAATCTCAAGCACCGCCGTCTGAATAAAGGCATGGGGTCGCGCTAAGGTCAACCGCGCAACTTTCGCCTGCGCGGGGGGAAGAGTTGCACAAAGATCGCGAATGCGTTCAAGCAACATCATCGGCAGACATTAAAGCGGCCACGAGGAGGTTGATTGAATTAGAGCCGCGCATCCTCAGCCCAGGCTGCGTTGTTGCGCAGCGCTAATGCCGTGGCTGCCGTTGGGCCGTAAGTACCCGCCGCATACGGCAGAGGCACGACATGATTCTGTGCAAGATCGTCACGCAGACGATCCGTAAACTTCCACTGCGCCTCCACTTCGTCACGCCGCAAAAACAGACTTAGCCGTCCCCGCAAAATATCGGTAATCAAACGCTCATAGGCATCGCGCACGGGAATGCGCCATTCACTGAAAAAATCCAGATCGAGCGCCACAGGTCGCAAACGCTCACGCTCGCCTGGGGCCTTGGCCAATAAGTGAAGCTCGAGACGATCCTCGGGCTGCAATTGAATCACCAGGCGGTTGCCCGACCATGCACCACCGACCGGCGCAAACAATTGCCGGGGCACATCACGAAACTGAATCACAATCTCGGCCATGCGCTTGGGCATGCGCTTGCCGGTACGTAACAAGAATGGCACACCGGCCCAGCGCCAGGTCTGCACCTCGGTGCTGAAAGCGACAAAGGTCTCGGTGCTGGAATCGGCTGCCACACCTTGCTCTTGCAGATAGGGGAGTACCGGCTGGCCTGCCAAGTGACCCGCCACATACTGACCAATTACGACATCGGGTGTACCCGTCACGCTGGGCACTTTGAGCGCGCGTAGCACCTTTAACTTCTCATCGCGCAAGTCGTCCGGATTCAAAGTTGCGGGTGGTTCCATAGCGACCGTGGCCAGCAATTGCAACATGTGGCTTTGCACCATATCGCGAATGGCGCCTGAGTGCTCATAGAAGCCAGCGCGTCCTGCGACACCGATATCTTCAGCCACGGTGATTTGGACATGGGCCACATGTTCACGGGTGAGCAGCGGCTCAAAGATGCGATTACCCAAACGTAGCGCCAGCAAGTTTTGCACCGCCTGCTTACCGAGGTAGTGATCAATGCGGTAAATCTGGGACTCGTCCAAGGACTCTGCCATGGCACGCTCGATCTGTGCTGATTCAGCACCGCTAAAACCCAAGGGCTTTTCCAACACCAAACGCATACGGGCGGCATCGCGCACCGGCTCAATGGTATGAATCAAATCTGCAAAGCGCGAGGCGGGGAGAGAGGCGTAATGCACGACGGGCTCCGGCCCGGCACGTACGGCCTCGGCCAATGCGGCGCGTGCTTCTGGGGCTCCCAGGGTGAGACTTACTGTCGACAGAAAGGGTTTAAGGCTTTGCAAATTGGCCCGTGCCGCTTGATCGCCACAGGCCTCCAGAAAACGGTCCTCCTGAAGTAGGGCCTCGTCCACGGTGGTGTGCTCGCGCTGGGACAAAATAATGCGACTCGTCTCAGGCAAGTAGCCATCTTGAGCTAAATGGGCCAGCGCGGGAATGATTTTTCTTCGGGCTAGATCCCCGGCCGCACCGTGCAACACAAAGGTGAAGGGCGCGACGGGCTTTACTTCAGGGTTTTGACGAGATTCAGAGGTAGAGATCATAAGTTAACTTAGAAAAGTTGATGTCATGAAGGTAATTATATTACACATAAAATTGCCAAACTCATCAATAAATCGTAGTATTACTACACATCACCAATTTTTAGTGCGGCGCGCTCCGCATGAGCACGCAAGCCTGCTGCCTTCGAACCATGACCCAAAAGCTTCATTCTGTCATTGCCACGGTCAGAGAGCGCATCGAGATTCGCTCGCTAGCCACCCGCGCCGACTATCTCAAAAATTTACCGAGCGAACCGGCTGACCGTAGTCAAATGGGTTGCGCCAACCTCGCCCATACCACGGCCATTTTGCCCAAGGCAGAGCGCAAAATCATTGCTCTGTCGAGGGCGCCGCACCTCGGGGTCATCACGGCTTATAACGATATGCTGTCCGCGCACCACCCTTTTGCGAACTATCCTGAGCAGCTTCTCAAAGCCGCACAACAAGAGGGAGCAACCTTACAAGTCGCCTCGGGGGTACCGGCGATGTGTGATGGCATCACTCAGGGCAGAGAGGGAATGGAGCTGTCCTTGTTCTCACGCGATGTCATTGCCCTGGCCACCGCCGTAGGTCTCTCCCACGATGTCTTCGATGCCGTCATCCTACTGGGTATTTGCGACAAGATCGCACCGGGCCTATTACTGGGTGCACTCTCGTTCGGGCACCTTCCGGCAGTATTCATTCCGGCCGGCCCAATGAGTAGTGGCCTCTCCAATCACGAAAAATCCAAAGTCCGCCAACAAGCCGCGCAAGGCTTGGCCAGTCGAGAAACACTGCTCGCCGCAGAAGAAGCGGCTTATCACAGCGCTGGCACCTGCACGTTTTACGGCACAGCCAACTCGAATCAATTAATGCTGGATTTAATGGGCCTGCAATTTCCGGGCGGCGCCTTCGTTCATCCACGCGATCCCGAACGGCAAGCCCTCCTGAAAGAAAGTGTTAGAGCGATTGTGGCTGCAGCCGGAAAGAAGCCTTTAGCAATAGGCCGCATCGTCGATGCACGTTGCCTGGTCAATGCACTCGTCGGACTATTAGCCACTGGCGGCTCCACCAATCACACTATTCACTGGCTCGCCGTCGCCAAAGCCGCGGGCTATCAAATCGATTGGACCGACCTCGATGATCTCTCCAAATCCGTGCCCCTCATCGCCCGCATCTACCCGAACGGCAATGCTGACGTGAATGAATTCCACCAAGCAGGCGGCACCGCTGCGGTCGGTCGATGGTTGATTGATGCAGGCCTCATCGACGGTGATGCGCTCACCAGTTGGGGCAGCTCGCTGGGCGACACGCTCGCGGAGCCAGCATTGGACGAGCACGGCCAATGGTCCCCCAAGCCAGCCGCCACGAGCCTACGCAACGCAGCCGTTTTACGCACCCCCAGCGAGCCCTTTCAAGCGGACGGCGGCCTGCGCCTGCTGCACGGCAATCTAGGTCGCGCCATCGCCAAAGTATCTGCCGTAGAAAAAGCCTTCCGCGTGGTGGAGGCACCGTGCCGTGTCTTTAGTTCTCAACTGGACGTCATCAGCGCATTTAACGCAGGCGAACTGGATCGTGACATCGTCGTCGTGGTGCGCTTCCAAGGGCCGCGCGCCAATGGCATGCCCGAGCTTCATAAGCTCACGCCGGTACTCAGCGTGGTTCAAGATCGAGGCTACAACGTCGCCCTGGTCACCGATGGTCGCATGAGCGGCGCCTCCGGGAGGGTGCTGGCGGCGATCCATGTCACGCCTGAGGCAGCGGACGGCGGAATGCTCGCGAAATTGGAAGATGGGGATCTGGTCCGAGTCGATGCTGTTACCGGTACGCTTTCTACGCCAGTCGACCTGTCAAACAGGCCCGCTATTGAGCCCACTCCATCCGGCACCAATCTCGGCCGCAGCTACTTTGAAAACTTCCGAAAATTAGTCACCGGGGCAGAAGAAGGCGCGAGCGTTCTGTTCTCAAAGTAAGGGACCCAAAGCCTACCTGCGCGCCTTTGGCTTAAAGTGCGGGACACCTGGGTACTGCTCGCAGGTCTCATGCTAATCTGCGCAGCGAGCACCAAGAGCTCCAAAGACCGACCTCACAAAACCCAAGAACCCAAAAGATTCGGAGCACCTCATGAAATTTTTGATGCCCAGGCTGGCATTGGCAGCAACAATCGCGATGGGGGCTTACTCCGCAATGGTCTCGGCCCAAACGTCACCCGAAGCTTATCCATCGAAGCCCATCCGATGGATCGTACCCTTCCCGCCCGGCGGCCCGACCGACTCCTTCTCACGCCCGGTCGCTCAGAAACTCTCCGAAATTCTCAAGCAACCCGTCATCGTCGAGAACGTTCCGGGCGCGGGCGCCTCCATCGGCATGGAAAAGTTGGCCCGTTCAGCCCCTGACGGCTACACCATTGGCCTGGCGACCACCGGCACTCACTCCATCAACCCTCACCTCTACGGGACTCGCCTGCCGCATGACACCTCCAAAGACTTCACGCCTTTAACGCTCGCCGTGCGCTATGTGAATGTCCTGGTGATCAACCCCAAGCTCGGCATCAACACGGTCAAGGAATTGGTGGATTACGCCAAAGCCTACCCTACCAAGGTGACTTTCGGATCGGCCGGTAACGGCTCCTCCAACCATCTTTCGGGTGAAGCGCTCAAGTACGTGACCGGCGCACCCATGCAGCACATCCCCTATCGCGGCAGCGCCCCCGCGATCGCGGATGTGATCGCAGGCAACATCACCTTTATGTTCGATGTCATGATTACTGCGATGCCCACCGCCAATTCCGGCCGCGTCAAAGCCATTGCGGTCACCAGTGATAAGCGCTCGCCCTATGCCCCTGATGTCCCCACGATGGACGAATCCGGTGTCAAAGGTTTTAGCGAAGCCGGTAGCGATCTATGGTTCGGCATAGTGGCCCCGGCCGGCCTGCCCAAGGCCACCTTGAACAAATTGAATGAAAGCCTCATCTCCGCCATTCGCTCGCCCGAGATCCGGCAACGAGCCTCCGCCTCCGGCTTTGAACTGTGGACCAGCACATCGGAGGAGTTCGCCCGAGTGATCAAGACCGACCGCGACAAGTGGGGCGCGATCGTGAAGGCCTCTGGCGCGAAGATCGACTAATCTGACATGCCGCGCCACTGAACAAGGTTCCCCGCGCCCCAACCTGCGCGACGAGGGTGACAATCATCTCATCGAATTGGCGGTAGCGGGTGGCGAAGCATATTTAGTCACCAGCAATTTAAGGAATTTGAAAAGTGGACAGCTTGAGTTCCCCCAAGTTTAGTTTGCATCACCACAAAGTTTTGCAAAGATGGTTCGACAGATGTGTGCTCTGACCGTACGACTTGCAGACGGGCGGCCAGAGTGACGACACCGAATGGTTGAAAGGGCGTTTTTAGGTTAACCGCTCCATGATGAAATAAGGGCATGGATCAATTGCGCCACTACCATCGACATCCCTACTCAATTGAGGTTGTCAGCAGTTGCGTCTGGCTGTACTTTCGATACTGTTTGAGTTACCGAGACATCGAAGAGATGATGCTTGAGCGTGGGGTGACAGTGAGCTACGAGACGATTCGAGCCTGGTGCTTTAAGTTTGGAGCTGAATACTCGAAGCGCTTGAAAAAGTGTCGAGGACCCCGGCGACACCTGGCATTTGGATGAAGTGTACCTATAGATCGGTGATCAAAACCAATACCTTTGGCGAGCGATCAACCAAGAAGGCGAGGTGATCGATAATCTTGTCAAGAGTCACCGAAATACGAAAGCGGCAAAGCGGTTTTTCAGAAAGCTCTTGACGCGCCCAATAACCTGATCTCGAACGGACTGTCGCCGTCGTGTGCGACAGAATGAACTTCAAATCTCGGCCTTATGAAACAGCGTTGTGTCGCCACCTTGGCCCGCATCCTGGCATTCTGGCATTCTGGCATTCTGAAGTCTAGAACTGAAGGGTGAAATAATATATTATAACTTCATAACATGTTAGAATTTGATGTAATGAACTTCAGCGTACACATGGATGAGTTAACCCTTAGCGAGTTAAATCGGCTCGCGAAAGAGGAAGGCAAGAGCCGTAGCGCCTTGCTCTCTGAGGCTTTCCGACGATATTTGGACGAGCACGCCCGGCGGCTTGAAACGAATGGTTGGCCACAGGTTCTTATTGATCATTGGAACAATGCAAAGCCTGAGGATTTCGCGAACCATCCCGACTTCGGCAGCACTCAAGATCTCCTGCCGCTAGGCGATCCAAAGCTATGAAATACCTGCTTGACACCAATGTTTTAAGCAGCGTCGCGACCAACAAATCAAAAATCCTTGTGAGCCGGTTCAGATCGAATGCACGCCAGGATCTGGCCACATGCGATGTTGTTTTGCACGAAGTCCAATTTGGACTGGCGGCTAATGCCGCCATTGCTCGTAAGTTAGGTTTCATTTACGACGCTTTGTTTGCCAGCCTCGCTGTCCTGCCTACTGATCAAGCTGTTTGGAAGCGAGCCGCCAACATTCGAGCAAACCTCAAACTGCGTGGTGCACCGATTGGCCCTTATGGCCTACTGATTGCGGCAGTCGCCGCTCAATACAACCTCACCTTAGTGACCAACAACTCACATGAGTTTGAACATGTCGAAGGCCTTCGGATTGAGGACTGGTCACGATTCGACACACCCTAAGCCATTAGTGCTGCCGCTCATTGAAAATTGACCGCCTAAGAGCCCTCAACGAAGACTTTCTTAGTCTAGAGCGCAGGATCTCGGCGCAAGTTCGCCTAAGTGAGCCGATGCAGCGAGTCCACGAAATCCTTGGGGTCGGCGCGATCACCGCCAGCGCGGTGGTGGCCACCGTGGGCAATGCCACAGACTTCGAGATCGGGCGGCAAGACCACGCTGGGTCGAATCACCAAACAAGGCGATCAATACCTGAGAACCCTGCTCGTGCACGGCGCACGTACGGTGCTCATGAACGCCGCCAACCGGCCAGGAAGAATCAATCCGTGGGTCACCCAACTCATCGCACGGCGAGGCTTTAAAAAGGCCTGCATCGCCATGGCCCGCCAAGAATGCCAGAATCATCTGGGCGGACTTGGCTCGGGGCGTTGCCTACCGGCCTGATCATATCGTGACCATGGCCGAAGCCTAAGCCCCGGGCCAGAGTACCCAACACTCACCGAGCAATCAATATCAATCTTCCAAGGCAATGCGACAGGAGTCTACGTTGATGAGATAAAGGTTTGCGACCAAGGCTTGGAGAACCTGGTGATGTCACTGATCGAAGTCAGATTGACCAGAGAATGAGGTCCAAGCCACGGCGCTTCATCATCAGGGCCAGAGCACAAAAGCTCATCAGTAGGCCGTATACGGCAAGCGCAGTCCACTCTAATTAGCGAGGCACCCATCCGCCGCACACCGGAAAAACCTGGCCGACAAAACAGTTGGCCGACTCACTGCAAAGATAAGCCGCAAATTCAGCGTCTTCCCTGGCGGCGACCAATCGTCCGAGCGGGACTTCCCATTTCAGGCGCTCTTGAAAACGCGGATTCTGTTTCACGCTGTCCGGGAAATAGGTTGGAGTATCGACAAAATTTTGCGCCATCACATTGACCTGCACTTGATGAGGCGCCATCTCCACACCCAGTGCCTGCGCATAGGCAATTTGCGCACCTCGCGCCGCGCTATAGGTCGACGCGCGCTTAATGCCTCGCAAAGCCGACGCACTGCCCAACACCAGTATTTTCCCTGAGCGGCGCTTAATCATGTCCGGTAGGAAAGCTTTACACAGACGCGGTAGCGGGTCGACCATGGTTGCAAAAGCGAGACGCCACTCGTCGTCTTCAACGTCAATGGCCGGAGTGCTCGGCGCAGGTGCGGCAAGATTGGCGACAAGAATATCAATCGGCCCGACCTCTCGAAATAACCTTGCAGGTTCGCCCGGATCGACCAGTGCATCATGGTTTGCGATCACGATAGCACCCTGTTCGGCCAACACTTCACACAGCATCGGAGCGATGAAATCCCCAGCGTGGGTCACCAGAATCCGTTTGTTTTTGAGACGAGGCTCGGCCATATATTCTCCAGAATTGCTCAACGTTTTTCCCCCCACTGCGTGACTGTACAGCCAAAGCGTCTTCGGAACCAAAAAGCGAAGGCAGACGGGCTAGAAAATCGAAACAATTCCGCAAGCTCAATGGACGGGCGATCTCCTTCTTCGAGGGGATAAGTAATTCAAACGGTCTATTTTGAAACTCGTTGGCGAGGTTGCTGAGCACTTGCCATCAGAATGCGCCCCTCAAAAGCCTGTCTCTGGGTTGCTCGCCTAAGGGTGTTTTTAAAGCGCTACCATGTGATGGGTTGGCCTTGATAGTCCACAAAGTGGGCGCCGATTTTAGGTTTTAGCGCCTGAAGCGTGCGCAGCATACCGGCGACCGATTGTTCCGGGCTTAGTGTCACCATATTCGCGGTGAAAGGTTTTGAAAGTGCGGAATCGACCGTCCCTGGCTGCAATGCCGCAACAATCAAATCGGGGCGCTTTCTTTGAAGCTCGATGGCGGCAGTTTGTAGAAACATATTAAGAGCCGCCTTGGAGGCTCGGTAGCCGTACCATCCGCCTTTGCGATTATCCGTAATGCTCCCAACGCGGGCTGAGAGTTTCGCGTAAATGGGCGTGATATCAGTGAGCAAAGGCGCAAAATGCTTGATGACTAGGGCGGGACCGATGGCATTGATCTGGAATGCCTTGATCAGTCTTTCGCTGCTCAACGCCTTGATATTTTTTTCGGGACCTTCTCCGTCAATCGTCAATGCGCCGGTGGCGTCCACAATGAGCTTAAAAGGCCCCAACGATGCGCAACGATTGGCTTGCTCAATAATACTGCCTTCATGGCATAAATCGAACCCGGCATTTTGTGATCTGGCAATAGTTTCAACCCATTCGCATTGCGGGGCAATTCTCAGAGCGTGAACGAAGGCGCTGCCGATACTGCCGGAACCTCCGATGACGAGTGCCTTAAACTTGGGGCCGATTGTCGTAAAGCTCATTGATCTTTCTTTTGAGGTGGAGTCAAGAAGGGACTTGTCGCTTCTAAAGGCGGTCCAAGTTGTTGAGACATTCTCCTGCCTGATGGCGTATTTCCAGAATCTCTTTGTGCTCGAGACGTTGGAGGTTCTTCATCATCAGCGCTGCTCTGGGGTTCTTGTTCATTTCCTCTTGATGTTGGTCCAGGAAGGCCCAGTAAAGTGTCGTCATTGGGCAGGCGTTTGGTCCTAACCTGAGTTGCGGATCATAACGACAGCCGCTGCAATTGATGGCCTGTTTCATACAATTCATATGGGCATTGCCAGTCCAATACCAGGCAGGGAGGGCGCGGCTATGAGAAAAATGATTGGCTTGCTTCATGTGCGGCATGTCCAGCCAATAAACACCCCTCATGAACTCACGCCAACCCAGAATTTGCCGGATGAATCCTTCCGCGCTGGCGAGTTCTACCGCGCCCTGGGCGTAAGCTTTCTGCGCAGCGTCAATAACCTCTCTTGGGTTGATCAATTTGAGGTTCAACGCTACAGAAAGTAGGCTGTGGCTGAGGAAGGGCTCGTTCGCCCACATCGCGTCCTGGGTTGAACCGAAGCTTGCCAGGCGATGTTCTATGAAATCTTTGAGCGCCAAGAGGCCATCTTCGCGGGTGACTGGCCATGCGAATGATCGGCTGTCACCGGGCTGCTGAGGCAAATGCTGGGCCAAATCCGCGATGACATTCTGAGTCAGGCGATCCGGGGGAAAACGAAGAGGGGCCACTAAACCTTTGGGACCAGTTTTGGGGAAGCTTTTACGGTTATCGGCATCAAAATTCCATTGGCCTCCAAGGGGTTCATTCCCGTCCATCAGGACGGACTCTTGCGTACGCATCTTCCGATAAAACATCTCCATACGTAGTTTTTTTGAGAGGCCCGCCCATTGCTCAAATTCTGTCCTGGAGATTAAGAAATGATTGTCATCGAGAATCTCCAGCGGCACGGAAAATGCCCGCGCGACATTTTGAAGGGTCTGCTCAACTCGCCAGTCTCCAGGTTCACACAATCGAATGATGCTTGGATTGAGCTCAGAGATACAGGACGTCCAGGCCTCGCTTAAAGTGCGGTGGCTGTGCTCCCCAAGTTTCAAATAGCGAACATGCCATCCGTCGGCTCGCAGCCTTTGCTCGAAATGCCGCATTCCCGACAAAAATACCGCCGAACGCATCCGTGTGCTGCTGACATGGAGCTGTTCATCAACCACCTCGGCCATAACGATGATTGATTCCGAGCGCTGAGATTGAGCAAGCGCCGGATTGTCCAGATTGAGCTGGTCACCCAGGATTGGAATAAGAATCACGGCCTGGACCTGGTGCTGTTCAAGAGTTTGGGCGCCACTGGATTTTTAAAATTCTTGCGACAGCGCTCGGAGCAGTACTTGATCTCGTACCAATTCTTCGCCCAGGACTTTCTCCAGGTCATCTCTCGCCCACAGACCGCACAGGGTTTGCTGGGTAAATAGTCCTTGTTGCCTTTGAATGAGGCTTGCTTTTCAGTCATCAAAAAAGCTCCTGTTGCGGCGAGACGGGGTGGGGCTTGGCCCGTCGGCTCCCATGCTTTTCGTAAATGCCCTGTGCTTGAACCAGAAACTTGGGGTCTCGGCGCACTCCCCATACGCTATCTCTTGCAAATCGTGAGGCATCCACCAGATCGACCAGGGGGTGCGGGTAGTGCGTGCCGATCACGCAGCCGGCTGTTCGTTGAATGGTCAGCGGCATTTTCCATGGCTCAAAAATGAAATCATCGGGTACTTGCCCCAACTCAGGAAGCCAACGACGCACAAAAAGCTGGTGAGCATGGCGCGCATTCGGAAATTGATCCAGCCAGTGCTGAGCAACATACGCATACACGCGTCAACCATGGGATAGCCCGTTTCGCCCTAGGACCATGCCTTCAGTCGGACACCGTTCGTGCCACTATCCCGCATGCCATCATAGGCTGGGTGAAGGTTCTCAAATTCCAGGCGAGGCTCGCTTTCAAGCTTCTGAATAAAATGACAATGCCAGTGCAACCGGCTTTCAAACGAGGACAGTGAACTGAGCAAGCCCCGGGGAGTATGGTCGGGTCCAAGTCCCCGCCAGTAGTCTTGTGCTGCCTTTAGCTCGTGCACGACTTGACGTACAGAGAGGACGCCCATCGTAAGATAGGGCGAAAGCCGTGAGCAAGCTTCTTGAGCGCTCAGAGGAGCAGACATAGCGCTACGGTAATGGGCTCCTCGACCCTTCAGGAAAGAGTTTAAATAACCCCTAGCCACGGCCAAGCCACCGACTTGACGATGTCCTTTATCTTCAGCCTGTCTGCTCAGTTGAAGAAAGGTGACGCTCGCCAACTGATCAGGCCATTCCTGAACGTTCGGAGTCAGCGAGATCGTCTGTATCTCCTTGGGGATATTAAGGGGAATCATCGACATCCTTTGATTCCAAAGACTTGCCCAGCGGTCTCTAGACTTCAAGCGTCGAACGACGCTTTTACTTGCAAACTCCTCCCAGACGATCCCATTGGATCTGCACCATGATCCCACGGCGAGATCGCGTTGAAAGCTCAGGGCGTTTCCTGTTTCTTCGTGGCTGAGCAGCGAAAAGCCTTTAAACTCGCTCATCAAACTCGCGAATACCTGTAGTATTGGCGCATGTCTGATCGCGATCCTTAACCCGATATCGCGCAATTGTTTTTCGAGCGACAGCAGGCTTTCTCGCGTAAATCCATAGTGCTGCATGGAATAGTCTCCCGCCAACATGATCTCGGGCTCGAATACATAGAGCGGCAAGACAGGCCCACGTTTGCACGCCTCCCACAAGGGTTGATGGTCGGAGACGCGAAGATCCTTTTTGAACCAGACCACTTGAATCATCTGGAACCGCTCGCTGCAATGTGAGGCGTGGTCGGCGCCTCTGGCCGCGACAGAAACGTGATCAAACCTGCGGCCATCGAAAAATACTCCGTTTCTTATAAAGGCCATTGCGTCTTAGGCGAAGATCGCGCAGAAAGCTCAGACCAAACCCCGACGAAAAAGACCCGCAAGCTTCGTTCACCAACACTACCTTTGGGGAATGCGGTGTGAGGCAAGATGTTTGCCGCCACTGTTCATCGTTGCAGGCCTAAGTCTTGAATGCTTCGTGGTTCTACCCCGTGTTCGCGCTCGCCACATTTTGAAGGAACTGGCCTTCAGCGCCGCCCGCATGATCACGATGACTCTTTCTTGATTTAAGCCGAATTGTGCTTCTATGGCCTCGAAAGGGGTACGGTCCTCCCAGGCCATTTCGATGACCCGTGAAAGCTGAGACTCAATCAACAAA
This sequence comes from Betaproteobacteria bacterium, assembly GCA_031421635.1. Lineage (GTDB taxonomy): Bacteria > Pseudomonadota > Gammaproteobacteria > Burkholderiales > Burkholderiaceae_E > JAPOKJ01. The sequence continues at coordinate 13,601 of JANOPA010000068.1, read as the reverse complement.
TGAGCCATCAATACCCGTAATTTTTCAAAGTCCAGGCGCGCTGCACTGAATTGTCTTCAAGAAAATCTTCATGCTTATTGATAATACGTTTGGCCGCCAAAAGCTCGTTGTACTCGACCGGTTCATCGCCTAGTACGTTCATCAAATCGGGTCCGGCTTCGCTGAGACGTATTTTGTCGACATAGAGATTCGCAAGCGCTAGGCGGTTCTCTTTCATTCGTTTTTTGAGGTAGGTAAAAAGAGTGTTGGCTTGATCGAGATCTTCAATGTGATGGTGCCACTGCCAAGCTTCGCCCGCAGGGATTTTTCTTCCGAGACCCGAGAAGTTGTGCAGAAAATAACTGATCTTCATACCGACCTCTGACTCCCTGTGCTGAATTTGTGCCACTGGAACACCGAGTTGGGAATCTTTGCCAAGGCTGCGCTGGCTCGTGAGTTTGATCGGGCAGAGGGCTCGTCGTCCGTCTCTTTGACCGGTGTTATTGTTTTCGAGCGATCCACTTCAGCAAGCCTTTGAGTGGACAGATATTTTTGCAAAAAATCGTGCATGAGGATCTCGTAGGCAAGGGGTGCATCTTGAGCCGTCTCTAAATGACTCAGATTTGGGGATATTGGACGTTCGAAAAGCTTGACCACATCCCACACGGTGATCTTTGATAAATCGCCAGCGATTTGATAACCGCCGCCCGGGCCGAGAAAGGAGCGCACCAAGCCGTGGCTTTTCAAACTACTGACAATACGCTCCGTATAGGAGATCGAGAGTCCCAGCAGCGTGGAAATGTCGTGGGTGGTCACGGGACGATCTTTGCCGCGACTGGCGATCAATGCGGCGGTATTGACTGCGCTCTTCGTCTTTTTGGAAATCATGTTGTGCTCACCATCGCTTATTGAGTAGATATATGTCTTGTTGTGTAGCATTAATCTACTCTAACTTTCATATTTATGCTTAAATATTTCAAGATCGAGATTAATAAATTGATACAATCTACTCAATAACCACTCAAAGAGGTTCGTTTTGTCATTTGAAGTCTCTAAATCAAGCGTTGAGCCGCTTTACCGGATCGGCGCGGTCTCAAAGCTGACCGGCATACCGGTGTCCACTTTACGAATTTGGGAGATTCGATACGCCGCCTTTTCTCCAATTCAAACCGCGGGTAAGCACCGCTTATTTGAAACGGGGGATGTCAAAAAAGCAGGCTTACTCAAGAAGCTCAATGAGGCGGGGCATGCCATCAGGAGTATTGCCATCCTCTCCAACGAAAGCCTGGAGCTACTTGCCCGGCAAGCGCAGGCCTCGACGAGTGGTGTTGCGAAGCGCGCTGAGCCGAGTCCGCAAATCGTTGTGGCCGTAGTGGGCTCAGAACTTGGCGTACGGATTGATTTGAGCAAGCTTCTGGTCAAACCCTTGAACGCCACAATTGAACTGAGCGATACATTTACGGACCTAGACCGTGCCGTGGCGGGCGACTTCAAGAAAAATCCCGAGATTCTGATTATAAAAATCAGCACGCTGAACACGATTAGTCGAGAGCAAATTGATGCTTTGAATGTAAGGTTTGGCCTGCGGCGAACCATTGTTCTTTACAACTACGGGCCTGAGGCGCTCCTTCAATCCATGCGCAGTAGCGGTATGTTGGTGCGCAGGCTTCCCATTACCGAACATGAGCTGATAGATTTGGTCGGCTCGGAGATTTTTGTGGATCCTTTGCGTGCGGCGATCTCGACTGCGGCAAGCATTGTGATTCCAGACCGACGGTATTCGGATTCAGTACTTGCTCGAGTGGCAGGAATTTCTACCAATATTTTGTGTGAATGCCCGAAGCATGTGGCCGAACTCATCTCGCAGTTGGCAAGCTTTGAGGAATACAGCCAGGAATGTTTGAGCAATTGCGCTGAAGACGCGCACCTGCATGCCTACCTAAGATCGGTTTCGGGTTCTGCCCGCGCCATGTTTGAACGGGCTCTGGAAATGGTGGCTCAGCACGAAGGGATTTCACTGTTGAGCTAGGCCAACATACCGGGCGAGTTTGCTTTTAGGGAGGACAAGAATCTCTCACCCGACCTCAGCTTGCTATAGACTTGTCCCATGAGATTCGCATCGCCACACCTCCTGAAGGTGTTTAACGATCACGTTCGCTGGCCTGCGTATGTCGTGTGGTCGCTCGCGTGGGCTTTGATGTGGGCACTGCGTGATGTGCTCAATCTGGGTAATCTCGGGCTGCTTCTGGTCTTGGCCAGCTCTTTAACGAGCGTCTGGTTGTCGACCAGCGCAGCATTGGGATACGGTGCTTTTTCTGTTCTTGCATTTAACTGGTTATTTGTTGCCCCTCGATTCACACTTAACGTCGAGTTTAAGCAAGATTTGCTTTTACTCATCACCCTGTTGTGCGTTTGTTCTAGCATTAGTTATTTAATGTCGGCCTTAAGGCGTAGCGCTAATCAACAGCTTAGGCTTGCCGGGGAGGCTGCGCACGTGGAGCAGTTTCTTCGAGTGACACGGGACGCTGCAACGCCCTTAGAGCTAGCGCTTGCCTTGCAAGCGATGTTGCATACGACTACGGGCTTGCCAGTCTCCGTACTGGTTTTGAAAGACTCGCTTCCCAAGGCCAATGACGAATCGCGGATTTGGCTAATTGGACTACCTGGCTCCAAACAACTAGAGGCGCTGTGGGCGAGCTTGCGTGAGGTTGTGGCGATTGGGCCTGGTACCGGTCGTTATACCAAACTAGACTCTATCTATTTGCCTCTGCGCGGACGAAGTGCTTGTTTTGGCGCGATCGCGCTGCATCAACAGGCGAGTTTGGGTTCTGCTCACTCGCTTGCCCATCTTCAGCAGTTAGCCAATCTTCTGGGCAGAGAGATCGAGCGGTCCCATGCTATTGAACGGGCGAAGAGGGCCAATGAACGCGCGCAAGAGCAAGCCATGCGTAACACATTCTTGGCCTCCATCTCGCACGATTTTCGAACGCCGCTCGCGACATTGATCGGTGCTGCTTCGTCCATTCGTGATCAAGGCACGGTGCTTTCCGCTGATCAAATTGGCAAGCTCGCCGATGCCGTCGTATGCGAGGCTGAACAGTTGAATCGAATGACGGCGAACACCTTAGAGTTGGCCCGTCTTGGCAGCGATGGTTTTGTTGTCAAAAGAGATTGGGAGTCGGTGGAAGATATCTGCGGCGCGGTGGTGACGAGAGTTAAAGCGGCCTATCCGAACATCACAATTTCGGTAGCGCTGGCCGAGCCTATGCCCCTGCTTTGGTGTGATGCGATTCTTATCAGCCAGCTCCTGGATAACCTGATTGAAAACGCAATACGCTACGGGCCGAAGGAGCGCGAGGTGTGGATCAATGCAAGTGCAAACTATGCATCAATTCAAATCTCGGTGATTGATCAGGGGCCAGGTATTCCCGATCACTGGAAAAAGCGCGTTTTTGAGCCCTTCGAACAAATGTACCGGGATCGTCGCGGTACTGGGCTTGGTTTGGCAATCTCTCGCGAAATTGCCCGGCTGCATGATGCGGCCATCGAGATTGAAGATGCAGTGCCACTAGGTACAATAGTGAAGATCGCTTTCGCCAATCGACCCCAGCCGGCTTTACCTACGAATTTCGAGGAGCCGCTCGATTGACTCTTAGAGTGCTACTGATTGAAGATGATCGGCAACTAAGGCTAACCCTGCGCAATGTCCTGGAGGTGGACGGTTATTTGGTCACCGTGAGCGGAAGTCTAGCTGATGCGCAGATTATCTTACGAACCCAAACCTCGAGTGGCGCTGGCTCGCACTCTCTGGGCTCGCGGTCTCTCCTATTCGACATTGTGCTTCTCGATTTAGGCCTACCCGATGGTGACGGCAGCATGTTACTCAGGGAGATTCGGCCCTTTCTGAAAGATCCGATATTAATCATTTCCGCTCGTCATGATGAGGCGCAGAAAATTGCCCTGCTCGATGCAGGCGCAGATGATTATTTAGTCAAGCCGTTTAGTGCGGGAGAGCTATTGGCGCGAATCCGAGTGGCCCTACGGCATCGTGGAACTCATGTGCAGGCTCCGGTCGTTCACTACCAAAGCGGCGATCTGGAAGTGTTTCTTGATCGGCATGAGGTGCGATTGAAGGGCGAAGCGGTCCATCTAACACCGAGGGAGTACAAGCTTTTGGCGCGGCTGGTTCGCAGCGCCGGGAAGGTGGTCACCCATGGACAACTTTTGGGCGACGTTTGGGGCGCAGAATTTTTAGACCATACCCATTATTTGCGGCTGTACATGGGCCAGTTGCGCGCCAAGCTTGAAGCTCAGCCTACCCAACCACGCTATCTGTTCACGGAACCCGGAATTGGTTACAAGTTAATGTAGTTTTTTTGAGTATTTATCAATACTTATGCGATCCTAATGTGTTGCGGCGCAGCATCCATGTTCCTTCAAGCTCTGGGCGATGAACATGAATACAGGATCGGCAAGCAATATTGACACGCAGCGCGAGATCAAACGACAGTCCGTCGGCGCATTGACCCTGGGGGCCATCGGTGTTGTTTACGGCGATATTGGCACGAGCCCACTATATACGGTGAAAGAAATTTTTTCTCCTGCTACGGGTGTGAGGCTTTCGCCAGAGAACTTGATTGGGGCGGTCTCAACGATCTTGTGGGCATTGATGCTGGTGGTCACATTAAAGTACGTGATCCTAATTCTTCGTGCGGATAATCGCGGTGAAGGAGGTGCTTTGGCGCTTGCTGCGCGCGCTGCCGATGCGGTAAAAAATCGTCCACGCTTGCGTCGGATGCTACTACTATTTGGCGCGTTCGGGGCGACGCTTTTCTATGGCGATAGCCTGATCACCCCGGCAATTTCCGTGGTCGGTGCGATGGAGGGACTAGAAATCCTGACGCCGGCACTCAAACCCTACATTATTCCGTTTTCACTGGTCTTACTGGTCGGTTTGTTCCTCGTGCAGCGCAGGGGAACGCACTCGGTCGGCAAGTTATTTGGCCCGGTCATTGTGCTTTGGTTTCTGGTGCTTGGTCTGGTGGGAGTAATTGAAATTATCAAGCAACCGGCAATTCTGGCTGCTATTAATCCAATCCATGCGGTCTCATTTCTCCTGGCGAGAGGCCCGCTAGTCTTGTTGACTGTTGGGGCGATTGTACTTGCTGTTACCGGTGCCGAGGCGCTGTATGCGGACATGGGTCATTTTGGGCGTAAACCAATTCAATTGGCCTGGCTTTTTGTAGTGTTCCCGGGCTTGGCTTTGAACTACATGGGGCAAGGTGCCTTACTGATGCGTGACCCGAGCGCGCTCGAGAATCCGTTTTACAAAATGTTCCCTTCGTCCTGGTTGATCCCGGCGCTTATCCTGTCCACGCTCGCCGCCATTATTGCCTCGCAGGCCGTTATTTCAGGTGCCTATTCGATGACCAAGCAGGCCATTTTGCTAGGATTTTTCCCCCGCATGAAAATCACCTACACCTCCGAGCAAGAGGTTGGTCAGATTTATGTTCCGGCCGTCAATTGGGCCTTGTTGGTCGGTGTCCTCATCGTGGTTCTCGCTTTCAAAAGCTCCTCGGCGCTTGCCGGTGCCTATGGTATTGCGGTCACCTTGACCATGGCCATTACAACAACACTCACCTACTTTGTGGTGCGAGACGCTTGGAAGCTACCTCTGCCTATCGCCTTGTTCTCCACCGCGTTCTTCCTCTGTGTTGATCTATTCCTGTTTGCTGGCTGTATTATCAAATTCTTTGATGGCGGTTGGTTTCCGCTCGCTCTTGCAGTGGTTTTGTTTATGTTCATGAGCACCTGGGCGACGGGGCGCAAACTCGTTCTCGGAAGCATCCAGCGCGACGGACTTGAGCTTGAACCATTCATTGAAAATTTGCACATCGACCCCGCGAGAATTGCTGAGCGAACCGCGGTGTATCCCGTGGCGAGCAGCAAAACTGTGCCGCACGCCTTGCTTCATAACCTCAAGCATAACCAAGTTTTGCATGAGTGCAACGTGATTCTCACTGTGCAATTTCAGGACGCCCCCTGGGTGGCGGAGGAGCAGCAACTCGAGGTTACTAAGATCGGCCGGCGTTTCTGGAAAGTTATCGTGCGCCTAGGCTTCATGAACCAACCAGATGTTCCCAAAGCACTTGAGCGTTGTGAAGCATTTGGCCTGAGTATCCCGATGTTCGAGACCACTTATTTCCTGAGTCGCGAATCGGTGGTGCCCACGCCGGGGGAGGGCATGGCTCTCTGGCGAGAGAAACTTTTTGCCTCGATGAGTCGAAATTCGGGCGATGTTGCTGAGTTTTTTCAGCTACCCGACAATGCTGTTGTGGAGTTGGGTACACGCGTACAGATTTGAAATTTGGCCAAAAGACCCAGTGAGCTTGTCATTATTGGCGGGGGTTTTTCGGGGTGTTGTTTCGCAGTCAACTTCCTGTTCATGGACGACGGGCACATTGGCGTGCTGGATCTGGGCTGCACGCGCGAATTGTCACCGGCGTTCAGGCGAGGGGTCTATCAGGCCTGGATGGTTGAGCCACTGCGTCACGAGGTCTTTGATTTTGCACAACTGCCCCCTGCACCCTTACCGAGCGAGGATGATCAAAAAGTGCTTGCTCGAACCATGGCGGGAATACACGCGGAATTGCCTTCGTTTGATCGTGCCTGGATCGGTACCTTGCACATCTTGCGGCAACTGGGTGCGCGGGTCCGGACCGCTGGAGACAGTTCATTGACCGAATTTTCCGGCCGAGAATCCTGAGGCACGCGGTGTGGGACGCCAGCAAAAGACCATGTTGTGTCAGAGCTCACTAGAACTGCCGGGTTTTAGAATAACGAATGTGTCCGCTCTAGTTAGTTGATTATAGGGCTGAGGGGCGCTCGTCGGTCCACGCCAGGTGGGTAAGACTACCCTTGCCCGAAAGTTTGTTGAGTTCTGCAGTAGCCATTATTTCGACCTGGAAGACCCTGCGGCATTGTCTCAACTTCAGTCCCCGGAAATCGCTCCGATCAACCTACCAATCGATCACAATTTTTGCTTCTGGGAAGCGCTTCTCTCACCTTACTAAACGTTGAGGGCAGGGATCTCAACAAACTTTGGTACGCCCTTAGCATTTGGCGCTGTCCCAGGGTCGTTTCGTCGCATGACCCTATCGCACCCACGAGTCAGCGGGCACACTGAACACCATCCACTCACCGGAGCTCTTGATGCACAGCTTTTTACGCCCTCTTCTAATCCAATCGCTATTTGTTTTGGGCAGCCTCGCTGCCACCTTGCCGGCCTTCGCAGCGGAGGCAGGATGGCGACATATTGAATTGACCACCGCGAGCGACCAGCCGACGATCCCGGTGGCACTGTATTACCCAACGGCCACTCCCGCCAAAACCGTCAACATGGGCCCCTTTCAAGTGAACGTTGCCATTCAAGCTCCACCGGCACAACAATTCAAAGCCCTGATTGTGCTGAGCCACGGACTCTGGGGCACCGAGTTGGGCCACAGCAGCCTGGCCGAGGCGCTGGCCCGCTCGGGCTACCTGGTGGCCGCCTTGCGCCATCCCGGCGACAATTGGCAAGACCACTCACTGACTGAGAAAACTCCCTCACAATATTTCATTGCTCGCCCTCGCGCGCTGACCCAGGTCATCGACGGGATTCTCGCGACCCCTGAATGGGCGAGTCGCCTGCCACGCGACGACAAAGGCTATATGGTCGGTGCGCTCGGTCACTCAGCCGGAGGTTTCAGCGTGCTTGCACTGGCTGGCGGTCGCGCTGACCCGCGCAGAATGATCGAGCACTGCAAAGCAAATGCGGCACTCGACCCTATTTTGTGCGGAGTTGGGGCAGCTTCTCAAAACAACGCCTCGCCTTCTGGCCAGACCCCTCCAACTTCCACACCACGAGACGGTGAAACACCAGCCATTGCTACGCCTGCGATCGACCCAAGGGTTCGAGCCGTCGTGGCCATGGCACCTACCGGCGTCCCCCTCACTCCAGAGTCTCTGGCGGCCATCAAAATTCCGGTTCTGATCTATGTGGCTGAGCTGGATCGTTTTCTTGTGCCGAAATTCCACGCGGAGCGAATCGCTAAGGACATGCCCTCTGCCGAACTGCGAAGGATCGGCAATGCCTGGCACTTTGCCTTCATGGATGCTCCGACATCATTTATCCCCAGCCCGGACGGTGACATTCGCGCCGACCCCCCTGGCTTTGATCGCCCTGCCCTTTTGAAGCGGCTAGCCGAGGAGATCCCTGCCTTTTTTGACAAGACTTTCCATTAAGCATCTGACGAATGAGTCTATCGATTTTGACACAGAAGAATTGGCAGCAGGTCACTGATCAACGTAACGCTAGTCAAGATCGGAAGAACTTCGCCGTGCGCGAAAATCTGGGTGGCGTGCAAACTTTCGCCAATCCGTTTGGGACGACCCCTCAAGTAGAAATGCCGATGACCTACAAATACTATTGGACGGATGGGCAAGGGCAATTCGTCGGCACCCACGACCCAAGTGCGAATCCGAACGTCGGTTCGACGGGGGAATGGCGCAAGATGGATCGGGTGGGGCGCTAGGCTTGAGCGCTCGTGAGCGGTGCCGCTCAAATACGCGCGCTGCCCTAGCTTGCGACAAGCAAATTCTTGGGGGCTTTTGATGAAGTTCGCATAGGAGTGGGCACTGAGAATACTCAAATATGAGCTTTACATGGCTAGAGGCATAACTTGACGATGCAACCGAGGCGGCGAGCATCGGTTGCGCGCCAATTGTCTTGGCCGTTAGGCTCCAAAGAACAGAATCCCATGTCCTTCAACCCCCCGCAAAAATTTGTCGCCGCGCCGATATTCACAGCAGTGTTGCTGCTCGTTGTCGCCGCGAGAACCGATTCATGCGGTGATTACTCCAAGTATTCTTGCAAGCAAACCGAAAGCGCGAATTACAACGTCTAGGTTAGTAATCCGTCTAGCAGAAAAACTGAACATATCGGGACTTGTCCAAGGATTATCAGCTTGTGGGTCCACCGCTTACCATATGCAGCAAGCACGTCACTCTGACCTGGCTCAGGCTGGGGCTATGTCTGCTGCATGAAGATCGTCTCCTTAGATTGCGCGGAGAAACATAGGTGAACGAAGCCACCGTTCTCAGGCCTCAGTCCTCTTTGCGCGAGAGCTTCGGGGATTCCCCCGCACTCCTTCCTCGGCCTTCGTGCGAGCGGAATATGGTGGCGAGCGACGAGCCCAAGCTAATTGCACTCAGTACGTTTTCGGCGACCCTTGCGAGGCGCCCTGCCGTTAGCACCCTCTAAGCCTAAACTTTGAGCTTTGAAATTACCCAAGCGCACACGATCCTTATTGCTTATTGTCACAGTCACAACGTCGCTCCCTTTCGAGCTGGTCACGCTAGATCTCGGGCCTGACCCTGCGCAGCGACACCAGCCTCGGCCCGCTTAAGGACTTTTATAATCAGGTTGTCTGTAATTCTTGATCGTTTTTTCGTAGGACTTCCCTATGGATTGAAATTTCACTTCTAGACTCACTGCTCTTTAGGGGATATTACTTTGGGGCAGAACTTCAGCCCGAGGCCATTGATATCAAACTGCAAATGTGCCAGACTCTTCCGATGAAATCTTCTCGGATCTTTGACCCATTTTTCCCCGCTTCAGCCATTGGGAAATGGGTTGTTTCACGGTCTTGTTAGGCAGCACTCCGGAGACTTATGCGCGCTCCTCAGTCCGTGAAGTCACTCGAGGAACTCGGCCGTGTTGCGGTTCGCTCCGCGTACCGTTCACCAACCATCAACCAACTCGGAAACCAGAAGGGGCACAACTGCGGCTCGAACGAAAGCAACTACGCAGCGCACATCTGGGATAAACGCGACTCGCAGGGTCTCACCGGGGCAATGGCCTGCATCGTCATTCCGTGGTTCATTGACCGACCAGACAAAGACGCTGATTGGCGCGCCCTCGCATACTGGATTCATGACAATTTGCCCTATAGCCAGCTGCAGTTTTTCCCCAAGCTGTGTGCGTTCAATATTGGATGGCATGAGCAACCGAAGCGTTTCGTAACCAGCTTCATCGCACCGAAGGGTACTCTGTTCAAAGGCTCTCCTACCGTGCCCGAGTATCAGAAACTATATGAAAGCTTTCCTAGACTGGTGCGGAGTCCCGACTGACCCCTCGTTCAAGTGGCGCCCCCTTTTTTCCAAGTGAGCAGCAATTTGAATCATGCGGCCATGGCCAGCCGCTTGCGCGCATGTGATTGGGCATAGACATCAATTATTGATCTCGCGTGGCATGAATTGCAACTCGTTGGCTTGGTTATTAGGGAATAGCCATCGGAATGTGCCTCTCGAAAAATTTTCCCATTAGCTTTCGCTGCTCAGCTTAGTCCAAAGGCTTCTCAGGAGCGGCTCACGGGGTGCACTACGGCATGGCTTATCGGCCACTCTTTGATGCGGGCACTGCTCTTGCGTTGATCCATTTGCCTGACCCTGGCTCGCTAGTCACTTTCTTACAGAGGATCGGGGCGCGTTCTACGTTCAATGCCCAAAGGTTTGCGGACCTTTCTCAGTTTCGCTCATGTCCAACTTTTATTAGTAAAAGCCTGGACCAGGTAGTCAATCAGAATGCGGATCTTGGGCGACACGTTATGGCGACTGGGGTAGACCGCATAAATTCCAAATTCACCGGACTGGTAACCCGGCAGAATTTCTACCAGTTTTCCAGACTCGAGATCCTGGTTCACGATGAACGCAGGCTGCAAGACGATCCCCTGACCCTCCACGGCGGCTCTCAAACAAGTGTCGCCACTATTGGTTTTCATGCGCGGCTTGACTTTGACACTGACGACTCCATTCGGGCCGGCAAACTCCCAGTGATCGCCCGTTGAAAGCAGGCTATAAGCGATGATGGAGTGGGATGTCAATTGCGATGGATACATTGGCATGGCATGCCGCTTCAAATAAGCAGGCGAAGCACAAAGCACCATGCGTGAACTCGATAGCTGGCGACTCACCAGTGAGGAACTGCTCAAGCGGCCTATGCGCACCGCCAGGTCGTATCCCTCTTCAACCAGATCCACCACACGGTCCGACAAGGTCACGTCCAATGTGACCTCGGGATTTCGCGACAGAAATTTACCCCAAAGCGGAGCGAGATGCAGGATGCCGAAAGTCACGGGAACGTTGAGCTTGAGCACCCCACGAGCTTGCCCGGTATGCGCCATGACTTCCGCTTCGGCTACTTCAACTTCTGCCAATACCGCCTTGCAACGGGCGTAAAAGGATTGACCCTCTTCAGTCATGGAAAGTTTGCGCGTCGTTCGGTGCAAGAGTCGAACCCGCAAGCGGTTTTCCAAGTCAGCCACCAGTCGCGAGACCACGGCTTTGGAGATGTCTAGCTCCTCGGCTGCCCGCACAAAACTGCCTGCATCCACGACCGCCACAAAGACGGTCATTTCCTGAAATTTGTCCATATTGTCTTTAAAACAGGAACGATGAATGTCATTACAGCATATTTATCTTTGCCTAAACATCAAATAAAGTACAACCCATGCCCTCAAGATTGAAGAACGCTCGCTACGTCGAACCCTTGGCCGGTCTGAACATCTCTCTGGGTTACGGCGCAGGCCTGGGAACCACGATTGCACCGACCTGGATTCACCGCGTATGAGGGATGGCCCTCACTCAATCTCCATACCTTCAAAGGAATCACCTATGCCCAAATCACTTCAAAATAGCTTGTCACTGCTGGGTCGTTTATTTTTCGTAGCTTTGTTCCTACCGGCGGGTATTGGCAAACTTACCGGATTTGACGGCACGGTTGGGTACATCACATCTGTTGGCCTGCCGCTGCCTGCCTTAGGTGCCGCATTGGCCATCGTTGTAGAGATCGCTGGGAGTCTGGCTTTGCTGGTCGGCTATCGCACACAAATTGCTGCCTTGGTGCTGGCCTCATTCACCCTGGTGGCTAGCTTCTTTTTCCATAACTATTGGAGCGCCCCCGCGGCTCAGGCTTTCATGCAACAACTGCTGTTCTTCAAGAACATCGCGGTGGTAGGTGGCTTGCTGACCGTGGCAGCACATGGTGCCGGCGCATGGAGTGTCGACGCTAGAAATCAAACGTGACCGGGCAATCCAACCTGACGGCCAGGCCTGACTTTAATCTTCATGGGGGTGATGAGCAGTCTTCACTGGCTTCAAGTGGCTTTCGGATGCGGGGCGCCCGGCTTGCAAGAGAGCCATCTTCTCTTGCAACGAACGAATGCCCGAAGGTTCTCCACGCACGCTAAAGAAGGCACCTTTCTCCTCAGCCCGCTCCTCCAACACTTCGCACAGGGAAAATATTTCGCCGCGCAGCTGCTGGGCCGACCACGGCAGAAATAGCTCCGCCTTCACCAGGCGCTTACTGAAAAACGCCCGGATGGACTTCTGGAGTTTGGCGACATCCGCCGGCCTGACCGCACTCAAAACAAGGCATTCGGGGAACTGTGCGCGCAAGGCCTTGGTCCGTGCGGCCTGTGCCTTGGCAACGCCGACCTGATCAATCTTGTTGAACACGCGCAAGCGCGGCACCTTGCCCGCCTCGATCTCTTCAATCACCGTGTCGGTCACCTCGATTTGTCGCTCGAAGCCCGGGTCGCTGGCGTCGATGACGTGAAGCAGCAAGGAGGCCTCTGCAACCTCTTCCAGTGTTGACTTGAACGAGGCCACCAAATCGTGAGGCAAGTTTTTGATGAAGCCTACCGTGTCGCTCACCAAAACCCTCGGAACACCCTCCGGCACCAGTGCACGCACCGTGGTGTCCAGCGTCGCGAAGAGTTTGTCGGCAATCAACACCTCATTACCCGTCAAGGCCTGCATCAGCGTGGATTTGCCCGCATTGGTGTAGCCGATCAAGGCCACACGCGCCACACCCTGGCTCTCCTGACGCCGGGCTCTTTGAGTCTGGCGTTCAAGATCGAGGGCCGTGATCTCACGCTTCAACTCGGCAATTCGGTCGCGAATTTTGGCGCGATCCGCTTCACCTGCACCTTCACCGGCGCCGCGTCCGCCCACGCCACTACGCTGCCTACCTTGTGGTCCGGCCAACTTGGCGGCCTCGCGCAAGCGCGGTGCAAGGTAACGCAAGCGGGCAATCTCGACTTGCGCCCGCGCCGCATTGGAGCGCGCATGGCGATGAAAGATTTCCAGAATCACCATCGTGCGATCGAGCACGGAGCAGCCGATCTCGTTTTCAAGATTACGCGCCTGCGAGGGCGAGATCTCGTGGTCGACCAGAACCACGATCAAATCCTTTGTCTCGTCCCCAGCCTCATCCGTCGATTCGCTCTGCACGAGGCTCTTTAACTCGTCCCGCTTGCCCGTGCCCAAATAGGCCGAGGCATCAAAGTTGCTGCGCTTTTGAATCAGCGTGGACACCACCGTGAAGCCCAGCGTCTTGGACAGTTCACGCAACTCACTTAACGAGGCCTCGAACTCGACATCGCTCACGCCGGGAAGCTGGACCGCGACCACAATGGCGCGTTTGGGGGGAATCTTGGTGTCTGTGGGCATTCAGTGGGCGCTCGAGGTGAGTGAGTACGGATGGTAAGCCTAAACCCGGGAAGCGCGAATCGGGCCGATGT
>JANOPA010000067.1:0-68519 GCA_031421635.1 Betaproteobacteria bacterium | reverse complement strand
TCAGCGCCATGCCACCCCAAGCGGTGATCTCTTTGTCGGTAAACCGTAAGTTAAAGCCCATCAATACCTCGCACTCAAATCGCGACGCCAATTTAGACGATCAAAACACCCTAAATCCCATTCTAATCAATCACTTAACCTAATGGTTTCCATTAGAAATTAACGGCCAATGGAAAATCTCGGTTTATGAGAGCCGAGCGACCTTCTGTTGCTCGACGCCAAGGAAGTGGATGCGGCCATTGCTCAAGGTGATCAAGCTCGATTCCTGGTCAGCGGGCGAGAGGTAAAATTGATTGAGGCAAAGCCAGGTACGGTGGCCGCCGGCCCGCGAGTTTACAAACTCAGCCTCAAAGATCAGCAGCCAGGCACGCGCGACCGCAGATTTAGAGTCAAGGTCGAAGGCAATCAGCCCGTCAGCTATCCAAGCCGACAGGGGCCCTGGTTCGCAATAGCCATCGCAAGTACGCGCGACGACTTCTTTCTTTGCTCGAACACCCGCAAGCGCTCCTCGCTCAATATCGCAAAACCAGCGCCTCTCAAGTCCATTCCATAAACGTCAAAATTGGTCTGTGCTAACTCATCGTTTTCCACTGAACCAATAAAACTATTCAGATCAAAAAGCACGTTGTGTGGGCCGTACTTTTTCTTCCAGTCTATCTCGCCTTTGAAGCGCGGTGCGCCGTCCAGTGTCCAGCCTCGACGTAAAGCAAGATCGCGCCACTCGCGAGTCTCCTTGCTTGAGGCAAAAACGCCTCTAGCCGAGCCTACGATAATTACAAGAAGTCCAAGCGCTGCAAGGCCGACGAAGGTGAGAATGGCCCAGTACTCTCCCATTTTTCCCCCACGCCCTCAAGCGCTTTCAAACAAGCGCGTCATGACAAACTCACGATGCCCCAATGCTTCTGCAGCCGTGAAGCGTCCGTTAATGGTTCGCATCATCACCTCAAGCAACTGATCACCGGTTTGATCCATGGTGCGTTCACGCTGTAGCAGACCGGAACAATTTACATCGATATGCTCGCTCATCGTGCGAACAGTACGAGGATTGGCGCAAATTTTAATGACCGGCACGATTGCATTGCCGATGACGTTACCTTGGCCCGTCGGAAAGAAATGCACTACAAATCCCGATGCAGCGCACAAGGTCACCATCTCAGCCGCTGCCGAGGAGGAGTCCATAAACCAAAGGCCCGGATGGGTTGGCATCTCGGCCTTGTCGATTACCCCATCGACGGTACATTTCTTACCGATCTTCTGAATATTGCCCATCGCTTTTTCTTCGATGGTGGTAAGGCCTCCGGCAATGTTGCCCTTGGTAGGTTGAGATTCGGAAAGATCCGTCGTCTTGTTTCGATTGATCATGTCCTGATAGCGATTAAACATTGCCATGAACTGATCGCGTACCGCGGGCGTTTTGCAACGGGCAGCTACGATGCTTTCACCTCCGGTAATTTCAGAGGTTTCGCCAAATACCAGTGTTGTGCCGAGCGCATGGAGCGTATCGAACGCATTGCCCACAGTCGGGTTGGAACCACAGCCCGATGTGGTGTCAGACTCACCACATTTGGTAGACACCCAAAGATCGCTGATGGAGCATTCCACACGATGCTTCTCGGTGGCCCACTGCACATAGTCTTTCGCGACCCGGGATGCCCGCATGATGGTTTCATGGTCACCATGGCCTTCGATCCCAAACCCCACAACCGGCTTACCGGTCTTGGCAATACCATCGACGACTTTTTTGGTCCAACTGTCTTCGATACCAATCACAACGACCGCCGCAACATTGGGATTACAGCCCGCACCGATAAGGGTTGCAAAGTGCAAATCCAAGTCGGCACCAAACTGTAGGCGACCATAGGGGTGGGGGATCGCCATCACCCCTTTGATGTTATGCGCGACCGCTTCGGCCGCTGCATTTGATAAATCATCAAGCGGCAAAATGATCACGTGATTGCGTACGCCGACGCGGCCGTTCTCGCGAAGAAAGCCCCAGAATGTTGCGTCTTGGGTTAAAAACGACATGATGAAATCCTTAATATCTGTGCTAACTTGGTGTTTGCTAAGTTGTTGTAGTGATTGTGTCGTTACCAGCGCTTCGTTTTAATGTTGTGAACATGGGCATGCTCACCTGCCTTGATAGCTGCAACGACCTTACCGATATCGACGCCGTACTTGATCACGGTTGCGCCGACTGCCATGTCCTTCATGGCGACTTTGTGACCCAAAGGAATATCGGCCTTGCACGGCACGGTGATGGTGCGATCTTCATCGAGAATTAACGCGGTGAGTTGCTGGCCCGCTTTAATGCCTTCTGTGACAACTACGGCAACGCTGTCGTTGGGATCATGTAACACGCAATGAATCATGGGGAAATCCTTAGTAAGTAGGCTAACCAAAATTGGATCGAAGGGCCGTCATCGACCCATTTTGGCGGGTTCTGTCAGTATCTATAATTATTTGTATTCAGGCAAAGCATTTTCATGAGCACCGCAGGCCTAGGTCTACTCATCTCCAATCTAAGCTTTGGTTATGGCGACCAACCGTTATTCGAAAAGTGGTCGACGCATCTGTCGGCTGGCCTGACTTGGATTCAGGGTGACGAGGGAAGCGGCAAATCCACCTTGCTGCGGCTCATGTCTGGCACTCTGAGCGCTCAGGCGGGTGGGCTGAGCATCAACGGCGTGAGCTTAAACGACAGGGCGGACGCCTACTGCTCGCAGGTGTTTTGGACCGAGCCACGTTCGGAAGTGTTCGACTCCATGAGTCCCATGGAATACTTCGACACTCTTCGCCCCAAGCATCCTCAATTTAATACAGGGCTGTTGGCGAGCTTGCAAGAAGCCTTGGATCTCAACCCTCACCTTTCCAAAAAGCTGTACATGCTCTCCAACGGCTCGAAGCGCAAGGTGTGGCTAGCCGCCGCCTTCGCCTCGGGCGCCGCACTCACCCTCATTGACGATCCTTTCGCGGCCTTGGATCAACCCTCCATTAAAGTGATCCGACAACTCCTAGAAGATGCGGCGAATCAGACGACGCGCACTTTCGTCGTCGCGGACTACGAGGTCCCTGAAGGGCTAGAGGTCACTAAGGTCATTGAGCTCAGCCCCCCGCCCGCTTCACATTAAAACCTTCGGCTTTGAGCATCTCGACCAGGCGCTCGCAATGATCACCCTGCACCTCAATCACTCCATCCTTCACCGTCCCGCCGCTGCCGCAAGCAGCCTTGAGTTGTTTAGCGAGCGTAACAAGTTCCTCGCTGCCTAGCGATACGCCCTTCACCAAACTGACTGCCTTGCCTGCGCGCCCCTTGGTTTCGCGTGAGACACGCACGACGCCGTCGCCAGCCACTGACGCATTGTTTTCTTTGCAGGTACATAATGCAACAGCCTGTCGGCATCCGGGGCAGATCCGGCCGACTTCGGTGGAGTACACCAGGCCGCCGCTAGGGGCTTTGTTCTTCATCAGAGTATCTTGAAAATAGGGCTAGATTGAATTGAAGTAGCATCCATCGTGCCACAGCGCCAAAATCGCCCCCGCCGACAGCTTGAATACTCAGACAGCGCTCCTGGCCTTTCCTCTTACCTATTGTTTCCGAGAACCGTATTACCCACCTCCCATTTCCGCCTGACAACATTCAGGAATCCAGGCCCGATGCAAGTTTTAAGTCGCTAGGCCTGTGCACTGCACTGGTGAGAGCCGCTACCGAGCTCGGCTTTGTGACCCCAACCCCTATTCAGCTACAAGCCATTCCCACGGTCCTCGCGGGAGGCGATGTGATGGGTGCGGCTCAGACGGGCTCGGGTAAAACGGCAGCCTTCGCCCTACCCCTGCTTCAAGGCCTGCAAGACCGTGCCGAAGAAACCCAGTTCAGCGCGCGCAAGGCCAGTGTTTTGGTAATGGTGCCGACCCGCGAGCTCGCCGCGCAGGTGGGTGAGGTGTTTCGCAGCCTCGCGCAGTATCTTCCAATCAAACTTAAAATCGCTGTCGTCTTTGGCGGCGTGTCAATCAATCCACAGATGATGGCACTGCGCGGCGGGGCCGACATTGTGATTGCCACCCCCGGGCGTTTACTCGATTTGGTTCAGCAAAATGCGGTCAAGCTCTCCTGGGTTCAAACCTTGGTGCTTGATGAGGCTGATCGCTTATTGGATCTCGGCTTTGCCGATGAGCTTGATGACATACTGAAACTATTGCCCGCAAAGCGACAGAACCTGTTTTTCTCCGCCACATTCCCCGAAGCGGTCGAAGCACTCGTTTCGAATTTGTTGCACGAGCCCCTGCGTATCGAGATCGACAGCTCCCCTGAGAACGATCCCGTCATCGAGCAGCGCGTGTTTCATGTCGACGAAAACCAGCGTACTCAATTACTCGTACACCTGTTTAAAGAGAACAACTGGGATCATGTCTTGGTGTTTGCGGCGACTCAGTACGCAACCAATCGCGTGGCCGAAAAATTGCAACGCGCCAAGATCTATGCGACGGCCTTCCATGGAGGACTAAGCCAGGGCGCTCGTACGCAAGTAATGGAGCAGTTCAAGGCCAACCGCTGGCAAGTTGTGGTTACGACTGACCTGGCAGCGCGCGGCATTCACATTCCCAAATTACCGGTGGTCGTGAACTATGATTTGCCGCGCTCGGTCACCGACTACACCCACCGTATCGGGCGCACGGGTCGCGCCGGTGAAAGCGGCTTGGCGGTGAGCTTCGTCAGTAGTTCGGCAGAGCCGCACTTTCGCTTGATCGAGAAGCATCAGGGCATGAGTTTACCAAGGGAAATTGCGGCGGGTTTTGAGCCTACCGCGACGGAGCCACAGGTCTCTGGGCTTAGCTTGAGTGAAAATTCCCCGGTCGATCAAGAAACAAGTCCGAGCGAAGCGCCTTTGACTACAGAACCCGCGAAAATAACCGGCGGCATTAAGGGCAAGCGGCCGAGCAAGAAGGACAAGCTCAGGGCAGTTGCCAAGGCCCTAGCCGCCGGCAAGCAAGCCCCATAGGGGCCTGGGCGGAAAAATGACGTGCGCTACGTCAGGCTTGAATTCGGTCCAATTCGATCACACTCATTGCAATTGAGCCGTAAACGAAAAGCCACGGCGACCCGCGATTTGGCTGGTCTATTGGCCGCTCAACTGCTGGTGATTGAAGGAGTTGGGCGCGCCACTCGCTATGCAGTTGCCGTTAAGGGCTGGAACGAAGCGAAGCAAAGTCAATAACAAAGTCAACGTGTATACACAGTCCCTTCAATCATCAGCGCACCCGGCTTCACCGGGTAGACGGTCAACCGATTCGGCGCGGGAGCGCCGGTGAGTTGCAAACTATTACCCCCAAGTTTGTAGCTTCCAGAATAACTAGCTGGTGAGCCGTCCGCAGAGGTCATTGGCACAGAGGTAAACTGATACGTGCCGTCGCTGCGAAACAGGTAGGTCTGGCGGTTCATTTGGCTACCAATCACCAGAGCAACATATTGGCCCTCAATCGCCTGGTTAGCAGGCAGAGCAGGTACTTTGTAGGTTTCATTGCCATCCATCAAAAAGCGATCACCATCGCGCTTGCTCAGAAGCTTCGCAGGTAATGCTGGGCCCTGGCGAGGCTGCAACACTAGCCGATCTTCAGCGATGCGATATTGCCCGCAAGGTTGGGTCTTTTGAAGCTGCGAAAAATCGGCAGGCTCGCGATCTAAACCGCCGACTGGAAGCCCCAAACAGTATTGGCCATCCTGCCAAAAATAGTAATGCACGTAAGCAAAATTTGCGCCGATGGCACGCTGCTCGACGAATAAACCTTGCAAGGTTTGCGTTCCATCCGGGTTTGCTTGCAAGGCCGTTTGCGCAGTTACCACGACGCCTTGGGCGAAAACGCCCGCAATCAGTAATTCACGAAACATGGCCGACGATCAAAAAGGTCAAAGGGAAGGACATTCAGAGTACAAACTAATGAGAGTGCACGCAAGGTTGTTTATCGTTCAAGTGTGACGAATTTCAAGCACACTCTAATCGACGGGTGACTCATGGAAGCACTGATTCAGTCGAAATCGAAACCTCCGACGCGGTGCTGTAGGTCCTTCCCTATACTTTAAGGACAAGGACGTGACCCATTCGTTGGTCACCCCACGCTCCTGGATGCATGACCCTAACAATAGAGGACCGGTCCCCAATGGCACTTTCCCTAAAACCGCTTCACCCCCTGTTTGCAGCGCAAGCGACCGGCCTTGATCTTAAGCTTGCTCTGGACGAAGCAACAATCACCGAGATTGAGGCGGCGATGGATAAGTACGCGGTCTTGGTGTTTAGAGCTCAGGCGCTTGACCAGGGCCAGCAAATTGCTTTCTCTAAGCAGTTCGGGCCTCTCGACGCAGGGCTTCGTAAAGCCACGGGGGCCGCCACACGCTTTCAGTACGAGGAGCTAATCGATATCGGTAACATCGCCATGGATGGATCGGTTGCGGCGCCCGACCATGCCAAGCTCATCGGCGCACTCGCCAACCAGCTCTGGCATAGCGACAGTACCTTTCAGAACTTGCCGGTGAAGTACTCCATGCTCTCAGCGGTGATCGTCCCCGAGGAAGGCGGTCAAACCCAATGGGCCGATTTGCGGGCTGCCTGGGATGACCTGCCCGAAAAAACCAAACAGCATGTGGAAGACAGAATCGCAAGTCACACCGCCTTTCACTCACGCATTATGCTGGGCGATGATCGCTACACAGAAGAGCAACTCAATCGCTTTCCTCCGGTCGAACGTGCACTGGTGCACACCCACCCCAACTCCGGGCGCAAGGTACTTTTCCCAAGCGTCCATATTGAATCGTTATCTGGGCTCACAATTCCAGAAGGCCGTCTGCTTGTTGCCGAGTTGATCGAGCATGCCACCCAGCGCGAGTACGTGTACACCCACGACTGGGAGGTAGGCGACTATGTCATGTGGGACAACCGTTCAACCTTGCATCGCGGCCTACGCTACGACCTCACCAAGCGGCGCGACCTACGCCGCACCACAACCTTGGAACGTGGCTATGCCCACGCCATTGCCGCATAAGGAAGATTTGACTATGTACCCCACAGTTAGGCATCCAAAACGACTCATTGCCAAGGCAATGCTTGCCGCGCTCACCTTATTCACGGGTTCTACGGCCTTAGCACAGGCCTATCCCAACCGACCCGTTAAAGTGATCGTACCCTTCGCAACCGGCGCCGCCTCCGATACCATCGCACGCATGATTTCGGATCGCTTGTCGAGCGCCCTCGGTCAAACCTTTCTCGTGGAAAACCGCCCAGGCGCTGGCGGCACCATTGCCAACGATGTCGTAGCAAAGTCGCCTGCGGATGGCTACACCTTGTTGATTTCCACTGCCGCATTACCCATCAGCGCCGTCATGTATCGGGGCTTGAAATATGATACTTCGAAGTTTTCTTCCGTCACCGTGTTCACCCATTCACCTTTAGCCTTCGCAGCCAACCCTAACTTTCCAGCCAAGACCGTGCCAGAATTTATTGCTTACGCTAAGGCGAATCCCGGCAAGGTAAACTTCGGTTCGCTTGGGCTGGGCACCTCTCATCATGTTACCGGTGAAAAACTTAAGCTTGAGGCAGGCATCGACATGGCCCATGTGCCTTACAAAGGCTCAGGCGCGGCCCACACCGATCTCATGGGTGGACAGATCCAAGTCATGTTCGACAATTTGGTGGCCCTGCACCCAAATTTCAAATCTGGAAAATTACGCCCGCTTGCCGTGACCAGCTTGAAGCGTCACCCTTTGCTGCCCGATGT
Organism: Betaproteobacteria bacterium; assembly: GCA_031421635.1. Classification (GTDB taxonomy): domain Bacteria; phylum Pseudomonadota; class Gammaproteobacteria; order Burkholderiales; family Burkholderiaceae_E; genus JAPOKJ01. The sequence continues at coordinate 60,755 of JANOPA010000067.1, read as the reverse complement.
GCCCTCTTTATCCGAAGCTGGCGTGAAGGACTTTGAAGCTCTGGCGTGGTTTGGAATGGTCGCGCCACAAGGTACGCCGAAAGATATTGTCGCCAAGCTCAATACTGAAATCGCTAAAATTCTTGCTCTACCTGAAGTCAGGCAAAAACTCGTGGATGGCGGCTCTGAGGTCATCGGTAATTCACCGGAAGCCGCCGACCGTTTTTTGCAAAACGAAATTTCTCGTTGGGGCACGGTGGTGAGGGCAGCTAATATCACCATAGATTAAGAATCACGCCAAGCTCATCGACGCTATCTCGTGATCATTGGGTCGAGCAGCAGCGAAAGCTTGAAGGCCATAGGGCTCGCCTGCCGCGAGAAGATCGAGCAAACAGCGCTCCACCGCGACTGAATCATTCATCGTTCGTAGCGCCGAGAACAGGGCTTGCGCCTCAGGATAGCGCCTGCGCATGAGGTTGAGCCACTGCTTCAAGCGCCCCGCACGGTGCTTTGGAATCACTCGTGGCTTGACGAGATTCCAGAAGTCTTGAAGTAACGGTGCGATCACTCGCCAGTCAACCTGCCTCAGGACCGTGAATTGCGAAGCCTGGGTACAGCCTTCGGCCTGATCGCGGCTGCGAATCGCCCAGGCCAAGCCCGGATCGGCCACGATCCCTCGGCCGATCATGATGTCTCGACACCCCGAGGCCTCGCGACACCGAAGGGCATTGTCTACTGTCCAAATCTCGCCGTTGGCCACAATCGGAATCTTTACACTGGCGCGTACGTCCGCGATGCGATCCCAGTAGGCCGGTGGTCGATAGCCGTGGGCCTTGGTGCGCGCATGCACCACAATCGAACTGGCGCCACCATCGGCAATGGCCTGGGCACATTCTTCGGCGCGCGAATCATCCATATAACCCAATCGCATCTTGGCCGAGACGTTCATTCCTGGCGGCACAGCGCGGCGTACCTCAGCGACAATGCGGTGCAGGAGCTCCGGGTCTTGCAACAACATGGCACCGCCCCCATGTCGATTAACGACCTTGGCAGGGCAACCAAAATTAAGGTCTATCCCAGCCGGACCCAATGAGGCAAGTTGCGCGGCATTGTCAGCCAAGCAAATCGGGTCTGAGCCGAGCAGTTGCCCGAGCACGGGCACGCCGGCCAAGGTGCGTCCGCCATTCAATAGTTCGGGAATGACCCGTACAAAGGCGCGCTTTGGCAACAGAGTATTGGTCACTCGAATGAACTCGGATACGCAACTATCCACCCCGCCAATGCGAGTGAGAATATCTCTAAGTACGCAGTCCAGCATGCCCTCCATTGGGGCTAGGAGAATACGCGGCGGTGCGGGTACAACAGATTGAATCATTCTTCCTTTTCAGTGGTACAGGGGACTCAGGAGGAGATCCTACAGGTGCCCGGTAGCGAATGACACGGGCTTGCAAAGTTCGATACGCCCAATGGTATTCTTTTTGCAAAGACCCAGGAGGCCAGCATGCACTTAAACACCTTAGTCCCGAGCTCCGGGCAAATGCGACAACGAATAAGCGACCTTGATTTACGGCGCGGTCGTTAAATGAGCAGCGTCCGCTCACTCGCTCGAATGACTCCCGGTCCGACTCTCAGGAACACGTTGCCCACGCACTTATTTGGTACCGCTCTGTGCGTCATTATTGCGGCCGCTGCGATGAGTCCATCGTATGCTCAAACCACGGGGGCTGACTACCCCAACAAGCCAATCCGCATGGTCGTGACTTTCCCGCCCGGAGGCAGCTCGGACAGTGTAGTGCGCTTACTAGTACCGCGCCTGAATGAAAAACTCGGTCAACAAGTGGTGGTTGACAACCGGCCCGGGGCAGGCGGGAACATTGGGCTGACGGTTGTGGCCAAAGCCGCACCGGATGGTTACACCGTAGGGGTGGGTGCCGCAGGCGGATTGGCAGCGAACTTAAGCCTCTATCCACAAATGCCTTTCGATCCGGTCAAAGACTTCAAACCAGTATCGATGCTGGCGGGTATCCCCTTTGTGTTGGTCGCTCATCCTTCTTTGTCCGCCAAGAACTTACGTGAGCTGATCGCTCAAGCGAAAAAATCTCCAGGTAAGTTTTCGATTGGACACGGCGGCAATGGCACCGCAATGCACCTTTCCAGTCAACTCTTCAAGCAGATGGCCGGCATACATTTAGTAGATATCGCCTATCGCGGCTCCGGCCCGGCCGCGGTCGACACACTCTCAGGTCAAATTCCCTTGGCCATTGTTGACTTGACGGCCGCCTTGCAGCACATTAAAGCCGGAAAGTTAATCGGGCTTGCTGTCACGAGCGCTCAGCGTCTACCCATGTTGCCCGATGTGCCGACCATGGCCGAGGCAGGATTGCCCGACTATGAATCGACAGGTTGGTTCGGAGTGGTCGCCCCCGCCGGCACATCAGCGGCAATTGTGAGTCGCCTGAATACCGAGATTGTCGCGGCGCTTAACGACCCTGAAATCCGTAACACCATGCGCGCAATGGGTGTCGAACCGTCGCCAAGCAAGGTTGCGGAATTTGAGCAATACATCAAAGCCGAGATTCAAAAGTGGGCCAAGGTGATCAAGCAGTCTGGAACCAAGCTCGAATGAAAGTCAAATGATGTACCAACCTAGCCCTCAGACGACTGATGTACTGATTGTCGGAGCGGGACCAGTCGGTCTAACGCTCGCCATGGATCTCGCCTCTCGTGGCATAAAAGTGGTGGTCGCCGAGATACGACACTACGCTGAGCCACCCAATGTGAAGTGCAATCATGTGGCTGCGCGCACCATGGAGCAATTCCGACGCTTAGGCGTCGCGCAAAAAGTCCGAGACGCAGGCCTGCCCTCGGACTATCCGAACGATGTGGTCTTTCGTACCACGGTTACGGGTACCGAACTCACGCGCATTCCCATTCCCTGTCGTGATGATCGCTACACCGAGACCAATGGGCCCGACGCTTGGTGGCCCACACCAGAACCACCTCACCGCATTAACCAGATTTTTTTGGAGCCCATTCTTCTTGAACACACGGCGGCCCTCGACGGCGTGACCTTACTGAATCGAACTCAGGTCACCAGCTTTGAACAAGACCTTGCTGGCGTTGCCGCGACCGCCTTAAATCTCGATACCGGTGTAAGCCAGGTCATTCATGCGAAGTACTTGGTGGGTTGCGACGGCGGACGCTCTGAAGTGCGCAAGCAAATCGGTGCCAAGCTGGACGGCACCGCCATTATTCAAAGGGTGCAGTCCACTTATATTCGGGCGCCGCAACTCATGGAGATGATTCCGGGCAAGAAGGCTTGGTCTTGCTACGCCATGAATCCACGGCGCTGCGGTTCGGTGTTCACTATTGATGGTAAAGACACTTGGCTAATTCACAACCATCTCAATGCGGAAGAGCCCGAGTTCGACTCCGTAGATCGCGATCAAAGCCTACGTGACATTCTTGGGGTTGGCCCAGAGTTTCAGTATGAGGTGATTAGCAAGGAAGACTGGGTGGGGCGTCGCCTCGTGGCTGATCGCTTCCGTAAAGACCGGATTTTCCTCGCCGGTGATGCCGCCCATTTATGGATGCCGTACGCGGGCTACGGTATGAACGCCGGCATCGCGGATGCGCTCAATCTATCCTGGTTGCTCGCCGCACACTTGCAAGGCTGGGCTGAGGCTTCTATCCTGGAAGCTTACGAAGCGGAGCGACAACCGATCACCGAACAGGTCTCGCAGTTCGCCATGAATCACGCGCAGCAGGTGATGAAGATGAAGCGCGCGATTCCACACAACATTGAAGAGTCTGGACCTGGCGGCGCGGTACTACGTGCGGAGATCGGAGCCAATGCCTATGAATTGAACGTGCAGCAGTTTTGTTGCGCAGGATTGAACTTTGGCTACTTTTATGCCGGCTCACCCATTATTTGTTACGACGACGAAAGTCCGCCTGATTATTCTATGGGTGGCTTCACAGCCTCCACCGTACCCGGATGCCGCGCGCCGCATTTCTGGTTGAAGGATGGGAGCTCCTTGTATGACGCTTTCGGCGCGGGTTACACCTTGCTTTCCTTCAACAGGGAAACGGATGTCAGTGCATTCGTCAGCGCCGCTCAGGCCTCAGATATTCCCCTCAAGGTGCTCGCTCTTGCTAATGAAGAAAAACCAATGGAGTACCGACATGCAATCGTGATTTGCCGTTCGGACCAACATGTGGTGTGGCGTGGGGACCAATTAGATTTGAAAATGGAGACGCTCTTGCAACTTATGCGTGGTTCAGCCAGAGTTTTGTAAGTCTTTCGTGGCGCGCGCCAGATCGGACAAGGAGCTTAGGCTGGCAAGCACTTTTACACCAGTGCGTCCAGGACATCAACTACGATATTGTTTGAATTTGATCACACTTCTAGCCTGGCCAAGCTCCAATGTGGGGAGGGAATGTGTGAATATTCCCATTTTTCCCTTCATCGTGCCGTTCATCGGATGGTCATCACCAAACTACCCTTTTAAGATGCTAACGTACTGTCAGAGCGCGCGGAATTGGGAGTCGTACTTGGAAATTAAATCGTCATTTGAAAGCGCTGAGCTGGTCGTTATTGAACTCGACGTGAGCAATTTGGACGCCAGCAACATCGCAGTATTTCGAACCGCGGTGCAACCTGTCATTGAAAAGTTTGCGCACGTTGTTTTCGACATGACCGGGGTGCAATTTGTGGATAGCTCGGGCCTTGGTGCCCTTATTGCTTGTCAACGCGTTTTAAAAGGGCGACACGGCGCTCTGCGTTTGGCCTCAATGGGAGCTTCGGTTCGGGCTTTATTTGAGTTAACTCGCATGCATCGAGTGTTTCAAATATACGGCACTCGAAATGATGCGGTGGAGGCATGTCGGAAGGCCCTTCATCTAAAAGCACACAGTACTGTCGGAGGCACTCAAAAGTGAGGATAACGGAGTAACACCTGGCGTTTGCTGCTTTGAACCACAACGGTGAATAGCAACTTTTTCAAAACAAAGTTTTAAAATTACCTGCGGACGTCGTTCAAGGGAGCGCGAATCAATTTGAAGGATAGTTACGAGAAGCGGAGCGATAGACAAGACGAGATCCTGACTCTAAAGAATCCTTCGTCTCGCATGTTTGTGTTTGGCGCCACAATTATTGCTTTCGTGATTGTCGCGACTTTAGGGTTCGTTTGGTATCAAGCCAGCCACTACGAAGAGGGCGTGGAGTCCAAGGCTGGACTCTACGCGCAACTTGTTAACGAGAAGAATTCGTCAATGTTGTCGCAGGCAGAGTCGATCACTTTGTCCTTGGCCTCTAGGCTTTCACAGGTTGACAATCGAGGGGAGGAGCAACTTAAAGCCCTGTTCGAAAGCGAGGCCAATCACCCCGAAGGCTATCTTCGCAGCATATCATTGGTCGCCGAAGACGGACAAGTTGTGGCCAGTTCCTTCGAGCAGGATCGAGGAGGGGTTATTCAATGGAAAGACTTCGGCAGTCATGAGGGTTTTATTGGGTCTTTGCGCCTTGGACCTCTGTTGTTCGGACGGCATTTGACCTCGCTCACCCAGCAAGCGACCCAATCCCGTTCGGCGCTCTTGCCCATGATCAAACGCGTCCAATTGGACGGCTCTCAGTCCTACTTTCTCATCGCATTGATCAACTTAGAATTCGTCGCCAATGAATTCGAGGCCATTAGCCGTGCAGAGCATTTTAACATTGCGATGGTCAGTGACAAAGGTGAGTTTCTCGCCTCGAATCGCTCGGCGAAGATTGCGCCAGGGTCACGCATCAAACCGATGCTGAGTTGGTGGAAGCTTGCGACAATCATTGATCAAGGGGTACTTGCAAATCAAGGCTTTGCCTCTCCCGATGCAATTGGCATTTATCGCGCATCGAAAAATTGGCCGGTCGTTTTTATTGTGGAACGTTCGAAGCGCGAAATCTACGCGAACACACCTGACGGATTAATTGGTGTGGTGCTAAGTGCGCTCGCGCTGTGCGGAATCGCCGTTGCGGGTTTAATGGTCCTTTCAAACGGAGTTCGGCGCACCGAGCGTCATCACGTTGAGTCGCAGCGCGCTTTTTCCCTGGCCGCGAGTTCGGAAAAACGGAAATACGCGATTCTGCAAGCATCGCAGGAAGCCGTCGTGACTGTCAATTCGAAGGGCTTGATTGTCGAATACAACCTTGCCGCCGAGAAAATGTTTGGCTCGGAGGTTGTTCGCAATAAAAACACCCCGATCGGGCGTTTAGTACTTCCTGCAGCAGTAAGAGCAGAGAGAAGAAACGATCTCTTTAACTATTTCGAACAAGGTAGCCACGGCGAGAGCGCGGGTCGCCTAGAAATTATTGCCTCGCGTCAAGACGGCTCAACCTTTCCAGTCGAGTTCACAATCTCAAAACTGATCGATCAGGATGAAGTCTTTTACACGCTAAGCGCCCGCGATATTTCAGAGCGCTACCGGTCTGAGCAGACCCTTAAGAAATCAGAAAGACGTCTGAAACATGCTCTGGCCGCGGCCGGAGATGGCGTTTGGGATTTTGATGTTTTGCTCGGAACCATTACCTACTCATCCAATGGTCTCGCCATGCTCGGATACATTGACGGGGCTATTGAAGGTAATCAAAAATCATGGATGGCTTTGATTCATCCAGACGACGTGGAGCCTGTGAATGCGGCCTTGATTACCCATCTGGTCGGAAAGTCACTGAGCTTTTCCGTTGAGTGTCGCATGTGGTGTGCCAATGGCACCTGGAAGTGGATTCATAGCCGGGGTGCAGTCGTACAACGGAAAGCGAGCTCCGGCCAGCCGCTGCGTCTTGTGGGCACGCATTCTGACATTTCAGAACGTAAAAATGCCCAGAGTGAGCACGCAGCATTACTGGCAAAGTCTTGGGAGTTGACGGACCAACTCAATAAAGCACATGAGATCGAACTCAAGGTGGGATCGCAAATCCAACGTTCGCTGTTGGTCAACACCAACCAGAAACGTCTGACAGGTTTATGGCTTAGCTCCTTCAATCAGGCCTCACAAGGTGTCGACGGAGATTTTTTTGATGTTCTGAATCCAGATTCCCACACGATTGATATCGTAGCCGGTGATGTCATGGGGAAAGGCGTGAATGCCGCATTGATGGGCGCGGCCGTCAAAATGCAATTGAGTCGTTCGATGCTTGAACTGGTAACCGATGTATTGCATTCGAGAGAGCTGCCCCAGCCGACAGACGTGCTCGCCTCTCTGCATCGAGAAATTACACCTCATTTGCAAGCACTGGACGCCTTTGTGACGATTAGTTACATCCGCATTAACACCTCGGAAAATACGGTGACCTGGATTGGTTGCGGGCACGAGGAGCCGACTTTGTGTCGAAGCGACGGAACCCTCACCGTCTTGCAAAATGAACATCCGCCCCTGGGGGTCATGAATGAGGTAGACTTTGAGCAACACACGACCACCATGTTGCCCTGGGATTCAATCTTCATTCATTCGGACGGTGTGTCAGATGCCTTGCTTTCGAACGGCAATCGGCTTGGCCTCTTCGGACTAAGGGAGGGCCTGACGAGCCTCCTCGGAAAACATGGCACACCCGCGGCAATCATTCATCAATTGCGTAAGAAATTGTTCGGCACAGGGACTGTTTTTACCGATGATCTTACCATGATTTTAGCTACGCGGGTACCTCTGCTTTCGAGGTTTCATCGTGAAGAACTCAGCATGGCGTTGAGTGAAATTGCTCGGGTAAGAACCTTCGTTGCGGCCGAGGCTATGGATGCAGGCTTAAGTCCGGCGCAGGTAGCGATGATTGTTCTCGCGAGCGTTGAAGTATTTACCAATATCGTTCGTCACACCACCGGGGGCCTTGAAGGCGCACCGATCGAGTTACTGTCATCGAGACCGACGGATTTTCTGCAAATTGACTTTGTTTTTCTTGGCAATTCTTACATACCGCCCACAACGCCCGCCCGTATTGACTACACTGATCTGCCCGAGGGTGGATTTGGACTGAGAATTATTGATGCTGCTTGCGATCAGGTTGATTATCTGCAAAGCAACGGCGTTAATACAATTCGCCTGCGTAAGGCATTGCATGAAGTAGTTCACACATCGACAGACGAGGTTAACAATTTGGTAACACTGTCTCCGGTCCATTGAAGTCAAATGAAACTGTTCATTACTTCGGGATCAAATTACTATGTCTATCAGAACTTTATGGGTTGGCGCACTCGCTGCCTCCACTGTCGCGCTGTCGGGATACACATTTTTCAAGTCTACTGTCGAATGGTCCTACTTCGGAACTCCATTAGCAACCCATGCTTATGATCTGAGCACAGGCGCGCCCACCATTGCAGAGTTCGCGCGGACCCTGCCCGCGGGAATTCCAGCCTTACCGACCGATCTTCTTTCCAAAATTGCGTATACCTTGCCAGAGGGTCGGGATATTCGATTGAATTCGCAAGGACTACTTCCAGATACCGACGATAAGTCGAATGTAACCTTTGCAGAGGAAGCCGATGTTTGGGTCACGTTTCTTTCTGAAGGGGCGGGCTACCGCAATAGCGTCGGATACTTTAAATACAATGCGGCCCAGCCACCACAGTATCCGCGCGACGTTTCCGAGAAAATTCTTTTCGCTAACGCTTCAATGCCCGCGCCGTTGGACCCTGCAGGATCGAAGCAAAACACGGTCTATCTTGGTAAGTTCCAGCCCGGTGAAGCACTCGGTTTCACGATTGTTTCGAATGGTTTTTCCAATACCGGTCGTCTCTATAACGGAGCTCGCATCGCTGGAGTCAAGGACAACCCGGATCCAAAATGGGTGTTCTACACCTTGCGTCAGCTTAATCCTGAAGCGTCGAGTTCAGCTAATTTGAATGTTCACACCGTCATGCTTAAAGACCTCTCAGGGGCCAGCGACAATTATCAACGTCTCGTCATTGGCTTTGAAGACATCAACCGCTCGGTAGGTGGCGATCACGATTTTAATGACGTGGTCCTCGCAGTTCATATCAATAAGCGCAGTGCAATTGCGAACCTCAATACGCTTCAACCTTTAGTGGCGGCCTCGGACGCGGACAGCGATGGCGACGGCGTAAAAGACGCGCTGGATGAGTTTCCAAATGATGCCACTCGGGCCTTCAGCCGCTTCTACCCATCCCGTAACACCTTTGGAACCCTAGCCTTCGAGGATCTTTGGCCAACCCGAGGCGATTACGACATGAACGACATGGTCATTCGCTATCGTTCACGGGAAATTTTGAACTCTTCGCGACAGACCGTCGGGCTCGAAGTCGACTATCGCCTGGATGCACGTGGAGCGGCGATTGAGAGTGGTTTTGGAGTGCAGCTCCCTTCTGTGGCGATTTCAAACGTCGCCAGTGCCAGCTTGATAAGTGACTCGGGAACCAAGAGCATCAGCCCGGAAACCGGCCAGGACCTAGCAACGTTTTTGATTTTCAATTCTGCCCAAGTTCAATTGCCCGGACTGTCCACGGCGTGTCCGTTTGGAAACACACAGGCCGAATGTCCTGGAGTACCTTTTAAAAGCTTTAAATTGGTGGTGAACTTCACACAACCTACGAACGGCAACGCCTTAATTGCGCCCTATAACCCATTTATTTTCCGCACGGCCAATCGCGGTCACGAGGTGCACCTTTCAGGCCGACCTCCGACCAAACTTGCCGATCTCGCCTTGTTTGGAACAGCCGACGACCGGAGCGTGCTGGCCTCGAGTAAATCGTATATTGACCAGAACGGACGCCCCTGGGCCATGGATATTCCAGTCGAGTGGCGCTATCCCAATGAAACGGTCGATTTGACCTTGGCTTATCCCAATATGGCGGACTGGGCCACGAGTGCAGGGGCATTGTTCAACAATTGGTACCTCAATGCCTCAAACCCCACGTGGCTATATGTTGTTCGCTAATCAAATTCAGGAATTTTACTCATGAAAAATTATCATAATATCTGTCGATCACACTTTTCTCTCCTGATGTGTGTTTTAGCGCTTGCCGGTTGCGGAGGCTCAGGCTCGACGGCGAGCGTTGCCAAAGTAGATACGGTCGCTTCTGCGCCAAAAGCGGCGGACACGCCAATGGCGGCCCTGGTCGTTCCAGTCAGTATGAAGTGGGGCACCACCTCGGTCTTTGCACTAGGATTCAATGTGAAGGATTCGGCGGGTGCTCCAGCCGCCGGCGTCCCTGTCTCTCTCCATACATTCACGACTGTCAGCCTTGAAGATGGGTCTCCCTTGGAAGAGCCTGTCGCCTTGGATCAGATTGACAACTCGATTACTGATGTCAACGGAGTTGCAACGTTCTCTGCGAGGGTCCCTGGGTATTTGACGGAACTTTTGGTGGTCTCAAGCAAAGGATCTGAATCGGCCAAAAAAGTCATCACCATGAAGGGTGATATGCCCTCGGTGACCATAACTTTAGGTCTCTAAAATAATTTAAACAACACGCCACGATTGGAAGGTGATGATGAAACTAAAGAAAGCCGTTTTCCCTGTGGCCGGTTTGGGCACAAGGTTTTTACCGGCAACCAAGACGATTCCCAAAGAGATGTTACCCATCGTCGATCGACCGATCATTCAGTACGCGGTAGACGAGGCGGTTGAGGCAGGCTGTGACACGCTGATTTTTGTGACGGGTCGCTCAAAACGTGCGGTAGAGGACTATTTTGATCGCAGCCCTGAGCTTGAGGCTGAGCTTGAGGCCAAGGGTAAAATTGAGGCACTGGAAGCGATTCGCAATATCATCCCTTCTTACGTAAAAGTATTATTCGTGCGGCAACCTCAGGCGCTTGGCCTGGGACACGCCGTGCTGTGTGCAGCCCCGATGATCGGCCCCGAGAACTATTTGCGGTACTTCTTCCGGACGACCTGATTGATGGCTATCCCAAAGGTGTCCTGAGTCAAATGCTTCAGTCTGCCTACGATACTCAAGCATCGGTCATTGCGGTTGAAGAAGTCCCGCGCGTCGACGTCAGCAAATATGGGGTGGTCGATCCCGTGAGCGAAGAAGGCCACTTAATGCAATTGAGGGGCATTGTCGAGAAACCTTCGGTAGATCTTGCACCTTCCACCAGTGCAGTCGTGGGTCGCTATATTTTGCATCCCAGTGTACTAAAGACGCTCGAGACGCAAGCGCCCGGGGCCGGTGGTGAAATACCACTCACCGACGCGCTCGCCTCACAAATTGAGCACCCGGGGCTGTACGCGTATCGCTTCGGTGGGAAGAGGTTTGATTGCGGAAGCAAACGCGGCTTCCTGACGGCCAATATCCACTTCGGACTCAAAGGCAGTCTCTAGGAGGCCCATTTTACAAGGGTAGCGTCGGATGTAACCGTCCGAGCGACGGTGAAGCGCTGGGCAAAACGGGGTCAATTAATTGGCCCCTTTTGACGTTGGCGCGGTCGTCAGCGCTGCCATTACCGCGTCTCGGGTAAGCGTGCGGTCAAGTCGTCTTAATTTGTCACGCGGATCTTGAGAGTACTGAGTCCATGTAATAAAAGTGGAGGCGCGGGATGAATCAAGAAATTGAGCGTCAGGAAGTAGAGCGTCGCGGCGAAGGAAGCCATTACTGCGCAGCGGTTAAGGCGAGAGAAGTGGTTTAGCAATGCAGGGTGTCAGGAGCGGCGGAAGGTGATCGATGTTTGGGTGGAGGTCGCGTCGGGCCGCCTCATAGTGTGGACGAGGGTTCTCCATCCGGTGCCTGTTCTGCTTTTAGCCCACTGAGTATTCATAGCGATTCCATGACCTGTCCCCTCAATATCGGCTCTAAGCCTGTGGTTGAAAATGACCTCTAGCTTAATCCGCGTCGCTTGAGGTCGGTCAGGTCAATACACTGTGGCTAGATGGGTGCTGGTGCTAGCTTAGGCGTTAAAAGCTGGGCCATGAGCCACTTCCTAAGCTTTAGATCAACATTGATTAACAGCAAAGAAACAATCACACAAAACCCTCCGATGAGCAACGTCTGCGCGACTGGACTAAGAGACTTAACCTCGCTTAGCCCAAAAACAAGTCGGTAAATCGGGAAATGCAGGACATATAGCGGATAGGAAAGATCACCGAACGTTTTACAGAGCGCTTTCGCGACTCCTGAAACAGGGACGGTAGACATCAACACAACGGTTAATGGAAGAAAGATAAAAGTGTTGATCAAGGCCACCCTGGTACTACTCGTGAAAAAAAAAAGTAGGGCAACCAGCACGACGATGAGCGCAAGCGGTTTGGGATACTTTTTTAGATGAAGGCCTAATGCAAAGATCAGCGTGCCAAAAAAGAACTCAGCAATGACACGCGGAAAACCAAAGAAAAAGTTACTTGCTCCCCAACCCGGATTAATTTGCCTGAGTCCGAAGGTACAAAAAACAAATACCGTGCCTATAAGCAATACAAAAAGCAGGCTTGAACTTTTACGAAAAAAATAGACGAAGTAGAAAAATCCCAGGTTGACAAAAAACTCGAAAAACAATGACCAACCAGGATCGTTTAACGGAAATGTGGCTCCCGGAATGCTTCCGCTCCCAAATGGCCAGAGTCCGTCATTAAAGTACGGTAGCCAGGCAAGGCCTAAGGTTAGCGCCGTCATGACTTGATGGAAATGAATCTGCGGAGCTTCGCCTTTTGCAATCGGCAAAAGAATTGCAAGTAATCCGAGCATCAGGCCTAAAAAGTACATGGGGGCTAAACGGATGAGTCGCACATAAATGAACTCCCGAAATGACATGCCCTTGAGTATTTTATCGCCGTAACTCAATGCAATCACAAAGCCCGAAAGTACAAAAAAGAGATCGACCGCTACCCAGGCACCGCCAAGCCAATGAAGGCCGTTGTGTTGAGTATAGTGATAAATCATAACGGCCACGGCCGCGATTCCTCTTAGCCCATCTAGCATATCGAATCTTGCTACGCTCGCGCGATTCAAGGAGGTCTGTTTCGCCGAACTCGAAGTCAAGAATGTCACGTTTGCAGGAATGATCATTTTGGTCTAACAAAGCGCTTCAGGGCTTTTACGGAAATTCTCAAGTACTCCGCGCTGCCATGTTGCACGACATAGAAAACGTCGGCGGCGCCAATCGATTCGCTTCCCTGCTCTCCCACATCTTTCCAGGCCGCAGAGTGCATTAAACCGATAGGAGCACCAGCCAAAAGCCCCTGCCACTCGTGACTCAAGGAGTACCACTCGTTAGGGTGACGAGGTCTGACACCAAACCAGCGCCGAACCCCCTGAGCTACGTCCAAAAGAGCGCCAAAATGTGCCATAAGGGGAATAGGGTGCTCCAATCCCATTGGCGAGCATCGCATTAGGGAGGTGTAGAGCTTTCGACTGTGTGGGTCTCGCCCAGTCACAACAATTTGACTACGCCAGGGTAGCGGTTTTCCAAGTATGCGGCGCATCGCCAAGTACGGCAGTACGACCGGCTGCAAGCCTGCGGCACATGCAATAGCGAGTACTTGGCCAATGTATCTTTTGAGATCTGGGCTGTTGCCATTAAGGCCTAATAAAACGCCTTCGCTCGCTTCAAGTACGGTTCGTACATTGAGCCTCACATTAAGCACGGCCTCCGCATTCACGATAGATCCGTCGACATCAAGGTCATGGGAAAGAAAGCTTCCCGGCATGACAATACTGTGACTCACTTTTGTGCCGTGACTAACAACAACATTTTTAGTGAGTACGGCGCTAGGTCCAATCTTGGCTCCGTCCATTATCATGCAGCCAGGCCCAATGATCGCTGGTCCTAGCACCTCAGCATCGGACGACAAGTAGGCCTCGGGGCTCATGCATCCCCAAGGAAACTTTAGCCAAGTCGCGGGAGCGAACAGGGCACCAGGAAGTCCGAAAGCCAAATCCTGAGCCTTCAGGAGGCTTTCTGGCCCATGAACGAGCGCACAATCCGCGGCATTGAGAATGGTGCGCTGAGGATGAGTTGAACTGAGCAAGGCCTCAAGCTCACTTTTCGTGCCGTGCTGCGACAACACCTTCAGCAAAGCAGGGTTGATCGATGCCCAGCCTAGCCAGGCGAGTCGATCTTGCGCGTCTACCTGCATCGCCATGGTCTTGCCTTCAATGAGTTCAGTCATTGCCTTTTGCGAGAGCCAGCAGTCGGCATGGCCCAACAAGACGGGAGTATCACGACCCGTGTACTGTCCTCTCAGCGCTTCATATGGCCGTTGAGGGTCCTTGGCCAGGTGCCAATTGAGCTTCACGCCCCATCGCTCACCGTTTCCAAGCACTTCTCGAAGGCCTTCCGGGTTAAGCGAGACCACGATGTCAATTTCTTTAATTGAGATCGCACTTAGCTGCGTCATCAATTGCTCAATAATGGTACTGGAGCCCAGCGGTAACAAGGCTGCAGGAAAGTCGTCGTGTACGGGAATGCCTCGAGGACTAGAAAAGGTGGCAAAAATAATTGCCCTAGAGCGCTCATTATTTATCAGAACTGGCTCTTGCGGTAGGGATACTCTGACCGGAGCAACCTTTGTATTCCGACGCAATCCAACTCGTTGAGCGATCACTCGAGCAAGGAAGGTGAAGTTCCCGACCAAGTAACGGCTCCACATACGGCGTGGCTCCTGGAGAAAGCGGTAGACCCATTCCAGCCCCATCTCTCGCATCCAGTCTGGCGCGCGATTAATGCGTCCCGATACGAAATCAAACAAGCCGCCCACACCCATTGCAATTTTGACGCCGAGAAAATCAATGTACCGATCAATAAAAATGTCTTGCATCGGAACTCCCTGCGCGACCAGCAAAACGTCCGCCTGGCTTACTCTCACTTGCTCGGCAACCTCTCCTTCTTGCGACGTTGAGAAAAAACCATCCCGAACGCCAACAATAAGTACATTCGGCCAGCGATCTTCGATCACCTTTGCGACTTTCTCGGCGACGCCTTGCTGACCCCCGAGCAAGAATAAGCGACCACTTCGTTGATTGAGCAAATCACATAGCCTTGGAAAGAGATCCGTACCGTTGACATTTTGTCGTAGTGGAGTGCCTAGTAGGTCGGCCGCAATCTTTGTGCCAATACCGTCAGGCAACACCATTGAAGCTCTGGCCAAGATGCGTCGATAAATTTTAACCCCGCTGGCGATATTGATGCAGGCCGGATTGACGAAACAAACCTGATGAGTTTTATTTTCGTCGAGCATATGCTCAAGACTCCTAATCGCTTGCTTCATGCTGAGATTGTCAAATTCAACGTCGCAAATTTTCACCCTGGGTTGTACCTCTAGCGGTGCAGGTGGAAATAACGCGGTCATTGCTGCGCGCACCAGAATTCCGAGAGACTGGCTTGGGCTGCGACGCTTTAGATAGTTCATGATCACGGTCTGTTCGGAGGCGAAATCACTCGCGGTCCGCTGGCGAATTGTCCACGGATTAGCAATTCCAGGTCGCACCTTGAAGTGGGCAGCCGCGCCGATGTCGTTTGAGTTGATGCAGGGACCAATCCAGGCCATCTCTCCCCTCAAGATATTGATCATCACAGGCCAATGACTTGCCCCAACAAATCCGAACGCCATACCGATAAAGTTTGTAGGAAATGAAATCGACAAGCGATCAAACACTGTTCGATTTCGGCCGCGCTGGGGTTCGCGTACGAGTTTCCCAACGAGTAGCGCTAAGCCCAAGGGTAGCGCCAGCATTGTTATCCCGAGAATAGCGAGCGCGACATCCATTTGTCGGAGCCGATCTTCAACCCCGGGATCAAGAGAAAAGTCGAGGTCGTCGCCGATTGTTTGATGACCGCTTAGCCAAGTGTTCATTTTGAGCCTTCGATTTTAGTAGGCACCACGTCCGCCGATGATCGCGGGAAGTGTGGCCAGTAGCAGCTTGATGTCGGACCACAGACTGTGCCCGCGTATGTATTCCAGATCCATCTCGACCTGTTCAGGGAAGGCCACGTCCGATCGTCCACTAACTTGCCAAATGCAAGTCAAGCCCGGCGTGACCGATAAGCGTTCCCGATCTTTTTGGTTGTACCGTGCGACTTCGCTGACCAAAGCCGGGCGTGGCCCAACCAGGCTCATGTCGCCCTTAAGAACACACCAGAGCTGCGGAAGTTCATCGACACTGGTGCGCCGGATAATTCGACCAATCGGCGTGACGCGCGGATCGCGCTTGAGTTTAAACGTGATGGCGTCATCTCCGTGATGGTTGGCCTTCTCTATGGCCAGACGCGCCCGCTCCGCATCGACGATCATCGACCGAAATTTCGGGAAATCAAATTCCTTCCCATCCTTACCTACGCGGCGCTGCCAGAAAAGTACCGGGCCGCGATCGTGCGCCTTTATGAAAATCGCAACAATAATAAGAATGGGCGCCGCGGCGACCATTCCCGCCCCAACGGCGGCGATATCAATCAGACGCTTGAAAATTGAACGCCGATGGGTGCGCCACCACCATAAGGCGACAGCTCGTCGTGCTTTGAACCGATTCATGATCGGTCGACTACGTTGCATCGCTTGAGTCCTAGTGTCCATCGGCCCGTCCTTTTTAATGTCGATGAACGGATTAAATAGGGTTTCGTCCCTCCATTTGTCACAGCTTTGTTAACGTCTAGCATTTCATGCTCGAAAGGAACCGTTGAGTGGGATATCTTTCTCGAATGAAGGATGATCCCGGCAATTCCCCTAGCCTTATAGTTCTCGTTGTGGCTGGCGCCGCCGAGTCTTGTTCGCGGCTTCGCGCGGGCATCGAAAGGGCGGGACATCGGGTTCACGTCAGTCCCAACCGTCAAGCGGCTCTTCAAGAGCTGATAGAAGTTCATCCTCAATTGATCTTCATCGAGCCAAACGCCACTGAAGTGGGAGACGATGCGCTGATTCGAGACTTCAGGAGGGCCACAAAAGAATGGGTCCCGGTCATTGTGGTCGCATCAAGCCCAGGTGAATCACTCATCCGTGATGCAATGAAGGCAGGCGCAGATGATTACCTTGATTGGCCTTGGGACGACGATTTAGTCGCTGCAAAATTGAGGCTTTTTTCACGAGTGTCTGTACTACAGGCGAAATCTGTGGAGACTACGCTAAGCCAGGGCATCAGCAAAAACAATAACGTCCCCGAGGCGGTAATCACTTTCAATCATTTGGAGTGCGTGGAAGACGCCAATATTGCTGCACGACGCATGTTGTGCGGAGATCCGAGCAGTGACCTAATCGGACGTACCACCATCGAAGTATTTGGAACGAACTTGGCCCAACTACTCTCCAAGCGGAAATTGACACTAACCTCAGCCTCGGGTGCCCGTTTCCCAGCGCAAGTAAGCCTCAGCGAGTGGGTGGAAGATACTCGCCCGCGATATACCTTGGTAATTCGAGACCTTACCGAGCAAACGCAAATTGATCGCATGAAAGATGAGTTTCTAGCGACCGTCAGTCACGAGCTGAGAACGCCTCTCGCTTCGGTTCTCGGTGCTCTCGGCCTGCTTTCCGCAGGCGCCACGGGTGCCCTGCCGGAATCAGCCCGTACGCTCACCGATGTGGCGTACCGCAACGGTCAAAGGCTTAGTCGTCTTGTTGACGACATTCTCGACCTCACAAAGCTCGAAAGTGACCGTTTGGTGCTTATGCAAAGTCCGACCAAAATTGTCGATCTCGTTCATGAAGCTATTGCCGCAAACGAAACCCTCGCTTTGAGCTCAAAAGTTGGTCTGCGACTTGAGGAAACTGAGCAACGCGCATCGGAGGCGGAGGTCATGCTCGATCCAGATCGCTTCATTCAAGTGATGACTAACCTTCTTTCCAATGCGATCAAACACTCGCCGTCTGGAGGAATTGTTTGGGTTGCAATCCGATTCAATGATCAACGCATTACTATTTCGGTGAAGGACGATGGCCCAGGAATCGAGCCTCATTTTCGAGGTCGAGTCTTCGAAAAATTCTCCCAAGCCGATGCATCGGATCGCCGAGCCCAAGGAGGAATGGGGCTGGGCTTGTATATCACGAGAATGCTAGTTCAACGAATGGGTGGAAAAATTTCAGTCGATTCATCCCCTGGTCAAGGTGCCGAATTTGTGGTCGACTTTGCGCTTAATTCTGAATACCAGGCACTTGCCAAAAAACGCATTCTGCATATTGATTTTGATCTCGATGCACGCTTGCGGGTAGCACGCTGGTTTGACGGAAAGGCAAACCTCATAAGTGTCGCCAACTATGCACAAGCGAAGGCCCAAGGGCTTGACGCTTCTGCGCTCATTGTCATCGCCAATCCACGGGCACAAGGCATGATGAGCGATTTTTATACCGACCTTCGTAGACTTGCAAAGAATCAAGACATATTTATCTACAGCGACTCGGTCGAAGAAGCCTCAGCGACCAGTCTAGATTTCCAATGGCTCTCGGTCTCGGACACAAGTCAGAACGATTTCATTGACGCCGTCCTGTTGCGCGCCAGAACGAGCATGAGAAAGGCGCTAGCATGAGCGAGCTACGTAAAGTAATGTGCGTTGAAGACGATGCCGATATTCGTTTGATCCTTGACTTCTGTCTTTCGAAGGTCGGGGGCTACGAAGTGAGGTGCTGTGAGGGCGGCCAAGCAGCGCTGGACGAGGTTCCCGAATTCCGGCCGGACTTGATTCTTCTTGATGTCATGATGCCGGGCTTAAGCGGCCCAGAAACACTCCAGGCGCTTCGACTTATGCCCGTGATGAAGGGCGTGCCCATTGTGTTCATGACGGCCAAGGCAATGATTGAAGAAGTGACCGAGTTACTCGAATATGGCGCGACTGGTGTCATCGTGAAACCATTCAATTCGATGACACTTTCGAATGACATTAAGCTCTACTGGGAACACGGTCGTGCAAGTTGCTGACTTCGATCACCTGCCTGAAGCCTTACGTCAGGAATTCATCGAGCTGCGTATGCATTTTCTAGCGGGGATCTCCAAACGTTGGCAAGAAATCGAATTTCCTGCAAGCTCCGAAGAACGCGTTCAAGCCTTGCATCGACTTGTCGGCGCCGCTTCAAGTTACGGGTTTTCGCGTCTCGGAAAAGCCGCTCGCGAAGCCGAACTTTCTTTGAAAACCGGCGCCCCGAAGGAATCGAGTGAGACATTGCAGAACCTTAAAATCGCCATTGGAGAATTAGTACCGTAGAGTAACAAGTATCTTTTCTGTCCTGCGTATTATGTCTTCACACTTCGATGACAATTCAGCCTAAAGTCGGTGATCTAATCAGAATGTCATCAACTCAGTAGCAGGCAAAAAATGGAAATTAGATCGAAAATTGAAGGCAGTAATGTTTTAGTGATTGAATTGCGTGAGGATAATCTGGATGCAAGTAACGTAAGAGTATTTCGCGAAGTCGTGCAATCGCTTATTCAATCAAGAAACCGAGTAGTCTTTGATATGTCTTACATAAAATTTGTAGATAGTTCTG
The DNA here is from genome assembly GCA_031421635.1 of Betaproteobacteria bacterium. Taxonomy (GTDB): domain Bacteria; phylum Pseudomonadota; class Gammaproteobacteria; order Burkholderiales; family Burkholderiaceae_E; genus JAPOKJ01. The sequence continues at coordinate 41,392 of JANOPA010000067.1, read as the reverse complement.
GTTTGGGCGCTTTGATTTCTTGTCAACGTCTTCTCAATAGCCGACAGGGCGAGTTTCGTCTGTGTTCGATGAGTGTCACGGTTCGCGCTTTGTTTGAACTCATGAGAATGCATCGAGTGTTCCACATTCATGTCAGCCGTGAAGATGCCTTGAATGCTTTTGAAGTCGGAACGCATGCCTAGTCAAAGTAGTATTGCTCTTTTCGGAGAGCATTGTTGTTGGTAACACTCATGAAGCAGAAAGGAGAGGCACGTCATGAATTGGATTGCCGGTATGACCTTAATGCTCATTGCCCTACTCCTTTTTGGGGCTCTATTTTTTCGTCGTAGCTTTAATCGCAACTTAGATACCAAGCTCAAATTAAAGCGAGCTCACGACGTTGGCTTTGCGTTGGCCTCTCGAAATGAGGCGATTCTTTTGGCATCTCTGGATGCCGTGATCTCGATAGACGCGCAGGGTCGAATCGTCGATTTCAGCCCGGCCGCTGAGCGTATGTTTGGATATCGCTATGCCGAAGTCCGGGCGCGTCATTTGAACGACTTTGTGCGTTTGCCCGAACTCCTCAAAAACCGACGCTACTATGACCTGGCTCGGGTGCTGGAGAAAAGCGAAGACTTAATTCTGAATCGCCGTTTTGAAGTATTCGCAAAACATCAGAACGGACGCAAATTTCCAATCGAGTTTAGTATCTTCCCTGCGCATGTGGGCAAGTTGAAGTCCTACGTCGTTTCAGTGCGGGATATCTCCGAACGACATCTTGCGGAAGCGGCTTTAGCCGAATCATCCGAGCGGTGGAAACTTGCCTTGGAGGGGGCAGGCGATGGCGTGTGGGACTGGGATGTTCAGTCGGGTCAGGTTATTTACTCAACTCGTTGGCTCAAAATGCTGGGGTATGACCAAGGATCATTTGAAGCGACGCATAGCGCTTGGTGCGCCTTACTGCATCCCGAGGATTCCTCCGTCGTTTTATCAGCGCTGTTGGAACACTTGGTAGGCAAGCAACCGAGCTTTTCAGCAGAGTGCAGGATGCGCTCTCATAGTGGAGAGTGGCAATGGATTCACGCACGCGGCACCGTGGTTCAAAGAGCAAAAATCGATGGCAAACCCATTCGAATGGTCGGCACCCACACTGACATCTCAGACCGAAAGAGAATTGAAGCTGAACGAGGCGATCTGCTGGTCCAATCACATCAGTTGACACTTCAATTGCAACAGGCTCGCGCTGCTGAGCTATCTGTTGGCACGAAAATTCAGCAATCTCTTCTGACTACTCAGCAAAATCGAAGACTCACACACCTGTGGCTCAGTGCCTTCAATCAGCCCTCCCAAGGCATTGATGGGGATTTCATTGAGGTCATTTGCCTAAGCGAGCAAACCATTGACATTGTTGCAGGCGACGTGATGGGCAAGGGCGTCAATGCAGCGCTTATGGGTGCCGCCGTAAAAATGCAGTTGAGCCGTTCCTTGATCGAACTGACGACGAGTGCAATTGACTTAGGGCGACTTCCTCAACCCGCCGAAGTAGTACGATCAATGCATCGGGAAGTCACACCCCATTTGCAGGCGCTAGAAGCTTTCGTAACGCTGTGCTATTTGCGAATTGACATGCGCACCAATACGGTGACCTGGGTCGGTTGTGGTCATGAGGAAGCTCTGCTGGCACGCGATCGAGGTACCTTTGTGGCCTTAGGTAATCAGCATCCACCCCTCGGTGTACTCGACAAAATTGAATTTGTTCAGGAAACCACGGCGATGACTGCCTTGGATTCAGTGTTTTTGCATTCCGACGGTCTTCCAGACGCCATTCTTGCCAATGGTGAGCGACTCGGCGTCTATAGCGTGAGGACCGCCCTCGCCAGATTTCTCAAGCTCCATAAAACGCCCGGCGCAATTCTTAGTAATCTACGCAGCAGCTTATTGGGTGAAGGGGTTAGATTTACCGACGACCTCACCATGCTTTTAGCGACGCGCGCCGATCCCAATGTGGCTATTCTTCGTCTTGAACTGGATGTGCACTTAGACTCAATTGCCAAAGTCCGAACCATGGTCAATGAGGACGCACTGCTGCTGGGCTTTAGCGTTACGGAGGCGTCGCTCATTACTGTCGCGGCAGTCGAAGTCTTCACCAATATAGTCAGACATGCGACCGGGCTATTACCGGGCGCTCCGGTGGAGATACTGTCGACGAGACTTCCCAATACCTTGCAGATTGAACTAATTTATCTTGGCGATTATTTTCAACCTGATCTTGATCGGCACAAGCCCAACCTGGACAATTTCCCTGAAGGTGGCTTTGGCCTTGGAATTATTCACGATGTCTGCGACGATGTCCGCTATGTCCATGAATCGGGTGTGAATACTGTGCGACTGAGCAAGTTTGCCGTGGTTGAAAGCCCCGCCCTCCTAAGCACCTAAGCGCGAAAGCCCTTCCAAAGGGTGCAGCCTCCTGGCGCGTTGTTTGCAGTGTCGTCACACATTCTTTGTGCTCCCGGGCTTTAATACTCTCATTGAAGCAACTCTCAAAGATGAGATTGGAGACCCGAATGAAAGTCCGTCGCGCGCAACACACTCAACCTCGTTCTCGGATTGCTGCGCTATGAATTCGGGAAAAGCTCCCTTATACAAGCGCCTTCTACTGCCTTTCACCCGATGCTTTCGCAAACCCAGTTTCGGTGATTTTCTAGCGATAGGTTTAACGACGCTTGCCTGCATTCTTTCATTGCTATTAGCGATGTTTTTTCTGTCGTCTCTTGCCATCGCACTGCCGCTGACCCCCGGCGACCGACTGAACGTCACCGTTGCGTCCGGTGAGGAGTTTTCAGGGCGGTATCAGGTAGATGTTCAGGGCCGAATCCAGATGCCCTATACCAGTCCCATTTTAGTAGCCGGGCTGGAGCCCGACGCTGCAGCGGCCGCAATCTCTGATCGTTTGGTCTCCTCTGGCCTGTTTCGCATAAATTTTGTGCGAACCTCGGTCAGCGTGCTTTACTGGGCACCTATTCATGTAGCGGTCTCAGGGGCGGTGTTTTATCCTGGAGCTCTGCGCGTCAATCTCCCGCTTCCGCGCGACCGCACCCCGGAGCGTCAGGAGGAAATTCCTGGTGCCGCCTTGCCCGAGCGTCGACTAAGTGACGCCTTGCGTGCCGCGGGTGGGGTCACCCCTTGGGCGGACGTTTCCAATATTGTGGTGCGACGCAATGGCGTGAGCCATCTCTATAATTTGTGGGGGATGGTGCGCGGCGAGTACAGCCTTGACCCGTCGCTTCAGGCTGGTGATGAAGTGATCGTTCCCACCATGCCATTGCCACAGGCGACTCTAGCCAGGCCCTCGGCAATCACACCGCCTGGTGTCAAAGTATTCATGTCAAACCTGATCACCCCGGCCCAAAGCAACAACCAAGCTACCGTGAGTGGCGGCACCATATCGCTCCCCTACGGAACACGGTTATCTCAGGCGGTAGTCGCTGGCAACTGTGTGGGCGGTATTGAATCCACAGCGGCCAGTCGATCGGCGGTGCTGGTTCGAACGGATCGCGTGTTGGGCACCACCAGCACCCTGGACGCTCATGTTGAAGACTTAATTCGCTTCCCAATCGCCGAGAACAATCCAGTTTTGCTCGAGGGTGATGCCATTGCCTGTTACGACTCCAAAGTAACCAATATGCGCGATGTCTTTCGCTCATTGTCGGACTTGCTCAGCCCACTATCGATCATTCTGAAAGGCGTCAGGCTATGATCGATTTCAAGAGGTTTTTTCAATTTCACGAAGTGACGCCCCAAAGGCCGCCCGGTGCTTGGAAGCGGCCGTGGCAGCGACGAGGCTTGCGCAAATTTTTCTTGGGCGCGATCTTGGGCAATGTCGTGATTTGGACCATTGCCCTACTAGTCATCGTGGCCTGGCCGCGTAGCTATTTGGTGGAGTCAAGCCTAATTCTTCCGAGCAGCGATGCCGATGCACGGGTTGATCTTAAGGACGTCGGGCAAGCTTATGCAACCTCAAGATCAACCTATGACTCGAAAAGTCTCGATCCGCGAGTCAATTACAAAGAAATCCTGTTGAGTGAGACGGTGCTGGAGGCAGCCGCCAAAGAGTCTGACGTTGACGCGGCCAAGTTTGGTGTACCTCGCGTCAAGCTGATTGATCAAAGCTCGGTGATGGAAATTAAGATGAACGGCGCAAGTGCCGAGCAGGCATTAGCCAAGGCGAACGCATTGAACAAGGTCTTTCTTGCCAGACTCACTGAACTAAGAAGAGACGAGCTTTTCCAAAGAGAGCAGGCGATTGAGCAGGCCATTAAAACATCGAGAGAAAAGCTCGTCCTAGCGCAAAACGATCTCGTGAAATTTAAAGTCAAGTCTGAAATTGTGACTGAGAAGCAACTAGACGAGATGGCACTCACCACAACCGTTTTGCAAAAGCGTCAGCTCGAGCTGAGACAAAAGTTGGCTCACGACCGCACGACCGCGAGCAGTTTAGCAACCCAGTTAGGCATTTCCGCGATGGTTGCAGGGTGGACCTTGACCTTGCAAGGGGACGCTCTCTTTCTCGAGCATTTCAAACAGTTTGCTACGGCATCCGCCTTGCTCACGGACTATGCGCACAAGTGGGATGACAGTCACCCCAAGGTACGTGAATCAAGCGGGCAGCGCGATAGTGCTTGGAAGTCAATGCGTCGTCGCTCTGGAGAAGTCCTGGAGCTGCACCTCTCCGATGCGAATCTGCGCAAGCTTGCGATCATTATGCAAGACCGCAGCCGCGATACGCTTTTGCGTGAACTGGTCTCCGCTAAAGTTTCGGCGGACTCCATTGTTGCTGAGCTTGTCGTTATCGACGCTCAACGCGCGAAACTTGCAACCCAACTACCCGCGCTTGCTAGTCAGTCTGCAAGGCTCGACGAGCTACGCCGCCGGGTGAGTTTCTCGGAGGCCATCTTCACGGGCGCGATGGGTAAGACAGACATCGGAAGCGCCAACATATTTTCTTCCTACCCAATGGTGCAAACTCTGGTCGCACCCGGTCTGCCAAGAAAGGCCAGCTCCCCAAAAATGTCGTATGTGGGTGCTGGGGCCGCCGTCGCCTCGATCTTCTTGGCCTTGGGACTTGCGCTAGCGTGGCTTAGGAAAATGCCCTCATGAGTGCAAAGGTCGCGACGATCCGTCCAGAGTCTTTCGAAGAGAAAGTAATTTGGCATTGCATCGTGTGGACCTATGGCTACTATGTTTTAGGTGCGCTCTATGTGCTTGGTCCTGTTATTGGCTGGATGCTTATAGCGCGACAAGCGCGAGCAACCGGATTGGCAGGTATTCCCTTGGCCATTCATGTTTGGGTCGCGGGAATGTTGAGCATGCTGCTAGCCCTGATCGTTGCTCATGCCGATTTCAATCTAGGTTTGGGGCCCATGCTTAAATCGGCCGTGGGCTGGGCTAAGGGCTGGGCCTTGTTGCCGCTCTTCATGATCGTTGGTTGCGCTCAAGTTCGCTTAGAAGTTCTCGCGCGTGCCGCCTCCATCCTTGGAATTCAAACGATTTGCATTCTGCCTGTTGTGGGGCTCGCTTGGGCAATCGGATTGCCAGGGCAGTTATACATCTCGCCAGTGAGCATTATCGGCGGACCAGGTCCGGAATATTTTGCAGTTGAGCTATATGGCATCAGTCCAGATAGTGGCATGCCACGGTGGAGGCTCTTCGCGCCTTGGGCACCTGCTATTGGCATGGTGATGTGTGTTTACTTTTTTTTGATTATGAATGAACGAGAAGCTCGCATCCGAGCTCTCGGCTTACTTGGAACGTTCTTGGCCATTTTGGCCTCTAGCTCACGCCTGGGCTTGTTATGCATCCCAATCGTAGCCAGTGCGACCTGGTTGCTTCTCAACATTGGAAGGCCGGTTGTTCTCTTAGTCGCATCTCCGGTTGCGCTGATTACTGGCCTGGTCATGGACCAGTTGTTACTGATTTACGAACAGGCGATGAGCGGCTTTCATGGTGCCCGCGCGGACTCTTCGCGAGTGCGCGCAACTCTCGGTCGGATTGCCTTAGAGCGCTGGGAAAGTGAGGCGGTTCTTTGGGGGCACGGTGCTGTTGAAAGAGGTCCTCACCTTGTTGAGTACATGCCCATCGGGAGTCATCACACCTGGTTTGGGTTGCTCTTTGTTAAGGGCCTGGTAGGAGTCGTATCACTGGTCGTTCCTTTGACTTGGACGCTTTGTGTGTTGATTCGACACGGCAACAAAACCAATGAGCTGCGCACTGCGCTGAGAATATTGGTGCTGATATTTCTCTACACCTTTGCCGAAAATCTTGAAATTCTTTCCTATCTTTACTGGCCTGGGCTAGTGGTGATTGGGATGGCACTCAAGCAAACAGCAAAATTCAAGAAGGAAGACGCCCTCGTTCGACCGTCTAGTACAGATCTTTCTTTAGATGAGAGTGGCAATGAATTTACATCTCGTTAACGAGTATTCATCCGATAATCTTGGTGACGCAGTCATCTATGAATCGCTGGTTCAACTGGCCTCTCCCATGGGTGTTCACAGCACACTCGATCTCTCCCAGCGCGAGCGGATCCGTGGATTGCTGCCCGGCTGTCGGTCTGGTGCTGAGGACTTGCATGTCTCTGTCGGCGGTGACATTTTTAACAATGCAAGAAAATATCTCGTTACCAAAAAGTTTCTTCAAAATACACGCTTGCTCGCGTCCCGTCCGCCACGACGCAGCTTCATGTTTGGGCAGAGTATCCCAGAGTCTTGTCAAGGTCTCTCATTTAGAATTCTTTGCGGAGTGTTGCGGCGTCTGTCCAGCGTCACCGTGCGTGACGCTCAGAGTCAACGTAGACTGGTGGCCGCGGGTATCTCGGCGCATCTAAGTTTCGACATTGCCTTTGCGTATCGTTCGGCGGCTCGCAGTATTGATGCAGGTAGAGCGCTCTTTGAGAAAAATGGCATTGACGCAGAGAAGTGTGTCCTTGTATCCGTACGCGGCTTTAATGCCATGTACCCACATGATAATCAACTCTTCACCGAGAAGATCGCCGAGCTATGCCGCCTGCTTATTTTAAGGGGGCATCATCCGACCGTCTTGTTGCAAGCGGAGGTTGGGGCCGGTGATAACGATAGCATTATCGTTACTGAGCTGCGCCGACGGCTTCCGCAACTTGCCGTGTTACAGCCTCTCCAAGTGGGCGGGGGGCATCATCCCATCGACGCCTTTGCCGGTGTCATCGCTCTCGCACATTCGGTTGTAGCGGTACGCTTTCATACGACCATCCTTCGTCTTTTAGCCGGGCGTCATTCCTACAACCTACACTATTCAATCAAAGGTCGGGATATCGTTGAACGGCTCGGCCTTCCGGGTATCGACCTTGATTCGTTTGAGCCGGGCGACGCGGTCGGGGAGATCGAACGTAGTTCACAGATGAGCTTCGACCCCGCTCCTCAACGCGAGAGTGTCCGCTCTGCTTTCGAATTTAGCGTGAGTAAGGCTCTCGCCCAACCCTGGAGTTTGCAATCCTATGACAACTTTAAGTCGGAAGGATTGTCTAATCTTCCAATGATGTCCAACTCGTCCATTGAGTCCACCTCACCCCACCTACGGCACGGTTTAAAGCAATGAATAGCAAATTTCCGCCATTTATCCTAGCGAATGATCCTCCAGAGATGACGATCATCATTCCTGCACGCAATGCGGCAACAACTCTTTCAGAGACGATCGATTCAGTCAAGGCTCAGACTTTTCAAAACTGGGAATGCATTATCGTCGACGATGGCTCGACCGATACGACTGGATTCATTATTCGAAATCAAGCGGATTCAGATCATCGCATCTTGACTATGCGGGGACCCGAACGCGGTGTATCGGCGGCCCGAAACGCAGGAGTGAACGCCGCCCGCGGAGCAATCATTGCCTTTCTGGATGCCGACGATTTATGGGATCCAAAAAAGCTTGAGATTCACTTTGAACACCTTGAAAAAAGACCTGCGGTAGGTATTAGCTTCGCGAGGGTATTGTTTGTAGACGAACAGGGAAAATCTACAGGTGTTTTATCGGCCAAAAATGTCGGTCACCTTGAGGCCTCACGTTTACTTTATGAAAACCCGGCGTGCACAGCATCGACCCTGGTGATCCGACGCGAACTCCTTAATCGGGTCGGAGGGTTTGATGAATCGATGCGTTTTTCGGAGGATCTAGAACTGATGGTCCGTATCAGGCTGCTTACTGGAGGCTTGATCGAAGGCCTGAATGAAGTTTTGACTTTCTATCGAGCCAGCCCGAAAGGCGCCTCCGCCGATCTTGCGGCGATGCAAGCGGGTTGGGAGACTCTGATGCAACGCGTGGGCGCTTATGCCCCCAACCTGATCGCCAAACACATTCGCTGCGCGCGAGCAACCCACCTACGCTATTTGAGTCGCAGAGCATTAAGGCTGGGTTTACCTGCTTCTCAGGGGCTGCATCTTTTTTCAGAGGCCATGAAAAACAGCACTTTAGAGCTTCTCCGGCAACCCTATCGCACTTTTGGAACCCTTGCCGCACTCATCGTTTCGCTTTTTGCAACGTCGACGTCTCAGCGCCGAAGCTAATATTCTTTTCAAAGTAAAGGATTCACTATGTCATTCGTAACTGTTGTTATTCCTGCCTACAACGTCGAGCAGTACATCGAAGAATGTCTGCGATCCGTGCTTGCTCAAACCTATCGCGACTTCGAAGTTCTCGTGATTAACGACGGCTCCACGGACCGCACTGCGGACAAGGTAAAAAAATTCACAGATCGCCGCGTGCGCCTTATCAACCAATTTAATCGCGGCTTGGCAGGTGCTCGCAATACCGGCGCTCGGCGCGCCTGCGGCGATTATGTAGCCTTTCTTGATTCTGATGATCGTTGGCATCCCGAAAAATTGCAGCATCACGTTGATCATCTCAATAAAAATCCCCAAGTGGGCGTGAGTTATAGTCAGTCCGCATTTATTGACGCAGACGGCAAGCCAATGGGCTACTCACAAAGGCCAAAATTAAAAGGCATCACTGCACGCGATGTATTTTTGCGTAATCCTGTTGGTAATGGGTCGGCACCGGTGCTGCGTGCTCAGGTGCTCATTGACATCGCCCATATGCGAGCCGGAGTGCTTTCGCTTGAGGAGGCCTATTTTGACGAATCATTCCGTCAATCTGAAGATATTGAATGTTGGATGCGGATCGCACTCACCACTGACTGGAAGTTCGAGGGCATCGGCCTTCCTTTAACAGAATATCGAGTAAATGAAGGTGGCTTGTCCGCTGCGCTCGACAAGCAGTTGGCCAGTTGGGAACGAGTCGTAGCGAAGTCAAGGACCTATGCGAATGAATTCGTTCAGGAGAACGTGGACGCCGCAAGAGCGTACCAGTATAGATATCTGGCACGCAGAGCTGTGCGCTCGAACGATCCAGTCAGAGCACTCTCGCTAATTGGAAAATCCTTGCAGAGTTATCCAGGCATTGTGATCGAGGAGCCTGGCAGAACCTTGGCAACTCTTGGTGCCGCCGTGCTCCGAGGACTGATCCCATCGACCGGTTATGCCAGGCTTGAGGCTCTAGCGATGCAGGTGGCGAATGGGGTACGAAGCCGACCTGCCGTTTAAGGAGCGGACAAACAGCAAAAGTTGCAGATCCAGAAAGCACGTTATGGCAACCTCCCAGAATTCATCCCGCGCACCTGTCGGTGCACGTTGGATCGCCGCTCAAAACCTCGGCAAGCAGATGATTGATCTCGCTGTTTTTCTGATCTTGGCAAAGCTTCTTTCCCCGGTAGAGTTCGGTATCGTGGCCATGGCGGGCTCCTTAGTGGTGCTTGTCAATGTAGTGTCGGAGCTTGGTCTTGGCGATGCCATACTACAAAGGCAAGAGCTCGATTTGGAGCATCTCGACACGGCTTTTTGGACCGGGATTTCTAGCGCTGGGCTCTGTGCACTGATCGTGTACTTGCTTGCTCCCTGGATCGCCGCTCTGTATGGGCAGGCGGAGGTTACCGATATCCTTCGAGCACTCACGCCACTTTTTATCTTTCAGGGCCTGACGGCCGTTCCACAGTCGGTGATGCAGCGTACCTTCCAGTTTCGTCAGTTAGCGCTGCGCTCGTTGGTAGGTACATTGGTCGGCGGAACGGTCGGCTTAGTGTGCGCACATCAAGGTGCGGGCCCCTGGAGCTTGGTTGCACAGCAATTGACGGCGGGTGCGATTGGTGTAGTTGGCCTATGGTGCTTTTCGAAATGGCGGCCTAGACGACGTTGGGCCCTAGCCAAGGCCTCCGAACTCTTGGCTTTTGGAAGAAGCGTGCTTGGAGCACGTGTGCTTAATGTGGCAGCTAGCAAGCTAGATGATCTCATTGTTGGACTGTTCCTGGGGCCTGTTGCTCTCGGTGTTTATAGCGTGGCCTGCCGGATGCTTTTGGCGCTCGAACAGCTTTTTTGTCAGGGTATCGACGCAATTGCACTGGCCGCATTTTCGCGTGCTGCGACAGATATTCCCGAGATACAGCGCCTATTTCAAGCGGCTACACGTGCGGCCGCCGTCTTGGCTGCCCCCGTATTCTGTGGCGTTGCGATACTTGCGCCAGAGCTCATTAGGGCCACACTGGGTGAGCGTTGGATTGTCAGCGCGCCTGTCCTGCAGATCTTGCTCATTGCCGGATTTATACACGCCCTGATGCACTTTAATCACGCAATTTTTAAGGCTTGCAATCAACCCAATCTTTCACTGAGAATTGCCGCCTACAGTACCGCCCTCAATTTAGTGACGCTGCTGATTGCTGTGCGCTTCGGTGTGGTTGCGGTCGCTATTTCTTACCTGGTTCGAAGCGCCTTGATTGCACCGCTTGGGTTAGTGATGGCCATTCGTCTCATTCAACTTCAATTGAAGCTTTATTTGCGCGCATTAGTTCAGCCTGTGGCGGCGATTATTGTGGCCGCGCTATCAGTGGAAGCGCTCAAAACATGGGCTTGGCCGAATCAATCGAATTGGTCAATGATTCTCGCATCAGGGTTTAGCGGCTTAGCTATTTATCTGACTTGGCTACGGATATTCGAGCCCGGTGCAATCACTGCGGCACTGGGTAGATCTCGAAAACCAATTTTAGAAAGTGAACAGGAGACTTTTGAATGATCTTACAAAATCGGCGACACACCGGGCGAGGCGCGAGTGAAATGGCCTTAGAGTCGAATCCCGCAGATCGAGGCTCGCCCATCATGGGTGTTGCTGATCGCTCGGTAATTAATAAGGTTATCGACAAATTAATTAGAGACAAGCGAAAGTTGATCATGGTCGGCGGAAGTCGGCACTATTTGACTTCGATGACGTTTGTGGGACGCTATCAATCGGCTGTTTGCCTGCGGCGCGACATCGAAAGTGCAGAGTCTGGGGTCGACCCCGGAGCCGGCCTTAAGCTCATCGTTCCGTCGCTCTTTGGCGCGATTCTTCTCACTTTGAATGGCGTGCTGGTCGAGGATGACCGTGTCTTGCGTGCCAAAACACCCTCTCGACTGATTTGTCTCAGAAAGAGGGCATTTTCTGGGGTGAGCAACACGAAAGCAAAGGACTATGCGCAGTGGCTTAATTCGTTCGCTTTACCGGTGACCGCCTCTTCTATATCGACCCTATCGAAACGATATCCATAGCCGTACACCGGCACTAGTTTCCAGCCCTGCTTGCCATCAAGAAAAAGCTTTTTACGCAGGCGACTAACATGGGTATCGACGGTGCGCGTGTCGACTTCGGTGTTGAGTCCCCACACTTTATTGAGTAGGTGATCGCGGGACATCAATTTCCCCGGGTTTTGAAAAAGACAGACTGACAAATCGAATTCCTTTTGAGTCATCGGAACAGGTTTACCGTTAAAGGACAAAATTTGGCGCTGGACATCAACTTCATAGGCTCCCATTCTCAAAAGCGGTAGGGCTCCGGGCTTCGAGCGACGTGCCACGGCTTCAATTCGGGCTAGCAATTCCAGGGGCTTTGCAGGTTTGACGATAAAGTCGTCAGCGCCACATTTGAGTGCCGAGCAGACCGTCTCTTCGTCGTCTCTTGCGGTCACAATCACGACAGGAAGCTCCCATCCGAGGTTGGCTCGCACCCATTTTAAAAGGTCGGCGCCAGTGGCGTCGGGAAGGGTCCAGTCAACCAGCAAAAGATCGAAGCGATGAGTCTTGAGAGTGTCTACGACGGCATTCACAGTCTCGAAGCCCTGAGTGCTGTGTTGGCCCCCTCTCACGATGAGGGAGAGAAGCTCTAATTGATCCCGATCGTCCTCTACTATGGCGATGTGCATGACTTTTCCTGGAAAGACTCAATCCTTGCGTTGGCGGTGGCCTTCGCTCCGTTCAAGCTTGCCAGAGTTCTTCGGGCCTCGCCAGTGCTTGTGCAAGTTAAGCGCAGTATCTTGGACCATTGGTTTCCATAGGCAGACCGATGGACGTTTGGTGAAAATGCTCTGCATATCCAAAAACGACAACGAGGCTTCGCTCCTCAGGAATTGATATTGATTGCTCCAGCGAAGTTGCAGGTACATCGAATTGCTCTTTCTTTGATCGCAGGCTTGGAGAAGCTTAAGTCGTGGATAGAGTTTCCAACTCTGGATAAGCGTTCCGGTTCGGCCCTTGTCGCGATGACGCTCATGCGGTTCAGTCCGTCACCGTGTTCGATGCAGGGTAATCCGCTGGGTGTTCGCGGAAGTCGAAGCCGGGCAAGGATAGCGGCTAAAGCTAGAAAATTTGAAGAATTCGATGAGCCAAGCAGGCCAAGAAAAGCACCAGCCTTCGAGAATATGCTGAACGTGCCCCCTTTAAGACTATGCATCGTCACAAATTTCCCAGCGACGTCTTCAAAAGCCATTGCGCCGGACACGACCACAAAGCTTGAACCATGGGCGTTGTTCCAATCGGTAATATCGAAGGTCGCCCGGTCAGGAAATTTGAAATGCAATTCGTCCTCTTGACGGGTAATGCACGTACCGCTCGGAATGGTATCGCCATCGAGCTTCATCTCGTAAAGAGTTTGGGCTTTTGCTGCCAGTGATTCGCCATTTCTACACAGAGTTGTTTGCAATTCACCGCCCCTTGCATGGCGGGCAATCAATTCTATTTTAGAACCCATAAGAGACCTTGAATGTTGATGCAACGAGAAGAGCTTTTCTCGGTTCGAGGTATCTTAAATTCGGGAGCGCAGGTAAGTGTGACGAGTTTGTTAAGACTCGCGAATAGGGCCGATCGCAACTTCAGTGAGGCCGCCTGGGTTCACATAAACGCAGAAGTAAAATCAAACGGGATCAATAGGCGAAGGAGGCGCACCACGCTTGGCAATCTCTTCGCCAACGTCCAAGAGCAGATCTTCCCGGTAGCGACTTGCAACCAGTTGAACTCCGATGGGTACCGTGCCATTCATCCCCGTCGCGACCGCAAGACCCGGCAAGCCCATAAAGGGTAAACCAACTTGAGTCACTTGCGCACGCCACACGCGTTGGTAACTTGCGGAGTCTTTGAGGTCCAAATCATCCGGAAACGGGGCCTCCCCGCTTACGGGAATCAGGAGCGCCGAATACGCCGCCAAGAACTGCTCCCAGTTACGTAACAAGGTCGCCCGGCGCAGCAAAATTGCACTGTATGCGCGAAGGTCAAGACCTTGCACATGATCGGCCTGTCCGCGCAGCGCCGCCAGGGCACCCGGGTCACCTTCTTTTTCAGCGGCAGCCAGCATGGCATCAAACCCATCACCCAACCAAAGCTTGACTTGCAAGCTCGCAGCCTCGGTAAATTCGGGCGTATTCGGAACCTCCTCCACCACGTAGCCCGCGTCGCGTAACCGAGCAGCAGCGTCTTGCAAAGCCGCGATCACTTCGGCGCTGACCTGCATACCGTCAGGCGCGTAACAGAGTGCAACCTTTTTCTCTCGCGCAGGACCAACCAGAGGTGCGGGAACCCACCAAGGATCACGCAAGTCTCGAACGGTGAGGACTTCAAGGGCCAGACGGAGATCAGCGATTGTGCGGCCAATCGGTCCCGAGACTGCCGTCAATTGCGCGCCTGCGGTGCGATCACCCACAGTCGCGTTATAGGCCGCAATTCGTCCTAGGGTTGGACGTAGGCCATGCACCCCGCAGGCGTAGGCCGGATAACGAATTGAGCCCGCGATGTCAGTGCCGTGGGCCAAATGGCCAATTCCAGAAGTCACTGCCGATGCAGCCCCGCCCGAAGAACCGCCCGGTGTGATCGAGCGATCACGCGGATTAAAAGTGTGGCCATGCAGTAAGTTATTGGTAAACCAGCGATAAGAGAAGGCTGGGGTATTGGTGCGCCCAATGATGACTGCACCGGCCTTCAGGAAAGCATCCACTACCGGGCTATTCTCGTGAGCGATGACATCTTTTTGGAGGGTCACGCCATTTGTAGTGGCAAAGCCAGCCTGATCCAGATTGACCTTGACGGTGATGGGTACGCCCGCCAAAAGCCCAACATCTTCGCCCGCAGCGAGGCGCTTATCCAGGTTCGCGGCTCGCCTCAAGACTGCTGCGGGATCGCTTTGAATCACCGCGTTAATTCTTGGGTTAACCTGATCGCAGCGCGCTAGAGCGGCTTGAGCGGCTTCGGATGCAGAGATGCTTCGATTGCGTACGTGAGCGGCAAGCTCAGACGCGGATAGACGCCAAATTTCAGACATTACGAGGTTTCACTTGAAGAGCAGAGCCGGAACTCGTGGCACAAAATACTTGCGTAACTCAATCGCAACCAATCCATCTTCAAAACAGCGCGTAACCGCCATCAATCAAAAATGTATCACCCGTGTGATATGTCGACGCATCACTTGTAAGGTACACCGCGATTCCACCAAAGTCTGCACCCGTCCCCCAGCGTCGCATGGGGATGCGGGGCATCACATTACTGACGAACTTTTCATTGCCGATGCTCTTGGACGTCATATCGGTTTCAATCCAGCCTGGCAAAATCGAATTTGCGCGAATGCCGTGACGTGCGAACTCTACCGCCAAGGCGCGCACCATGGAGACCATCGCACCCTTGGTTGCGGCGTAATGTTCGGAGCGGGCAGCTCCTTCAATCGCAGCCAGTGATGCCGTGCCTACCAAGGTACCGCCACCGCCTCGCTCCACCATATGGCGGGCCGCGGCTCGCAGGGTGTAGAAAGCACCATCGAGATTGACTCTCATGACCCGGTTCCATTCCTCGCTAGTCATTTCAGTAAAGGACTTCACCCCCTTGCCCGAAACACCAGCATTCGCAAAGCAGGCATCAACCCGTCCAAGCTTCATGAGTGTTGCGGCAAAGGCCGACTCAACGGCCTGCTCATCGCCCACATCACATTGCAGGGCAAGCACCTTTGCGCCAAGACTCTCAAGCTCGCTTCGTGCTTTTTCGTTCTTCTCGACGTTGGTGCCCCAAATGGCGATTGATGCACCAGCCTCGGCCAAGGCTTTCGCCATACCTAAACCAATACCGGAATTGCCCCCAGTAATTAAGGCCACTTTGCCTTTGAGATCGAAGAGATTGTAGGCCATAGAAACTCCTTAGTTGAGGTCTACTTTAATCGTCTTTAGCAGCGCCGCCCAGCTTTTCGTTTCATTTTCGATAAATGTTCCGAAAGCTTCTGGAGTCCCCGTCACCGGATCGACACCTTGCGCCACGAGTTTGCCCCTGACTTGCGGATCCTGCAAAACATTGCGCAGCTCAAGATTCAAGCGACGCACAATATCGGTGGGCATATTGGCCGGGCCAATCAGACCGTACCAGGTGGACATGTTGTAGCTGGGCACACCAGCTTCGGCCAGGGAAGGAATTTGCGGGGCCGCTGCAGAGCGTTTAGCCGTGGTGACACCCAAGGCCTTCAGTTTTCCATTCTGAATGAAGGGTAAGGCCGTAGGCAAGTTCGGAAAACTCATGGCGACCTGGCCGCTCAGAAGATCTGGCAACAGACTGCCCGTCCCTCGATAGGGTATGTGCACCATATAGATTCCCGTCAATTGCTTAAAGAGCTCCCCGGACAGATGCACCGAAGCGCCACCTCCAGAAGAAGCAAAGTCGAGCTTGCCAGGGTTGGCCTTGGCATAGTTGACCAGCTCCTTGACGCTATTGAATGGAGAGCTGGCGGGCACCACCAGGACATTCGGCGCGCTCAGGACTTGGCCGATGGGAGTGAAGTCTTTGACAGGATCGTACTTTGCTTCCTTATACAGTGAAGGATTCACTGCATGCCCAATCGAAGTGAAGAAGATCGTGTAGCCATCGGGTGCGGCGCGTTGCACAAGATCGGTTGCAATGTTTCCATTGGCACCAGCGCGGTTCTCGACCACAATGGTTTGACCTAAACGCGGCCCCATCGACGCAGCAAGAATACGGCCCACACCGTCGGCGGTGCCACCCGGTGTGAAGCCGACAATGAGCCGAATCGGTTTTTCAGGATACGCGGCGTGACTATACTGCGGCAACCCCAAGGAGAACATGGTCGCAGCAAAAAGCAAGCCTTTTATGTAAGGTTCGAACATTCGTTTTTCCAGGGTAAACATGAACCTAGTTTGGCTAAGGTTTTCGATCAAGGGGTTCAAGACGTCTTTACGGTTGCAATAAATTCGAGTAACAGCCGTACCGTCTCGCGAGGCTGCTCTTGTTGCACCCAATGCCCTGCACCTGGAACGCGATGGCAGCCGCGCATATCCGTGCATCCCAAGTGTTGCATGCGCTCAAACTCGCCGGGCTTTTGATAAATACCCCAGTCGCTCGCACCAGCGATATAGCAAGCCGGCACATTGATCGCGCGCCCGCCGAAAGCACGTAGCTCATTTAAAAACCCAGGGTCAGTAGCGCAGCGATACCACTGCAAGCCCCCTTGAAAGCCGACCCTTGCGTACTCACTCTCGTACACCGCGAGTTCAATGTCAGGCATCCATTTGCACGCCGCTATTTCCTGGGTGCTCGGCGTGTAGGGCAGAACCGTTTGCGGCATCGTCAGGTCGTGATCCATCACATAGTAGGTCGGAAGCCTGGCGAACTCGGTGGCGGTCCAGCTCAGAAGCGGCGCAGGTTGGTTACCGGTCCAGTCCGCGCTTTTTGAATGATAGTAGGCCCTAAGAAAAGCGTGAAGGCCCTGCTCGGCGTTGAGCATGTCCGTATTCGCATGTGACGTGGAGTAGTACCACTGATAGTGCTTACGTGGCCGGGGTAACGCGCGCAACTCTTCGTGAATCGATGAGGCAGTCGCTGGACCAGGCGGCCCGCCGAATGGTGCGCTCATCATCGCCAGCGAATGGAAAATCTCCGGATGAATCAATGCGCACCAGGCAGCCAAAGGCGAACCGAAATCATGGCCGACCACGGTGTGAACCGAACTCATGCCCAGCGCCGTCACGAGCGCAACTGTGTCGCGTACCAAGTGTGTCATACGAAAACTGGCTACGTCGCCCTCGTAGCGGGCGTCCCACCCGGAAGTACGACCATAGCCGCGTAGATCGGGTGCAATCACGTAGTACCCTGCATCCGCAAGCTCGGGCATGACCTTGCGCCAGCTATAGGCAAGTTCGGGAAAGCCATGCAGTAAGAGAATGCAGGGTCGGCCTACTTCGGCAAGACCAGCTTCGAGCACATGCATTGATAGACCATTGACTCCTTCGATTTGTCGCGAGCGAATTCCCTCAGGCAATGCCAGGGCTGGAAGCGAGCTTTGATTGCCTGAGCTATTAGAAAAATGCATGACCGATCCAATTCCCAACAAGAATTACTTACGAGACAGATAAACCCCAACAATCGTCACCAAAACCCCCACCAAAGCAAGGGCCGTCAGCTTTTCGCCGAACATCAACCAGGCAATAGCGGTAGTACTGGCAGGTACCAAGTAAAACAGACTTGCAACGTTGACGGAGGTGCCGGAACGGATCAAATAATTCAACAAGGTCATTGCACCGAGTGACAACACAAACACCAGCCAAGACAAAGCAAAAATAAAGTCCGGCACGAACTCCACATTGAAGCTTTCGGTCGCGAGAACGCCGATAAGGGTCAAAGCCGCCGTCGGGATAAATTGAGCGACTGAGCCAGTGCGCCAGTCAAAGTTCGGGCAAAATCTTTTTTGATACAAAGTACCGGCGGTGATCCCCAGCAAGGCCAACACCGCAAAGCCCAGGCCATTCAAGTCGAACCCCGACTGGAGACGCCCCGACAATACCAGGGCAATGCCGACCAAGCCCAAAGCCAAACCAAGCCATTGACGGGTAGTAACCTTTTCTTTGAGCAAGCCCGCCGCGACAAAGGCGGTGAGTAAAGGCTGCAAGCCAACCACCAAGCTCGACAGGCCCGCTGGAAAGCCTTTAGAGATCGCGGTAAACACACCCCCCAAATAAATCGCATGCACCAGTACGCCTGAAACACCCAGGTGAAACCACTGCTCCCGAGTCCTGGGCCAAAGCGCTTTGCTGGCGAAGGCCATCACGGTCATCAAAACAATCACCGCGATGTAGCGCAGAAACAGGAACGTCAAAGGTTCGGCATGCGGCAGGCCGTACTTGGCACCGATGAAACCAGTGCTCCAGAGAAATACGAAAAGCAGGGGAATGGCGGGGGCTAGGCGGGAGAGGTTGGGCATTCGGTTGAGGGAAACGTTATGGCCTCATATTGTAGGCGTCTTCAATGAACTGCATCCCTCGCGCAGCTGCAAAGGTTGCCTTATCCTGCGCAAGTCCTTGGAAGTGTCGCTCAGTTCTCACTCGCGCCAGACAACCTCACAACCTCCGCCCATTTGCCGCTTTCATTCTTGATCAAACGCGCATACTCCGCCGCGCCTCCAAGCATGGGCACGGCGCCTTCAGCCGCAAGTCGCAGTTGAAAATCGCTGGTTGATGCTACTTTGAGGATTTGCACTTCGAGCTCTCGCCGCTTCTCGGATGCTAGGCCCGCAGGCGCTAGTAGTCCGTAGGTCACAATACTTTCGAACCCTTTTAAACTGCTCAGCCCGGACTCAGCAACGGTTGGCACTTGAGGAAGGCTCGGCAAGCGCGCACTCGAAGTGACCGCAATAGCTTTTAGCTTACCCGCTTTGATCAAAGCCAGAGCAGGAGGTAGCACGCTAAAACACATTTGCACTTGACCTCCCGCGACATCAGCAAGCGCAGGAGCCGTCCCTTTGTAGGGAATGTGGCGCATGGAAATACCGGTCATTTGTTGAAAGAGTTCACCCGTTAAGTGTCCACCGGTCCCCGCCCCCGCCGACGAAAAGTTCCAAGCGCCTGATGCGGCCCTGGCCTCAGCAATCAAGCTGGCGACCGTTTGTACACTGGAATTTGCCGGCACGACCAGGACGAGTGCTGACTGCGCAAACATGGCGACCGGTTGCAAATCAGTGCGAGCATCGAACTTGAGGCTTTTATAGAGCACAGGGTTAATGGATACGGTACCACTGTGGCCCAGTAATAAAGTATGGCCATCAGCCGGACTGCGCACAACTTCTGACGTACCCAGGTTGCCGCCTGCACCTGCCTTGTTCTCCACCACAACCGCTTGCCCGCGTAAGTCAGTGAGGCCCTTGGCCAAGGCTCGCGCAAAGATATCATTGCCGCCGCCTGGGGCGAAAGGCACCACCAGTTTGAGAGGGCGATCCGACTGCGCGTGGGTTGTGTGAGCAGCAAGGCAAAGACTGGCAAAAAATGCCATACGCAGACAAGCCCGTCGCTCGCTATCGATTGGTTTTATTAAATTCAGCTCCATGGCCTTAGGGAGTCTTTGCACATTCAAAGTTAGACGCCACATTCCCATCGCCTCCTTTATAACGAGGCCACATTGGCCACTCGCACATTGGCCGTGCCATGGTGACCGCGAAGGGCGGCTTCAGGCTTTGCGAGACCAACTGCAAATCGTTTGGCGCTTGGCCCTTTTCTACCCAGTGAGTAAGCGCGGTGAGCATATCGACATTGGCTGGACCGCCGCTGCCCACGTGATCAACACCTGGAGCCGTGTAGAGGCGCATAAATTGCCGGGTGGTGCTCGCTCCAAGCCTTGCGAGCACCGACTCGTAGTACCGTATGCCTACGTAGGGGCTTTGCGCATAGTCCGCCATGTTCTCAAGCACAATCAATTTGCCGCCACGAGCATGGAAGGCACTCAGGTCGGGATTGGTGGAGTCCATCATGGCCGAGACTTCATTAATTCGTGCGGCGAACTGTTCAGGCTTGAAATTACGAACGTCGAATTTGGGATCCCGAGCATAGAAGTATTGCAAGGCACCACTGCCATAGAACCAGGCAATAGCGTTAGTGGGTTGCGGCGGCAAGGTGGGTGAAGTGGAACCTAACCACCACGCACTCCAGCCTCCGGTCGGGCCAAACGCGGGTGTGGCTTCGCCCGAAACGCCCCAGCCAGGATATTCAGTCACGCCGTTCGCGAGGGGGAAGGGATACTTGTAATTGCTGTGAAGCGTTTGCACCGCACGCACCTGAATATCGCTCAAGCAATGGTCACCGCTGGCGCCGGAAGAACAGAGAAGCTTCGTAACCTCAAAGCGAGCCTTACAACCCACGGCATCGGATACCAAGCCATCTTTTAGACCATCAGCTTCATCGCATGCTGCGAGTACCGCCTCATGCACGAGCTTAACCTGGGCGGGGCGTAACCATCCCTCGCCAATGGTGGCTGCGCCATTACGCGTGCCGGCCATTTGCAAGCCGGTCCAGTTGATCACCGGTACGCGGCTGAAGATGCCATCGAAATCTTTGGGATAGCGTTGCGCCATCGTCAAGCCCTCACGACCGCCTTCGGAACTGCCAACAAAGTAAAGCTTAGTCGGGCCGGCTCCATAGGCGCGGGTCATGAGTGCGACGGCGACATCGCGTACTTTTTTGTACGAGGCATGGGAGAAGTTGAGCAGCGCTTCATCATTGAGCGCAAAGGCTTGTGGCGCTTGCCCTGGCTGGTTTTGATGACCGGAGTCTGTGCCGTAGGTGACAAAACCTTGCGCCAATGGCGCTGGTAGATCAAAGCGCGCTGCGGGGATAAGGCCTAGAGCATTGATCAACACGCCGTTAAAACCTCCGCCACCATATTGCACTGATCGGCCGTTCCAGCTCACGGGCAAGTTTACCTGGAACTTGATGAGCGGTGCGTTTGGATCAAGGGGCGCAATACTTCCCAATACTTTGCAAAAGTCAGGATTGGCCGGGGTGATCAGCGACGCGGGGGTTGGCCCACGGTCCGCCGTCGAGAGAGGCGTCGCCGTAGTCAGAACGGCGGAGTCGATGCTTGCGGCCCCGCTTGGAAGCCCAATCGCGCCACTTGCAATGGGGGCTTTCAAGCTCACGCAGGCGCTAGCTAGGTCCGACGCATTCGTGCCCGCACCCAGGCTTCGAGAAACACTTGGCATCGTGCTTTGGCAAGAGACCAACAAGAGCATAAAAGCCATGGCACAGGTGGAGCGAATTAACATAGATATCAAGCTCTTTTCAAAGACTACTCATCAAGCGCGCGCCGCGCAATTCCAAACATTTTTTTGACACTCAAGATGGAGGCCAATACAACCGGCCTCCTTTACTTTTTAAGCACCCCAAACCGACTGCGCAGTCTCAATCACCAAGCGCAGCTTGTCGCGCTGAGCTTGCACGGCAATGTTGTTGCCATGCACGGTGCTTGAGAAGCCGCATTGAGGCGATAAAGCCAGTTGATCCAGCGGCGCATACTTGGCCGCTTCGTCGATGCGGCGGCGCAAATCGTCCTTACTTTCCATCTGCCCCAGCTTAGTGGTCACTAGGCCAAGCACGACCGTCTTGCCCTTCGGCAGAAAACGTAACGGCTTGAAGTCTCCCGAGCGAGCGTCGTCATACTCAAGAAAATAGGCGTCGACATTCATTTCAGTCAGCAAGGCCTGAGCGACCGGCTCGTAGCTGCCCTGAGCGGCCCAAGTGCTTTTAAAGTTGCCACGACATAAATGAACAGCAAGCGTCATTCCGGCTGGTTTTTGAGCAGTCACCTTATTAATAAAAGCCGCATAGCGATAAGGTAGTTCATCGGGATCGTCGCCGCGAGAGCGCGCTGCTTCACGCATATTGTCGTCGCATAAATAGGCGAGATTGGTATCGTCCATTTGAACGTAAGTGCAACCTGCGGCGGCGAGGCTACGCAGCTCATCACCGTAAGCATTGGCTACGTCATCATAAAACGTCGCGTCCAGATCGGGATAGTGCTGCTTGCTGATGCCGGCGCGACCGCCCCGGAAGTGCAGCATCGTGGGCGAGGGAATCGTGACCTTGGCAGTCACGCCAGGGGTAGGCTTGATGCTGCGCTGTAGAAACTCGAAATCGGCCTTCTGGATATCCTTGATGTGCTTAACTTTGTCGATCACACGAATCACTGGCGGGGCAAGCTCCTCTGAACCATCGGGTTTGCGAATTGTGACGGGAATATCGGTCTTGACACCGCCGAGCTGCTCAAGAAAGTCGATATGAAAGTAGGTGCGACGGAACTCGCCGTCGGTAATGCTTTTAAGACCAACGTCTTGCTGGAAAGCGACGATTTCGGCGATCGCGCGATCCTCAACTTCGCGCAGTTGAGCGGCATTGATCGCGCCGGAGGCTTTTTGGGCACGTGCCTCAAGCAAGTATTGGGGGCGCAAAAAGCTGCCGACATGGTCGTAACGGGCCGGAAGTTGTTGGCCAGTGGAAGTCGTGGTGGTCATAGGTTTTCTCCAAGTGAGCGAATTGTATCGAAGCCACCAAATCCCGGGACAGGACTTGCGGACGATATGAAATCCAAGCGCCGCCGTTGGGGGATCACGCTGTAAGCCGTGTAACAAAAGGTATCTGTACTTGTAACCCCCGATTCGCCCGAGCAAACTGGCCTCACTGTCACAAATTTGCTGGTGAAGATATGAAAACTGCTGCTTCAATCACTTCAAACTCGCTCCGCACTCTAGCGGCCCGTGCCCTCGGTTTGGGGCTATTTTTGGGCCTGGGCTTGGCGGCCAGCCAGTCCGCATTTGCGCATGGCAATGTGGCGCTCAATATCGGTGGTGTAGTGGCGCCCGGGGTCTACGGTTCGATCTCGGTCGGCCGACCTTACTACCCACCTCAAGTGGTGTACCAGCAGCCCCAGGTCATTTACCAACAGCCGCAAGTCATCTATCAGCAGCCGCAAGTCATCTATCAGCAGCCACAAGTCATCTATCAGCAGCCGCAAGTCATCTATCAGCAGCCACAGGTCATCTATCAGGCTCCGATTGTTGTGAATCAGCCTGGTTACATCGTTCGTCAGCCAGCCCCGGTGATCGTGGCTCCAGGCTACTATGGGAATTCAGGGTACGGCTATGGTCACCGACGCCATCATGGGCATCACGATCAACACCGCGGCTGGTACTGATACCACTTTTCGAGGCTCGCTGCATCAGCGAACCTCCTTGTCACAAAGCTCTAGTCGACTGGCTGAATGGCTGAATGGCTTCCAAAGCGTGGGCAACAGAGTGTGGTGACTTAGCGGGCTGATCTAGCGGGGTGACTTAGAATAGTGCGTCCCACTTGTTCGCCTAGGAAGTTCATGAGCTACGTTATCACCCCTCCCTCAACGGTGACTGTGCCTGTTTTGGGCAGCGCCAACACTTTTCCAGTGAACCGAATTTATTGCGTTGGCCGCAATTATGTAGAGCATGCCAAAGAAATGGGCTTCACCGGTCGTGAGCCACCTTTTTTCTTTATGAAGCCTGCTGACGCCGTGGTCGTGGTACCTAAGGGCGAAACCGTCGCTCTACCCTACCCTAGCCTGACCAAAGATTTTCAACATGAGATCGAGCTGGTGGTTTGCATTGGCACGGGTGGAAAAAACATTAAGGCCGCCGACGCCAAGAAGCACATTTATGGTTATGCCGTGGGTTTTGACATGACGCGCCGTGATTTGCAAGGCGAGGCCAAGAAGCTTGGTCGCCCCTGGGACATTGGCAAAGCCTTCGACGACAGCGCACCGATTGGCCCGATTACCCCTGCCGCCGCCGCAGGAGACATTGAAAATGCCGAGATTTTCGTGCAAGTCAATGGCCAAGACAAACAGCGCAGCACGGTCACCAAGCTGATTTGGAATATCGGTGAAATCATTGAGCATCTTTCTGCGGCTTGGGAACTGGCACCAGGCGACTTAATTTACAGCGGCACACCGGAGGGTGTTGCGGCCGTAGTAAAAGGCGATGTGATGTTGGGCAGCGTGGCAGGACTTGAGTCGATCACCTTGAAAGTGGTCTAATAGCTGAGTTCTAACCCGCACACTAAGGAGCGATCATGAGTTTGATGGACTTCATCAAAAAGCAGTTTATTGACGTCATTCAATGGACTGAAGACAGTGATGGCACCTTGGTCTGGCGCTTCCCCATGGAAGGCATGGAGATTCAAAACGGTGCATCGCTGACTGTGCGGGAGTCCCAGATGGCCGTGTTCGTGAACGAAGGCAAGATTGCCGACGTGTTTGGGCCCGGCATGTATAAGCTCAGCACTCAAACCCTACCGGTACTCACCTATCTCAAAAACTGGGATAAGTTGTTCGAATCGCCCTTCAAAAGTGATGTTTACTTCTTCTCGACTCGCGCGCAACTCGACTATAAGTGGGGCACCCCGCAAGCGGTGACCATTCGCGACAAAGACTTTGGCGCAGTGCGGGTGCGGGCCTTTGGCAATTACAGCTTCCATCTGGTGGATCCGGGCAAGTTTCAGACCCAAATTAGCGGCACTCGGGATCGTTACCTGACCGAAGAGCTCGACGGTCAATTGAAGGGCCTGATTCTTCAAAACATTAGTAATGCAATGGCCGCGAGCGGTGTGCCGTTTCTTGATTTGGCGGCCAATCAAATTGCCATGGCCGAGGCGCTCAAGTCGACAATTACCGCAAGTTTCGAGACGATCGGCCTCAAGCTTGACACCATGACCGTGCAAAGCGTTTCCCTGCCGGAGGACCTGCAAAAGATCCTGGATCAGCGCATTGGCATGGGCATGGTCGGTAACGACATGGGCAAGTTTATGCAGTATCAAACGGCTCAGGCGATTCCCTCCATGGTGCAAGGCGGCGGCGCGGGTAGCGGTATCGCGGGCGATGCAATGGGACTTGGGGCTGGCGTAGCGCTGGGCCAAGTGCTTGCACAGAACTTACAGGCTGGCTTGCATGCCGCTCCAGCCGCCGCAGGGGTAGCCGCGAGCACCGGACTTAAGCCTGATGAGGTGATGGCGACCCTTGAAAAGCTCGCTGAACTTAAGGGTAAGGGCATCCTCACTGAGGAAGAGTTCGCCAGCAAGAAAGCAGAACTGCTGAAGAAACTCGTTTAGGTCTTTCGTTGAGGAAGCCCTTCGCCTAAACGTCTGAATGGCCACCTCTAGCGGCAAGTCGCAACGCGCCTGGCAATCTAACTGCCCGGGCTGTGGAGCACCGATTGAGTTTCGTAGCGCCGCATCGACGCACGCGGTGTGCGGCTACTGTGCAACAACGGTGGTGCGCGACGGCGAGAGCCTCAAATCCTTGGGCAAGCTTTCCGCTCTGTTTGAGGACTACAGTCCCTTACAGCTCGGTGTCACAGGTCATTTCCAGCGCCAGCCCTTCACCGTCGTGGGGCGACTTCAATATGCCTGGAAAGAGGGCATGTGGAACGAGTGGTACTGCTGGTTCGACAACGCTTTTGATGCGGGCTCGACAGGCCAAGAATTAGTCGACGATGTAGGTAAGAATTCACAAGCTGCAGGGGCCTGGCTCTCCGAGGACAATGGCCAATTTGTTTGGATGGTGCCGGTAGCTGCTAGCGATACATTTCCCGTTTACGAGAGTCTTCAGCTCAACCAAACACTGGTGCTGGCGGGGCGAAACTTTGAGGTCAGCGCCATCACTCAAGCCCATCTGGCCAGCGGCCAAGGCGAGCTGCCCAAGATGGTTCCTTTGCAGCAAGCCTTTGGGATTGTAGAACTCAGAAACACTGATGGTCTGATCCTTTCGCTCGACTACAGCGACCCCAAAAAGCCCAGCGCCTACCTCGGATCGGCAGTAAAGCTCGAAGCCCTGCAATTGAAGGGCCTAAGAGACGGCAGTCAGGCAAACATCAAAGGCACCCGTCAATTCGCTTGTCCACATTGCGGCGCCAGTGTTAGCCTCAAGTTACAGCAGACCAAGTCCATCACCTGTAGCTCCTGCAATAGCCTGATTGACCTTACTCAAGGGATTGGACAAGAGGTTGTCAGCGCTCTGCAAAGCGAACCCATTCAACCCTCTCTTGCCCTCGGCTCCACCGGTAAGCTTAAGGGCCTCGATTGGCAGTTGGTGGGTTATGTCAGCATGATGGGCAAGGAGCTTTCGGCGCCTGCCGAGACCTTCGGCTGGGAAGAGTATTTGATGTTCAATCGGCTCGAAGGGTTCGCGTTTTTGGCGGACACTCAAGAAGGCTGGTCAATCAGTAAACCGATGAGCGGCGCGGGCAAGATTGTCGGCAATGGTGATACTGCAACCTACCTTGGGACGAGCTACCGTCTAAAAGAAAAGTACACTGCAGAAGTCAACTTTGTGGCGGGCGAGTTCTATTGGCAGGTTAAGCGCGGCGCAAAGACTCAGGTCTCCGAGTTTGTGAGCAAGAATGCCACCCTGGTTCGAGAACAAACTGAACAGGAAGTGACTTGGTCACGCAGCGAACCGGTCGATAGCTCGGAAGTCGCGCGAGCGTTTGCGCCGAATTCGGCAGACCTGCTGCGCCGCGACGTCACACCGATGTCAAGTAGTAGTGTGTCCATCAAGACCATCGTTATTTTGTTTGTGTTCTTCATGATCTTGGTGGTAATGCTTTCGCAGTGCAGTCAACGAGACTGTGATCCGAGTTATCAAAACTGTGCCACTTCAAGAGGCTCAGGGGCGCGCGGCTGGGGCGGTTCGTACGGTGGAAGCAGCACAAGTGGCGGCGGACACAAATGACTCAATTTGAACGGAGAATTAATCATGGAATGGTTTAAAGCGGGTGTTTTTGTAAACACAATTATTTTTGCCTTTATCGGCGTATTTGTGTTCTGGTTATGCTTCATCATTATTGATAAGCTCACGCCCTACGATCTCTGGGCAGAGTTAGTAGAGAAGAAAAATGTCGCATTGGCGATTGTGGTCGCTGCCCTGTGTTTAGGGATTTCGATCATTGTCGCAGCGGCAGTGCATGGCTAGTGTTTTGACTAGAGAGGTGTGCGGCCATGACTGAGGCCACCCTACTTTTTAGTGTCTTTGTGATCGCCGCTTGCGGCCTACTTTATGAGTTGGCCGCCGGAGCGCTCGCGTCGTACTTGCTAGGCGACTCAATCCTCCAGTTCAGCACGATTATCGGCACCTATTTATTTGCGATGGGGTTGGGCTCTTACGCCTCGCGCTTTATCGTACGACAACTGCCGGCACAGTTCTTGAGAATCCAGTTGCTGGTCGGCTTGGTCGGTGGCCTCATGCCGGCAGCTTTGTTTCTCGCCCACAGTATTGCTCCCGGCCCGTTCCGATTCTTCTTGTACAGCTTAGTGCTCTTGGTCGGTTTTTTTGTAGGGCTTGAGATTCCGTTGGTGATGCGTATTCTCAAAAAACGCTACGACCTGAAGGACTTGGTCTCACAGGTTCTCACCTTCGATTACCTGGGCGCACTTGCTGTCTCCATAGCGTTTCCTTTGTTGCTGGTGCCCAAGCTGGGCTTGATTCGTAGCGGCCTGCTGTTCGGGCTTCTCAATGCCGGTGTGGCACTTTGGACACTGAGCTTATTTAAAGAAGAGATCCGCTCAAGGCGCCCACATACCGCGGCGGCACTTGCAACCATCGCCGTGTTAGTCGCCGCTTGGCTAGGCTCTGATCGCCTCACGACCACCTTGGAGGAGCAATTCTACTCAGACCGCATGGTGTTCGCGACCAATTCGAGTTATCAACGTGTGGTTGTCACCCAAGGCAAACAGGGCGCACGACTTTTTCTCAACGGCAATTTGCAGTTCGCTGAGCGCGATGAGTATCGTTATCACGAAGCCTTGGTGCATCCGGTAATGTCGGCCCATGGTGCACCCAAGCGCGTGGCAGTTCTGGGCGGGGGCGATGGCATGGCCGTACGCGAAATTCTAAAATACTCCACTGTGGAAAGCGTAACTCTAGTCGAGCTGGACCCGACCATGACCGAGCTCTTCTCGCGCGAGTCGATGCTCCTAAAACTCAATAGCCGCGCACTTCTTGACCCGCGCGTGCGGATTATCAATAGCGACGCGTATCAATGGCTAGACAGTGCAAACTCTAGTCCTGAGGCCTTCGATGTAATTATCGTGGACTTTCCCGATCCGAGTAATTTCGCTCTCGGCAAGCTCTATACCCATAGCTTCTACACCCTCTTGCAAAGAAAGCTGGCCGCCTCTGGGTACGCGGTCATTCAAAGTACCTCACCCTTGATCGCTCGCAATAGTTTTTGGACCGTGGTCACCACCATCGAAAGCGTCGGTCTAACGGCAACTCCGTATCATGCTCATGTACCGAGTTTCGGCGAATGGGGCTTCATTATTGCCAGCCGCCGCCCTTGGCGGATGCCTAGCGCCTTACCTGGGGAATTACGTTTTCTAAGTTTAACGAGCTTGCCCGCCCTGTTTGATTTTCCGCTCGATATGGCGCGCGTACCCGCTGAGGTCAATCGTCTGCACAATCAGATCCTGGTGCGCACGTTCGAAACGGAATGGGGCAAGGTTCTTCATTGAGTCGCCGGGAATTTCTCAAAACCAGTTTCAAACTTGGCAGCACGGCGAGTACGGTTACGTTGGGCTTAAGCGGCTGCGAGCCTTCGCCGCCTTTGCCTTCCAGAGCTAGCGGTGGATTCATCGGCCCCAATTTTGAGAGCGGGCATCGTATTAAAAGCGCGACCTCGCCGACCGAACGGGTTGTTTCCCGGCAGGCGCAGGTAGTTATTATTGGTGGCGGTATTGCCGGGCTTGGTGCTGCTTGGAGCTTAAAAAAGCAAGGCATCGATGACTTCGTCGTCCTTGAGCTTGAAAAGGAAGCGGGGGGCAATAGCCGTGCGCATCAGATCAATAATCTGGCCTGCCCAATGGGCGCCCATTATTTGCCCGTGCCCATCAACGCGCGTGGCAGGAACGAGGACCCAAGCGACGGGCTGGAACCCGTGCGTGCGCTCCTGGCCGAATTGGAACTCATGGAATTTCGCTCAGGCCGATGGCAAGTAAGCGCGCAGGGCGAGCGTCATCTTTGTCACAGCCCACAGGAGCGTTTATTTTTTCGCGGTGCCTGGCACGAGGGGCTGCTGCCACTGGCCGACGTGGGCGAGTCAAGCTTACAAGCCTATCGCCGATTTAGTGATTTGATACAAGGCTTTCAAGAACGCGGCGGGTTTCAACTCCCGATGGGCACGGCTGCGGATGCGGCTATCACCTCCACACGCCTAAGTGAACGTCTGGACTTAGACCGCGTCAACTTTAAAACCTGGTTAGGTCAGCAAGGCTTGGACGACCCTCATCTACATTGGTACCTGGATTATTGCTGCCGTGATGACTACGGCTCGGGAATGGCCAGTGTTTCGGCTTGGGCTGGAGTGCACTACTTCGCTTCAAGGCACGGTTTCCAAGCTCCCGGAGAGAATGCCAAAGAAGATCTGACGGCCACCAGCGGGGTCTTCACCTGGCCTGAGGGCAATGGGTGGCTGAGCAAGAAAATCGCGGCAACCCTTGGAGAGCGCTTACAGACTGAGCGCCTTGCGATGCATATTAAGCCCAAGGCAAAGGGTCTGACGGTGCGAGCTTTAAACTCTGATCATGTTGAGCAATGGGATTGCCAGCATTGCATTCTGGCACTGCCGCTTTTTATCACCCAAAGGCTACTTGCCGGATCGCTCGACAATCAGCACACCGTGTCTGCGTTGCAAGCGCTCGGCCGCCTAAGCGAACATTCAAGCTGGATGGTCGCCAATGCCTATTTGGACCGAGATCTGCGCGATCGCGGTGGAGCGGCGCCTGCTTGGGACAATGTAATCTATGGTGGGCAGGGCTTGGGTTATGTGAACGCACAACACCAAAGTCTCGCTCAAACCAACGGCCCAACCGTACTCACTTATTACCACGCCCTCGGCGAAGGCCGCGAGGTTAGAAAGCAACTGCTCGAGCAGCCTTGGCAATTTTGGCATACGAATGTTGTGAAGGAATTCATGTCGGCCCATCCTGACTTTCCTGAACACCTTAAGCATCTCGATATCGCGCGTTTTGGTCATGCCATGGCTGTACCCAAACCAGGTTGGCATAGTGAGCCCCTGCGCAACGCACGCGCACATCTTCTGAATTCGCGCGCTCCCTTGAGCTTCGCTCATAGTGATCTCGCGGGTTACTCAGTATTTGAAGAAGCCTTTACACTGGGAGTGCGCGCCGGTCAGCGTGCGGGTCGCGCAACACAAACCGAGTCGTAGTCTCCACGATGATTTGCCGGCGATGGTGCCGAAACGCACTATCCTCAAGTTGATTGACGACTGAGCGACTAAATCCTCCCGCCAAGTACCCCGCGTGATTGGCGACATGGTAGTAAGTCAAACCGACCAAGTTCATAAATACGTCGAGCGCGGACACATCTTGACGCATGACGCTCTCTTTCTGACCTCGAGCCAAGATTGCTTCCATATGCTCTAAGCCACGCTGATTCAGCTTAGAAATTAAGGCCGAGTCTTTAATATGCACCGATGGTTTCGATTTTTCCCGAAGGTAAATCAGGCTTGGGGTAGAGCAGTGCGCGGATATTGCGGGCCCGCTCCCGGCTCACCGGACCGCCATGAGGATCGCAACATCCCTCATACAAATCCTAGCCTCGCAAGAGCTCCTGACACTCCACCTTGCCAGCTGAAAACCCTTGGATAAGGAGCTGGCTAAGCTGACGCGCTTTGGCGGAATTGTCTTGACCATAGTTGCAGACATACACGTCTAAGGTGACGCCATCCTTCTCTGGCCACGTATGGATCGCGCAATGAGATTCTGCCAACAGCACGACGCCGGTGATGCCGATAGGGGCGGCGGCCAGGGAAGCATCTCGGGTCGCATCGCGAAAAGAATGAAAAAGATGGGCGACACTCGTTAAACCCGCAACACGAATGGCGTCGAGGCAAAAGGCTTCCAGTTCGGCCGGCTCCGTCATCAATCCTGATTGAATGGGCCGACAGGCCGACAAATCGGCAATGAGATGAAGACCGTCCAATAACTTACCTTACGGTGCCTCGATTAATCAATCGTCGCCCCAGACTCCTTGACGACCAAAGCCCAATTGGCGCGATCTTTCTTGATAGTCGCTTTGAATTGCTCAAGCGTTTCGTAACGGGGCGTATTACCACCGTTAATTAATCTTTGGCGAAGCTCGGGATTATCCAGTGCCTCTTTAATTGCACTGTTCCAACGCTGAGATATTTGCGAATTCATGCCCTTGGGACCCATGATGCCAAACCAAATATAGCTCGCATAGCCAGGTAAGGCGCTTTCCGAGATGGTCGGCACTTCGCTGACAGCAGCAACCTTTTGAGGGGTGCTGACGCCGAGCAATCGCACCTTCCCTGCCCGGTAGTGCGGCAGAGCCGCTTGCACTTGGCTAAACACACAGCATACCTCCCCTTTTAGGACCGCCTGGGTAGCCTCCGGCCCGCCTTTGTAGGGGACATGAACCATATTGAGGCCCGCTTTAGCATTGAATTCGGCGAATGCTAAATGGGTACCCGTGCCGTTACCGGTGGACGCATAATTATATTTTCCAGGCTCAGCTTTGACCTTATCGATAAAATCCTTGGCGGTTTTTACGTCAATAACAGTTGCATTGATCATCAACACGTTGGACACATCTACGATGGTTCCGAGCGCTGTGAAATCAGCCTCCACATCGAACGGTAGTTTCTTGTAGAGCGCGGCATTGACACCATGTGTGGCAGCGGTAGCGAGCATGACCGTGAGCCCATCGGGCTTAGCACGAGCAACAAGCTCGGAACTAATATTGCCTGCGGCACCCACTTTATAGTCAATAACGATCGATGTTTTGAGTGTTTTTTGAAGGCTTTCCTGCATTAGGCGGGCCACCACATCGACGCCAGAGCCCGCAGGAAAGGGCATGACCAAGGTGATGGTTTGACCGTTTGGAAAGCTGGCACTGTCTGAGCTTTGAGCAAAGACGGTTTGGCCGACAAGCAGGGACCCCACCATCAGCGCGCAATACGAAAGACTTCTCAAAGAAGCGCATTTTTTGAACACAGACTCAACGAACATTCGGCACTCCTTAACACTGCTTTTGCTAAGTGTACCTAGGTCTTGAATGGCGCGACCAAGGACGCCCCTACTTGCGAAGCTTAAGCACGCGGGCTTATTGCTTGGTCACGACAACCTTAGTAGCGACGACCTGTCCGTTATCAACCGAACCTTCCACGGAGATGTTGCTTCCGTTTTTCAGGGATTCGAGCATCGTAGAATCAGCGATCTCGACCGGTAAGTTGAAGGTATTGCCATTGACGCGAATGGTCTTTTTAGTCACATCGATGTTCGAAAGGCTGCCTTGGATACTGAAGCTCGTGACCGTCGTTGTCACTTGATCTTTAGATGAAAGACCTCTGCTGGGATTGCTCGGGACACCCGAACTCTCGGCACTCAGAAACTCTAGCGCCAAGGCCTTTACGACATCGCCCTGCACCTCACCCCTGATACGAACCTTGACTCCTGCGAGCAATTTGGAAACATCGCCATTGACGAAACTGACGCTTGTGGCGCTGGCATCGATGGGTACGCCGCGCACTTTGAAACTAGAAGCTTTCACAAAGTCCGTGATCTCGCCTTTCACGTCCACTTGGGCATCGCCAAGATCCTTCTGAAAGCTCACCTCGGTCGCAACGATCCGACCGTCCGCGAAACTGCCGACAACTCTTACTTTTAGGCTATTGGCGAGGTCGCTAGCGCTACCTTTCAGAATGACTGCCTTGCTGGCGTCGACTTTGATGCCATCAATCATGAAAGTATGTGCGGCAAAATCGAGTCCGCGAATATGACCAGCGACCCGTAGCAATCCATTGAGCTCTGAAGAAGGCGCCAGCATCGTGATGCCTCTGGCATTAAGAACGCCTGCTTGCAGGGCTACATCGCTAAACACGACCACGTTTGCGCCATCGATCAGCGCGTCAAGGTTTGGCACGATGCGAGTCGTGTTGGCATACGACACAGTTAAACCGGCCAATGCAAAAGTTTTCGCAGCCTTGTTGAGTTTAGCAAGGCTGCCTTTGACTCGCGTAAGCGTCGTTCCGCTAAGGCTCTTGCGTTCAACACGGCTGGCGATGATGATGCCACTGGCATCGCGTTGACCATAGACCTCAACAAGGTCTCCCAACGCTACCCCGGATAAGCCAGAGACACCTTCGAACACTGTGCTCGAGGCGGGGTCATTTGAGGCTTTCACGGTCTGACCGGCGATCACTAAAGAGTCCGCGCCGAGAGAACTCACATTCCCCATCACTTCGGTGCCAAGGGTGAAACTTTGAGCTTTTTTCCCATCGGCTTGCACGGCAACGCGCATGCCCAGCTTGATGTCTTTCAAGCTACCCACACTTACTTGGGTCGGATCAATGTCGAGCATGACGAGTGCTGCATCATCCTCGTACTTGACGCCTTCGATAATCACGCTGCCGAAGCCCGTCACCGCGCCGATGGAGGCTTCCTTAGTCACCAAAGTATTCGCAAGATTATCCACTGCGCTGCTGGGCTTGGTCGTTACGTTACTCAATCCGCTCGCTTGCTTGGACATCGCAACGTCTGCGCTTTGAGGAGGGATGGTCGTGCTTGGGTCACTCTGATCTGCGCAGCCACTCAAAACAATCATAGTGCTTAGGGCACTACTGAGAAATGTTCTGCGAACGTGGAAACCCATTATTGTCATCATCGCCTCAAACCTACATTCGGTCGCTCGGCCCCCTCTTGAAGGCCTCACATTTTCCCTGGCGATGTTGCATTCTCAACTCATTGGTCGAGATTTATGTCACGTTCTGAGTGTGATTATTGTTCGCTCTTGCCTGTGCGTCAGTACCAGGCGGACGAACGGTCGCATCAATGAGTACCAAAGGTGTGTTAAATCACTATTTAACTTTTGATAGCATGCATGAACTCTCCGCACAAATAAAAAACCGGCGCGAATCTGGAGATTGGCGCCGGCAAGGAGGGAGG
Organism: Betaproteobacteria bacterium; assembly: GCA_031421635.1. Lineage (GTDB taxonomy): Bacteria > Pseudomonadota > Gammaproteobacteria > Burkholderiales > Burkholderiaceae_E > JAPOKJ01. The sequence goes on along the minus strand of JANOPA010000067.1, from coordinate 7,227 downwards.
CATTGGGCGGTGGAGTCACCTCCGCCCCATGAGAGAGCGCCTGCAAGAACGCTCTCTTAAATTAGACGTAGGCGGCGAGCGCACCTTTCATTTTTTTCATCGCGCTGACTTCAATTTGGCGAATCCGTTCGGCAGAGACGCCAAACTCATTGGCAAGGTCGTGCAGAGTGAGTGAACCCCCTTCCATATCGTCTTTGAGCCAACGTGTTTCAATAATTCGACGGCTGCGCGCATCCAAACTTGCCAAGGCCGCTTCAATGCCATCGCTTTGTAAGCGGTCACGTTCGCGCCCCTCCAATACTTGATCCGGCTGACCATGCTCGGACTTCAAATAGGAGATCGGGCCAAAGCCTTCCTCGCCATCGTCAGTTTGAGGCTCAAGAGCGATTTCCTGGCCCCCAAGGCGGGTTTCCATTTCAATCACGTCTTCGCGCTTGACGTTTAATTGGGTGGCAATTGAGTCGACTTGGGCCGGACTCAAGGTACGGGCATCACCCTTCATCGAGCGAAGATTAAAGAACAGCTTACGCTGTGCCTTGGTAGTCGCGACTTTTACCAAGCGCCAGTTTTTGAGAATGTATTCGTGAATTTCCGCTTTCACCCAATGCATTGCGAACGAAACCAAGCGCACACCGCGGGTTGGATCAAAGCGCTTAACAGCCTTCATCAGGCCAATATTGCCTTCTTGGATCAAATCGCCATGAGACAGGCCATAGCCAAGATATTGTCTCGAAATACTAACGACAAGTCGCAGATGAGACATCACCATTTCGCGGGCAGCATCAAGATCATTCATCGTGCGCAAGCGCGTTCCCAGCTCCATCTCCCGTTGAAGGGTAAGCATCGGGATACGGTTAACAGCAGTGATGTAGGCGTCAAGGTTCCCAACGGCAGGTATAGCCATTGCGGCAGTCAACCCAGAGCTAGGTCGACTCGCGACGATCGCAGGAATCAAAGCATTAGAACTGTGAACAGACATAACCTCTCCTAGACAAACCCCTTCGTGAGGGGACCCCATAAACACTGGGCGTATGAATTGAATCATTTCAATTCACGCATAAATGTTAGCACTCGTCGGGCTTGAGTGCTAATAATTACAGATAATCGGTGACATAGACTTGATCTATCGCAGTCGACTTCACTTTTAGTCGTTGCAAAGTCTAGCGACTTTCAGAAACAAAGGGAATGTTTCCCTTGACCGATCCTGCGCAAAATTCTACAATAACACCATGTCTTCAGAAATTGACGATGCCCAGGCGCCCATCGGCGGCCCGACAAGAGTAAAAGAATTACTTCTTGACGACGCCGTAGAGACGCTCGCGCCATTGATTCGCCTTTGGCTAGAAAATGGCATCGGCTTTACAGAAATATCGAAGGCGCTGCGCTCGGGGTTTATCGATCTCGCCGAGCGCGAATTGGAATCTCATCAACGCAAAGCCACCGATGCGGCGGTCAGCCTCCTTTCTGGGGTACATCGCAAGGAAGTGAAATCCCACCGTAGCGACTCGCGCTCGCCAAAGTTGGCCAATGCGGTAGACAAAGAACTCTCTTATGCCGAGCAGGTGTTTACCAAATGGGCAACCGACGCTGCTTATGTGACTACTGAAGGCAAACCGGCGACCCTTTCTATAAGTGGACCGGCCCCATCGTTCGAAACTTTGGTGAGCGCAATTACCAAGGACTTCTCCAAGCGTACCGTTTTGGACGAGTTGCTGCGCCTTGGTCTAGTGACAGAGAGTGACGACACTGTGACCCCGCTTTCCGAGGCGATGGTACCAAAAAGCGGTACGCTCGATCTTGCCAAATATTTTCATCAACATATTCGTGACCATCTTGCGGCTGGCGCGGCGAATCTACTCGCGGTGGGCAAAGATGAAAAGGCACCGTTTCTTGAGCACAGCATGTACGTCAACGGTGTATCCGATGCCTCCATCGAAATGCTGAGCCACTTGGCCAAAACGCAATGGAAACAAGTGTTCGACGCCAGCGTGAACGCCGCCCAGCAGCGCTACGAGATCGACCGCCAACATGATCATCGCGGGCGCCTTCGGTTTGGGGTGTATGTATATTCAGAACCCAGTCGTATCGCATCAACCTGGGTTTCGCCGAAGCGAAGGAAATGAATTCCGTGCAGATCCCTTCCCGATCTGGGGCCATTTCGTCGACCCCGTTCAAATTCGCACGGCACGCTTTCGTCGGCGTTTTGTTGTCGCTCATTAGTTTGCTATTGCTGTCCTGTGGTGGAGCAGGCGGAGTAGGGTCCGGTGGTACAGGCGGCTTTAGCGGTGGCACGCAAATCGGTGCGATTACGGGGTTTGGAAGCGTGATTGTCGAGGGTCGGACTTATACCGAAGGCAATACCATTTACCTGAACGGAAAGAACCCCGCCTCACCGATTAGTGTGAGCTCAAGCGCTACCCGGCTTGGGATGCAGGTCGAGCTTAAGTTCGACAACACCTCTGCGAATGAACTCGCCCAGACGGTTTATATTCGTCCTAATGTCATCGGCACCATTGAGTCGCTTGGCGCGGACACTTTAGTGGTGGCGGGCCAGATGATACGCCTGCAACAAGCTCCGGCTCAAGCCACAGTGTTCGATGGTTTTGCGAGTCTCTCGAGCCTCGCAATTGGCAACGCGCTTGAGATCCATGGCACCCGTAACGCGGCCGAAGAACTGCTCGCAACGCGTATCGAATTGCGAAGCTCAACCGCATCGACTGAAACCCGTTTAACAGGCCGGATCAGCGCCATCACAACACCTAGCGTGGGCGTGCTTCGGTTGAGCGTCGGCAACGTGGGCATCGTCGTGGACAGCAAGACCAATCTCAGTCTAGCGTCGAGCCTCACTTCCTCTTCTAGTACTTCGTCCATTTCCGCCTCGGCTTTAGCAGTAGGTCAGCGTATCAGTGCCTACGCCGCAACCCCGATCAGTGCTGCCGTCGTCACGGCTAACGCCGTTCAAGTTGAGAGCGCTCCAGCGGACAGCAACGCACCGCTACGCATCGGTGGAGTCGTCAGCGAAATAGGGACCAGCCCAGGGCGCTTCACTATCGGTCGCATAGATATCGATGCGAGTCAGGCAAGCTTTGTCGGCGGAACTATCGGCAACCTGGCGACGGGTAAGCCACTTCGCGTGCTTGGCACCATTAGTACCAGCGCCAACACGAGCCCCATTCTGAAGGCCAGCGAAGTCAAGTTTCTCAGCGTCAGCGACGATATCAAAATTGAACTGCTCGGCAGCATTAGTGATTTCGTCGACAAATCGAGCTTTAAGATTCGTAATTCAGTTGTCGATGCCAGTAGCCTCTCTACTCAATTCATGGATGGCATCGCAACCGATTTGGATAACGATGTTCTGGTGAAAGTTGAGGGCACATTAGTAGGCAATCAAGTGCAAGTGACCCGCCTGAGTTTCGTGAACACGGACGATGGCCGCTATCGCGCTTTTGTGGGCAACGTCTCATCATATTTGGCCGGTCCAGGCACCTTTAACGTTCAGAGCTCGAGGCTCGTCAATGCTCAGTTGCAAGCGACGACGAGGTACAAGACAAGCGGCGGCGGAACCGCCTCGCAAAGTGATCTGGCAAACGGGGTACAAGCCACGATCCGGGGAAATTTCGATAAGGGCGTGTTTTTGGTGAGCGAAGTTGAGTTGGTGAAAGTAAACGTGCCCAGATTGGTCAAGACCAAGGGCGGCGCCTACGAGATCGATTTGCCTAACAAGACCTTAAAGGTCAATGGTCTGCTCGTAAAGTGGGACAGCAACACGGAAATTGATGGTGACCTTCCGGGACTCAAGGCGGGTCAAGTGGTAGAGGTCGAGGGAAATGTATCTGGCGCGTTCGTGTTAGCCGTTAAGTTGAAAGTCATCAAGCCCTAGCATCGTAAGCGACACTCGGGTGTTGAGCCTTCTGGTGTCGCGGCAAAAAGGCCTAGAATAACGCTTCTTGCCCGCTTATTTATTTGAACATCATCATGCTTGCGCTTTACACCTATTTCCGCAGCTCGGCCGCATTTCGTATGCGTATCGCCCTCCATTACAAAGGCCTGAGCTACGACCCTCAATACGTCTCGCTTGTGAAAGCAGAGCATCTTGGTGCGGACTATGCCAAGCTCAATCCGCAAGGGCTCGTACCCACCCTGATTGATGGCGAGCACCTGCTTAATCAATCGATGGCCATGATCGAGTATTTAGACGAAGCCCACCCTGGCCCTAAGCTCGTGCCCGGTGAGGCGCTTCAACGCTGGAGAATTCGCTCCCTGGCACAGTTGATCGCATGCGAAATTCATCCGATCAATAACCTACGAATTCTCAAGTATTTGAAGAGTTCCCTCAATCACACCCAAGAGGAGATTGACGTCTGGTATCGGCACTGGTGCGCTGAAGGTTTAGGAGCTTATGAGCGCGAGCTCAGCGTCGGGACGACACAGACCCTAAGGCCGGGGCAATATTCAGTCGGCGATCAGGTTAGTCTTGCCGATGTATGCTTAGTGCCGCAAATCTTCAACGCCAAGCGTTTTAATGTGGACACCGCCGCACTCCCAAAAACCATGGCGATTTTCGAACGCCTGATGAAACTTCCCTCCTTTGAAAGCAGCCAGCCTAGTAAACAGGCAGACGCGTTCTAGTCTCGTAAACCGTTCATCAATCGAAGCGCCTTATCCCAAACTTTAGCGGCCACTTTTCCACCCATGCTCTGACCTACCTCGTTGCCGGCATCAAAGTGAATGCCGCCGTATAGCCTGGAAAGACCCGCCTCCTGAGCCGCTGCGGTAAATGTTCCCCACTGCAAATTCACCGCTTGTTTAGGGATAGCCGTTTGATGGGTGGCGGAGCCAGGCGCAAGTGTCACGCTTTCGCCGTAGCCATCTGAACCCGTGAAGCGGCGCAAGATCTCGGCACTTGCCGATGAGAAAGTGCTATGCCCGGAAACAAATTCGGCAAAAGGTGGTGTCGAAAATGTTGTGAGCTGATAAGGGTGCCACAGCTCCCCCGGCATCAAGCCAATACCGTCTTGTGCAGAACCCAAGCCCTTAATTTGCTGACCAACATACAGAGTGCGGATGGCAGTAATCGGACGGACCGAATCGTAGTACCGCTTGCACTCCCAGCAACTAATGCTCGCATCCATCACGGTATTGCTGAGCAGGAAAAACATTTTCAAATCAGTGTCGAGATCGAACAGGTCGCGCTGGGAGATCCAGGCAGCGATCTTATGCCACTGGCCCGGCGGTGTTTCGGACTTGGGGCCATTGGCCCAGTATTCCGCGATCATTTTTTGCTGATCTGTTAAGTTGGCTGTGTAGTTGAGGACCACCTCGGCCTGGTCCTTATACGACTTACTACCAAACTGAGGAAGGCTGACACTCAGCCGGAACTCTGAACCTGCCGATAAGGCAAATGGCTTGATCGATCCCCACTGCGGCGCAATAAAGCCGGGAGTCCTCCCATTGCTAAACTTTAAGGGCTGCCAGCGATTTGGATCATTGACAGTAGTGACCGTGTTCACGGGCTTATAGCCCGTGTAATCAGCGTACGCACCTGCCGCGAGATCGCCGAGCTGGTTGCTGCCATCGGCGTGCCGGTATGCCAGCACGCGCTTTGCAGCGTCCCGTCCAATTTGGCCAGGATCGTCAGCACTAAGTATTGCCTGGGGGTCAAAACCCAAGGCAACCATGGCGGCATCGAAGCTTGCCTGTTGCTCAGGATAGACATCTTTCAGCGCCTCATAAGCCGCGTAGGACAGTGCTTTTTCTTTCACTAACCGAACATTTGCAAAGTCTTTTGGTAGGCCCAGGCGTAGCGGCCCGCCTTCTTGAGTCGCTACGGCTTTTCCATCATAGGGAGCCCAGGCGTCATACATTGAGGTAAAGACCATGGCAAGAGCTCGCGCCACCATGGGTGGCGCCAAAGTCCCGACGCGCACCGCGGAAAGTGCGGTTTCATTCCACTTGAGGACCACACTCGGGCCGGCGTAGTTTGGACCCTGGGCACAAGCCTGTAAAAGCATCGGCGCAGCGGCGGCCACTAATACAAACGAGCGACGTGAACGGTCAAAGCGTTTTGGCATGACTATCATTTAGGCAAAACAGTGTAGAAGATTCAACTTTTACAACAAAGAACGCCACTTGGTTAAGTCGAAAAGATCGGAGGCAAGCCAAGCGAGATCGACGGCCGATGTGGGCACTAACTGAACAAGGCCTGAGCAAATTCAGACGCTGAAAACGACTGCAAATCATCTAATCCTTCACCCACTCCAATGAAGTAAACAGGTATAGGAGCGACCCTCTGGGTCTGCCGAAAACTATAGGCGAGAGCCGCCAAGGCGCCGCCTTTGGCCGTACCATCCAATTTTGTCACGATCAGGCCGGTGAGACTGACCGCTTCGTCAAAAGCTTTGACCTGAGCCAACATGTTTTGTCCGGTATTGCCGTCGAGCACCAGAATAACCTCATGTGGAGCGTCTGGCATCGCCTTGCTAACCACTCGTCGTATTTTCTTTAATTCTTCCATAAGATGGGCCTGCGTAGGCAGGCGCCCCGCGGTGTCGATCAGAATCACATCGGTGCCGCGCGCCCGACCTGCGTTCACGGCGTCAAAGGCCACCGCAGCCGGATCCCCACCGTCTTGAGAAATTACCTGCACTTGATTGCGTTCGCCCCAAGTAAGCAATTGCTCACGTGCAGCGGCCCGAAAAGTATCGGCGGCGGCCAAGAGTATCGACTTGTTCTCGCCCCTAAGGTGATGGGTAAGCTTACCGATTGAAGTGGTTTTTCCAGCGCCGTTGACGCCGGTCATCATGAGAATTAAGGGCTTCACGCGATCAATATCGATGTGGCCTTCAAGTGGCAACAGAAGATCTCTAAGAATATTGGCCAAAGCTTGGCGAACTTGGTCGCCTGACTCCAGCCGCTGCTTGCGGACCACTTCTTTGAGTTCTGAGAGCACAAACTCCGTAGTGGAATAGCCTGTGTCACTGGCGATCAGTGCGCTCTCAAGCGCTTCATACAGCTCTTCGTCGATCTTGGTGCGCGAAAACAAACCCGCCAGATTTCCCCTGGTTTTTGATAAGCCGCGTTTAAGTTTTTGCGCCCAACTTACTGGCGCTGGTGCTGGTGCTGGTGCTGGTGCTGGTGCTGGTGCTGGTGCTGGTGCTGGTGCAATTACAGGTGCGAGTAGGGGCGCAAGAAAGGATGACGGTTCGGCAGCGGGGGCCGTTTGAGGCA
>JANOPA010000066.1:0-149220 GCA_031421635.1 Betaproteobacteria bacterium | reverse complement strand
TCAGCGCCATGCCACCCCAAGCGGTGATCTCTTTGTCGGTAAACCGTAAGTTAAAGCCCATCAATACCTCGCACTCAAATCGCGACGCCAATTTAGACGATCAAAACACCCTAAATCCCATTCTAATCAATCACTTAACCTTATGGTTTCCATTAGAAATTAACGGCTAATGGAAAATCTCGGTTCAACATACCGATTTAGGCCCGCCTGATATTTTGGCCTTGGATCGTGTGCAGAAGAAGTTGCTGATTGACGATGCGGTGATTCAACGCCTGCGCCGCGCACGCCTGATTGAAGGCCGACGACCGCACTTGTTTGTCGCCGCCAACGTGGCCTCAGCCACGGCGAACAAAGCAGCCTACATTCGAACGAGATCCCAGGACGATGAGTTTTACATCAAGCTGGTTCTTGACTACCTCGGCCAATTTGGGCCTGCCAAGCGCCAAGAGATTGATGGCTTGCTGATGACGAAACTGAGCGATGCTTTGAACGAATCCCAAAAGCGCAACAAAATTAGTAATCTTTTGAGCAATATGAGGCGCAATGGGCGTATTAGGAACACCGGAGCGCGTAAAGCTCCGCGCTAGGTACTGACGCCGAAAATGCAGGATAGAAATTTATAACTGTGACGCCAGCGTAATTTATAAAGGCCTTAACCCATTGATTTATATAGACTTGTTATAAATTAAACTGTACCTAGAAAGATATCGTTTTCAAAGAAAATGAAGCTAAAATTTAAAAAACAAGCCTATCAAACCCAAGCTGTAGAAGCCGTTGTTGCCTGTTTCGCGGGCCAACCCAAGCGTGCGGGGTTGAATTATCGGATTGATCCGGGCCGCACGATGGATGCGGGTGGTCAGGCTGTGGCTGCGCTTGAAACCAGCGGCTTTAAAAACGCCGACTTGGCGCTTGCTCATGCCCAAATTCTCGACAATATCCATGGGGTGCAGCGTTCGCAAAACTTAGCACTTTCCGGTGAATTGGTTGAAACCAAGGTCTGCGACATCAATCTTGATGTTGAGATGGAAACCGGCACCGGCAAAACTACTGCTACCTCAAAACCATGTTCGAGCTTAATGCCCGCTATGGTTGGAGCAAGTTTATTGTTGTGGTGCCGAGCATCGCCATTCGTGAAGGTGTTTTTAAGTCGCTGGAGATTACCGCCGAGCATTTTTAGGACGAATACAGGAAGCGTGCACGCTTCTTTATTTACAACTCTAAGCAGCTGCACAATCTGGAAAGCTTTTCGAGCGATGCGGGCATTAATGTAATGGTGATTAATGTGCAGGCCTTTAATGCGACCGGTAAAGATGCGCGTCGCATTTATGAAGAGCTGGACGATTTTCAGACGCGCAAACCCATTGATGTGATCAGCGCCAACCGGCCCATTATGTTTCTTGACGAGCCGCAAAAAATGGAAGGCGGCAAAACATTGGATTCCCTTGCCAACTTTAAGCCGCTGGCGGTGTTGCGCTATTCCGCAACCCGTAAAACCACCCACAACAAGATTCATCGGCTTGATGCACTGGATGCGTACAACCAAAAGCTGGTGAAAAGAATTGCCGTGCGCGGCATTTCTATTCGGGGCTTGACGGGCACCAATGCCTATTTGTACCTAGATTCGATTGAGGTGTCTACTAGTGCGCCCGTGGCTCGGGTGGAGCTGGAGATCAAGCAAAGCAACGGCATTAAGCGGGTGCTCCGCAAACTCAAACGGCACGACAATCTTTTCGATATATCGGGTGAGCTGGAACAGTACCGAGGTTTTGTGGTGGCCGACGTCAATGCACTGACCGATGTAGTGAGTTTCACCAATGGACATGCGTTGGAAGCCGGGGAGGCCACGGGCGATGTGAGCGAATCGGCCCTGAGGCGAATTCAAATACGGGAAGCCATTAAAGCCCACTTCGAGAAGGAGCAGGCGTTATTTGCCCAAGGCATCAAGGTATTGTCGCTGTTCTTTATAGATGCGGTGGGCAAGTACCGAAGCTACAATGCTGCGGGCGAGCAACCCGGTGAGTACGCTCAAATTTTTGAGGAAGAGTACAACCAGCAATTGGCCGAGGTGCAGACTCTGGAAGATACGGCTTATAACCGCTATTTAGCGAACCGGTTCGGTTTATTTTTTCGCACTCAGCGTTGCGCGAAGGATGGGACAACCCTAACGTGTTTGTGATTTGCACTCTCAAGCATAGTGACAATACCGTGAGCCGCGGACAAGAAGTGGGGCGTGGGCTGAGGCTCTGCGTGAACCAACACGGCGAGCGCATGGATAACCCTGCGACCGTGCATCAGGTGAATGTACTCACCGTGGTGGCGAGCGAGAGCTATAAAGATTTTGTATCAGGGCTACAGCGCGATATCAGCGAGGGATTATCCGCGCGACCTCGAATCGCCAATGAAGCTTTCTTCTCGGGCAAGATATTGAAAACCTTAACGGGTGAGCTTGAGGTGACGCCTCAGATGGCCAAGCAGATCTATAAGTACTTGATCAAGAATGATTACACAGACGATAGCGACCATATTTCCGAGGCCTACCACCAAGCTCAAAAGGAAGGCCTGCTCGCCAAGCTACCACTAGAATCGGCCGGGCATACTGAAGCGATTTTTGCGCTTATCGACACCGTGTTCAGCGATGCGAAATTACCTCCCCAACAGAATGATCGTAAGGCGAAGATCAACTCACTCAATGCCAACTTCGATAAGCAGGAGTTCAAAGCCTTATGGAGTCGAATCAATCGTAAAGCGGCCTATACGGTTACCTTTGAGACAGGGGAGCTGGTAGCCAAATGCATCAAGGCCTTAGAGGCTGAGCTTAAGGTCAGTCCGATGCAATATACGGTGGTCGCTGGCGAGCAGACCGAAGTGGCAAGCTACGACGCGCTGGCTGACGGCACTTCGTTCAAGGTGATGGAATCTAAAACAGAGTATCAGGCGAACTCGGCGCACTCTGCCGTGAAATACGATCTTTTGGGGAGACTAGCAGGTGAACCGCAGTTAACAAGGGCCACAGTTGCCGGTGTTTTGCAGGGAATCAACAAGGCTGTTTTTGGGCAGTACCGCACCAACCCTGAAGACTTTATGCAACAAGCTGCGCGCCTGATCAACGAGCAAAAAGCCACCGTCATTGTTGAGCACATTGCCTACGACCCAACGGGGGAAACGCATCACATTGACATTTTTACCCAAGACAAGGCAAAGGAAGATTTCAGTAAGGCGTTTCAAGCCAAGCACCACATTTATGACTATGTGTTTACTGACTCGATAAACGAGCGCAATTTCGTGAGTGAACTTGATACCAGTACCGAGGTGATTGTGTATGCCAAGCTTCCACGAGGTTTTTTCATCCCCACGCCGGTCGGCAACTACAACCCTGATTGGGCAATAGCGTTTCAGGCGGGCAAGGTCAAGCATGTGTATTTCGTGGCCGAAACCAAGGGTTCAATGTCGAGCATGGACTTTCGAAAGATCGAGGCAAGCAAGATCGAGTGTGCCCGCAAGTTTTTTGCGAAACTTATCAATGATCGAGTTAAGTACGATGTTGTCGACGGGTACGGCAAGCTTATGGGTCTTGTGGCTTAGAACGTTTGCTTTTTGCTACTCAGCTTTGGCCCTAAAAAAATGCACCGCAACGACCAACAAAACCTTTACCTGCTCATACTCGTTAAGCCGTGAAAAAAATAAATGAGAAAGGGGCACGGATGTTTAGGACCGTGCCCCTTAAGCCACGAGTGGTGGCTGTGATGCTGTACTCCCACTGTGTTCAGACAGTTCCCCGAAACGTTTCGGGACGGGCGAACCTCCTCAGGTTTTTGCCAATAAGAGCCAGCAACTTCAATGTACGCCTCTGAAATACCTGCGTCAATAGGGGATAGAAAAATGTTATCGTGACGCCATGAATACACCAAAAAAAACTGTTGATCTACAGCACTCGGTGCCAGCCTCCGCGCAGGCCAAGCCGGACAAGATTCCCTACGCCTTGCCGCAACCTTGGGGCATGGCCGCCGACATGATGGAAGCCAATATTCTTGCCGAGGATGATGAACGTCTCTGGGCGCCGGTTGCCCCGGACATTTGGTCGCGACCGATTCACCTCAATGTGGTTGGTGGGTTTTATGTTCACCTGCTCAAGGTCAAGAAGTCCGGTGTCCTTCAGCGCCACCGGCATTCTGGACAAGTGCATGCCTATGTCATCAAGGGCTCTTGGTATTACCTCGAACATGACTGGTTAGCCACGGCCGGTAGTTATGTATTCGAGCCGCCAGGTGAAACTCATACCCTGACCGTGCCCGACGACTGCACTGAAATGATTACGCTATTCACCGTTCATGGTGCACTGATTTATGTCGACCCGATGGGTGTTACGTTAGGGTATGACGATGTGTTTACTCGTATTGAAAAGTATCGGGCGCACTTTGAAGGTGTCGGCCTCGGCGCAGATTACGTGAAGCGGTTCATGCGATAGAACTGGCAGCGCATTTTGGACTGGACTCACTTACGATCATTCACTGACGCTTTCGCTTCAATTTCACCGGTTTTTTTCGGTCTGTATTTGTTGGCTGGCGCCTTCGTCGGTTTTTTAGCGGGCTTGCTCGGCATTGGTGGAGGCATGATGCTGGTCCCCATGCTCTCGGCGATCTTTACGGCGCAACATTTCGCGCCAGATCATATCGTTCACTTAGCATTGGCCACCGGTATGGCTTCAGTAATTTTTACTTCAAGCTCCTCGGTTCGTTCCCACAACATTAAGGGGGCCGTCGATTGGAGCATCGTGAAGCGCATGGTGCTGCCCATGACCCTAGGTACCTTGAGCTCCTCTTTTGCGAGTGGATGGATTGAACAAAAAACGCTGGCGATTGGCTTCGTCGTAATTGTCTATGGCGGGGCCTACCAAATTTACTCTGGGAAGAAACCCGCCGCCGGAAAAACCATGCCCAGCACCCCGTGGTTGTGGTTGTTCGGTTTGCCAATCGGATTCATTTGCGGCTTAGTCTCTGCGGGCGGGACCTTCCTCACGGTGCCTTTGATGCTTTACTTTGGGGTACCCATGCGCACAGCGGTGGGAACAGGCGCAGCGCTCGGCGTCCCGGTCGCCGTGTTCGGGACGATTGGTTTTATTTTAAGTGGCTGGAAAATTCCGGGCTTGCCGGACCCGCATTTGGGTTTTGTCTTCATGCCGGCCTTGTGCGCTCTGGTGGTGGTGAGCGTGCTAACCGCACCGATGGGCGCGAATCTCGCGCATCGCCTACCGACACAAACGCTCAAGAAGGTATTTGCATTGAGCTTATTCTTAGTAGCAACAAGAATGCTGGTGAAATACTGGTAGCTAGCTCGAAGACAATGCAGCCTCTGATACGTGCACACCATCTCACTTTTGACGATGGTTTTGTTTGAGCGATACGTACCTCACAGCGTTGATTCCAAATCTGCCAAACATCTGCCAAACTATGCGACCTGAAACCTAGCATCGTTTAGGTTCCCCTAATTTCGTTTGGAGTGCAGTTTTGGATAAGTCTATGCGTTTAATCGACCACGGTAGCGGTGGCGATGCTTCGGTTCTTAAACTTTCACAAGGGCCGATTCCTCAACCGAAACCCAATGAAGTGCTCATCAAGGCCGCTTACGTCGGTATCAACCGCCCCGACGTTTTGCAGCGTAGCGGTAAGTACCCGCCACCACCGGGCGCCTCTCCAACCATTGGTCTTGAGGTGTCAGGTGAAGTGGTGGCTATGGGTGCCGAGGCAGCAGCCTTTTGTCAGGCGGGTGTCGCTCTGGGCGCGCAAGTTTGTGCCTTGACCAATGGGGGAGCGTATGCCGAATACGTGTGTGCGCCCGTCGGCCAAGTCCTGCCGGTACCCGCAGGCCTGAGCATGTTACAGGCGGCGGCTCTCCCTGAGAATTACTTCACGGTGTGGACGAATGTAATTGAGCGGGGCCGCCTCGAAGCCGGTGAAACCCTCTTGATTCATGGAGGCTCCTCTGGCATTGGGATTACCGCGACTCAAATGGCTAAGGCCTGGGGTGCCAAGGTGATCGTGACTGTAGGTAGCGCCGATAAGGCTACGGCGTGCCTTAAACTTGGCGCGGACCACGCGATTAACTATCGTGAGAAAGATTTTGTAGTTGAGGTGGCCGAGCTGACCAACAAGCTGGGCCCACAATTGATCCTCGACATGGTGGGAGGTGATTATGTCGCTCGTAACCTTAAAACAGTTGCTTTAGAAGGACGTATCGTGCAGATCGCCTTCTTGCAACCCTCCAAGATGGAGCTCGACTTAATGCCAGTAATGCTCAAACGCCTTACATTTACAGGGTCAACCTTACGACCGCGCACCGACGCAGAAAAGGCACGCATCGCGGCGGCTTTACGCACCCATATTTGGCCGAGACTTGAACGCCAGCAAATGCTGCCTGTAATTTATAAAGTGTTTGAGTTGGCTGACGCTTCTCAGGGTCATGCATTGATGGAGAGTTCAAGTCATATTGGCAAAATTATGTTGAAGGTTTAAGCCTAGGGTCAAGGGCAAGTCCGGCGCGGGGGGCCGTCTACGCCCCTTTTGATAAGGACTTTAGTCAAGTTATTGATGGAGCGCTACGACTAGGGATTGCACTTAATAATTGACCGCGCTCAATGTGCCCTGGCCCACTTGGTTTAGAATGCGGACATCAAGGGGAGTAGCGATTCCCATCTGAAGACAGCTTCGTCAGCACGATTAATAAGGTCGAAATCGCAGAGTGATCATTCACCTACGACGGCTTTAAAGGTCCGGAGTTGTCAGCAAGCAAGGCGACTGGAAGTGCAGATCGTCGAGTTTGTCCGCGAGACCTTGATTCATTTTTGAGTCATTCCCTTTTCGGGTTTTCACCCTTTTAGGTCCTCCCTTTATTCTGGAACATTATGGAAATGCTGTCATCTCCGCAGTTCTGGTCAGCGCTTGGCGCGATCATGCTGCTTAATCTCGTGCTCTCTGGCGATAACGCTATCGTCATTGCAATGGCCGCGCGCAACCTGCCCCCGGTCCATCAGAAGAAGGCCATTCTCTGGGGAACTTTAGGTGCCATCATCATGCGTATCATCATGACGCTGATTGTGGTTTGGTTGCTCAAGATTCCGGGCCTGAAGCTCCTCGGCGGGCTGGCACTGATTTGGATTGCGATTCAGTTAGTCAACACTGGCGATGACGAGGGCGATCACGGCAAAGCTGGAGCCACTTTCTGGGATGCAATGAAGACCATCATTATTGCTGACGCGGTAATGGGATTGGACAATGTTCTAGCGGTTGCGGCGGCGGCAAATGGCGATTTGATGTTAATCTTTATCGGCCTGATTTTGAGCATTCCGATCGTTGTTTTTGGTAGCACCATCGTCCTTAAAATTATGACCAGATTTCCAATTGTCATTTGGATCGGTGTAGCGTTGTTGGGATGGACGGCAGGCCTGATGATCTGGGACGAAAATGTTATTCAACCGTTCCTCTCCCCATTTAAGGCGATGGAGTACCCTTTCTTGCTCGCAGTCACGCTCTTTACACTGGGCATCGCCTACCTGATGTACAAGAAGAGCCTCAAGGCCGAGACGGCGATTTAAGCTCCTGGATTGCCTGCATCTCGCATGCATCCGAGTAAGTGATAAAAGCCCCTCTTGCGAGGGGTTTTCTCCTTTGAGGCCAAAGCATAATGATTCGAAATCAAAGCGACATTACTGAAGCCGTACTCCGGGAACTCAAGGGTGCAGAGAGTCCGCGCTTTGAGGCCATCATGGCGAGCGCAGTGCGCCACCTTCACGGCTTCGTCCGAGAAGCCGAACTCACCGAGTCGGAGTTCCATCAGGTTTGCGCAGTCATCGCAAAACTAGGTCAGGCAAGCAATGAAGCTCACAACGAGGTGGTGCTCGCTGCTGGCTCCTTGGGCATTTCCGCCTTAGTGTGCTTGCTTAATAATGGCGATCATGGTCGAGCGTATACAACCGCCAACTTGCTCGGCCCGTTCTGGAGACCCGGGTCACCATTTGCAGACCATGGGGCAAGCATTATTCGCTCCCCGACACCAGGAGACCCACTTACGGTACACGCCAGAGTTTTGGATACGCTTGGCCAGCCCGTTGCTGATGCGTGGGTTGATGTGTGGCACAGCTCCAGTCTTGGATATTATGAGAATCAAGACCCAAGCCAGGCCGACATGAATCTACGCGGAACCTTTAAAACAAATTCGGAAGGGCAAATGAAATTTCGCAGCATTAAGCCTCTCGGCTACCCCATCCCCGTGAGTGGGCCGGTAGGGGATTTACTGCGCATGCAGGGGCGCCACAATATGCGGCCAGCCCATCTGCATTTCCTTATTCGAAAAGACGGCTTTAAGACTCAGTTTTCGCAGGTATATGTCCACGATGATCCCAATCTGGACAGCGATGTGCAATTCGCGGTGACTCAAAAACTCATCGGTGATTTTGTGCGACATGATGACGCTGAACCCGACTCAAAAGAAGGTCAAGTACCCTGGTTCTCACTCGACTACGAGTTTATTTTAGAAGCGGGTGAATCGACCATGCCCAGAGCGCCGATTACCGGTAAAGCGCTCACAGAACGCCCACCGCTTGAGATCTTAAAGCAACGTGTTCGCAAAGAATGAAGAAGGTAAGCGCTGGTTAAGTCTGTACCAGTTTGCGATTACCCGAAATATTCATCAGCAGGCCCATGCCAAGTCCCAAAGTCACCAGCGCCGTACCGCCATAGGACATGAAGGGCAAAGGCACCCCCACTACCGGCAAAATGCCGGAAACCATGCCCATGTTGACGAAGGCGTAAGTAAAGAAAATCAGCGTGATTGCACCGGCGAGTAGCCGCATAAAGATATTACCGGCGGCGCCTGAGATGGCTAAACCGCGCGCCAGAATACCCAGGTAAAGGGCCAGCAGCACACACGCGCCGACCAAACCAAATTCCTCGCTGAACACCGCGAAAATAAAGTCCGTAGTGCGTTCGGGTATGAACTCAAGATGGGTTTGTGTGCCTTCCATCCAACCCTTGCCCCACACTCCTCCGGAACCCACCGCGATGGTGGATTGAATGATGTGGAAGCCTTTGCCCAGCGGATCAGAAGTAGGATCGATCAAGGTCATGACCCTTTGTTTTTGGTAGTCCTTCATCACCATCCACAGCAAGGGTAAGGCAGCGATGCCGCTTACGCCCAGACCGATGATTAGCTTCCAACTCAAACCCGCCAAAAAAATGACGAAGAAGCCAGCGGCAAAGACAAGAATGGCCGTGCCTAAATCTGGTTGCCGTGCAATCAGAAAAACCGGAACCGCGAGCAAAATGGTCGCTAGCAAAAAGTCGCTCCAGCTCAACACGCCTTCGCGCTTTTGAAAATACCAGGCGAGCATCAGGGGCATGGCGATCTTTAGAATTTCCGAAGGTTGGATGCGGCCGAAGCCAATGTTGAGCCAACGTCGTGCGCCTTTGGAGGAATCGCCAAAAAACGCTACGCCCAATAAAAGCAGTACGCCGATCACGTAAATAGGCACCGCCGAGCGGCTGATCCAGTTGGGCGGTAAGTTCGCCGCGGCCCACATGACCACGAAGGCGATAAACAAATTTCGCACATGGCCATCGAAGCGGCCCGGAAAATCATTCGCTGCGGAATACATGGTCACACAACTCAAGGCCACCACGCAGAAAAGAAAGAAGGACAGTGTGGGATCGAACACCGTTAAAAAGGGCCGTACTCTTTGCCACAGAGGTGTCTTATCCATCGTCCCTCAAGGCTGCAACTTCATTGACGCACCGCTTCAGCTGCACTGATTGGCTCGGGTTCCATACTTTCCGGTACGTCACGTAAATCGGCATCGTCCACCGCACGTGGCAAAACAATAGGCGCCTGATCTTTGGGAAGTTTCCCCAGCAGAAAATAATCGAACACTTTACGTACGATGGGCGCGGCCGCCTGAGCGCCGAAGCCTCCATTTTCGACAATCACGGCAACCGCCAGTCTCGGATTGTCGACCGGTGCGAAAGACATGAAAAGAGAGTGATCTCGAAAGCGCTCTTCGATCTTCTTGGCATCATAACGCTCACCCTGTTTGATGCCGATGACCTGCGCCGTGCCGGTCTTTCCGGCCGCCACATACTCGGCACCTGCAAACGCAACACGGCCTGTACCTACTCGGTTCACTTCGACCATGGCCGATTTGACGAGCTCGAGATACTCGGGCCGAAAATTGATTCTGTGGGTTTCCTTAGCGGTCGGTGTTTGCATGCGCGTCACTGGATCTTCCACATAGCGAACTAGATGGGGCTTCATTACCGTGCCGGCATTGGCCAGAATGCCGGTGGCATGTGCTAATTGCAAAATAGTGAAGCTGTTATAGCCCTGTCCGATACCAATCGACGGAGTCTCGCCGGGCAACCATTTTTGTTTGTAACGCTTCATCTTCCAGGCTGTGGAAGGAAGAATCCCGGTCACTTCATTTTCGAGATCGATACCGGTGATTTGACCAAACCCCAGAGGTTTCATGTAATCGTGAATGGCATCGACACCCATCTCGTAGGCGGTTTTATAGTAGTAGGTGTCGCTCGACACGACAATAGACTTTTTGAGATCGACCGTGCCGTGTCCGCTGGGTTTCGAGTCGCGAAAGCGATGTGAGCCAAGCGCAAAATATCCGGGATCGAAAATAGTGAACTCGGGAGTACGTGCACCGGTCTCAAGCGCGGCCATGGCCATGAAGGGCTTGTAGGTGGAGCCCGGAGGATAGGTACCTCGCAAAGGGCGATTCAGCATTGGCTTATTGGGGTCGTCATTCAGGGCGGCCCAGCTCTGTGTATCAATGCCGTCCACAAATAGATTGGGATCAAAGGTCGGCTTTGAGACAAACGCTAGGATGTCACCTGTTTTGGGGTCGATGGCGACTAAGGCGCCTTTGCGTTCCCCAAACCATTCTTCGACAAGTTTTTGTAGCTTGATATCGACCGAAAGATGGAGATTCGATCCAGCCTTGGGGGGCGTTCTGGAAAGGCTGCGCACGATTCGCCCACCCGCCGAGACTTCCACCTCGTCCGAGCCTGCTTGGCCCAGCAACTGAGTTTGATAGCTCAACTCCAAACCGACTTTCCCCATATGCGAGGAGCCCGCGTAATTGGCGGACAGGTCGGAATCGTCCAACTTCTTTTTGTCTTCTGGTGAGATTCGCCCAATATAGCCAAGTAAGTGGGCACCGGTTTCGCCGAGTGGATAGTTGCGAAACTGGCGAGCCTTAATATCCACCCCTTTGAACCGATAACGCTGAGCCGCTAACTTCGCCACCTCCTCGTCGCTCAAACGTACTTTGAGCGGGATCGTTTCTGTACTTCTGGAGTCCTCTAACAAGCGCTTGAAGCGGCGTCGATCTTTCGGGGTGATCTCGACGATTTCTGCAAGCTGGTCGATGACTCGGTCGAGATTGTCGATGAGTTTCGGCGCCAATTCCAAGGTGAAGGCGGAGACGTTCTCAGCCAGCAAAACCCCGTTGCGATCAAAGATCAACCCTCGAGTGGGAGGCACTGGAACTAGCGAGATTCGATTGTCTTCAGCCTGAGCATGGAAGTCGCTATAGCGATAGATTTGCAGATACGCGAAGCGCGCAACCAAGGCACCAAAGCACAGTAAGATCAAAAGCATGGCTAGACCTAGCCGAATCTTGAGCTGCTTGATTTCCTTGCCAGTGTCTTTGACTTCTACCATTGGCACGAACCTTTTAGATCGGACGTGTCACATCGCGGGCTACGGCGCGGCGCTGTGGGGCCAGTAACATGCGCTCGGCTACGGGCCAGAGCAAGATGCATACGAAACTTTCCAAGAAATACCACCAGCCTGGCATTTTCGCGCCCACCGCTAGCCGGACCACTAAGGTGCTCAACTGCGCCAAAAGAAAGAGGGGCAGCACGTGAAGCATTTGGCCCGTGGTACCGAACCAGGGCACGCGACGATGCAAGCTTGTCGCGCCATACGAAAGAATGCTGTAGGCCAGCGCATGCTCGCCCAGCAAGGCCCCGTTATGAATGTCCATCAACAAGCCGAAAATAAAGGCAATGCCCAGTCCGACCAGGCGCGGCTGATGCACATTCCAAAATACCAGTACTAAGGCTAAAAAGTCGGGTACGCCAATCCATCGCCCCCAGGGGAACATATTAAGAATAAAAGCAGCCGCTAAAGTGAATGCAATAAAGGCTCGATTTGCTGGTAGTAGCAGATACTCGCGTGTGATCATTGCCTCGCTCCCTTTTTGGTTTTAGCCACCGGCTCTTCAGGCGGCGCAGGCAAGACTTGACGTTCAAGCAATAAAACCAGGACCAACTTGGTTCGCTCAACTGCAGCCAGTGGCTCGACCAAAGCGTTCGAAAAACTACTCGAAGCGTTGCGCTCGAAGCGCTTAACTTTGCCGACTGGAAGACCCGCCGGATAAATTCGATCCAGCCCAGAGGTGACGATCAAATCCCCCTCCTTGATGTCAGAGTTTGCGGCTAGAAAACGCAACTCCATCATGCCAGCACCTGGACCTCCATAGGCCACCGCCCGCTGACCGCTACGCTGCACTTCAACCGGCAACAAGGCACCCGGGTCGGTCACTAACTGGACTTCCGAACTATATTGATTGACTCGCACGACCTGACCAATCACGCCGCGCGCATCGATCACGGGTTGTCCAGGATACACCTCATTCAATAGCCCTCGATCGATCACCACTTTGCGACTAAAGCTATCGCGTGTCTCGTACAGCACTTCCGCAACCGTTGATTTAATGCGCACCTGGTCGCGCATCTCAAGTAGTTTTCTGAGCTGAGTATTCTCACTGGCCAGTTGCTCATTTTGCAGCAAGGCCCGTGCATTGGTCGCCTCGACTTGCCTTAACTCGGAGTTCTCCTGCCGTAGCCGTCCGACCTCTGAGGTGTATTGCGTGCCGAGGGATACGGCGTCACGGGGAATAAGTAAGGCTCGCTGTACAGGATACAAAACCGTCCCAACGCCTTGACGCAAGGTCTCGAGGACTTTAAAACGCGAATCAACCACCAATAAAATGATCGACAAGAGCGCGAAGAAGACGAGCCGAGCATGGGCCGAGTGGCCTTGTCTAAAAAACGGGGGTGGGCTTTGTTCCACCGTGTTTCCACTACTCGCTGGTAAACAAACTGCCCAGCTTATCCATCCGTTCTAGCGCGATGCCACAACCACGCACCACGCAAGTTAATGGGTCTTCGGCGACCAGGACGGGCAGGCCGGTTTCTTCACCGAGTAGGCGATCTAGGTCCGCCAACAAGGCTCCGCCACCGGTTAGCATGATGCCGCGCTCGGTGATGTCGGCGCCAAGTTCAGGAGGCGTTTGCTCCAGCGCGATTTTCACAGCAGAAACGATCTGATTGAGTGGATCGGTCAGGGCCTCGAGAATTTCATTGCTGGAAATGGTGAAGCTACGAGGTATGCCCTCAGAGAGGTTACGCCCTTTGACTTCCATTTCCTTAATCTCGGCACCGGGAAAGGCGGAGCCGATTTTTTTCTTGATTTGTTCGGCGGTTTGCTCGCCAATTAGCATGCCGTAATTGCGGCGAATGTAATTGACAATGGCCTCATCAAATTTGTCGCCACCGACACGAACCGAACCTTTGTAAACCATGCCGCCCAGCGACACAACACCGACCTCGGTGGTGCCGCCGCCAATATCGACCACCATCGAGCCGGAGGGCTCGGAGACCGGCAAACCGGCGCCAATGGCTGCGGCCATGGGCTCTTCGATCAAAAAGACTTGAGAAGCGCCTGCACCCAGTGCAGACTCTCGAATGGCGCGGCGCTCCACCTGGGTTGACCCACAGGGTACACAAATGATGATGCGCGGACTCGGCGAAAACAAGCGGCTCTCATGCACCATCTTGATAAATTGTTTGAGCATCTGCTCAGTGACGGTAAAGTCGGCGATCACGCCGTCTTTCATCGGGCGAATGGCCTCGATGTTGCCGGGGACTTTACCGAGCATTTGTTTTGCTTCTTTGCCCACGGCCGCGATGGTTTTTTTCCCGTTAGGGCCGCCTTCGAGGCGAATGGCAACCACGGAAGGCTCGTCGAGCACAATCCCTTTACCTCTGACATAAATCAAGGTATTGGCGGTGCCCAAATCGATCGCGAGATCGTTGGAAAAGTACTTGCGTATTAACCCGAACATAATAAAGGCACATCCCTAAGCTTATCGTCGCCTACCGGCCGCCGGAAAAAACAGCAGAAAAACTGTTGATGCGGCAGGCGAATGATACCCTATATGCCGTTGACTTCTTTGAGGTTTCTCTGTTTTATTAGAGTATCGTTTTATTACTTTTTGCGTCGCAACATCAAGCCACTCTTAACCCGCCGGATTTTCATGTCACTCACCCCCGCCGATGTCGCCCGAATCGCCAAGTTGGCAAGGCTCGAATTGAGCCCAAACGAAGCTGAAACCACCCGTCAACAACTCAACACCGTTTTTGACATCTTCGAGCAACTTCAAGCCGTGAATACCGAAGGGGTGGCTCCCATGACCCATCCAACCAGTAGCCGTCTGCGTCTACGTGAAGATCGGGTAAGCGAATCAAACCAACGCGAAGCCTATCAAAAGGTGGCGCCAGAAACCGAAGGTGGTTTGTATTTGGTACCCAAGGTGCTCGAATGAATCTCGATCTCAATATCGCTGGCATAAGTGATCTCAGTCATGCCCTAAGCGATCAAAGCGTCTCCAGTGTCGAGCTTTCGAAGGCTTACCTCGCAAGAATTGCAGCCAGCGATCTCAACGCATTTTTGCATGTGGACGAGGACTTAACGCTTGCCCAGGCGCGTTTAGCCGATGCCGAACGGGCAGCTCTCACCAAGGCCGGTGATCAGCAGGCACTGGCGGCACGGCCATTACTTGGCATACCTCTGGCCCACAAAGACATTTTCGTGACCCAACATTGGCGCTCCACCGCAGGCTCCAAAATGCTGGCGAATTACACCAGCCCATTCAACGCGACCGTCGTCGACAAATTAGCCGGGCAAGGCATGGTCTGCCTAGGCAAGGCCTCTTGCGATGAATTCGCGATGGGCTCAGGTAACGAAAACCCTTGGTTTGGTCCTGTGAAAAACCCCTGGGACAAATCGAGAATACCTGGCGGTTCATCGGGCGGTTCCGCCGCCGCCGTAGCGGCCGGACTCGCCCCCCTGGCTACCGGAACAGACACTGGCGGCTCGGTGCGCCAACCGGCCGCAATGTGTGGCATTACGGGCATTAAACCAACCTATGGTCGGGTATCGCGCTTTGGCATGATTGCCTTCGCCTCAAGCCTCGACCAGGGCGGGGTACTCGCCCGAAGTGCCCTCGATTGCGCCTCGGTTTTGGAGGCCATCATGGGCTTTGATGAGCGTGATTCGACGAGCGTGCAGAGGCCGGTCGACTCACTCAGCCCGCTCCAGAGCCGTTCATTTTCGACTCCACCTGGTCAAACCCAGAACAACTTAGCGCGTCCGCTCGCAGGACTGAGAGTCGGTGTTCCGAAGGAGTTCTTCAGCGTCGGTCTGGCTGCCGAAGTCAAAGAAGCAATCGACAAGGCGCTCACCGAACTCGTTGCACTCGGTGCCGTCCTGGTGGAGATTTCCCTCCCCAAAACTGAACTCGCCATTCCGGCGTACTACATCATTGCTCCCGCCGAGGCTTCGAGCAACTTGTCGCGCTTTGACGGGGTACGCTACGGCCATCGCGCGGAAGGGGTGACCGACCTGTCGTCGCTCTACAGCAAATCGCGCAGCGAAGGCTTCGGGGCCGAGGTCAAGCGTCGAATACTGATTGGCGCTTATGTGTTGTCGCATGGCTATTACGATGCGTATTATCTCAAGGCACAACGCCTGAGGCGTCTCATCGCCCAGGACTTCGCCACCGCTTTCGAGAGTGTCGACGTCATTGCCGGGCCAGTATCGCCCACCACAGCTTGGAAAATCGGTGAGCAAACCGATGACCCCCTCAAAAACTATTTGGCGGACGTGTATACCCTGCCTGCGTCCTTAGCGGGGCTTCCGGGCATGTCTGTTCCGGTCGGTTTCGGGGCTGGTAAGTTACCGATTGGCATGCAACTGATCGGCAATTACTTTGATGAGGCGGGCTTGCTGAAGGTTGCTTATGAATATCAGCAGGTGAGTCAATGGCACCTTGCGGTGGCCAAGTAAAGTTTGCGCTGATGCTGGTCCTGTCGCCCGATAAACTCGCTCGCGTCTTTAAGCGAGCTTTGTATCTTCTTGCGGCCTTCTCGGCCGCAGGAACATTGCAGGCGCAGAGCATTCCCGCAGAATTTATTGCCGTCGAGTTCGTCAGCGCTCACCCCGACGGCAATGTACTTAAGGGCTATCTCAGTCGAGCAATCGATGAGATTAAGCCTGGCCTCACGGAGCCTCTGGTGGTGGCCTTGCATGGTTGCGGTGGTCTTTGGGACGCAAGAGGCGAACTCGGCCTACGGTATCGCGAATATCGTGCTTGGTTGAAAACGCGCGGGATCAGCCTATTACTGGTGGACAGCTTCGGCACGCGAGGTAAAGCACGCGGCATTTGTACGGAGCCCTTAGCCCATCGAAGCATTCGTCCGGTAGATCGCCGACTAGACGTGCAGGGTGCCTTACAGTGGCTTCAAGGGCAAGCCTGGGTCGATCGCCAACGGGTATTCCTTTTAGGATGGTCGCACGGCGCAAGCACCGTATTAAGCACCCTCAATCGAGATAACGCCCAAGCCATCGCGACCGAAGGCACGCCGAATACCGCAGGAGGCACGGCAACTTCAGCGTCCCATCCAGTCCCAACCACCCGGCCGCGTGAGTTGATGGACTTTAAGGCGGCCATCGCCTTCTACCCAGGTTGTGGCCCGGCCAGCCAAAACCCTGACTATCAGTTGACTACCGCCTTGCTTCTTATGATCGGAGAAGACGACAATTGGACGCCCGCCCGAGATTGCGAACGCTTTTATCGCCAACAAACCGAAAAGTTGCAGCAACGAGGTCTTGAAAGCGGCCTCTTCCAGCTCAAACTTTACCCAGGAGCGCATCATGGTTTCGACTCTAGTCTCCCCGTACGCCATCGCCGCGATGTGCCCAATGGCGTCAACCGCGGCCGAGGAGTGACGGCTGGTGGACACCCCGCATCCCGTGAGGATGCATTCAAGACCCTGGACGTTTTCTTAAAACAGTATCTGTAAGCTCGTGACGCAAAATTCACATCAAAAATCATTTAGGCGCTAGGAACACACTATGCAATGGGAAGTCGTGATCGGTCTCGAGACCCACGCCCAGCTCGCGACCAAGAGCAAAATATTTTCAGGCAGCTCCACGCAATTTGGCGCTGAGCCGAACACTCAGGCCTCGCCCGTAGATTTGGCGTTGCCGGGCGTCCTTCCGGTGATGAACAAGGAGGCCGTGCAATGCGCGATCAAGTTTGGTCTGGCAATCGGGGCGACTGTGGCCCACGAGTCCGTATTTGCGCGCAAAAACTATTTCTATCCTGATTTACCCAAGGGCTATCAAATCAGTCAATATGAAATCCCCGTCGTGCAGGGTGGGTCCTTAGATATCGTTTGGGAGGTAGGCGGAGAGCAAAAACACAAGACCGTTAATCTCACCCGAGCCCATTTAGAAGAAGATGCCGGCAAATCTCTGCATGAAGACTATCAAGGCAAGTCCGGTATCGACTTGAACCGCGCTGGCACGCCCTTGCTGGAGATTGTCACCGAGCCCGAGATGCGCTCCTCTAAAGAGGCCGTCGCTTACGCCAAGGCCCTGCATGGCCTGGTGACATGGCTGGGCATTTGCGATGGCAATATGCAGGAAGGCTCCTTTCGTTGCGATGCCAACGTATCGGTCCGGCCGGTTGGCCAAGAAGAGTTTGGCACACGCTGTGAAATTAAGAATCTCAACTCCTTTCGCTTCATGGAGCGGGCGATTGAATACGAAATTCGGCGTCAAATTGAATTGATAGAAGACGGCGGCAAGGTGGTGCAAGAGACCCGTCTTTACGATCCCGACAAAGACGAAACTCGCTCCATGCGTAGCAAAGAAGATGCCCAAGACTATCGTTACTTCCCGGACCCTGATTTACCGGCTTTGGTAATTGATCAAGCCTGGATCGACGCCACGCGCGCGCAGATGCCCGAGCTGCCTGCGCACTTGGCCAAGCGTTGGCAAAATGAGTATGGCCTGTCCGTCTACGATGCCACCGCCCTGACCGCGACCCGCGAGATCGCCCAATACTTTACGGATGTCGTTGCAGCACTGTCCGACGCCAAAAAACAAGCGAAAATGGCGGCTAACTGGGTAATGGTTGATCTAAGTGCAGCCGCCAATCGGGATGATCTCGCTCTCAGCCTGGCGCCGATTAGCGCCGTGCAACTGGCACTGCTTGTTACCCGGATCAGCGATGGCACCATCTCCGGCAAGATCGCGAAAGACATTTTCGCGAGCATTTGGGCGTCAAGAGATGTCCGCCCTGATGCGGTCGACAAATTGATAGATGAGAAAGGCCTACGGCAAATCACTGATACTGGCGCACTCGAAACCATTGTGGTCCAAGTGCTTGCAGCCAATCCAAAATCGGTGGATGAATTCAGGGCGGGCAAAGACAAAGCATTGAACGCCTTGGTTGGTCAGGTGATGAAGGCCACTCAGGGCAAGGCCAACCCACAGGTGATCAATGAATTGCTACGCAAGGTTGCGGGCTAATGGACCCAGCATTGGCCGGGCACTAGATCACCGTACTGTGCGGTTTCATTCCAACAATTGCTAGGCCAATATTCAGAGCGCAGTAAACTCGCGCTCTTAACGAGAAAATATCATGACCGACTCAAGGGCAAACCCCGTACCTGCCGAAACAACCGTGCCGCTCCTGCCGGATCGGCTCTGCGTAGACGCCTCAAGCGCGTTCTACAACTCTTCCGTCTTTGAGCATCATGTTGGTATTCGCTTTAACGACGTCGAAAAGACCAATGTTGAGGAATACTGTATCAGCGAAGGTTGGATTCGGGTGCCGGCTGGCAAATCTCTCGATCGGAAAGGTCGGCCCTTAACCATCAAACTCAAGGGCAAGGTTGAAGCGTTTTACAAGTAGCGCTCAAAACTGCGTTCGAATCGACCAAAGCTCCGGGAAAAACCGGTGCTCCGTGACATGCCGCAGCCATCCAACGCCGTCGGAGCCACCCGTGCCGGGCTTCAAACCCAGCAAGCGCTGCACCGACACAAAGTGCCGCCAGCGATATTGGGAGAGTTGATCGGCCAATCCGACCAGGGCCTCCGCCACGCGATAGAGTTCATTCTCGGGTCCTGGCGTTTTGTAAACCTGCAGCCAGGCTTGCTCCACTGAGGGATTAATTTGATAAGGCAAAGACCAATCGCGCTCAAGCGCGGCGCGGTCAATCGCAAAGCCTCTCCGGGCAAGTAGGGCGATCACATCGTCGTAAAGCGAAGGTGCCTCGAGTGATTCCTTCACTGCAGGCCAAACATGCGGCATATTGCGAAAGGCACTCGCGAGGCGCGCATCTTTGTTGCCCAGAATAAACTCCACGTGGCGGTACATAAACGAAAGTTGACCCGAGGCGGCACCCAGGGAATTCCTGAACTGGTTGAACCCCTCAGGGCTGATGGTCGAGAGTACGTCCCAAGAGCGGGTGATGTAATCTGCGAAGGCCCGGGCGCGCGGCAGGATCTCGAGGGCGTTGACGACCTGATCGGCTCTAATTTGCGCCTGCGCGTTGAAGAGTTCGAAATGCAGGCCTCGAAACAAAAGTTCTTTGACCTGACCCATCACAAAAAAACCCATTTCATCATAGCCTTCGCTACGCGGATTTTGCAGCGAGAGCAGCAAGTCAATGCTTTGATAGTCGTTATAGGGGTTGCTCCGGCCTTGATAGTCCACCACCGGTTGACCGCCGGTACTCTGCACCGTTTCGGCGCGCGACTCATCCGTCGTCACCCCCATGGGTCGTGGGTAGGCGCTCGCCTGCACACCAGAGGGGTCGATAAGCTTAGGGTGAACGGGTCGGTAACGTGGCATGTCGGGAAGTCCTATGAGCTATTAGTGCTGTCATTTTCGTGCTGGTTATTTTAGTTTGGCGGGTCCAGCCGAGCATCCCTGCTCGTGAAAACAAAGCTCCGCCCGTGCAAACAGGACACTACCCGCGTCACCCAAGGTGGTGGCAGTATCAAAGTGGTTTCGGCCGACTACTTCAAGGGTCTCGCACTTTACGCCCCGTGCAGCCAGCAAGCCTGCAAACTCTCGGCTCTGTCGCTTGAACTCCTGAGTTTCATGCTCGCCCCAGGCGACCAGGCATGGTGGGAAGGGTCGTTCGGGCGCGCGCGTCGACCCTTCGCCGCTCGGCCTGCGCTCTGAGCCGAGCACATGCGCGGGACTGAGCGCGCGGGCACGCACTTCGTTCAACCCGAGCGCTTGATTCACATAGGTCGGCACCAAGGGTTCAAGATCGTAGATTCCGGACATCAGAATAGCCCCTCTAATTTCCGGGTTTTCCAGACAAAGCATGGCCGCCAAATGAGCCCCGGCCGAGCTTCCGGCCAACACAATTTGGCCAGGATCAAATCCAAGTTCGGCGGCGTGATCGATCAGCCAATTCAGCCCGGATGTGCACTGCGCGAGAATCGTCTCTAAGGTCACGTTTGGGGCAAGATCGTAGTCCAGCACGCAATGGGCGCGAGATGCATTCACCCAGGCCGGCGCAAGAAAAGCTGATTCCGACTTTGAAAGCTCTTGCCAATATCCGCCATGGATAAAAACCAGTAGTTGCGCGTTTCGTTGCGCCGCAGGGAAGTAGTCGAGCCATGCGCGCGGGGTCGAACCGTAGCGCAGGTCGCGTCGGCATATCAGCTGCGCGAAAGCTCGTTGGCTCTCTGAGACGTAAGCATCGATGAAGGGTTGATAGTTCCCGCCAATCATGGAGCTCGGTGAATATTCTCGCTCTAAGGTCTGGAGGTCAAGGCGTTGCCAATTCATGGGACAAACGGGTTTTAAATGCCGTACTTTTCGCGATAGACCAACACCTTATCTCGAAAGGCGGCATGGGGGCCTTTATCGGTATCCAAAAAGGCCATCAAATCCTTCAGGCGCGCGATCGCAATGACCGGTATGCCATACAACTTCTGGACCTCTTGGGTGGCGGAGGTATCGCCAACGTTTACCGCATCGCCGCCACGTTCCTGGCGATCCAGGCAAATCAGTACAGCACTCGGCTGGGCACCGGCCTGACGAATCATTTCGACGGACTCGCGCACCGAGGTCCCGGCACTGATCACATCGTCAATAATTACAATGCTTCCTTTTAAAGGCGCGCCTACCAGAACGCCCCCTTCGCCGTGATCCTTTGCTTCCTTGCGATTAAAGACGAAAGGCAGGTTACGTCCCTGCCTCGCCAGGGCCACGGAAGTCGCACTGGCGAGGGTAATGCCTTTATAGGCTGGGCCATAAAGCATGTCGCAGCGCTGGCCTTTTTGAATGGCCTGTTCGAGTGTCGCGGCATAGAAGTCGGCGAGGCGCCCCAAAAGTAGGCCATCGTTGAACAGTCCAGCGTTAAAAAAGTAGGGCGAGAGTCGCCCAGCCTTGGTTTTGAACTCGCCAAAGCGCAAGACCCCGGCCGCGAGTGCAAACTCGATAAACTCTCGTTTGATCGGATCTAAGGTAGACGTGTCGTTGGTTGAAGGGTGCTGGGGGGTCAAGATTTCATCGCTCGGGGCTGGTTCAAAGGATCGTCAAAAGTTGATTCAAGGCAGGGTTCAGTAAAATTGATGTTCAAGGCTACTTTTCAAGTCTCATTTTCTAGAAGATTTCCGCAATGATAAAGGTGATGACATTAAACCTGAACGGCATTCGTTCGGCGGCCCGCAAAGGTTTTGCAGATTGGCTCGCGGTTCAAGATGTCGATGTGGTCTGCGTCCAAGAAATCAAGGCCGCAATCGAAGATATCGAGCCGACGCTACACAGTATCGGGCCGTTCCAGGGACATTTCTATCCCGCGCAGAAGAAGGGCTATGCGGGCGTCGGTCTTTACAGTCGCAAAAAGCCGAAGTCCATTACCCGGGGCTTTGGCGTAGGTGAATTTGATAATGAAGGCCGCTACATCGAGGCCGATTACGGTAATTATGTGGTGGCTTCATTGTATTCGCCTTCTGGCAGCGCCTCGGACGAGCGATTTGCCTCCAAGCTTCGGTTTCTGGAAGTGTTTTATCTGCACCTTCAGGTTCTTAAGGCGCGCGGCAAGGAGGTCATTTTATGTGCCGATTGGAACATCGCGCATAAGGAGATCGATCTTAAAAACTGGAAGGGCAATCTTAAGAATGCCGGCTTTACGCCCCAGGAGCGCGCCTGGCTCACCCGAGTCATGGATGAGCTCGGCTACGTCGACACTTTCCGTCAATTGGATTCACGCCCAGATCAGTATTCCTGGTGGAGTAACCGGGGCGCCGCGTACGAGAATAACGTTGGATGGCGATTAGATTATCACTTGGTTACGCCCGGCCTCGCCGCCAAAGCAACGGCGTGCACCATCTTCAAGGATCAACGCTTCTCCGACCATGCACCCGTAACGGTCGAATATGCGATTAAGGCTTAAGGTAGCTCTGTTGAAGATGCATTTATCGCAGTTGGAATGATGCCCAAGAGCTTGCCATGGCGGCTTTTATCGCGCACCCAGAGTCGGAACAAGCCAAGCAGGCCAGCGGCTCGGTGCAGGCTGCAATCACGGCCCACTTAAAGTCAGTGACCACTACCTTCGAAAATAATCGCGGTCGGCAAATCCCAGGGATATAGAAGTAACCACTGACGCCTTCACTAAGCTCTAAGTAGTCGCTCCCCTCCATCGAACTTTGTAGATTTGGGCATAATGGTTCCATCACAAGGAGCCATGATGCCTACTTATTTTCTAGTCAAGAAAGCAGATCTCAAAGAAACTCGTTTCGTCTCCTCTCCTGAGACGCGCGCCTTGAAGGCCAACGACATTTTGCTCAAGATCGAGCACTTCGCGTTTACGTCCAATAACGTGACCTACGCAGCCTTTGGTGAAGCGATGAATTACTGGCAATTCTTTCCTGTTCCTAACGGGGAAGAGGCATGGGGTCGTATCCCGGTCTGGGGTTTTGCCACTGTTGTCTCAGTAGGTTCCACAGTAAGCGAAGCCACTGGCCCGTCCCACATCGCGCTTGGTGAACGAATCTATGGCTACTTCCCAATGTCCTCCCATCTGACGATGACACCGGTTCAAACCAATGCTTTGGGCTTCAGTGATGGTGCCGAGCATCGCGCCAAGCTTCACCCGGTTTACAACCACTATCGGCGCTGCGCAGAAGACCCGACGTACAACACCGGCACGGAGCCACAACAAATGCTCCTGCAGCCACTATTCATGACTGCCTTTCTAATTGACGATTTTTTGGCGGACAACCAGTTTTTTGGCGCCGAGCAAGTTGTCCTGAGTAGTGCTTCCAGCAAAACTGCCTATTCGGTGGCTCACTTACTCAAACGGCGTAAGACCGTCAAGGTCGTGGGGCTGACCTCGCCCAGCAATGCGGTGTTCGTGAACGGTATCGCCTGCTATGACCAAGTGGTCAACTATCAGGACTTTAGCCAACTAGATTCCAACAAGAAAACCGTTTTTGTAGATATGGCCGGTAACGCTAAAGTGCGTGCTAATGTCCATCAGCATTTCCAAGCGTCCTTAACCTATAGTTGCTCGGTGGGCGGCACCCATTGGGACGCGCTTTCGGCACCAGGGCAAGGCAGCGCCTTACCCGGCCCTAAGCCCACCTTATTTTTTGCGCCCGCTCAAATTAAAAAGCGCAGCGTTGAATGGGGCGCCAAGGAGCTGCAAAGCAAAATGGGGCAGGCTTGGCTTAAGTTCTTACCCAAGCTTGACGACTGGATGCATGTGTTGGAAAGCGAAGGGCAAGCTTGCGTTGAGAAAGTGTATCTCGCGATGTTGAATGGCGAAGGACAGGCCGACCAGGGATACGTACTGAAATTGAATTAGCAGGTCGCGCAAGTTATCGCGAAAGGACGCACAATGGATCTTAGACTCGCGGGCCTTCGTGCCCTCGTGACCGGTGCCACCAGGGGGATAGGCCGAGCCATTGCCCAAACCCTGGCGGCCGAGGGTGCACACCTTGCCATCTGCGCCCGCAACTTCAGCGAAGTCGAGAAAACCATTGCGGATTTCTCACATTACGGTGTCAAGGTTTTCGGGCGCGATCTTGACGTCGGTCACGCGAAAGACCTGAGTGATTGGGTGCATGATGCGGGCCGCGTTCTCGGTGGAATCGATATTGTCGTTGCCAATGTAAGTGCTCTGGCCATCGCCAACGATGAGGCTAGCTGGCAGCAGAGCTTTGCGGTCGATATGATGGGCACGGTGCACTTGGTCAATGCGGCTCAGTCGTATTTGGAAAGTAGTTCTCATGCTGCGATTGTGACGATCGCCAGTGTGTCTGGACGAGAAATCGATTTTGCCGCTGGACCCTACGGCGCTTTCAAAGCGGCGATCGTGCATTACACCCAGGGGCTCGCTCAGAGCCTCGCTAGTCAACAGATTCGCGCAAACTCCGTGTCGCCCGGTAACACCTATTTTGCCAACGGCGTTTGGAATCAAATAGAGCAAAGTGACCCGGATTTTTTCAGAAAAGCACTGGCTATGAATCCGATGGGGCGCATGGCAACTCCTCAGGAAATCGCAAACGCGGTCGTTTTCTTGGCAAGTCCTGCGGCCAGCTTTATTACGGGAACCAATTTAGTGGTCGATGGTGGTCTGACCAAAGGGGTGCAGCTATAAGCCTAAACAACCTCTTCCGTAGTCGCCCGTCGTAACTCCCGTCGCTCGGCAAAATCGAACCAGCGACCGCGGTGCACCGTTGCGGTGTTGTCCCACATGACCAGGTCGCCAACTTTCCAACGATGCACATGAACAAACTCACGTTGCGTGGCATGTTCAAGCAGGTCCATGATGAGCATACGACCTTCGGCCTTGGTCATACCGAGAATTTCGCAAGCGTGGATGCCTACGAATAATATTTTGCGGCCAGTGCGGGGGTCGGTTTGCACCAAGGGCCACACGGCGGGCGCAATGGCCTTCTTTTGCTCCTCGCTATATTGGTCATCACCGAGCATCATTCTGGAGTGCAGCGCGTAATGCACCGCTTTCAGATCCTGAATTTGGGTTTTTAGCCATCGCGGCAAAGCGTCGTAGGCCATTCGTAAGTCAGCGAACTCGGTGTCGCCACCGAAGCCGGGGGTGACGACGGCGTACAGCATGGAGTACTTGGCCCGCGGGTTTTGAAAGCTGGAATCGCTATGCCAGAGTTGATTGGCCACGTTGCCGACAATCTTGGCATGATCGCGCTCCGCCACAGCGCCATCGATTTTTACGTTTGAAATATCAGCGAGTTCCTGATACTCAAATCGATGCGCCCCAGTCTTCACTTTCCTCAAACCAAGATCCAAGGGCCCGAGCGATTTTGCGAAGGCGATTTGCTGATGTTGATCCAGGTTTTGGTTTCGAAACACCAATACACCATGCTGGTCCATGGCCGCCTCAATGGCGCGCGCCTGCTCTTGGCTGGGCAGCAAGGACAGGTCAATCTCGCTCACTTCAGCGGCAAAAGGGGCTAAGGCGTGAAATTTCATAGTGGCCTACTCTATCTTGATGCCGGCATTCTTGACGACCGCCGACCACTTATTGATCTCGACTTGAATCATGGCGTTGTAGTCCTCCGCTTTTGAGCCGACCGGCTCAATACCGAGCTGAATCATTTTTTGGCTCAGCTCCGCCGAATTGACGGCCTTGGCAATATCGGAACTAATTCGACTCAGGAGAGGCTTAGGAAGTCCTGAGGGCGCGATCACACCAATAAAGCTCATGGCCGAGAACCCAGGCAAGCGCTCCGCGACCAGTGGAATCTCGGGGTTCGCGGCGGCGCGCTTTGGGCTGGCCAATGCGATCGCCTTGAGTCGATTGTCCTTGACGAAGGGCATTGCTGAAAATAGAACATCAAACAACAAGGGCACGCGCCCCCCAATGACATCTTGTTGAGCAGGGGCAGAGCCTTTATAGGGAACATGCACCATGTCGATACCCGCCATGGCCTTCAGCATCTCGCCTGCGAGGTGTGTGCCGGTACCGTTTCCGGGTGTGGCATAGGACAACTTACCAGGGGTTTTCTTGGCGTAATCCACGAGCTCGGCAATGTTGGAGGGTGGGAAAGCCGGATGGGCGAACAGACCGAAATGGGCTTGACCCAGTAAGGACACACCGGTCAGGTCCCTAAGGGTGTCATAAGGCATTTTGGGCTGCAAGCTCGGGTTGATCATGTGCGCGGTGATCGCCATACCCAGGGTGTAGCCATCGGCGGGCGCACGAGCCACAAATTGCGTGCCGACCACCGTGCCCGCACCAGGCTTGTAATCCACAATCACGGGCTGCTGCCAGATCATTCTAAGTTGTTCGGCGAGCAGGCGGGCAACCGTATCAGTCGGCCCGCCAGGGGCAAAGGGCACGATTAGAGTCACGGGCCGGGTTGGCCAATCAGCGGGCTTTTCTGCGCCCTGAGCCCAGGCCGAGGCGCTCAGCCAGGAAGAAAGGCTGAGAAAACCCAAAACGGCCGAGCCGATTATTACAAGTGGCCTCTTCTTAAACATCGGCATGGTTGAAGCGTTCCATTAGCATTCCTTTAGCGGTCCATTGAAATTTATCAATGCCATCGTACAACGTTCCGATGGCGGCCACTACGTCATACGTTTGTACTCACCTCGCCCGACTTTCATCGCAAGGCCTCGCTTCTCTAGCGCCGCGAGCGCCCTCGTGAGGCTGGCCGAGGCAATAGGCTCAGTGATTCCGATGGCCGCCGCCAAGGCTTTTCTTGAAGAAAGCGTAAACAGTTTAGATGTTCCTGAAGTGTTCAGACCCAGAGCCGCAAACACTTCGATCTGTAAAGGGCTGAGCGCCTCCAGATTGCTCGCAGCGGTTTCGTTGAGTCCTGATTTTTCACGAAAAAGAGCAAACGCCGCATCGATTAGGCAAGACTCCGCGTCGGCGATCCAAAATCGCATGAAGTCAATCATGTCGCCAGGACGGTACTGAAGCGAGGTAAAGACCGCATCGAGCATTAACAGGGGAACCTCTTTGCCCGTGACGGTTTTGAACCGCTTAGCAATGAACGCCAGAAATTCCATTCCAAGCAAGGGGAAATCGATATTGGTGGCCAGCTTAAACGCGGCCTTGGAATGATCGCCGACCAGTGCAAGAAGATGCGGTCTTGAGCTACCCGTAAGAATCAGCATCGTGTTTTTGCGGTAGGTCTGTACCATTGCGCGAAGGGTTTTCATGGCGATTTCACCGCGCTCGCCGGCTCCCAAGGCTTGCGCTTCGTCGATCATAAGCAGGTACTTAGCACTGGGTGCATGTGCGACAAGATTTCCGAAGGCCATCATCGTTTGGCTTGCCGGGTCGGTGCTTTCCAGTGGCTTGGCTTGGGCAAGCTCGAGGGACAGTCCCGCTGCACCCACTTTTGAGACCTGTCGGTTTAGAGTGGAGCGCAACGTGTTGTTATAGGCCAGGGCAATCGCTCCATGGATGGCGCCCAAGGGGTTGCTAGCGCCCCAAAGATCGATGTAAATCGCATGCCAGCCCCGTTTGACAACCTCATCGCTCAGATCATGGGTCAAAAAATGCGTCTTGCCAGTCTGACGCGGCGCGAACAATGCCAAAGCGCGGGCGGGCGCATCGGCTAATAAATCAGCGTAATGCGCGGCCTCTTTTGGCCTTGGAAATTGCCAGGGAGAGGTTAAATTATCCATTTAGTACATAAGATATGAACAAAGAACAAAATTTGGAACAAACCGGATAATATCACGCTAGAGCGGCTCCATTGGCCTCGATCTCAAGACTGAGACCTAAGAGCAGCAGACCAGGCCGAGCGGCGCTACTATTCAAACAACATTACGGGCCAAGCGCGCAATTTAGCGCTTCGGCGCCTGACTCCTGCTCGTAGACCCATCATCTTTCTGAGAGACCCAGCAACATGGACTTCAATATCCCGCAGGCTATCCAAGACTATCTTAAGGAACTAGACCTTTTCATCGAGGGCGAGATCAAGCCCATGCAGGAGGCCAACGACAACATGCGCTTTTTTGATCATCGGCGCGAATGGGCTCGCACCGATTTTGAGGCCGGAGGGTTGCCTCGTCATGATTGGGAGGAGTTACTGGCCGCCATGAAGCGTTGCGCGGACCAAGCGGGGCATTACCGATTTTCGCTACCTCCAGAGTACGGCGGCAAGAACGGCAGCAACTTGGCCATGGCCATTATCCGCGAGCATTTGGCCGCCAAGGGCTTAGGCCTCCATAACGATTTGCAAAATGAAAGTTCAATCGTCGGTAACTTGCCCGTGGTCCTGATGTTTCGAGACTTTGGCACTGAAGCGCAGAAAAAGCAGTTCATCCCCATGATGCTGGAGGAACAAACCAAGATCTCCTTCGGGCTGACTGAACCCCTGCACGGCTCGGACGCCACCTGGATGGAGACCCGCGCGGTGCGAGAGGGCGCGGGATGGCGCATCAATGGTGAAAAGATGTGGAACACCGGCCTGCACATTGCCACCCATGATCTTATTTTTGCTCGCACCTCGTGCAACGATGGTGAGGCGCGCGGCATCACCTGTTTCATCGTGCCCACTAATGCACCGGGCTTCAAGATTGAAGAGTATTTGTGGACCTTCAATATGCCCACCGATCACCCCCGAATTTCCCTGACCAATGTGTGGGTCCCTGATGACGCTATTCTTGGAGACCCCGAAAACGGTCTGGCACTCGCACAGCATTTTGTCCATGAGAACCGAATTCGCCAGGCGGCCTCATCCCTTGGTGCCGCGCAATTTTGCATCAATGAAAGCATCGCCTATGCCAAGCAACGCAAGCCCTTTGGCAGGCCTCTGGCCGTCAATCAGGGCATTCAATTCCCGCTGGTCGAGCTGCATACTGAAGCCGCCATGTTACGAACTCTCATCTATCAGACGGCCTGGCAAATGGACCAGATGACGAAGCCCGAAGTCGCACGTAAGCTCTCTGATCGGGTGTCGATGTGTAATTACCGAGCCAATCGCCTGGTGTGCGAAGCCTCAGACCGGGCCATGCAAGTTCACGGTGGCATTGGTTACTCGCGTCACAAGCCGTTTGAGCATATTTATCGTCATCACCGTCGCTACCGCATCACCGAAGGCTCCGAGGAAATTCAGATGCGCAAGATTGCCGGTCATATGTTTGGAATGATCGGTGCTCGCGACTAATTTGGATCGCGCCCTGGCGCGACACCTTGGCGCCGATGGCGAGGTACGTAATCTCGTGCGCGTGACGGGCGGTGCCACCAAGGGGACTTGGATCTTTGAGGTTGAGGTGCGCGGAACTGCGCAAAAACTGGTCTTGCAGTTGACCAATGCCGCCGAGGAGGACGATCCCTTTATGTCCACCAAATTGACGGCAGGCAATGACGCTAAGCTACTTCGCGCCGCGCGCCGCCAAGGTGTTGCTGCACCGGAAGTGCTCGCGGTTTTTGACGAAGCCGACGATCTTGGCACCGGCCACCTGACCCGTTGGGTGGCCGGGGAAACCCTTGCTCCCAAAATTTTGAGGGAAGAAAAGTATGCGTCTGCACGGACTCTTTTGCCGCTTCAGTGCGCCCGTGCCCTCGCGACCATTCACGCGATTCCCCTGGACTCGGCCGGCTATCTGAAATCAATGGATGCAAGTGCGCAGTGGCAACGCTATCGCAACATTGTTGATCAGCACGAGGTCAAGATGCCGGCACTTGAATGGGGCCTGCGATGGGTAGAAGAGCATCTACCCGAGCCGGTTCCGCTCTCCGTAGTGCATGGCGATTTCCGGCTCGGCAATTTAATTGTTGATGAACGTGGCCTGGCCTGCGTGATTGATTGGGAGCTTGCCGTATTGGGCGACCCGATGCAAGACCTCGCCTGGCTGTGTCTAAAAACCTGGCGCTTCGGTGGCGCTTACCCGGTGGCTGGCATGGGTGAGCGCGCGCCGTTCTATCGCGCCTATGAAGCTGCGAGCGGCAAGCAGGTCGATCCTAACCGAGTGCGATTTTGGGAAGCCTTTGGCCAGGTGAAGTGGGCCATCATGTGCCTGTCGATGGGCCTGGGCAAACCCAACGGGACACCCGGCAGTGTCAGCCTTGAACATAGCGTTATTGGACGCAGAGTGGAAGAACCCCTGTGGGATTTGATGCAATTATTGGAGGAGCAAGGCTGATGAGCATTCCCAGTCAAGCCGCCCTACTTGAGGTTGCACTGCAATATCTTGAGGCTGAACTCTTACCAACTTTAGAAGGTGAACATCGCTTCAAAACCAGACTCGCCATCAACGCGCTGCGCATCGTTCAGCGTGAGGAAGCGTCTCAGCAAGGCAACGCCATGCCCACGGAATCCGCGCTCAGCGCCGAACAACTCGCTCTTGAGATTCGCCGGGGTGGGATCTCCACGAACGACGCTGATCTTCTGGCGACTCTCAAACAGTCGCTTGAAAAAGCATTAGCGATCAACAATCCAAAATGGCTAAAACGAAAGTAATTGAAACCTTGCGACTTGCACACATTGTTCCATTTCGTCACCAAAGCGAAGTATTATTGTCCTAAAGATTCGGTACGATAGTTTTGTTCACACTGTGGGGAGACTTCATGAATTTCAAGAAACTACTTGGATGGTCCTTAGCTCTGAGCGCCGCTGTTTCAGTATCACCGCTCATGGCCCAATCTAAGGAAATCAAGATTGGTGTGGTGTATGACCTAACCGGTCCTTTGGCTGCAGGCGGCTCCAACGCTTCCTACCTGGGCACCAAGTACGCGATTGACATTATCAATGAGCGTGGCGGTGTCGAAGGCGTGAAAATCAAGCCTATTTATGTCGATGCCCAGTCCAAGCCCGAGGTGGCGATTAATGAGACCGAGCGACTCATCAATCAAGAGAAAGTCGATCTCATCATGGGCGTGTTTTCGAGTGCACACTGTGTGCCGATGGCGCAGAAAGCCGATGCCGCCAAGAAGTTCATGTGGGCCAATGTCTGCGTCGCCTCAGCCGTGTTTAAAGACAAAAAGCTCCAGTACGTGTTTCGACCCCAAGTTCATTCTGATCAATTCGGGGAAGCTTCCTGCACCTTCTTGAACGAGCAGACCAAGGCCAAGCTGGGCAAGGATGCCAAGGACTTGAAAGTCGCCATCATTTATGAAGATGGCCCCTACGGCGCGGGTGTGGCCTCCGGTAACGAGAATGCTTGTAAGGGCTTTGGCATGCAAGTGGTGCTGAAGGAAGGCTATGCCGCAACCTCGCCGGATCTCTCACCACTGGTGACCAAACTCAAGCGCGCTCGCCCTGACGTCATCTTGCACACCGGCTACAACCCTGACATCACTTTGTTCTTGCGTCAGTCCAAAGAGCAGGGCCTTAAGTGGTCAGCGCTCATCGGCCACGGCGCGGGCTACGGTCAATACGACAAACTCTACGCGACCTTCAAAGACGATGCCAACCTCATATACAACGTCGATCCAGTAGCAGCCCAACTGCTGAACCCCGCCACCTTAAAAGCTGGGCTGGGCGATCTCACCAAGGAGATGGTCAAGCGTTATAAGGCCGACGTGAAGGGAGACGAAGTCCCGCCTCATCTCTCCATGGGTTTCAACAACGCCTGGGTATTTTTTAGTGATGTCTTGCCGCGCGCCATCAAGAAACACGGTGGTTTTGATTCTGAAGCGCTACGCAAGGCCGCCCTGGAAACTGACATTCCCGTGGGGGGAACAATCCAAGGCTATGGCGTGAAATTTTTTCCCGCAGGACATCAAATGGCCGGTCAAAACGAGCGCTCCTCACCCGTAGTGATGCAATACAACGCGAGCGATACCTACATTGTCTGGCCCAGTGCTATCAAAACGAAAGACGCGGCACTGCCGCTACCCAAAGGACACGCTTACTCGGCCCAATAGGAAAGATCGGCAAGGTTAGGCTAAGACGATTCGCGCTTCGTGCCTGCGCCCATCCTCAGCGTTCGCTCGCTCAACAAGCAGTTTGGCGGCTTTACGGCCGTCAATAATGTTTCGTTTGAGTTGGCCCACGGGGAAATCCTCGGCTTGATCGGCCCGAATGGCTCGGGTAAGAGTACGACCTTTAACGTCATTGCAGGTCTCTACGCACCGAGTGCTGGGTCCATCATGCTTGAGGGCCACGAGATCGGCGGGCTTTCAGCCAATCAGGTATGTAAGCGTGGTTTGGCTCGCACCTTTCAGATTCCCAGGCCATTTCGTCGCCTCTCGATTTTGGAAAACGCCACCTTGGCCGCTTTCTATGGTGCCAGCGAAACGATTTCACGAGGCGAAGCAGAGAAGCGTGCCCTCGACGCACTCGAGCTGATTGATTTGCCGCGCAGCAGGGATGCCCGCGTCGATGGTTTGGGAGCAGCGGGACTCAAAAAACTGGAGATGGCACGAGCGCTCGCGACACAGCCGAAGATTCTGTTGGCAGACGAAAGCTTAGGGGGCCTCGACGAGCAGGAAATGAACCAGGCTGCTGATATGCTCAAACGTATTCGCGATCAACGCGGCGTGACCATTATTTGGGTGGAGCACATCATGGGTGTCCTGATGCGAGTGATCGACCGCTGCATTGTGCTCGATCATGGTGAGGTGATTGCGCAGGGAGCCCCCTCCGAAGTGACGCGCGACCCCAAGGTTGTCGAGGTGTATTTAGGCACCGATGCCGAGGCCGTTCAAGATCAAATTGCGGCGCAAGACCTCAGCGCTGGCGCAACTTCGGAAAATAAGCGATGAAGAGGGCACACGATGAGTGACGCCACTCCAATGCTGCAATTGAAAAACATCTCGGCCGGTTACGGTACGTTTCAAGCATTGTTTGACGTCTCGCTTGAAGTAAACGCCGGGGAGGCGGTTGCTGTGATTGGCCCCAATGGTGCCGGCAAGTCCACTTTACTTCGAGTCATCTCCAAACTGATTGAAGCGCGTAGCGGCGAACTCATCATGGAGGGCCAGCCTTACAAGGCCATTGCCTCGCATGAGGTCATCTCCTTGGGCATTGCGCAGGTCCCCGAGGGGCGGCGCTTGTTTCCAAGACTCACTGTGGAGGACAATCTCAAAATGGGTGCCTTCCTGCCCTCGGCGCGCGCACAGTATTCACAAAGATTGGAGATGGTCTACGAATTGTTCCCCCGTATGAAAGAGCGCCGCCTGCAATTGGCGGGCACCCTGTCAGGCGGTGAGCAGCAAATGTGCGCGATTGGACGAGCCCTGATGAGCGGCCCCAAGTTACTTCTCTTGGATGAGCCCTCGGCAGGGTTAGCACCAGTGATTGTGCAGTCCATCTTTGAAGTCATCCGAAAGATGAGTGCTGAGGGCTACACCGTCTTGATTGTCGAGCAAAATATTCAGCAAGTGCTCAAAGTCGTGAATCGCGCTTACTTGCTCGAGACCGGCAAGATCCGAACCAGCGGCAATGCCGCCGATCTCTTGGCCAGCGATCAAATTCGCCGCGCCTATTTGGGGGTGTGAGTGCTATGGCTGGTTTTTTCGATATCTTCCTTCTAGAAGCGGTGATTAACGGTCTCCTCTTGGGTGGGTTGTTCGCTCTGCTGTCCCTAGGACTCAACCTCATTTTTGGGGTGATCGACGTGGTATGGATTTGCTATGCCGAGCTGATCATGGTCGGCATGTACATGATCTACTGGATGCATATTTCTATGGGAGCGCCGCTGGCCTTGGCATTCTTGGCGGGCATTGTGTTCGTAGGACTTCTGGGCGCACTCATGCATCAGTACATTATTCGCCCCGTTTTGAACGCTGAGCCCATCAATCAACTACTGGTCACAGGCGGTGTGCTGTTCTTGCTTCAGGCCTTGGCGACCGTCACTTTTGGCGTGGAGTTTCGCAGCCTCGGTGTGCGCTTACCGGTCTTCAGCATCGGTGACATGAGTCTATCCCTGAGTCGGATCATTGCCTTTGGGGTGGCCGCCGCGGCCATTGTTGGAGCCTACTTCTTTTTAACGCGCACCTATGTCGGTACGGCTATTCGCGCCATTAGCCAGGATCGCGCCATCATGCCCTTGATGGGCGTGAATCCAGGTCGCATTTATCTTCTGACCTCCGCTGTGGGTGGTGCCCTGGCCGGCTTGGCCGCTTGCCTTCTTGTTTTGCAGTACGACGTCCATCCGGCCATCGGCCTATCTTTTGGTCCTCTGACCTTTCTTATCTGCGTGCTCGGCGGCCTTGGC
The DNA here is from genome assembly GCA_031421635.1 of Betaproteobacteria bacterium. GTDB lineage: Bacteria > Pseudomonadota > Gammaproteobacteria > Burkholderiales > Burkholderiaceae_E > JAPOKJ01. The sequence continues at coordinate 114,893 of JANOPA010000066.1, read as the reverse complement.
AATTTGATCGGGGGCTTCATCGCCGCCTTTCTTTTCGCTCAGTTTATTTCTGTGGGCGGCTTCATGTTCCAACTGGAATGGGGCTACGTGATTGCTTTTGTTTTCTTTATCGCGTTTATGTTCTGGCGGCCAGAAGGCATTCTTGCCAAGCGCCGGTAAGGCGCACTCCGCCAATTTCAGTCAAGACAATCCCAGCGAAGCCCATCCCACCGAAAGATCATGAACAAAGCTATTGCGATCATCCTTCTGGCGGTCTTACTCATCGTGCCTCTTACGGGTGTCGGTAACTACCCTTTGCACTTGATGATCATGGGTTTGCTTTGGGCTTATGTCTATACCAGTTGGGCCATCATGGGCAGGCTCGGCATGGTGAGCTTTGGACATGGTGCTTTTCTCGGAATTGGTGCCTATACGGTCACCATGCTTTGGAATTGGCTTTCAGTGTCCCCTTGGATCGGCATGTTGGCGGCCATCGCGATCACACTGCTGGTGGCCTATGTCATTGGCTATCCCTGTTTTCGTTTCAAAATTGTGGGACATTATTTCGCCTTGGTCACTCTGGCACTCTCTGAGGTCACCAGACTGGTCATCGTTGCCCTGCGAGATATTACTGGCGGCTCACTCGGGGTCACGCCCAAAACAGCGCTAAGCGCGGGCAGCACCTGGTCCATTAGCGGTATGCAGTTCACCAGCAAGGCTGTATGGTTCTACATCATCCTGGCCTGCTTTCTCATCGGCCTCTACATTTGGCATCGTGTCGACAAGAGCATGAGCAGAGTGGCACTTGAGGCCATTAGCGAAGAGGAAGACGCCGCCGCTTCGATTGGCATTGACGTCACACAAACCAAGCTCCGCATCACCATGCTTTCGGCGGTGATGACCTGTATTGGCGGCGTTTTGTATGCCCAATATCAGCAATACATCAATCCCGAGACAGTCTCAGGAATTGGCGTGTCTCTTCAAATGGTGTTCGGGGTGATCGCGGGAGGCATGTTTGTGATGCTCGGACCGATGGTGGGTGCATTCTTGCTCCTGGCTCTTTCGGAATCGCTCAGGGTCTTGATCGGCAATCAAGTGTTAGGCGTTGATCTCACCATTTATGGACTGCTGCTCATCGTGTTTATTATCTTTATGCCCAAAGGCATACTCGGCTCTTGGCTTGCCAACACCAAGCCCCGTACAGGTAAAGGTATAGTCACCAGCACCAAGCCAAAGGCTTAATTTACAGGCTGAATGGCCTCAAGCCTTATCGTCAGCCACGGTCTGGCGGGGTGCCAAATCGACCTCGGCAAAATTTATTAAATGACGATCATCATGATTCCAAGGGTGGAATCCTGGTAGAAAAAAAGTCAGCCAAGCGGGAAGTAGACGACGCACAATGCCTGGGGTACCGAGAGCGAACCATACGATACGTCTGTGAACCTGAAACCCTGACAATCCGTCCTGGCGTAGCAGATCGAGCATGGCAATATAACGATTGCTCCAAAAGTTTCGAGTCGTGAGCAGCATCATGATGGACTTCACCTTCCATCGTTTCCACCGAGTCCAGTCGCGAGTTGCGTGCAGCCAGGTGTCGTAAGCCACGCCCTTATGTTCGATTTCTTCCATCGAATGCCAACGCCATAAATTTCGAATTTCGCGGTTGGCACCTCGAAAGTGCTCGTCCCGCTCAATAAATTGCTGGGCCATGATTGCCGTATAGTGCTCGAGTGCCATCGTCACGGCAAGGTTTAAAATTTGGGGCCGATCTTTGGTCAAATTCAAGGACTCGATGACCTGCGCCTCCAGCCGCGAAAGATCGTAACCAGCCTCTGCAACATGCTTATTGAAGGCCACATGCTCGCGAGAATGAACCCCTTCTTGCTTAGTAAAAGCGTTAATGTCGTCGACAAGTTTGGCGGATGCACCCTCCCGAAAGGCACGAACGCTCTCTATAAAGAATGCTTCGCCGCGCGGGAACGTAACGGATAAAGCGTTGTAAAAGGCGGTTGCAATCGGGTCTTCGTTTAGCCACCAACGCTTCACGGCAACATCGCGACCATAGCGACGATCACGCGGCAATATTTTCAGATCGACAGGAGTTTTTGTCACAAAATCAGTCATTTCAAGTTCCTCAACCACCTACTCAAGCAATAACAATTCACTAAGCACCGATCTCACGTCCATTTCAAACTCTAAGCCAATGATCGGTGGCTTACAAAAATGCCAGCTTAACCCATGACGGGTTAGACCTTCGCTAGCGAAGTGCGTTTCAACAAGAGAATGAAAATCATGAGTGGTGTAAATTTGTGCGCCAGACAATCGACTCCATGCACCTCCTAACCCGCCACAACGCTCTTTCATGGTACGCATCACGAATTGCACCTTTTCCGACAACCCGGCAATCGTACAATCGTCACGTGCGACGATGTCTTGGGGAAAGGGGTGGCCCTCAGGCCATTCGCCACTGCCAGCCACCACGTAGTCTCTGCCCTGAGTGGTCGAGTTCTCCGGCACCGTGTAGGTAAAAGCGTGAAATGCTGGAGTAAGAGGCGCATCAACGACTGGACAAACATTGCTTCTCGCCACCGCATTGAGTCCGTCCCTCACCAACCCCCAGGCCGTTAATACCTTCACGTATTCAACGTTGAACTCATGAAACCCAGCAAAGCTAAATTGGCGTGGCGACCGTAGCTCCACCGCACAAAGAGAGGTTAAGGGTCTACCCACCTCCTTCAGATGGCGAGCAATTCTTATAAACCCTGCGGTTACATCCGGGCCGTAGGCGAGACGAACTCGCACGAGCCGAGAACCTGGTGCCGCAATCACCCCGGCCGAGTAAGGAAACCCACCTTCCAGAAAATCGAAAGCCCCTGCATTGAAGTGATGTAAGGTCGGCATAATAAAATTCCACGGACACAAACTGATACGCTGGTGTGTTCCAATTAAGCATAATCGACAACAGAGTCATCTTAAGGGGTTTTTAAATCGTTGCCGCTAGATCCCTACTTTCTCCGCTTAAAAGAGAGTTGATTCATCGCTCCTTGCTGGTTGGCTCAGGCTTCGCGCTAGGAATTCCTTTCATGGGCTGCGCGATCAATCCTAACTATGATCACAACGGGATCGATGCTCCTTTGACCGACAGTCTTGATGCATCTTCCATTCAGCAAACGGCGCCTTGGGCGCTTGTGCTTGGTTCAGGCGGTCCGCGCGGCTTTGTACATATTGGTGTGCTCAAAGCCCTGGACGAAATAGGTGTGTGTGCACCAATGATTGTCGGTGCCTCAGTCGGGGCAATCGTCGGGGCGCTCTATGCGAACGGTAAATCGGCGAAGGAAATCGAAGAACTCGCTCTTGGCTTAAGTGTGGCTCGCTTCACGAGAGTGAATTTGGGAGGCAAAGAGCGCTTAGCAGGTTCGGCCGTTGCAGATTTCGTCAGCGAACAAACCGCGAATCACCCAATGGAAGCTTTTAAGACCCGTTTTCACGCCGTGGCGGTGCGTGCGGATGATCGACAGCCAGTTTCGTTTGGTCGCGGCGATGCCGGTGTTGCAGTCCAGGCCTCCTGCGCGATTGAGGGTACTTTTACACCCGTGACGATACGTGGCAAGCGATACCACGACCCCGACCTCGTCACTGCGGTTCCCGTTCGATTGGCTCGCCGCCTCGGAGCTAAGAAAGTTCTGAGCGTAGATTGCTCCGCTCACGAGGATAAGGCACCGCCAGAGGCCGTGCGATTCAAAGAGAGCGATTTGCGAAAGCGGCTTCTCACCGTTGCCGACGTCAAAGAGTCCGACCTCAATCTGCATCCGTTCTTCGGCTATTGGGTCAGTATCTCCGAAGAATTTCGCAGACGCGCCATCCTAGCGGGTTACCGAGCGACCCTAGAAAAAGCGGAACTGATTCAAAAACTAGTGTCTTAAAACTTGCCCTTCACCAGATACATGGCAATCCAAGGCTGCCACACCACCAGCGCGAGACAAAACAGCATTATGATAATGAAGGGTACGGCCGCTTTAATCAGCAAACCAAAAGGCTGTTTGAAAGCGGACATGGCCACGATCAGGTTTAATCCCACCGGTGGCGTGAGATAGCCAATTTCAAGATTCAAGATCATGATAATCCCAAAGACGATCTTGTCGTAGCCGTAAGCCTCAGCCATCGGCGCAAGTAGAGGCGCCAATATCAGAATGGCCTCGCCCGTGGTCATCAGGCAGCCCACACCAAGTAACAGTAGGTTCACCAGCAGCATAAACATAAGCGGGCTGGTGATATAGCCTTGCATGAACTGCACCATGGTGGCCGGCACATGATGTTCAATCAACACAATATTGAGGCTTAGGGCGACCGCTAGTACGGGGAACAGAGAGCCGCCAAGTTTGGAGGCGTCCAACACCACTTTGTAGAAGTCTTTCAACTTCATCTCGTTATGGACGAAGGTTTCAACGCAGATGGCATAGACCAAGGCAACGGCGGCCGCTTCCGTGGCCGTGAAAAAGCCGCTATAGATACCACCCAAAAGAATCACTGGCATCATCACCGCCCACAGTCCATTGCGACAGGCGAGCTTTAATTCCGACCAACTGAATTTCTGAGCGGGCATTTTGCGATTGAACCAAACCGCATAAATCGAAAAACCGATCAGCAGCAGAATGCCTGGCCCGACACCGGCGAGAAACAAATCAGTAACCGAAGCTTCCGTCACCAGACCATAAATAATCATTGGAATGGAGGGCGGAATAATGATGCCTAAGGTACCTCCGGACATGATGGTGCCCAGAGAAAACTTAGTGTCATAACCGCCAGCCTTCATGGCTGGATACATCACGGTACCAATAGCCAGCATCGTCACAATGCTCGAGCCAGAGATCGCCGCGAAGATGCCGCAACTCAATATGGCGGAGACGGCAAGGCCTCCCGGCAAAGGTCGCGTGATGGCCGCCATAATGTCGATCAGGCGTTTTGCCGTAGAACCCTGAGTCATCACATTGCCGCATAGGATGAACAAGGGAATGGAGAGGATGAGCTCCTTATCTAACCCGACCCACATGTCCTCAATGATGTAGTCCAGCTGCCCCTTGCCCCAGACGATTTGTACGAAGGCGCAGATGGCTAATAGAATCACCAACAAAGGCTGCCGCAAAAGCAGCAGCAAGAGCACCATTCCAAACAACAAGAGTGCGGCGGTCATTCTTGGAACTCAGGGGGCAGGGGACGCAGGCTAGGCCAAGCTGCAAAGCAAAGGTAACGCACTCCCCCCGATAAGAAGCCTAGCGGGATGGCCAACTGAAAAGGCCATACGGGTATGTTGAAGGCTTGGGCTCGAAGTCCTGTCGACATGGTGGACTGCACAAACACAAAACCGTAGTAGGCAACGGCCATCATGAACAACCCGCTGAGCAGGTCGGCCAGACGATCCATCCCAGGCCCCCACTCCTTGGGTATCCAGCCAAAGCCTACTCGAGGCTGCAAATGACTCGCCGTTGCGGTAGCAATGCCAATCCCGCAAAAGCTTGCCAGTACCAAGGCATACACCGAGAGCTTTTGCGCACCATAAACTCCAGTGGCGCCTTTGATGTTCAACCACTTGTAGATTGGACCGAGCAGCTCGCGACCCAACACGTCGAGAATAAGCAGTCCCGCAATCAGGCTGAAAGCCGCTACGGCGATCAGGCACTCGCAGCGATGCCAAATCTCTACAAATCGTCGTGCACCCGCAGGTGCCGACGTCGATCTTGCCGACATGTTTTCTAACCTACTTCGCGCAGGCTCGGCGACCGGCTTCCATGGTTGCGAAGAAACTCTCCGCCGAGCCACCGACCTCTTTCACAATTTGAGGGTAGATCGATTCGGTCGCTTTGCGCCACTCTTCACGCTGCGCTTGAGTAATGGTCGGCGCCTGACCACCGGCTTTCTCATGCATACCAAACAACACGGTCTCAAAGTTACGCACTTCGGAACGCATTACGGCAGCAGGATGACGCGCCGCTGCACGCTCAAGGGCGTCTTTTTGATCTTTACTAAGCTTGTCGAAGACCGATTTATTGATAAGGGTTAAACCCGGTGAGTCGTAAAGGGCCAGGCGTGTGATCACCGGCGCCACCTTGGTCAGGCCAGACGGCAGAGCAAGCGTGATCGGGGTCATCACCAGCTCGCCCAGACCGGTTTGTATCGCAGGGATCCACTCCGGCAGGCCCAACGGGTTAGCGTTGGCCCCATGCGCCGCGAAGAACATCGCCTGGGTTTTGTTGGCATAAGAAATCGCCTTGGCACCCTGCAAATCTTTAGGTGAGAGGTAAGGCTTTTTACCAATCATATCAATGGTGCCTACCTCGGTCCAGTTCAAGAATTGAATGCCTTTTTTCGCAAATAAGTCTTTCACCAACGGTGTCATGTGGTTGTCCAGCACACAATCGAGCTCGGCGGCGTTCTTAAAGTAGAACGGCATCACTAACAACGAGATCTCGGGCACGATCAAGGCGGCAGACCCTGAGGAGTAACCGCCCATATCAATTCGACCGCGGGCCACCTGCTGGATGGTGTCCTGCTCGCTGCCCAACTGATTGGCTAGGAACGCCGAAATCTTAATGCCGCCTTTGCTTTCCTCGTCCACCTCTTTGACATAGCGTTCGATTTGTGTCGCCCAGGGATTGCCCTTCGGGGGGGCGCCAGAGGAGTAGCGTAGCTCAAGCGGTTTGGGTTGAGCCTGGGAGAGTGAGGGCATAACACCCAAACTCAACGCGGCGGCGAGCGACGCAAAGATTGCTGTCTTTTTCATAGTCTTGCCTCCAACGCTTGGTTTTGTCGTTTCGCTCTCCGTTGGCCGGTGAGTCGTCGTATCGAATCATTCTAGTATGAATCTCCAAGCCGTGGAAGCTAGTTTCAGAAAATTACGCAAGGCCCGATGGGAGCTATTTCGCGTAACTGTAAAACCCTTGGCCCGTTTTGCGACCCAACATCCCTGCGTCGACCATCTCACGCAACAAGGGTGCGGGGCGATACTTACTATCATTGAAGTTGCTATAGAGCACGTCCATCACCGCGAGTTGAACATCAAGACCAATTAAGTCGCACAGGGCCAAAGGGCCAATCGGGTGGTTACAACCTTGGCGCATCCCCGCGTCGATTTCCTCGGCGCTGGCCAAGCCTTCTTGCAAAGCAAAAATAGCTTCATTAATCATGGGACAAAGAATTCGGTTCACCACAAAGCCCGCACTGTTCTTGACGCCAATAGGGGTTTTCCCCAGCACTTTGGACATGGCCAGCACAGCATTCACAGTCTCTTCAGAAGTTTTTAGGCCGCGAACGACCTCCACCAAGCTCATGACCGGCACCGGATTAAAGAAATGCATGCCAACAAACTTGTCGGGGCGTTTGGTTGCTGCTGCAAGCTTGGTGATCGATATTGACGAAGTGTTGCTAGCGATGATCGCGCTGGGCTTGGCTATAGCATCGATTTGTTGAAGTATCTTGATTTTCAAACCTTCGTTTTCAGTGGCCGCCTCGATAATAAGATCGGCCGCAGCCAAGTCTTGCGCCTGGGTGGTGATCTTAATTCTTGCCAGAAGGCTTGACTTGTCCTCGTCCGTCATGCTGCCCTTTTTGATGGCCCGATCAAGGGAGCTCGAGACTGTGGCCATGCCCTTAGCTAGGGCTGCCTCGTTAATGTCTTGCAAAATGGCGTTCAAGCCTGACTGAGCACACACTTGAGCGATGCCGTTGCCCATGGTGCCTGCGCCGATAATGCCGATAGTTTGAATAATCATTTGTAACGCCTTCTTGCTCGAAAAAGTTGGAATAGAACTTGCATAGAGAATGCTTGCAACCGAAGACCGCAATTTTAGGGCAACGGGAGTTGTCGTGGTGCACTGCACCCATCTTCAGTGAGTTCGGCATGCCCATTGGATCCGTCCTGCCCGCTTAATGGAAGAAATTGAACAGGTCATTTACTGCTAAAGTAACAGCTTGAAGACAGGGTGCCAAACTGTCGCGTCGAAATAAAGGAGACCCCGAATGAGAATTTCTCTTGTCAAAATGCTGAATAAGCGTCTGTTGGCTTCGCTTGCGATTGCCGCCACCGCCGTCGGCCTGCAGGCCTTACCCCAAGCCGCTCAGGCGCAAAAAACCCTGACCGTCGTGATGCATGCCGACCTCAAGATCGTCGATCCCATCTGGACCACGGCTTACATCACCCGTAATCACGGTTACATGATTTATGACACCTTGTTTGCGATGGATGCCAAGGGTGAATACAAGCCCCAGATGGTCGACAAGTGGACCGTCTCCAAGGATGAGTTACTCTGGTCCTTCACTTTGCGTGACGGCCTACTGTTTCATGACGGCAAGCCCGTCACTTCGGAGGACGTGATCGCGTCGCTCAAGCGTTGGGCAGCACGCGACGCGCTAGGACAAAAGCTTTGGAGTTTCGTCGTCGAAGCTAAGGCAGTCAATGCCAAGACCTTTGAGCTTAAGTTGAATGCGCCCACTGGGTTGATGTTACTTGCGCTAGGCAAGCCCTCCTCGGCCGTGCCCTTCATCATGCCCGCTCGTATTGCTGCGACATCGCCAAATGAGCAAATCAAGGAATATATTGGCTCGGGGCCCTTCGTCTTCAAAACCGACGAATGGAAGCCGGGCGACAAGGCTGTGTACGTGAAGTTCGACAAGTACAAGCCTCGTAGCGAACCAGTTTCCGGGATGTCCGGCGGCAAAGTGGTCAAGGTTGATCGGGTCGAATGGAAGGTCATCAGTGATCAGCAAACGGCCACCAACGCCTTGATTAAAGGCGAAGTGGATATTGTCGAGATTCCCTCGCACGACCTGCTGCCCGTGATGGCCAAGAGCGCGGATGTAAAGTTTTTAGATGCCAACCCCCTTGGCAATCAGTTCGTATTTCGCTTCAATACGACCGCCAAGCCTTTCGACAATCCGAAAATTCGCCAAGCGCTGTTCTATGCGTTTAATCAGGAAGATTTTCTAAAGGCTGTGGTGGGTGATGCCAAGTATTACAAGCAGTGTAAGGCCCTGTTTATTTGTGGCACGCCCTTGGCAAGCGATCGCGGTATGGAAGACAAGCTCGAGTCCAATATGAAGAAGGCTCGCGAGTTGCTTGCAGAGGCGAAGTACGATGGCACTCCGATTGTGCTTCTACACTCGACCGACCTGGCTGTACTGACCAACCTGGCACCGGTGGCGAAGTCCTTGATGGAAAAAGCGGGTTTTAAAGTCGACATGCAATCAATGGATTGGGGTTCAGTGGTTGCGCGCCGCGCCAAGAAAGACCCGCCCACCGCCGGTGGCTGGCATGCTTTCTTAACCTCGTGGGTAGCCGCCGACGTAATGAACCCGGTCAGCACGGCATTCTTGAACTCCTCCTGTGACAAAGCTTTGTTTGGTTGGCCTTGTGATGAGCGCATTGAGTTGCTACGTGACCAGTTCGCTCGCATGACCGATCCCGGCAAACAAAAAGCCATTGCCGAAGCCGTGCAAATGCGTTATTTGGAATACCCAACCCATGTGCACCTAGGCCAGTGGTACGCCCCAATGGCCATGCGTAAAGGTATCGATGGTGTGCCCGTGGCTCCTGTTACAGCTTTTTGGGGCGTGACCAAGAAGTAATTCGCGACTCAAGATCGTTCGCGATGTGGGCCTACATTGGTCGTCGACTTCTCGCCACAATCCCTGTGATTTTGATTGTGGCGGTGTTGATTTTTTTGATGCTGCGACTCACCCCGGGTGACCCCGCAGCAGTCATCGCCGGCAACGCCGCGACCGCTTCAGAAATTGCAGACATTCGCGAAAAACTCGGGCTGAGTAAACCTTTAATCACCCAGTTTTTCATTTGGGCCGGCAACATGGCCCGTGGCGATTTCGGCGAATCTTTTTTCTACAAAAAAACGGTCGCTTCGATGATCTCGGATCGGGTAGGGCCCACGCTTGCCCTGACCACGCTCACCATCATCATTGCCACCTTCATCGCTGTTCCCCTGGGGACGTTGGCGGCTTGGAAGCAAGGCTCTTGGCTTGATCGCGCTGTCATGGGGTTGTCAGTGCTGGGCTTTTCAGTGCCTGCCTTTGTGATCGGCTATTTACTTATCTTCTTCTTCTCCATGAAGCTAGATTGGTTCCCGGTGCAAGGCTATAAGCCGCTCACGGAGGGGTTCGGGCCATTTCTGTATCACCTGATCTTGCCCGCTTGCACGCTTGCTATTATTTTCATCGCCCTGATAGCCCGCATGACTCGTACCAGCGTGTTGGAGGTACTCAACGAAGACTACGTGCGTACGGCGCGCGCCAAGGGCTTGGCCCAATGGAAAGTGGTGGTAGGGCATGCGCTACGCAATGCGGCGGTGCCGATTGTGACCATTATCGGCATCGGCATCGCCTCGTTGATTGGGGGGGTCGTGGTGACCGAGAGCGTTTTTAATATTCCTGGTTTGGGTCGGCTTACCGTAGATGCGGTGTTGGCGCGAGACTACCCGACTGTGCAAGCCGTCATCATGCTGTTCTCTCTGGCTTACGTGGTCATCAACTTATTGATTGACCTTGCCTATACTGTCTTGGACCCTAGGATTCGTTATTGATGCTTGCCCGTAGTAAGAAGTACAACTCAGCAAAAAGTGACGCCGTGCGGACCTATCCGGCGGATACCCACTGATGCAAGATGGTCGCGCTTTATGGCAAAAACTATTGAAGTCCCCGAGTGTTTGGATCGGGTTTCTTTTGGTCTTCGTAATTGCCTTGATGGGGGTGTGCGCACCCTTGCTAACTGCGAGTGACCCGAGTGCCATTAATCCCAGCAATCGTAACAAGCTGCCAGGATACGAGGTCACTGAGCGCGATGACGACGGCAAGAAAATCACCAAGACTGTTCACATGGGCACCGATAGCCTGGGAAGGGACGTCTATAGCCGGGTCGTGTTTGGTGCCCGCGTCTCTCTGATTGTCGGCTTGTCCGTCGCGGTGCTCAGTATTTCCTTAGGCCTTCTGATCGGCCTTGTTTCCGGGTATTTCAGACGCATCGATAGCATTGTGATGCGCGTGATGGATGGCTTGATGGCTATTCCTGCGATTCTTTTGGCGATCGCCTTGGTTTCGCTTTCCGGTGCCTCATTAGGGACCGTGATCGCGGCGGTGGCCATCCCGGAGATTCCACGTGTCGTGCGCCTGGTGCGCTCAATTGTGCTTTCAATTCGCGAAGAGCCTTATGTGGAGGCCGCGATCTCGGTAGGCACTCCCACCGCGAAAATTCTTTGGCGCCATGTCTTGCCCAATACGATTGCACCACTCATCGTTCAGGCCACTTTCATTTGTGGCTCGGCCATTCTAGTGGAAGCGATTCTGAGCTTTTTAGGTGTAGGCATTCCGCCAGAGATCCCAACTTGGGGCAACATCATGGCCGAAGGGCGATCAAGTTTTCAGCTCTTCCCTCACAATATTTTGTACCCCGGAATTTTTCTTGCACTCACCGTTCTTGGTATCAATATGCTGGGCGACGGCCTGCGTGACACCATTGATCCACGCATGTCCAAAAAGCTATAGTGGAGAGGGTCGTGACAAGCAAATTGACGACCAGTGAATCCGCCACGCCAGCAGCGGCACCGGTGCTCGAGCTGCGTGAGCTGAGTATTGGTTTACCCAAAGGTGCCGACCGTGAATACGCTGTACAAAACGTGTCGCTTACGGTTCATCCTGGCGAGATCGTGTGCTTAGTAGGCGAGTCCGGCTCCGGTAAATCAGTGATTGCGTTCTCGGCCATGGGTTTATTGGCCAAGGCTCTGCCGATTGTCAGCGGTCAAATTATTTTGCAGGGCGAGGACATCACCCATGCCAGCGAAGCTCGCCTTCGCGAATTACGCTGTGTAAAGATCGGCATGATTTTCCAAGAACCCATGACGGCCTTAAATCCGGTCATGAAATGCGGCGATCAAATAGATGAAGTGCTCCGCGAGCACACCGATTTGGGCCGGACTACAAGACGTAACAAAGTGCTTGAGATGATTCAACAAGTGCATCTGCCCGAGCCTGAGCGCATGTACGAATCCTACCCGCATCAGCTCTCAGGAGGTCAGCGCCAACGCATCATGATCGCGATGGCTTTGATTCTCGAACCGGTGCTATTAATTGCGGATGAGCCGACTACAGCGCTGGATGTCACAACCCAAGCCCAAATTCTCAAGCTCATTCGTGAACTTCAAAGCGAGCGGCAAACCGGCGTGCTGTTCATTACCCACGACTTCGGCGTTGTGGCCGATATTGCTGATCGTGTGGCCGTCCTTAAGTATGGTGAGCTGGTGGAACTCGGCGACAAGGAGCAAATGCTGCGAAGCCCGCAGCATGAATACACCAAGATGCTGATTGCAGCGGTACCCAGTCCAGTGCCTCCCGCGCAATCCGCGGAATTTAGAGACAAGTTGGCGGCCTCGCCGGTGGTGCTAAGAACTGAGGGTTTGGGTAAATCCTATAAAACAGATTCTCTCTTTGGCGGTAAACGAACAGTCGATGCCGCCAAAAACGTGAGCATTGAAATTCGTAAGGGTCAAACACTGGGCATCGTTGGCGAATCCGGATCTGGCAAGTCGACGGTGGCGCGCTGCATCGCGCGTTTGATTGAGCCTAGCGCAGGCAAGATTTATTTAATTAACCAAGAGATTGCACAACACTCCGTGAGCGCTATGCGAGCCTTGCGGCAAAAAGTTCAGATTGTCTTCCAAGACCCATATCGCTCCTTGAACCCGCGCCGAACGGTCGGGGAGTCGATAGTGGAAGGGCCGATGAACTATGGGAAGAGCAAAGATGAAGCCTTTGAGCAGGCTAAAGATCTCATGAGCTTAGTGCGACTTGATCCTAATTCCTTAGGTCGTTATCCCCATCAATTCTCGGGCGGACAGCGCCAGCGAATTTGTATTGCTCGGGCATTGGCAATGAACCCGGAGCTACTAATTTGCGATGAGGCAGTTTCGGCGCTCGACGTATCGGTGCAAGCCCAAGTGCTCACACTGATCGAAGAGCTACAAGCAAAACTGAATCTGGCCATTCTCTTTATCACTCATGATTTACGCGTGGCCGCCCAGATTTGCGATCAAGTGCTAGTAATGTCCAAGGGCGAAATCGTGGAGTACGGGCTAACGATCGAGTTGTTCAGTAACCCTCAGCATGCCTACACCAAGGCCCTGTTCGAGGCGGCCCCGGGACGACATATGAAGTTTGCTGACGCGGCATGATTCGTCCATGAGTCCCGCTAATTGAGATCTGCCCTCGCCGCAGGCGTCCTTCGCCAAACGCACTGAAACCAGGAATCAGAATGCGCCCGCGTCGATGTGGTTTTCAAGCTAACATAGCTCGCTAACGACACTAGCCTCGATTGGCTCCCTCCCTGGACGCAGGACTCTGCGCTCACTTCAGCATGGCTCAGCATTTTTCATGACTAGAACCCCCGATACTTTCACATCCTATTCGAGCGCGTCTTCCGTCGTTGCAAATGAACTTCCCGTCAATCGACCTGGCACCAAGTTACTGCGCCCTGTCGAATTCATCTGCGCTGTTCTCAATGTCGTGATCGTAGTACTTCTTTTAGTCGGTGTAATCTCACGCTATGTGTTCTCCGCACCCATTACCTGGATTGACGAGATTATCTCTATCGCCTTTCTCTGGGTCGCGATGCTCGGCTCAGTTTTGGCGATTGATCGCAACGAGCATCTGCGCCTCAATCTATTTGTGGAATTGCTATCCCCGGCCTTGAGCCGATTTGTCCAAACCTTTGCCTTGCTTGTGGTCGCAAGCTTCCTGCTTTTTTTGCTACACCCTGCCTGGGAGTACGTGCAATCGGAATGGATGATTCGCACACCCGCCTTGGACTTACCCAATGGCTTCAGAGTGTCCGCGATTGGCATCGGCATGCTTTTGATGTTGCTGCTCACACTTCGCTATGCTTGGGCCACAGGTCAAAAGCGTGACCTCGCCTTTGCGACCATCCTGATCGCCATGATTGGTGGACTCTGTTGGTTTCTATCACCAGCCTTACAGACCATCGGAAATTTCAATATCCCGATCTTCCTCGTTGGCTTCGTTGCCGTGTGCTTGGTAACCGGTGTGCCTATCGCGTTTTGCTTTGGCATCGGCACACTTAGTTTCATCGCCTTTAGCACAACCATTCCAGTGGAGGTCATTATCAACCGCATGGACGAGGGCATGTCCAGCCTCGTGCTGGTCTCGGTCCCTATCTTCGTGCTCTTGGGATGTGTGTTGGATGCAACCGGGATGGGTAAGGCGATTATTGATTTTCTGGCCTCCCTGATCGGCCACGTCAAGGCCGGCATGTCGTACGTACTGTTGGGCTCGCTGTTTATAGTGTCGGGCATCTCCGGTTCAAAGGTCTCTGACATGGCGACAGTAGCTCCTGCACTTTTCCCGGAGATGAAGCGTCGTGGCAACAAACCACGCGAAATGATTGCGCTTCTCGCCACCGGCGCGGCCATGGCCGACACGGTACCGCCAAGCATTGTGCTGATCGTTTTAGGATCAGTCGCGGGCGTTTCGATCGCTGGCCTCTTTAATAGCGGCGTGGTGGTGGCCATGGTCTTACTCGTGGCGCTCGCGGCCCTGGCGCGCTGGAAGGCACGCCACGAAAACGTCAACGACGCCAAGCACGCACCGTTCAGCTTGATGTGGCGTACCTTCGTGGTGGCCGCACCGGCCCTGCTCCTACCTTTCTTGATACGTGGCGCAGTGGGTGGTGGAGTCGCCACAGCAACCGAGGTGTCCACCCTCGCCGTGCTGTACGCGATGGTGGCCGGCCAGGTGCTCTACGGGGGCCTGGGCTTTCGGAAAATCTACAACATGCTCGTGGAGACCGCCGCACTCACCGGTGCGATTTTGATCATCCTCGGATGCGCACTTAGTATGGCTTGGGTGATTGCACAGTCGGGAGTCGCACAGCAGCTAGCCACCTTCATGACGAATCTCCCCGGTGGGTGGATTGGCTTCATGGCCGTTACGATGGTCGTGTTTTTGATTCTCGGTTGCCTTCTCGAAGGCTTGCCAGCGATCCTGCTCCTCGCGCCCTTGATGTTTCCCATCGCGAAAAAGCTTGGCATCAATGATGTTCATTATGCAATGGTCGTGGTCACGGCCATGAACATTGGTCTGATGATGCCACCGATTGGCGTCGGCTTTTATGTTGCCTGCCGTATTGGTAACGTCTCGCCGGATGAGGCGATGGGCGCGATTTGGCCCTATATCGTCGCCTTGATCGTAGGGCTATTGGCGATTGCGTTCATTCCCGCAATCTCAACATTTGTACTCTGACCTCAAGCTCAAACTGTAATGTGTAGAAAGAAGCATTTATAGGATCCATCCGGTAGCTTTTTCCTCATATCATCATGATCAAGCTCGGCTAGGGCGGATCCCGAGCCCGCGTCGTATGCATTTCCGTTCAAATCGGTGAATTGGCTTCCACTGACGGAGGCAACCATCGAAACGTGTTTAAAACCTGCGGCGTTGTTAATTCTCCAGAGCGCGATATCGCCCGGCGAAACAAAACTCCCTTGGTAACCGTTCTCTCGTAGCTCTTGCTGCGCCTTCATGGTCATCGGATTGAATCCCGCATACTGCAGGAGCTGGCTAGGAGTGTCTTCACGCATACCCCAATTGATCGCCTTTTGGGGCGAGAGTAAAGCCTCACAAGAGTTTCCAAACGGATTGTTGACTCCTTTTGCCTTAGCAGCCTGATCCCAACACCAGAACGCGAATGCCCCGCACCACAAGCCCCCATAGCCTTTCGGTAAGTTGTACAAGGACTGGCCCTGTTCATTGGTCCGAACTCGACTCGCTAGCTGATCACGGGCTACTCGAATTGCGGCTTCTCGAAGGCTAAGCTTGCTCAACTCACGGCGCATGTGATCTTCAACATCGCCATTGGTACCCACCCTTCGTCCGTAGGCATCTCTTACAACATAGACCGTTACCGGCGCAACCCAATCAGCGCCAGCGCCGGTTTTGGCGCGCAATTTGCACGAACCCCACGAACCATTAGCCTTGATCGTGATTTGGCGAATATCTTGCGATTGCTCCCAAGAACTTAGCCCCGCCCTTTTGTGTGCAGCTTTGTCATCGTCCTGACCCGCATCGACTTTGATGATGTCACTGTCAGTTTCAACACTGAGTCCATGCCCTGCCACAAGATACATTTTGATCGAGCTATTGAGCGGAATCACAAGTTCATTGTTACTTTTATTCCATCCACCTGACTCGTTTGGAAAACAGTAGAAATGCGCCATATTGGCCTCTGAAAATGAATTGGTCGGCAATCTCTGGTAGGAAGATAGACTTCCCTTCGAGCGTTTTCAATAGTCCTTAAGTTGTAGTGCCCAGCGTCATTTATTTTTGGGTCGCGCCGGCACCGGAACGCAGGCGAGCCACCATGAACGTGGCCGCCTGAGTGATGTGGGTTCGCACCAGCATTTCAGCGCGTTCGCCATCGCCTTTGACAATCGCCTCAAGAATCTTGGCGTGTTGATTCCAAATATCGCGTGGTTTCTCGTCGCGCAGTAACACTTCGCCCATCACCCGTTGGGTATAGGTCAGGTGGGTGGACAATGCGGGAGCGACTAAGGGATTGCCGGACAGCGTATAGAGAAGTTCATGGAACTTCATGTCAGCCGTAATCATTTTCGCAACCGACCCGCTTGCAACCGCCCTACGGCCGGTTTCGATCAGCGCGAGGCCAAGCTTTTCCGCATTGTTTTCGGCCTTATTCTCGGCCGCGCGCCGACACGCCAGGCCCTCAATAGCGGCCCGCAAGTCATACATGTGCAGCACATGCTCAGGGTCGAGTACGGTGACAATCAGGCCGCGTCCAGGCGCCTCTTGCAGAACGCCTTGGTTGTGCAACAAATTTAGGGCCTGTTGAACAGGCTGACGTGATACCCCTAGAGCTTGCGCAATTTTTTCTTGAATGATCCGGTCACCGGGCAGCATCTGGCCGGAGGCAATCTCACTCAAGATCGCATCTCGCACTTGGTCGGCAAGGTTGGGTGCGCTCGCGAGGGGTTTCATGCGCAAATCGGTGCCAATCGCTCGCGCAATACCCGATGCAAAATCTTGCCCGTGGCGGTACGTGGCATTTGCGCGTCGCTTAGGAATTGAATCGATTGTGGCCGTTTGTAACCCGCGATACGTCCGCGGCACCAATCGAGAATTTCGGACTCGCTAGCCTCAATTTCCTCATGAAGAACGACCACTGCCAGTACGGCCTCGCCCCATTTGTCATGCGGTACGCCAATTACCGCCACGTCCTTCACCTTGGGATGAGCGCCCAGCACTCCTTCAACCTCAGATGGGTAAATATTCTCGCCACCACTGATGATCATGTTGCTCTTGCGGTCCACTAAGTGAATGTAACCTTCAGCGTCACGCCGCGCCATATCACCGACCGAGCACCAGCCGCCGTGCATCGCCTCGGCTGTTTTCTCCGGATTCTTCCAGTAGCCGTCAAAGACATAGGGGGTATGAGAAAACAACTCGCCCACTTCGCCATCGGGCACTTCGCGACCGTCTGGATCCAGCATTTTGATCGGAGCTGAGCCCGCCCACTCTCGCCCGACCGTTCCCATCCTGTCCAGTTGCTCATCCGGGCGCAGCAAGGTTACCCACCCGGCTTCCGTCGAGCCGTACAACTCATGCAGGCGGCCATTGCGAAAGAAGTCCAGGATCGCGAGCTTCGTATCGCGTCGCGCCGGGGCCGATGAAATCATTAATTTATCGACCCGACTCACGTCGTAACGGGCTTTCGTGGAATCGGGCAAGGCGAGCATCATGATGTAGTGAGTCGGAACCAGCGAGGTAAAAGTGATCTTTTCGTTGGCCAAAATGGCCAACAAGGCCTCAGGGTCGAAGCTGCGACGATCATCGATCACGCAGGCTGCGCCGAGATGCGCGAAGGTATGACTGAAGTATAGCGAATTTGCGTGACACATCGGCATCACCATCAGCCCAACGTCTTCGCGCGTAAATCCCATCTCGAGCGCTGTCGCCATAGCAATCAAAGTACTCCCTTCGTGGCTCCGGATCACGCCCTTGGGTCGCCCGGTGGTGCCCGAGGTATACATCAAGGCAAAGGCATCGGAGGGTAGCACCTGCACCGAAGGCTCGTCCGGGCTGGCTGTTTCGATGAGATGTTCGTAGCTGATCCAACCTGGTACGCTACCCTCACCCAACCTGACGTAGTTGTTGGCGGCAATCGCAAGGTCACCACGAATCGTTTCAACGAGGTCTACGAGCTCGTCTCGCACGATGAAGGCACGCGCTTCGCTGTGCTCTGCGATGTAGGCGATCTCCTTCGAGGTGAGACGAAAGTTGATCGGTACAGCCACCAGACCGACACGGGCCAGCGCCACGTAGATCTCCATCCATTCAACACAGTTGTAGGCGAGCAGGGCGACCTTGTCGCCCTTGCTGAGCCCAAGCGAGAGCAGGCCGTTGGCCAATCGGGTGGCGCGTTCATGCCAAAGCCTAAAGCTCAACGCACGGCGCGAGTCGCGGGTTCCCAGCTTGTTGGGCGTTAGGCGCGCGTGAGCTGCAACAGCGTCAGCCACCGAGAGCAAGCGGTTCATGTGGATCTCCTTAATTTTCCGGGAAAGTTGAATTTTAGCTTAAAATAGAACTCTGAATTCAGAGTTCTGATAATATGCCGTCAATATGCTCGCTTTGCTACCGGGAAAAATACGGGCGGCTTGTAGGAATTCCCAGCTTCCCGGTTGGGTTAAATCACTTTGCCTTCACTCTCACTGGAACGACTCCATGACCTCGCCGACCGCATCTGAGAAGAGCACTGCAGCGCTGATCGCGCGCTGCCTCAAGGCGCGTGGCATTGATAGGGTGTTCGCACTGTGTGGCGGGCACATCATGCCGATCTGGATGCGGCTGGATGCCGAGGGCATTCGTATTATTGATGTGCGCGACGAGCGAGCTGCGGTCTACATGGCGCATGCCCATGCGGAGCTCACTGGCACCGTCGGCGTAGCCTTGGTCACTGCCGGCCCAGGCGTCACCAATGCGATGACCGGCATCGCGAATGCGCATGTCGCACGTGCCTCGGTGCTGATCCTCTCGGGTACCCCACCGCGGCCGCAGGAAAATCGCGGTGCCCTCCAAGATATGGCACATACCGATTTTGTTCGACCCCTGACGCGCTACGCGCGTACAGTGCGCGAGCCCGATCTGGTACTACAGGAACTCGACGAGGCCTTAGCCCGCGCGGTCGGTCAAGGCGGCGAACCAGGTCCGGTGTATCTAGACTTCCCGGTCGATGTGTTACGCGCCGAGCCATCGGCCGCCATGCAGTTACCGGAATGGTTTTTGCCACGCCCCAAAAGCATCCTTTACCCGGACCCTGCGACTCTTGCAAAAGCTGTAGACCTGCTGTGGAATGCCAAGCGACCTCTAGTGATCACCGGGCGCGGGGCGCGGGGTGCAGAGGCACCCCTTGTGAAATTGCTGGATCGTCTTGGTGCTCTCTACCTCGACACCGGCGAGAGTCGCGGTCTGGTGCCTGAGGATCACCCTTCAGTGGTGGCAGCCATGCGCGGCTCAGTGATGGGCGAAGCTGATGTCATTGTCACCATCGGTCGGCGTCTCGACTTTCAACTGGCCTATGGTTCGCCCGCGGTGTTTGGCGATGCGCAATTCGTGCGCATCGCAGACGCCGCCAGTGAGCTGCGCGACAATCGCCGCGCCGCCGCCGAAATTCTGGCCACGCCGTCAGCCGCGTTACAAGAACTACTCGCACTGGCCGCTGACCGATCACCGATGATTGATCGCGCTTGGGCAAGAGGTGTGCGCGAGCAGCATTTGGCGCGCGCCGAGAAGTTGCAAGTGTCGATGACCACAGCCCAACCCGGCAGTGATGGCCTGATGCATCCCAACCGCCTGCTGTCGGCCTTACGCTCAGCGTTACCTAAGGACGCGGTAGTCATTGCCGACGGTGGCGATTTCTTAAGCTTCGCAAGAGTCGGTTTGCCCGCCTCAACCTACCTCGATCCTGGCCCTTTGGGGTGCATTGGTGTGGGCACACCATTTGGAATCGCGGCTGCCCTAGCTTGCCCTGGCCGCAAAGTAGTGGTCGCCACCGGCGATGGTTCGTTCGGTTTTAACGCGATGGAAATCGATACGGCCGCCCGCCACAAAGCGCCCGTACTGATCGTAGTCGCGAACAATGGTTCCTGGGCGATTGAGGTACGCGATCAGCAGGAGACTCATGGCAAAGTGGTGGGTACAAGGCTTCAGTTTGCGGATCACGCAGCGATGGCGCGTGCTTTCGGATTGCATGCAGAACGGGTCGAAAAAGCCGATCAACTGGACGGCGCCATCGCCCGTGCGATGGCCGCACTGGAACACGGCCCCGCCTTGCTCGATGTACTGGTCACACCCGAGGCGGTTTCCTCCGACGCGAAATCAGGCCTGGCCTGGGTGCCCGATTTGCAGGCCCTCGGAGCCTGGGACGCGGCGGAGCAAGTATGGCGCAAGTCCGACTAGGGTTTTCGCCTGATCGAATTCATCGATACCAACACTAATTTTCACAAACGCTACTACTCAGACGCAATAGGAGAAAATCGATGACGGATTGTTCAGACTGTAAGCACGCTCTATTGGCATCACAGCGCGACAATGTTCCGGAGTCTGCGACCCGACGCAAGTTACTGCAACTGTCGGCCGGTCTGGCGGCCGGTATCACCGCGCTAAGTCCCGATTCCGCGTTCGCGCGCCCTGCTTCCGGTGATCGCCTCGTGCTTGAAGACGCCGAGGGCACGCCGACGCCTTTGCGAGTGCAGGATATTCCGCTAGCGGGAAAACCAGTATTGGCGTTTCCTTTCACACCGACTACTAAAACCGTCAAGGACGATTCTCGACTGAACAAGATCGTGCTGATGCGCTTCGCCGAATCGGACCTCGATGCTGAGACCAGAAAGCGCGCGGTCAAGGGCGTGGTTGCGTACTCCGCGATCTGCACGCATCAAGCCTGCGACGTCAAAACCTGGGTGGCTAAAGATAAAGCCCTGGTCTGCTTCTGCCATTCATCGCAGTTCCTCTTACTGGAACAAGCAAAGGTCAACGGTGGCCCGGCCCCCCGCGCATTACCCGCCTTACCCTTGGCCGAAGAAGGAGGACAGCTTGTAATTACAGGCCCGTTCACCGGCAAGCCAGGAGGTAGCGCCTAGACACAAACCCGGGACCCAGGCAACCCACGCACGCGTTCTGTTGAGCTAAAAAACTTTCACATTTCTCAGGGAGATCGTAATGACTAATTTGCGTTTGAGTCTTTTCTGTGCCGCGCTGCTGACGGCGCCTGTCGTCAGCATTGCGCAACCGGCCGAGTACACACCGGTCACTGACGCACGCTTGAAAAACCCCGAACCGGGCAACTGGTTGCACTATCGTGGCAATTATCAGGGTTGGGGCTACAGCCCCCTGGCCAAAATTAATACCGGTAATGTCGGTAAGCTGCAACTGGCATGGTCGTTTGCGACTGGTCAGGTCGAAGGCCACCAATCGCCTCCGTTTGTCAACAATGGCTATATGTTCGTCACCACGCCGGGCGCTCAGTTGATTGCGCTCGATGCCAAAACCGGCACGGAGTTATGGCGCTACAAGAAAGAAATTCCAGCCGAGTTCTTACAGCTTCATCCCACCAATCGCGGCGTTGCCCTCTACGGCGACCGGGTCTATATGGCGACCGTTGACGCAAACTTAGTGGCCCTCGATGCCAAGACCGGCAAGGTACTGTGGACGACACAGGTCGGCGACTATAAGGCCTTGCAGTACATTACTTTGGCACCCCTGGTGGCTAAAGGCAAGGTGATGGTCGGCTCTTCAGGTGGCGAGACTGGGGTGCGCGGTTTTGTGGCAGCTTACGACGCGGACAGCGGCAAGGAAGCATGGCGTACCTACACCACGGCGGCCCCAGGTGAGCCCGGCGGCGACACTTGGCCGGGCGATACCCATAAAAATGGCGGTGGTTCGATCTGGATTACCGGTACTTACGATCCCGACACCAATCTGTCATTCTGGGGCACCGGCAACCCTGCGCCGTGGCCGACCGAAGGCCGCAAGGGTGATAACTTATATACCACCTCGGTGGTGGCCATGGATGTCGACACCGGCAAGATCAAAGGTCATCATCAGTATCATCACAATGATGCCTGGGACTGGGACGAAGTATCCGCACCGCTCCTGATCGACACTGAGATCAAGGGTAAAAAGGTGAAGGCAGCGGTTCATGCAGGCCGCAATGGTTACCTATGGATGCTTGAACGCACCGCTGAAGGGAAGATCAACTTCATCGATGCCAAGGCCTATGTTCACAATGATGTCTTTACCGGCATCGATGCGAAAACCGGGCGCCCAAGTTACAACGATTCTAAGCGTCCAGGCATGGGCAAGGCCGTGAATTTCTGTCCGTCCCTGTGGGGTGGAAAGGACTGGCCACCGGAGGCTTACAACCCGAAAACCGGTTTGTTCTACATTCCGGCCAACGACAATTTGTGCTCCGAATTGCCCGCCGCCGAAGACATCAAGTACAAGAAGGGTGATCTCTACATCGGCTACCCGATCGAAGGCGTGTTGGGCAGCCTGCGTTTTCGCGATGGCAAGAGACCGACGACCATCGGTGAGATCCAGGCATGGGATTTAAAGACCGGGAAAAAGGCCTGGGGTCACAAGTTTGATCGTCCGATTTGGGCACCTTTGTTCACGACCGGCGGTGGCTTACTGTTTGCTGGCGGCACCAATGATCGGATGTTCCGCGCCTTCGATGCGAAGTCGGGCAAAGTGCTTTGGGAAACGCCGACCCCGTCCGGTGTCACCGCAGTTCCCATGTCCTTTGAAGTGGGTGGCGAGCAGTACATCGCCGTTCAATCAGGCTGGGGCGTGGATGCGCAGCGCATGCAAGACGGCATGAACACCTTGCTCAAGAACAAGACTCCAGTGCCTCAGGGTGGTGTGGTCATGGTCTATAAGGTGGGCAAGTAAGTTGCGAGGCAGTACCTAAGTATGAACCTCGCGCCGCGACCCTCAAGGAAGTTTCAAGGGGTTCGCGGCGTCTTGTTTTGGGCCTCGATACAGTCCTTATTCAAGACTTTCCTTTGGACTTTTTTACTCGCCCAATTACTTCTATTTGCAGCAACTTCAGCGATTGCGCAGACCACCTCGCTGAATCGTGACACGCTGCAAAAATTGCTGCCCCCGGGCCTGCTCGCAGGAGAGCTCGATCCCCTTTTAGCAGTACGGCCCGTGTTCGAGCGAGTGGACGCAAAACTGGTCCTGCGCGGCTACGCGTTTGAGACAGTTCACTTCGAACCCGCCCGCGGCTATTCGGGCAAGCCGATCAATCTGCTGGTGACCTTGGCGAGCGATGGCACTTTTCTCGGCGTGCATCTGATATCGCACCACGAACCGATTTTTACGGACGTTCGTGGCACCAAGTTGCTCGCGGATTTCGCACACCAGTACGAGGGGCTAACGTTTCGTCACAACACGCAAATTGTAGGCGCTCGGGAAGCCTCGCAACGCAATCCCAACAGTGCCAATCTGAAAGGTATCGCAACCGGTACGGTATCGGCGCGGGCCATTGATCGAGGCATCATTCAAGCGGCGATTCAAGTGGCTCGCCAACGCTTCGATGCCGAAGCCCAACCAAAGTTGCTGGCGCCCCGTCAGCCGATCGATGAGCGCTATCAACCAATGCCTTGGGACGCGTTGATTGAGGCTCAATGGATTCAGGCTTTGCAATTAACCCATTCTGAGGTGGAGGCGCGTTTTGCGGGTACCCCTGCTGCGGATCTCGACCCCGCTGCACTGCTGAAGCCGCAAGACCTTGCGGTCTCGGCCTGGTTGGGGCCGCTGAGTTCGGCCCAGGTCGGGCGCAATCTGCTCGACGACAAAGGCTGGGCCTATATTCGCTCGATTGTTGAAAGCGGCCAGTATGTCTGGCTCGCCGTCGAACGTGGTCAGCTCAGCATCGGGGATAGCGAACGCCTAGGCCGTCAACCCGGTGTGGCAGCAAAGGCACGACTTCAAATACTCCTGTCGCAGGCAGGCCGATCCTTTGAGCTGCGCGAAATTGATTTTGATCATTCCGTTCGGCTACCGGCGGAGCTAGCCACACTAAATCCCCCGGTCAAGGTTCGCTTATTTCGTACCCTCGATGCAGATGCGCTCAACCCAATGGCTCCGATCGAATTATCGATTTCGACCTCGCGCCGCTACGGTGCCGACGCCTTGCAGCGTGTGCGCATCGATTGGACCCTAACCTATCCGCAACGTGTGCCACTCGCGAGCTCAGTATCTTCCCTTCAGTCTCTCAGTCAAATCCCTGATCAAAAATGGTGGCCAGCATGGAAGGAGCGTTGGATTGAATTCGCGGTGCTCGCACTTGCCTTGACTACATTGACCTTGGCGCTGGCCCGACCGCTTACGCTGTCCGCCACGGCTCAACGGCTGCGTGGTTTTCGGATCGTCTATCTGCTGTTCACTTTGGGCTTCATCGGCTGGTATGCCCAGGCGCAATTGAGCATCGTCAATCTGACCTCCGCGGTTGAGGCTCTGCGACGAGGTGACAGTCTCGACTACCTGATGTTCGATCCACTAACGATCTGCCTTTGGGGATTTTCACTTCTCACCTTATTTGTGTGGGGCCGCGGTACCTTTTGCGGCTGGTTGTGTCCATTCGGTGCCTTGCAAGAGCTGTTGAGCCTGGTCGCGCGCGCGATCGGCATCAAAGGTACCCGTCTAACTCAACAGCTTGATCAACGTCTAAAGTATTTCAAGTACCTGGTATTGCTGGTCGTCATCGCAAGCGCCGGGCTGCTGACCCCCTGGACCGATCAAGTCGTCGAAGTTGAACCCTTCAAAACCTCGATCAATATGGGGTTCGCGCGCGCTTGGCCCTATGTCGTTTGGGCAGTTGCATGCGCCATGTCCAGCGTTTTCATCTTTCGCGGCTATTGTCGATACATCTGTCCGCTTGGCGCCGCGCTCGCCGTGCTAGGTATGGTACGCCTCACGAACTGGATTCCACGTCGCAGCGAGTGCGGCAAGCCCTGTCAAACATGCCGCCATCGCTGCGAATACCAGGCCATCAAACCCACAGGTCAGGTCGATTATCGAGAATGCTTTCAGTGTCTGGATTGTGTGACGATTTATCAGGACACGCGGCAGTGTTTGCCGTTAGTGAGAATGGACCGCAAGCCCGCGAAAGCATCGGACGCGTTGAGTAATATTTTTAAATAAGAAAAGGCCATTTTTCTTAATTAAGATCATCCTTTGATCACTCTTAATTCAATTTGCTTTCATAAACGGCTATAGACATGCAAATGACCGTCCAAGGGGCGACAATTTCAAACTGAGACGCTACCAACGAAGCGCATCCTGATTCACCACGAACTTACCCTTGTACTCCTTGACTGGGCCTTCCCAAGCTGAGACGTCCCTGCGCGATATAGCCCATGCCCCACTGGGTGCTTTCTGTTTGAAATTGATCACAGTAGGTTTGCACAATATCCCAAGGAGCCCATAGGTGCGACGCCCTTGCGTTATAGGGACGGTTCTTAGCCCATGCCACAATATTTAAGGGTCCGGTCCACCAGGGAAAGAATTTCATTCCAGCCATCGCGATGCGTGCGCCGGGCTTGGCCTGGCGGAAAATATTGGTGATGGCTCCAGGAGTTCGAGAAATATCATGTACATAATTGAATAGAATTGCGTCCGGTGCCTGAGGAAGTTGAACACTCTCAGCATGGTCAAGCCTGTGCCAAACATTAGACCAAGCGTGGCGATGTACTCGCTCCTCAGCTTGAGCAAACATCTCGGGACTCTGTTCGAAGCCAAGCACACGACCCATCGGGCCAACCGCCTCGCTGAGCATGCCGTAACTCAGGCCGGTACCGGAGCCAATGTCGAGGACAACGTCACCTGGCTTGAGGTCAAGCAGGGCAATGGTACGCTGGCGTAAGGGCATCGTAAATTCAGCCGACGCATCGTAGCAGGCGGCTTTCGACCGGTATTTTTCTATTGAAATTTGGTTGTCAGTTTTTGGCATGCAGTGTTCTCGGCACCGTGAGATCAGCTTCACTTTTTGGCTCGTTTACGGAATATTTTTTGGCCTCAGTGCGCATGATCGCAATAGAGAAAGGTCGCAACCCAAAGGCATCCGATTGACAGCCACTCGCGTTACGACCTTTGCGCTCACATATAAAAGTGAGCGCATTAGGAGAGATCGATTAAACCAATTTGCCCGAATACTTCTCAAGCTTGGCCATGGCCTCATCGCCAAACTTGCCACGCCACTCTTGGTAGAAGCCAGCCTTCGACAAAGTGTCGCGGAAAGTTTTTACATCAGGGTAATTGAAGGTCATTCCCTTGCCTTTTAACTGCGCCTCAAGGCCGTTGTTTAAGCGTCGAATGTCGTCACGTTGCTTCATCACCGCGGAATTCACATGCTTCGTGATGACAGCTTGAACATCGGCAGGTAGACCGGCCCAACGCTTGCCATTGGCCAGAATCCATTGACCGTCCCACATATGGCCGGTCATGGAGCAATACTTCTGTACTTCATAGAGCTTGGCGATATCGATAATGGCCAGAGGATTTTCCTGGCCTTCGACCACTTTGGTCTGCAAAGATGAGTAGACCTCACTAAAATTAATACCGGTCGGGGCGGAGCCAAAGGCCTTGAACATTGAGGTCCACAGTGGGCTGATCGGTACGCGAATCTTGAAGCCTTTCAGGTCTTCGGCAGTGACAATCGGCTTGGTGGACGTGGTGATATTGCGGAAGCCGTTATCGAGGATTTTATCGAAAGTATGCAAATTCACTTTGCTGATCGCCGCGCGGATGTA
The DNA here is from genome assembly GCA_031421635.1 of Betaproteobacteria bacterium. Taxonomy (GTDB): domain Bacteria; phylum Pseudomonadota; class Gammaproteobacteria; order Burkholderiales; family Burkholderiaceae_E; genus JAPOKJ01. The sequence goes on along the minus strand of JANOPA010000066.1, from coordinate 88,023 downwards.
AGCACCCAAGTCGCCATCCATGGCGGCCCAAACGGTTTGATAATCCTTGAAAGCAAAGGCTAGGCCATTGATACCCGCTAAAGGGACCAAGGTTTGAAGAATCAAGCCAGACAGCGGGAAAATATCAATTGCACCGGAGCGCACCTGGGACAGCATATCGGTGTCGCCGCCCAACTGATTGTTCGGGAATACTTGGATATCGACTTTGCCGCCAGTCTCTTGCTTGATAGCGTCCACCGCTTCACGTACCCGAATATTGGAAGGGTGAGTGACAGGAATATTGTTGGCCCATTTCAGAGTAATGGTGCCAGACTGAGCAAAACTAGATTGGCTGGCGAGCGCTAAGGCGGACATGCCACCTACAAAGATTCGCCGACTTTTAGCGGACCCAGAAAAACCGGTGCGGTTGCGGGACATGTTGTCTCCTCTCATAATTTAGGTGCTGGAATAGTAGCGCATTGAGCCGCTAAGGGATACGCCAGACTGCGCGCTATCGAGCTACGGCCGCATCGACAATGCCATCTAAGGCTTTGCGCAAATTCTCAACAACGGGACACTGAGCAGACTCATGGCGCTTGGCCAAGTAGGCCGGATCGTTAAAGCCCACCCAAACTTGACCCTCACGATCTTCCCAAACCAAGGCTTTCAGCGGCAAGTCAATTCCGGCCGATTGTGCGCACTCCATGAGGGGCGTGCCGCCCTGGGGATTGCCAAAAATGATCAATTCGGTTGGCCGTAGGTTTTTGCCAATCTTGGCGGCACCAGCCGCATGATCGATACGTGCGAAAACTGTCAGACCGCGCTGCTTCACGACCTCCTCGACACGTGTCATGGTGTCCTTGGCATTATAAGTGCTTTTGACTGCGATGAGGCCGTCGGCGGCCAATACGAATCCGCAATGCGCTAGAGCTGCGCTTAAGGCCCAATGATAAAGCTTCATGCCTGTCTCCTAAATGATTTATTAAATCCTGAGAGGTCGCCAACGTTAACGAGAATTCTGAACCCTGGGGCAACGAAAAAGGGGTAAGTGATGGCGACGCCTATAAATAAGTCGAGTCAAATTCGTCGCTTCTAACAACTTTTTCTTACTTTTGCGGCTACAGCCAATGACTGCAGCTTAGGATGGAGCGCTGGAGGAAATTTCGGACAGCTTACGCATTTGGCGCGCGCTCAAACGCGCAATGTCGGCAACATCAGCCGCCGACAACTTAGGTCCCGGCTTACGAATATTGGCGGAGGCGATGATGCCGCGCTCTGCCAGGATGTGCTTTCTCACGGCAAGACCAATGCCAGATTGTTGCTCGTAGCGCGAGAGCGGTAAATAGGCATCGAAGATATCGTGTGCTTTTTCGATCTCACCCGCCGCATGAGCGCGACACACTTCAACCATCATCTCGGGGTAGGCAAAACCGGTCATGGCGCCGTCTGCGCCTCGGCTCAACTCCTCAGGCAAGAATAGACCGCCACCATTGCCACAAAGAATCGATACCCTATTGACCTCACCCTTGCTGCTGGCCGCGCGGATGTCACTAAGCTTGGCCAGACCTGGGCAATCCTCGTGTTTGAGCATGACGCAGTTCGGGGAGTTCTTAAGAATTCGCAAGATCACCGAGGTCGACATTTGCACGGTAGTGGATACCGGATGATCCTGTAAAACCCAGGGCACCTTGCCCCCCAGAGTTTCATTGACCATGTCAAAGTAGGCGACGATCTGGTCGTCGGTACGGACTGAAGCTGGAGGCGCAATCATCACTCCGGCAGCGCCCAGATCCATCACACTCTCAGTAAGTTCACGCATTGGGGCAAAGCCAGGGGCAGACGCACCGACCACCACCGGCACTCGTCCATTCACACGCTTAAGCACTTGGCGCACGTAAATGCGCGACTCCTCTGCGGTGAGCTTGGTGGCTTCCCCGAGAATGCCGAGAACCGTGAAGCCGGTGACGCCACACTCCATACAAAAGTCGATCATCCGGTCCGTACTCGGTAGATCGAGAGCACCAGTATCGGTAAAGGGCGTCACCGTGATCAGGTACACGCCTGTGGCAGATGCATCGAGTTTATTCATAGAAAATTCTTTGGCCAAACATTGAAGAAGAAACTTGGAGGGTTGCCTAATGTCTAAAGTCAACCCAAGTTGCGATGACTCAACCTAGCGAGGTAAAACCACTCTTTACCCACGATTGCATTTACATTTGGAAAGACCACTCGCCCCGCTTGCGGTGCTGTGACAGCTTGGGCTGCCTGGCCGTTTTGAACCGCACGATGGGCAATCACTTCGCCTGCTTGAATCGCATCAAAAGAGCGCCAAGGTTTGACAAAGACATCATCGACATGATGCTTGTCGATCACTTCATAAAGCTCCAGAACTTCGGCGAGTCCAGCCTTGACTTCAACGGTGCCTGGCATCGACTCAAGCACCCCTTGCACATCGCAAACTTCAATCAAGTCGAAGTTTCTGAGTGCTCGATGAATCGCTTGATACGCGACTTCCGGCGCTTGCGGGTCAGCATGGTTTCCGCATTCGACGGTCACAGCAATGCCGCCGTGAGAGCGCATGTATTCAGTCGTGCCCACGCCGTAGCTAACCTTGTCATTGGCCCGTCGACTTACACCGAGCGCGAAGGCTGACATCCAGCCATGCACAGCCCGTTTAGGGCCGAGCGCCGCAGCAAAGGCCTCTTCTTCGGTCTGCCGGGCGAAGGGTTCCAGTTCACCGATATTGTTTTCGGGACCCAAAAAAATAAAAGGCCCACCCTGTGAATTGAAAGAATGCAGATCAAGCAAGATGTCATGAGCAGCCAGCACAGGAGCAAGCACATTGGCAATGCGGTCTTCATTGTCAAGGGGCACAACCGCTGGGCGAAAATCGCGGTTCAAATTGCGATCGCCTTCACGTTTTCCCTTGGCATAGGCCACAGCATTGGTAATTGGAACAAAGCTGACTTGACCACGTTTAATGCGAAGGTGGCCCGAAGCAAACTCGGCCAAAACGCGCCGAATGGCCTGGCTGCCACACACTTCGTTGCCATGAACTGCACCGAGTACGATCAGGCGGGGGCCACGACTGAGACTATTGAATTGGATCAGCTCTAGGCTGGGAGGGAGAAGCTGGCTTTTCATCCCGCTTTTATACCATCAAGCTGATTTATCAGTGCGATTTAAACCACCAAAGGCTCTTCCTGCATGGCAGCCACTTGCTCGCGCAATTCCAGGATGCGATCTTGCCAATAGCGTTGAGTGTTAAACCATGGAAAAGCGGCCGGGAAGGCTGGGTCGGACCAACGGCGAGCGATCCAGGCGCTGTAGTGAAGCAAACGCAGAGTTCGCAGAGGTTCCAGTAAGCGTAACTCGCGGCGATCAAAGTCCATAAAGTCTTCGTAGCCTGCCAGTATGCTGGACAGTTGCTGGGTCATGTCGCGACGGTCGCCCGAGAGCAACATCCAGAGATCCTGCATGGCCGGTCCGCTACGAGCATCATCCAGATCTACAAAATGCGGGCCCGGATGCTCACCACTCTCGGTCCATAAAATATTGCCGGGATGGCAGTCGCCGTGCAAGCGAATGCGGGTGCAGTCCTGCGTTTCCTTAAAGGCTTGGGACGCGCCTTGCAAGGCTTGTTCAGTGATTTCCAGCCAGGGCGCGCGCAGCTCCCGAGGTACGAGCGCATGTTCGACTAAAAAGTCGCGCGACTCGAAACCGAAGCTCTGCATGTCAAGCGTGGGGCGATATTCAAAAGGCTTGCTCGACCCCACACGGTGCATGCGGCCCAAGAACCGCCCAATACGCTCCAGAACTTCATCCTGATCCAGCTCAGGAGATCGCCCACCGCAGCGTGGATAAACCGCGAAGGCGAAATCCTTGTAGTACGCGAGTGTGGATCCTTCCACACCGCCGGTCACAAGCTTAGTCGGTGCAATCACCGGGATTTCTTGCGCGAGGAGCTCGGCAGCGAAACTGTGCTCTTCCAGAATTTGCGGCTCGGTCCAACGATGAGGTCGATAGAATTTCACGACCACCGAACCACCATCTTCCAAATAAACGAGATACACCCGGTTTTCGTAGGAATTGAGGCTGAGTAGACGACCATCACCGAATAAATTGACCGTTGCCAAGGCATCAAGCACGGTATCGGGTCCAAGCGCGGCGTAAGGGTGCGCTTGCGCCTCAGTAGATGACTGGGCCTCTAAGTAGGACGGTTGCTCGTCGTAGTAGGGCTGGGCATCGTCGTCTTGTTCTGGGGTCATTCTTAGACTATACGCGAGGCCGTTCAATCGCCTCGCGCCCGCCTGAACGCCCAAACGCACTTCACCCCAAGCCCACCTGCCCAGCGTCGTTCTTAGTAATCACAATGGTGGCCGAGCGCGGGCGTTTCGCTAGGGCGCCCGATGCGCCTTTCACTGCATCAGGCCAGAAGCTCGTCCATTTTGAACTGTCGGCAAGATTGGCCTGCGTCGTGTTTTCACCTGGGTGCTGAATGTTCACGAAGAGGGCCTTGCCATCGGGCGTCTCAGTGATGCCCGTTATTTCACAATCAATCGGGCCAACCAAAAAACGCTTGAGTTCATTGGTCGTTGGCTTCTTTCCGACAAAAGTATCCACTGTTTTGGCCGCGACGGAACCGGAGGCGGGGAAGCTTATCGTCGTTTTTGCGCCATCCCCGCGGGTGCCGGGTACGCCAGCCAAAAGCATGCAATTCGTAACATCTGTGTAATTGCCGTCATCGGTTTGTATCCAGCTCAGTCCAGTCGCCTCGCTAAACCATAAGCCGTCAGGGCTAGAAAAATCGTTACCAGAATTTAAACCTGAAAGATTCACATTCGCGGGGTCGGCTTCAGCCTCGGCGCCAAAGAGATACACATCCCAATTGAAAGTCGTGGCTCCTGGCTCGCCACCAGTTTCAGAGAAGCGGATGATATGCCCGTTGACGTTACCTGAGTTAGTGCGGGTGCCTTGCGCATCACTATACGCCCGGGGATTAGCCGCATCAGTTCCCGCCACTGTGCGTGACGAGTTATTCGTGAGCGTCATGTAGACCTCATTATTTTTAGGATTGACAGCGCCCCATTCGGGTCGATCCATCTTGGTCGCACCGACTGCATCTGCAGCCAAACGCGTGTTCAGCAAGACGTCAGTCTGATCGGTGAACGCATACGCGGCATAGCCGCTAATGAGCGGGTTTGAGAAACTGAGTGCGATCCACTGACCGGTGCCGTCTGGGTTGAATTTGGCAACGTGTAACGTGCCCTCGTCCAAATATTTGTCTCCCACAGCCATGCGATTGCCGGCACTGGCATCGGCAGCATTCCAGTTTGCTTTGGATACGTACTTATAAATATATTCATTTTGAGAGTCATCACCCATGTATACAGCCACCGGTTTACCCTCGCTTACCTTAGGTGTCACTGCGGCCTCGTGGGCGAAACGGCCCATAGCCGTACGCTTTTTAATCGGCACGGTTTTGTCATAAGGGTCAATCTCCACAACAAATCCGAATGTGTTTGCAATGTTGCGGTAGTCATCCGTACCATCGGTCGAGGAGCCAACACTACTCATGTCCCAACGTTGATAGAGGTCACCTGTGCGATCCGCCTCCCATCCATAGCGACTCGCTAGATTGATTTCGGTAGGAGGCGTCGCGCTGTTTAGTGCCCGACGTCTACCGTAGCGTGCGATAGTCGTAATTTCTTTGGGGCTGCGTTTGGTGTCGTCACCGGCTGCGCGAAAAAAATACCCCGCCCAGTTTTCTTCACAGGTTAAAAATGTACCCCAGTCGCTAACACCCGTGCCGCAGTTATTTTGAGTGCCGCGGGTTTGGGTACCGACACTTGAAAACTTGGTTCGCATTGCCGCAATACCTCGCAACGGGCCAGACAGTTCAAGGGTCGTTGTCGGGGTGATTCGCCGATTGTAGGCTGAGTTCGAGACGAACTCCCATTGCCCACTGCTGAGCTTAACCTCGATCACCGCACAGCCATGGACGGCGGTTTCCTTATCAATTTCAGCCTTGGGCCGCAGACCGAGAGTGTCTCTGGTCGGTCCATTGGGATGCAGCCAAAGCGGTGTCATGTATTCATGATTCATGGCCAGTAGGCCACGGCTTGAGCCTTGAGGGTCACGAAGCGTGCCCGCAGCGTTCAAGCCAAAGTACTCAATCCCGTCATGACAATCACCGCTGCGCTTATCCATGTCGGTATCGGTGCCATCGTTTTTGTATGCGGCGAGGCCTGCCACAACAGGGTCACCCGTACGATATAACGTAGTCGCGGCATAACCCGCCGGCAAGGTGATTGTGTCATCGAGATTTTTGGCAACAGTGGAAAATCCTAGCGCCTTTAAAGTAGGAATGGGGCTAGGCGCAGGTGCCGCTGCAATGGGAGTCGATTGATTATTACTGCCGCAGGCGCTGAGTCCAATCGAACCCAAGATTGCCGCAGCACCGCTGCCCACAGCCCCTTTAAAAATCGAGCGGCGCGACAACCGTACATTTAGTATCTGGTCAAAATGGGGATTGTCACTAAAATTACTAACGGTATCGTCGGCATCGATTATGTAGGCGTCAAAATGTGGAGATGAATTTTTTGCGGAATTACCCATATCAGTTAAGCCTTGATTGAATTGTTGACGATGAAATCATGGCAGGGCCTTGTGTGGGTTCGGTGACAATCGGATGAACATTTCGTGACAGTGGCCGGTCAGTATGGAATACTCATTCGCACGAGACAAGTTCAGAGTGCCCAATCGTCCCGACGAAAATCCAAGCGCAGGGCATAGACCCCTCGGATGACGAGAACGTTTAACGCGACCAATATTCAGGCGGTTTTCGGCGAACTACGCGTAATTCGCCATCATTTTGGGTGAGCGAGGGGCTTGCAAGAACCTCTCCCGATGCACTAGCATGCAAATATGGACAGTGCAATTTCACCGACAGAATATTTTGTCCGCGGGTCGGCCCCTCAGGCTGGTCAGGGTCAAATCGGCCCGATTAAGCATAACTACCATTTGCACCCTCTAGTGCAACTGCCACGTTTGGCGCAATTGGCAAAGTCGCTTTATGCGACAGAACAGTGCCGCTTTGTCTTGCCCGGCACGAACGTCAAATCAGTCTTTCATCACGAAGCGAAAAGCCCCGACGGTCGCGACATTGATACTGTTTTTTCCCAAATTGAGCAACCTGGTTCTTGGGTAGCGCTGTACAACATTCAAACCGATCCGCTCTATAGTCAGTTCTTATGGGACGTCATGGGAAGCGCCAAGAAAGTGATGGCTCATGAACAAAATATTTATGACGTGCGCGGCTTCATTTTTATTTCGGCACCGCCCTCGGTCACGCCTTTACACATTGATCGTGAGAGTAATTTTTGGCTGCAACTACATGGCCGTAAAACCATGAATGTATGGCGCAATGACGATACGATGTTAGTGCCGACCGAACGACGGGAAAAGTTTTTGATGTATGGAGGAGCGGATATTCAGTTTCGGGACGAATATTTGGCGCGCAGTCACGAGTTCGAATGCGGCCCCGGCGACGGCGTATTTTTCCCAATGACGTCGCCCCATATGACCCGTTCAACCACCGACTGGGTACAGCCCTGCAATGGCGTAACAGCCTCAATTGGAGTGGTGTTCTATTCCGATCAAACGCGTCGTGCCGCGAATATTCATGTGGCCAATCATTTCTTGCGCCGTGCGATCAAAAGTGATCCTCTTGGTCCGCAGGTACCTGGCTTGGCGAACACCGTCAAATATGTTGCCGGCAAAGTCATTATGGCGGGCAAGCAATTGCGTGGCGGCTATAAGGCCCCACCGGGCTTTTAACACCCCGGCGTGCGAAACTGCTAAATACTAAGCCCGGACTTGCCGCTACACTAAAAGCTTCTAAAAAAGTAGATGACTACGCGCTATGAACCCTGATTGGATCGATCTGCAACGCTTTATCCGCGAGGGCCAAGCGGCGGCCACACTGACTAGCAATCCAATGGCTTCTGCCTTGGCCATGCGAATGGAACAAGTCGATATCGCCAAAGGAGAAATCACTCTGAGCTTTGAGCCGCAAGGCCTGTTTATTCAAGGAGCTGGTGTGCTGCAAGGTGGCGCTGTTTCGGCCATGCTTGATTTTGCGATGGCCTTCGCCGTGATGGCCACGCTACCCGCAGGCCAGTCTTGCGCAACCAGCAGCCTGAATATTGCCTTTCTGCGACCGGCGCCCAAAGGGCGTTATGTGGCCGTAGGTGAAACTGAGAGACGCGGCAAGGTCTTAGCGTTTACTCGGGCTCGGCTCTATCAAGAGGGCGCGAGCGAGCGTGTCGTCGCCACGGCCACCTCGCTCCTGGCCTTGTTTCAAATCGAGGCCAAGCCAGGCTTAGTCGCCGGGCCGTAAAGTACGGGAGTCAATGCATTGCGCGGGATCGCGCCAAGATTCGCGCGCACCCTCTTAGTCTTGGCGGCTTATTGCTGCAAGACTCCCGCAACAAAACAATCCGTCACGGCGCGATCGTCCCCAAGGACGATCAAGCTGAAGAGCCATTCCTCAAGAGACTGGGCAATACTGCTTCGCCTTGCCAGCAAAGGCGTGCAGGCGCTATCCAGCACAATAAAGTCTGCCTCCATCCCCGCCTCGAGATTACCTACCGCGCCTGCGAGGTCCATCGCACGGGCCGCGCCCAAGGTATGTCGATACCAGAGCTCACTCGGCGACAATGTCTTGCCACGTTGCCTGGCAATCTCGAACGCCGCCAACATGGTGCGAAACGGCGAGAACGAGGTGCCGCCGCCCACATCGCTCGCTAAGCCATATCCGAAGCCCGCTGTATCGGCCTGCTCAAAGTCAAACAGACCACTTCCTAAGAACAGATTTGAGGTTGGGCATACGGCGGCCGAAGCACCGCAGGCCTGCATCCGCTTTCGGTCATCATTGTCAAAATGGATACAGTGGGCGTACATGCTGCGCGGCCGAAGCAAACCAAAATTTTCGTAGACATCGAGATAACTTCTGGCCTGAGGGTAAAGCGCTTTAACCCACGCGATCTCTTCGTGATTTTCAGCGACATGAGTTTGTACCCAGACGCCGGGATGGCGTTCAGCGAGTTCAGCAGCACCGCGCATTTGCTCATCGCTACATGAGGGCGCAAACCTTGGTGTGATTGCATAACCTAAGCGGCCTAGCCCATGCCAGCGCCGAATTAAACGCTCTGAATCCATCAGACTTTGCTCGGTCACGTCACGAACGCCATCCGGACAATGTCTATCCATTAAGCACTTACCTGCAACCATTCGTAGGCCACGTCTTTGAGACTCAGTCATCAAGGCATCGACCGACTCGGGATGTGAGCTACAAAAAACCATCCCCGTGGTCACACCATGACGAAGCATTTCATCGACAAAAAGTCGACTCACCTGCTCACCGTGCGACGCTTGCGAAAAGCGCGCCTCTTGAGGAAAAGTGTGATTTTCGAGCCAGGGAAGAAGCCCATCGGCAGGTGAGGCAATAACGTCAAGCTGGGGGAAATGCAGATGCACATCGATAAACCCGGGGGCCAGGGTTTTACCGGGATAACGGATTTTTTCAGTGCCCGGAGGCAAGCTTGTTTCAAGATCGGCCGCCGTGCCGAGTGCACTGATGCGGCCATTCTCAACCAACACCAAAGCGTCTCGCAAAAGACGCGCCCGATGGTCGCCAGGATCACGACTGTTGAAGCTCAGTACATCGGCAAAAAAAGCCTGTCCAGTCATGGTCCTCACCTAAAGTTTACATCTTGGGGACGCTGCCTTGAACGCCAGCGACAAAGTAGTTCATCGCGCCGAGTTGCATATCGCTCAAGCTTCCCGATGCTAGTCTTTCCCCGCCCTCATTGTCTTTCAATCGTCCGGAGAACGGATGAAATTTACGCGAGGCGATGTCTTGTCGGCGGCGCTCAATACTTGCCACAAAGTCTAGCGGTACTTTCGCATGAATCGCAGTCAATTGAATAAAGTCTTCGGCGATGCCTCCCCAGATACCGGGTTGAGCGGGCTTCCATGTCCCCGCCAGAACCGCTTGGGCCACACCGGTGTAGAAGGCTCCCCAATGGTGAGTCACTGCGACCAACTGTCCCTTCGGGGCGAGCTTGCTCATATCGCTGTGATAGCCGATCGAGAACTTGCCCTTTTCCTCAGCGGCCTGAATGACCGCACTGGAACCCGTGTGATAGGCGAGCACGTCGGCACCTTGATTGATCAAGGTCATGGCCGCCTCGCGCTCCTTGCCTGGATCAAACCAAGAGCTGGTCCAGACCACTTTCACTTGGGCCTTGGGGTTCACGGCGAGCATCCCCAGTGTGAAGGCGTTGATGCCCTGTAAGACCTCCGGGATCGGGAAGGCCGCGACATAACCAGTGAGGCCCGAGCTACTCATTTTGCCAGCGATCATGCCGGCCAAATAGCGCCCTTCGTAAAAACGCGCGTTGACCGTGCTCACATTGGGCGCACTTTTGTAGCCAGAGACATGCTCAAAAATGACCTTGGGGAATTCCTTTGCAACCCTGAGCGTGGGTTCCATATACCCGAAGCTGGTTGTAAAAATCAGTTGATGGCCTTCGGAAGCAAGATCTCGAATCACGCGCTCTGCGTCTGGGCCTTCTGGAACATTTTCCACATAGCGCGTTTGCACCCTGGCGCCGAGGTTTTTTTCAATTTGAAGACGACCCTGGTTATGCTGAGCGGTCCACCCTGTTTCCGTCACCGGAGTTACGAAGACAAAGCCAATTTTGAGTGGGCCTTGTGTTGTTTGCGCCATTAGCTTGGAGCTTGTGAGGGCCGCACCGGTAGAAACAAGGGATTTAAGCGCGAGACGTCGCGTGGCGCAGGGCTGTTCGCCGAGGTTTTTATACATGGTAGTCCTCTACATGGCCCCTAAAAAGAAAGCGTCAAGATCGGGGGCACGAGCTTGGCGGGGACGTAATGTAACCTTTTTTTCAAGACTCCCTAGTGAGCGACCTCTCATACCGCTGAATGCGTGCTCGGTTCATTCGGCTAATTCTGTTTCAATCCATGTAAGCACGGAGGGTCGGCTTGGTTGCCAGCCCAGTTCAGCCCGCGCACGGTTGGCGCGCACGCGGCTATTTCCTCCAAAAGTGAAATAGGCGCTGGCCGGCCCCCAAGACTCGGCCGCGAGGTCGGCGTCCAAAGATTGCACAGCGCCCAGCTTGAGCCGATCAGCAACGGCTTGGCCCAACTCGCCAAACGAGTTCTCGCCGTTTTCGGCGAAATAGAACGAGCCTGCACTCCCCTGTTCAAGGGCCAACAAATAGAGGTCGGCAAGGTCATCAATATGTACGTTAGACCAACGATTGAGGCCTTTGCCAATCACTTTCACTGCCCCGGACTTTTTGGCTCGTCGAGCAAGCGTCGGGATCTGAACGCTGTCTGGGTTCAACCCAGATCCACGCCCATAGATTAGCGAAGGACAAATAACCATGGGGCGAAGGCCATAAGTGTGGGCTTGCAGCACCATTAAATCGATGTTACGCCGTTCCCGCTTGAGCGGCGCTACTTCGAGCTCGTCGTAGTCGCTAAAAATCCTGTCCGAAGCTGTATTGCCCTTTGCGTTGTCGCCTATAACGCTTGATCCGCTGGTGTGGATCAAAGTCTTTCTGGGATCCTTTCAACCCGGCGATCAGCGCTTCCACGCAAGGCCGATGATCGGAAGAAGCGGCATTGATCACCGCGTCGGCGGCTCGTGCTGCAGCGGCCAAAAGCACACCATCGTCCAGGATCCCCATTAGCGGTTCAATGCCTAGACGTCTCAATTGCTCGGCTTTTGCCTCGTTTCTGCACAGACCGCGAACCGTATGCCCGGCAGCTTCTAGCCTGAGGGCTAGGGTTCCACCAATATAGCCAGAGGCGCCCGTGATAAAAATATTCATGCTCGACGCTCAAAGGCCGGGCTGATGCACTTCGATAACGTTGCCATCTGGATCCTGCAAAAACACCTGATGCCAGCCTGCAATCGCCCACTTGCCGTAATTTGAATAGCGGATTCCAAACTCGTCGCATTTGCGCATGAAGCCCTTGATGTCGTCGGTGCGGAAACAGAAGTGACCGTGTGACATCGGGTTGACGAATTGCTTCATTTTGAAGCCCGTTTCAAGGTCGCGCTCTGCCCAGTGAAATTCGATAGCGCCATCGCTTAAGAAATCAACCTTACCGTTATAGCCTGAGCGATCGCTCTCTGCATTCACCCTTGTGTGTTCCTCGTCTCGGATGGTTCCAAGATCAAACAGAGTTTGATAGAACTTGGTGAGCCTGGGCAGGCTATCTGTACAAAGATTCATGTGATGGAATTTAAATTTCATGGTGCTTTTCGCCTCGTTACTGTTGTAATGGTCGTTCCCTGAATCGCTATTGCGGTTTGATGCCAGCCCCTGCCGCAATCTGCGCCCAAAGCGCCATATCACGCTTCAAAGTTTTGGCAAAGGACTCGGGTGAATCACCCACCGGCACCAGGGTCTGCTCATTGAGCTTGGCTTGAACATCAGGCATCTTGACGACACGCATAATGTCGCCGGAGAGCTTATCGATAATGGTTTTGGGTGTGCCGGCAGGCACAAATACGCCAACCCAGCCAAGTGGCTCGAAGCCCGCATAACCCAACTCACCAAGATTCGGCACATTCGGGAGCATTGGTGCCCGCGCCGGTCCGCTCACGGCGAGTGGGCGTAGCCGGTTGGCGGCAAACAAAGCCGTGCCGGTGCTGACGTCAACCCAAGCGGCGGCTATTTGCCCACCGAGCAGATCGACCGTCATGGGTGCCGAGCCTTTGTACGGCACATGGGTCATATCGAGCCCAGCGACTCGGGCAAAACGCTCGCCAAGAATGTGCGAGGTGGTACCCGTGCCGAACGATCCTAAGGTGTACTTGCCCGGATTGGCTTTCACCAAGGTCACGAACTCCTTGAGATCCTTGGCCGGGAAGTCGGGCTTGACCGCCAAGGCTAGGTAGGAGAGGCAGATCTGTGAGATCGGCTCAAAGTCTTTCAAGGGGTCATACGGCATCTTGGCAAAGATGGCCGGATTTTGAATATGCGTGGTGATGGTGACCAGTACCGTGTAGCCGTCGGCAGGAGAGCGCATGACCTGCTCTGAGCCAATCATGCCGCTTGCCCCGGCCTTATTCTCGACCAACACGGATTGGCCCCAGATCTCGGACAGTTTGCCTGCCAGCAGGCGGCCTGTGAGATCCGTCGCGCCACCTGGAGGAAAGGCCACCACAAGCTTTACTGGCTTATTGGGGAAGGGCGTTGAGTTTTGGGTCTGGGCGCTGGCCGACAAGCAAAACACTGTGTTCACCAGGCAAAGGATCGCGAGCGCAGTCCAGGCCTTAATTCGGGACCCAACACGGATGATTTTTTCAGCAAATGTATGCAAGATCAGGCCTTCTTTCGAGTTGAGGTTCGGCTCACCGTAGGCGCCTATCCATTTTGGACGTCTCCGACAATCTCAGGGAGATTTAAGAGGTTCGCATACTCTATAACAAAATCCCACGAACAGCGTTTCATATTGAGTACATTGCTCGCGGTATTGGCTCCTGGCAAGCTTAGCCCTAGGAGGCTGGGCGGCAGAAGGCGTGCCAGCGAGACTGAAAGTGAAAGTCGCTCGTCCTGTTAGGCTTAAGACTCGCTGTGCACGGCCGAGAAAGATGCCCCTGCCACATACTTCACCAAGAAAATTCCAAGAATCAGGCCAAGCGGTACCCAGCTGCCTTCAAGCGTGAACAGTTGTGTCTCGCGATTAAACCGATTAGAAGAAGCGGGCGACGCTTGAAAGCACAACATGAACGTTAAAGCCCCGGCGCCAAACCATGCCAAGACGGCAAGCAGACTGACTCCAAACGCTGTCACCGTACCGGTGATCGAGAGAATGGTCATGATGATTGGAAATATTGCGACCTTTTTGATGGAGGCCGTGCGGGTGCGCGTCCTCTTGCCAGCAGGATGCGACGAAACAACTTCTTTCAGTCGCCAACTGCCTCAAGTGAGGCGCAAAGCCCCGTCAACCTGTTTGAATGCGCGCTGGTAGCGCGCTGAGAAAGCATCCCAGACCTCTGGGTTGACCATTCTTGGTGGCTTGACTCCACCAATAAGCCCGACAATCTGCTCGGCCGCCATCGTAGCCACGTTGGCCCGTCCTTCATGCGACACCCCGGCGGTATGATGAGTGGCCACCACATTGGGCAGCGTCAACAAGGGATGACTGAGCGGCGGTGGTTCAATTTCCCAGACATCTAAGCCAGCACCGCTAAGATGACCTGTCTGCAAAGCGTTGAACAAAGCCTTCTCATCATGCACACCACCACGGGCGGTGCTAATAAAGAGCGCGCCTTTCTTCATGGCGGCGAAGCGCTCGGCGTCAAATAGGTTAATTGTGGCCGCTTCGCTCGGGCAGTGCAGTGAGACGATGTCGGCCTGCTGTAGCAGGCTGTCCAAGCTCACGGGCTCGGCCCCGCGCGCGCGAATAGCCTCGGCTGAGAGGTTCGGGTCTACCGCTAGCACACGCATGTCAAAAGCCTTGGCCAAATGCGCAGTACGCGTTCCCGCATGGCCGATGCCCACGAGCCCCAGTGTCTTGCCCCCAATGTCATGCCCCATGACCGACTCGCGCGTAAAGGGGCGAACCGTGCGCAGCTTTTGATCGGACTCCACAATGCGTCGAGACACGGCGAGCATTAAACCTATGGCCATTTCCGCAACCGCTCCGGCATTACCTCCGATTTGGTTCATCACCACCACCCCAGCCTTGGTGCAGGCCTCGACATCGACCGTGTCGTGACCAGCGCCGCCCGAGGACACGCACAGCAAGGCCGGGCAGCGTTGCAAGAACTGGCGGTTGACCCGGTACTGGGGAGGAAGCTCGTTGACCGCGGCGGTGATCTGATAGATATGGGCTTGAGAAAGCTCGTCCCAGGCCTGTGGTTCGTCTGCCTTGAGATTGATTTCGATCAGTGCTACATCCTTCTCTTGGGCAAGACGAATAGCGAACTCAGAACTGATCCAATGGTTAAAGCGGACAACTCGAACAGGCATCAAGGTTTGCTCGCTTGATCTAAGTCTAAACGGCGGGGATGGGTCACTTTAAAGACGCTCAACAATGGTGACGTTTGCCATTCCGCCGCCTTCGCACATGGTTTGCAGACCATAGCGTTTGCCACGCTTTTGCAGGGCATGAACTAAAGTGGTCATAAGCTTGGCGCCGGAGCCTCCGAGCGGATGCCCGAGAGCAATCGCGCCGCCATTCACGTTGAGGCGAGAAGGATCTGCCCCTAGCGTCTTGAGCCACGCAAGAGGCACCGGTGCGAAGGCTTCATTGACCTCGAACAGGTCGATGTCATCGATCTTCATCCCCGCTTTTTTAAGGGCGCGCTCAGTGGCCGGCACAGGGGCTTCGAGCATGATCACCGGGTCATGGCCGAGCAAGCTCATGTGGTGAATGCGCGCGAGTGGTTTCACACCAAGCGTTTTTAAGCCCCGTTCATTGACCACCATCAAGCCCGCAGCACCGTCACAAATCTGGCTAGCCGACGCGGCGGTAATAGTGCCGCCTTCAGCCAGCAACTTGACGCTGCCAATGCTCTCCATGGTGGCATCAAAACGAATCCCTTCGTCTCGCACGTGCATGCCTTCCCCACTTCCGTCGGACAAGCGCATCGCCACCGGTACGATTTCATCATCGAACTGACCGCTCTGTGCTGCGGCAATGGCACGCTGGTGACTTTGCAATGCATACCTGTCCAGAGCCTCACGATCTAAGCCGTATTTTTTGGAGATCATTTCAGCGCCGGTGAACTGGCTGAATTGAATGTTGGGATAGCGTTTTTGCATGGCTGGGCTCATATAGCTGCCCAGTCCGGCCTTGGCGGCCAAGATGCCCGGCGTACCCATAGGGACTCGTGTCATGCTTTCAACACCGGCTGCAATAACGATGTCGTGGGTGCCCGCCATCACGGCTTGGGCAGCGAAATGGAGGGCCTGTTGCGACGATCCGCATTGCCGATCGACCGACGTGCCAGGCACCGATTCTGGCAGGATAGAGGCGAGCACGGCATTGCGAGCCACATTGGTCGATTGTTCGCCAGCCTGGCCGACGCAACCCATAATGACGTCTTCAATCGATGCCGGATCAACGCCGGTACGTGCCACTAAGGCGTTAAGCACCTGGGCGGCCAGATCGGCCGGATGCCAACCGGCCAGACGGCCTCCTTTGCGACCACCGGCGGTACGGACTGCTGAGACAATATAGGCTTCGGACATGCTGGGACTCCATCGAAATGAGGGCAAAACACTATTTTAGGAGTCCTTTTCAAACTTTAGTCGACCCGGTCCAATTCTCGAGAAGTTTGTTTGACTTAAGTCAAACAGACGGCGGCGTAGAGCCCGTAGAGTCTGAGCGAAGGCAGGCCAATAAAGGGAGGCCCATAATGTCTACCGGCATCAAGTTCGGGACTGACCGCATCAACGCCCCGCTCGATACTTTCGTGAATTGCCATACCGGCATTCTGTCCACCTTAAGTGCCATGACGGAACTGGCAGATTTGTTGGCGGCTGCTGAGCGCTCACGCATAATCGCCGCGACCGCGGAACGGGTCTTTTCGGACGCCGCACTGGAGCATCATGCCGACGAAGAGCGAGAGCTCTTTCCGGCTGTTTTGCGAAGCGCGCAACCCGGGGAGGAGTCGGATCGTGTACAGGTGATGGTGGCCAGAATGACGGCTGAGCACCGGGCCGTCGAAGCGCTTTGGAAAAGGCTCGCACCTTTTATCCGCTTGGCCGCAAGAGGCAAGGCTGTAGAAGGATTAAACGTTCAAATGCTCGCAGAGCTCATTGAAAAGTATGGTGCGCATGCACAATATGAGGAGGAGGAATTCTTGCCTTTGGCGAGCGAAATTCTTGGCCGTGACGCACACCATATGGAGGCCCTTGGCCTTTCGATTCATATGCGTCATGCCAAGTTGCCGGCAGCCTATATTTGAGTCTTCCTACTGCGTGAGGAAGAACTGATCTAATCGTTTCACCCATCGTGCTTTTTGCTCGGGCGACGCGAAGCTCGCTTCGAAGCTATTGGCCGCTAACTGCCAGGCATCTCGAGCGGTCAATGCCAAAGCCTCGAAGGTTGCGACAAAGTTTTGATTGAGATAGCCTCCAAAGTAAGCGGGATCATCCGAATTCAAGGTGATGCAAAGACCCTCTTCAAGCAGGCGCCCGAGGTTATGCTCGGCCATAGTTTTGAAGACTCTCAGTTTAATATTCGAAAGTGGGCACACCGTCAAAGGAATGCGCACCGAAGCCAGGTGCTTCACCAATTGAGGATCCTCAATACAGCGCACACCGTGATCAATTCTGGTCACCTGAAGTTGCTCAAGCGCACTCCAAATGTATTCGGGTGGACCTTCCTCACCCGCATGCGCGACGAGCTCCAGGCCCATCGCTACAGCTTTAGCGAACACCTGCTTGAATTTTTCAGGTGGATGCCCGCGCTCGCTGGAGTCCAGGCCAACGCCCAGTAAGTGCGCTCGAAAGGGCCGGGCCGCCTCGAGTGTTTCAAGCGCAGAAGCCTCCGAGAGGTGGCGCAAAAAGCAAAGGATGAGCGCACCTTCCACGCCAAGCTCGGCGCGCGCTTTAGCTAGAGCACGACTCAAGCCTTGGATCACGGTACCCAGGGCGACGCCTCGCTCGGTATGCGTCTGAGGATCAAAGAAGATTTCAGCGCGAACAATATTCTCGGTTGCAGCGCGCAGCAGATAGGCCCAGGCCATGTCAAAGAAGTCATTTTCCGAGATAAGGACGCTCGCGCCTGCGTAATAGATATCCAGGAAGGACTGAAGGTCTTGAAACGCATAGGCTGCGCGCAAAGCTTCTACACTCGTAAAGGGTAGCTGAATTTGGTTCTTTTGCGCCAGCGCGAACATCATTTCTGGCTCAAGTGAGCCTTCAATATGCAAATGAAGTTCAGCTTTTGGCATTCCACAGACGAGCTTCGTGAGCGGCCAAGCCTTGCTCACGGAGAAATCAATGCGCGGGTCGGGGTTGAAGGGGCTCATCTCGTACTCTCAACATACGCCAAACTGGATACCAAGACGCTTGAGGTAACGCCTGTAGGCGACCGAAGCCCTATCGGCCGCACTGTGCATTTCGGCCTTGGGATCAAGCGGCAGGCGTTTAGGCGTTTGCGATTCAAGGATAGGTTTGTCCTGTGAAAAAATCGTGTCTTGAAACGCTCGAAGTTCTTGATCGGGCGATACGAAATCATTCATCGCTAATCGAAACCAAACCAAGCTTCGCTCGGGCGCCACAGGACATACAAATAAGGCGATAGACTCCTTGAAGTCTGCAATGGCGACCTGCGTCGCTTCAGGAAATTTGGTCAGTACTGCGCAATAGGGCGAGACTACCTCGTACGTGTACTCCACCATACTTCCCCCCGTTGCCTGCACACTACTCTTCGGCTGCCAGGCAAAACATTGGGTGGACAATAAACCGGTATCCGTCTCTTTGACCAGATAGGGCACCTGAGTTGTATGAGCGCGGTCCCCTAACCAATGTTCATGAACGAAGCCGAAATGGGCCATATCTAAAAAATTTTCGACAATGCGTGGCGCACTGGTGTCGACCCAGTAGGGACCGCAGCCGGTCTTGCGAAGCCTCGGGTCATGCTCTGCCGCAAATATCGGCAAATCTAGATTGTGAATGGGATGTGGCGCGCCGGATAAGCGAGACGCTGAGTCGGCCTGAAGTTGAGGCGCTTGAATTTGTACAGTTTCGTTTTGTGCAATTGAATTCATCCGCACCCAAATCAAATCGTAAGCGAGCCTTGTCTGATAGTGGCAGGCTTTCAACGATGGGCTCGGGGAAAGCTGGGGTGTTGCGGGAATCTTTCGGCATTGTGCTTGGCCATCAAATTGCCAGCCATGATAGGCGCACTCGAGGCGGCCCTCAACGACGCGACCGAGACTCAAACGCGCGCCGCGATGAGGGCACTGATCGGAAAAAGCGTGCACCACGTTGCCCTGGTCACGCCACAGCACTAGTGCCTGATCCAGGAGCTTTACGGCGTGGGGTGTCGTACCCACGGCATTGATCGCGGCAACGGGATGCCAATGATTTTGTTCGATCACTGATGTTGCTCAATCATCGGTTTTGCTCGCCCAGACCCGGCCTAACACACAGCGTGAATCAATCAGACTGTAGCCAATTCGGACAAATTGACCACGGTACGATATTTCTTTCTACTTCTTGTCGGGCAATGCCCCTTCAACGCCGTTGACATAGAAGTCGATCTTGCCTTTAAAGTCGTCATCTGCTTTGACATCTTTCGCGAGACGTTCTTTACCAGTGTTATCTACCAACGGCCCGGTGAACACTTCGAAGGTGCCGGCTTTAATGGCTTCTTTTATTTCCTTCACTTTGGCTTGCACATCGGCCGGAACACCTTCGGCAATCTTCACCAAGTCGTTCTGCCCTTCCTTCATGCCCCAGCGGGTCACGCCGGTTTTCCAAGAGCCATCCATGGCCTCTTTGATGGCCTTGCTGTAATAAGGACCCCAGCTGACAATCGCCGACGCCAGGTGGGCCTTGGCCGCGAAGGCGCTCATGTCGCTATCCCAACCAAAGGCGTACTTGCCATTTTTCTCTGCGGTTTGAAGCACCGCGGTCGAATCGGTGTTTTGAAGGAGCACGTCAGCACCTTGATTAATCAGGCTCTGGGCAGCTTCACTTTCCTTGGGCGGATCAAACCACGTTGATACCCAAACCACCTTGGTCTTGACCTTCGGGTTGACGCTCAATGCTCCCATGGTGAAGGCATTAATGTTGCGCACCACCTCGGGAATCGGGAAGGAACCCACAAACCCAAGCGTATTGGATTTGGTCATCTTGCCGGCGATAATCCCGGCGACATAAGCATCTTGATAAAACCGGGCATCGTAGACGCGCATGTTGTCGGCGGTTTTGTACCCGGTCGCATGTTCGAACTTAACATTTGGAAAGTCCTTGGCCACTTTCAGCATCGGCTCCATGTAGCCAAAGCTGGTTGCAAAAATGACCTTATTGCCTTGTGTCGCTAAGTCGCGAATCACGCGCTCGGCGTCGGCACCCTCGGGCACTTTTTCAACAATACTGGTTTTGACTTTATCGCCAAACTCAGCCTCGACCGCTTTGCGACCTAAGTCGTGGGCATAGGTCCAACCAGCGTCGCCAACGGGGCCTACATACACCCAAGCGGCCTTGAACGGCTCGCCTGCGGCAGGAGCCGGTGCCGGTGCCGCCGCAGCGGGTGCTGTGGCCGGAGCGGCAGGCTTGGCTTCTTCCTTTTTACTGCAACCGATCAACACACCGGTGGCCACAAGGGCAGCCAATCCAAACGTGCGCAAGGTTGAGCGCTTCATAAAATCCGACATAAACTCTCCTAGGCTTTTTCGAGAACAACAAATTAAAATGAACATTCTGAGGGCTAGTGAAACGGTTAGCTCCCTGGATAAAATGGCTTACCGAGTGATGCGGGCATGTTAACGCGAATCCATTCGGGGTTGCGAGAAATCAGTGCCAAGACCACAATGGTGGCAAGGTAAGGCAACATGCCCATTAACTGGCTGGCGATTTGCACCCCCAGGCCTTGCAAGTGAAGCTGTAGCATAGTCACTCCGCCAAACAAATAGGCTCCCAGCAAAACCCGGGTCGGACGCCAAGTGGCAAAGGTGGTGAGCGCGAGAGCGATCCACCCTCGACCAGCGGTCATCCCTTCAACCCACAGGGGCGTGTACACGACCGCCAAATAAGCGCCCGCCAAGCCACAAAAGGCACCTCCGACCATAACCGCAGCGAGCCGGATCAATCTTACCGGAAGCCCTAGCGCATGAGCGGATTCGGGCGACTCGCCAACCGCTCGCAAGGTCAGTCCAGCTCGTGATTTGTAAAGAAACCAAACCGTTGCGAAGGTGAGGGCTACCGTGACATAAACGAAAGGGTTTTGTTTAAAAACCGCTGGGCCAAAAAAGGGTAGTTCCGACAACCCTGGGGTGACCATTGCTGCTTTATCAGCCAGTTTCTTCCCCACGTAACCGGTGCCCACGAAGGCCGACAAGCCCGTGCCCAGCAAGCTCAGAGCAAGCCCGGTGGCGTATTGATTGGTGTTCAGCCAAATCACCAGAAAACCAAAGAGAGCAGCAAAGGCCGCGCCCATCGCGGCGCCACCCGCCATGGCCAAAAAATCATTTTGGGTATGGAAGGCAATCGCAAACCCGGCCACCGCCGCCATCAGCATCATGCCCTCAGCGCCCAGGTTCAAAACACCGGCGCGCTCATTGATCAGGAGTCCAAGACCGGCCACTGCGAGAGGCGTTCCAGCGTTCAACGTGGCGGCAATGAGTAAGGCGAATTCGTTCATCAGTGAGCCTGCCTAAGCATGTTGGTGCGCCAAGGGAGCGGTGAGTTTCACGCGGAAATTAATCAAGGTATCGCAGGCCAGAAGCGCAAACAAGAGCAGACCCTGAAAAACACCCGTGATGGCATTTGGCAGGCCAAGGCGAGACTGCGCCAATTCACCGCCAATGAGAAACATGGACAATAAAATGCTCGCAAATACGCAACCGAGAGGATGCAAACGCCCCAAGAAGGCCACGATAATCGCGGTGAATCCATAACCGGTGGACACATAGGGTGTCAGTTGTCCGAGTGGTCCGGTAGCCTCCATCGCCCCAGCCAATCCAGCCAAGGCGCCGGAAATCAGTAATGCTGTCCAGAGGGCGCGACGATTTGAAAAACCGGCATAACGTGCGGCCATAGGGGCAAGGCCACCGACCCTAAGCTTGAAACCGGCAAAAGTTTTGGCCATGAAGAACCACACTAGGCCGACCATGATGAGTGCCAACACGAAGCCCCAATGCAGGCGCCCCGGTGAAATCAGTTTAGGCATGGTTACGACTTCATCGAAGGTTTTGGTTTGGGGAAAGTTGAACCCCAAGGGGTCTTTCCAGGGGCCAAACACAAGATAGCTCAACAGAAGGTTTGCGACATAGACCAACATTAAGCTGACCAAGATTTCGCTGGCATTGAAGCGATCCTTGAGCAAGGCCACCAGGCCTGCCCAAAATATGCCCCCGCACATGCCTGCGATAAGCATTACCGCAATAATCCAACCTCCCGGCTTGGCACCCATCGTAGTCACCCATAGCGCGACGCCACCCCCAAAGATGGCCCCCATTAAATATTGACCCTCGGCACCGATGTTCCAGACATTAGAGCGATAACAAATCGATAAACCTAGCGCACAGAGAATCAGTGGCGTGGCCTTAATGCCCAATTCGGTCAGTTGGTAAACATTTTTCATAGGCTCATAGAAAAACGCCGACAGGCCCTTGACCGGATCTTTGCCCAGGCTTAAAAATAAAAGCACCGCGATCACCACCGTGATTAGCAGCGCGAGCAGGGGCGAGGCATAGGCCCAGAACTGCGAGGGAGCACTGCGGGCTTCCAGTTTAAACATGTACCTTCGTCCACAAACCACTCATCCATTGCCCAATCAGGTCAACATTCGCCTCGCGCGAGGCGATACTTGGCGACAAGCGCCCTTTCGAGATCACATGCATGCGATCACAGATCTCGAATAGTTCGTCCAGCTCTTCTGAGACGACTAACACGGCACAGCCTTCATCGCGCAACGCGAGTAGCTCGGCTCTGATTTGCGCGGCCGCGCCAACATCCACTCCCCAAGTGGGCTGCGAAACGATCAAGACTTTCGGGCGTGCATCAATCTCACGGCCGACAATGAATTTTTGCAAATTACCCCCCGACAAACTCTTGGCATCGGCCTGTGGGCCTCCAGCCTTTACAAAAAAGCGCTCGATCAGGTTTGCAGCCTGGCGTTTGACCACCGCCCATTGCACCAAGCCCCCAAAGAGTGCCCGCGCCCAAGGCTGAGTGCTCAGGCCTTCGGCGCGCGTCAAGAGCGTATTCTCGGTTAAGCTCATCGTCGGGACCGCGCCCCGGCCTAGGCGCTCTTCCGGAATAAAACGGAGGCCGGCACGACGTCGCTCAGCCGCGTTTTTACCGCCGATGGGCCGGTTGAAGAGTTTGACGGCACCGGGAGGTTCGCGACCCTCCTCACCCGACAAACAAGCCAAGAGTTCTTTTTGACCGTTACCTGAAACTCCAGCAATACCCAGAATTTCGCCTTGTCGCAATTGCATATTAACCTCCAGCAATTCGACGGCAAAGGGGTCGCGTTTGGCGAGACTCAGTGCCTCAACCGATAAGGCAATATCACCCAAGGTTGTTTCCCGATGTTGCAACTTTGGAGGTTCCGCGCCAATCATCAGACGCGACAAGCTCACATTGCTTTCCTGACGCGGATCGACAAAGCCCGTCTTTTTTCCAGAACGTAACACCGTACAGGCCGAACAGAGAGTACGAATTTCATCGAGCTTATGGCTAATGTACAAAATGCTACAGCCGGTCGCCGCAAGTTTTCTGAGGGTCGTGAAAAGTTTTTCGACAGCCTGGGGTGTAAGCACGGAAGTGGGCTCGTCCAGGATCAGTAATTTCGGCTCAGTGAGCAGAGCCCGCACGATCTCCACCCTTTGCCGCTCGCCCACAGATAAAGTATGCACCGGGCGCATGGGCTCAAGATCCAGGCCGTATTCCGAAGCCTTGGCTTTGATCCCTTGCGCGACCTCGGCGAGGCTTTGTCGCTTATCCAACCCTAACCAAATATTCTCAGCCACGGTCAGGGTGTCAAATAGCGAGAAATGCTGAAACACCATACTGATGCCCATCGCTCGAGCCGCTTGCGGGTTACGAACAAACACCGGCTGGCCGTTAAAGCTCATCGTGCCGGAGTCTGGCCGAACCGCACCATAAATTATCTTCATCAATGTAGACTTACCCGCACCGTTTTCACCAAGTACGGCGTGAATTTCCCCAGGCATGACGCGCAGCGAAATTCCGTCGTTCGCCAGCACAGCAGGGTAGCGTTTGCTGATCTGACTTAACTCAAGGCGGGGAATGTTCAACAAATCCTTTTCACCACTCATTTCAGGTTGGGCAGTTAGGCGCTCGCCTGCCACACCATTTCTTGCAGCCACTTACTGCGCGACGAACGATGGGTACGCGTGCGCCAAAGTTGATACTAGCGAAGCGGTGGACACTGTACTGCCCAGCTTGCAATCCTAACAGGCCACTGGCCAACGAACCGAAAACAAAAACGTCGCTCACTCGTAAGGCCTAGCAAGCTATGTGCCATGATCCATTCAGTTAGACTAAAGTGCGGTACTCGGGCGGATACATGGCGATGCAAGCCTTGCAACGCAAGATACTCGTCAATCTCACTAACCTCGGCTGCGCCCGCTCGGTCATCACCATAAGTGATCCTGCGCGCACCAAAATGGGGTCACCGAGCTGTCAGGCAATTTTGCCAGTACCGCACTGACCCCCAGACTGGTGCATCTCCATTACCCATGCCGTTTTCGAAATGCTCTGAGTGCCTAAAAGCTGATGGCGTACTTGTAGGTGACGAACCTTTAGTGCGCTCATTACGACATGTCCTTGCGGCCACTTCAACCCGCTTAATACTCATTTACATCTTGGTACTATGTTGAAAATATTATATTGTCTCGCTAATTTCTGGCCCTGGCTCTAACATCGCAGTCATGAGTGAATCAGCTCCTACTCCAACTGACCAAGGTAATGTGTGCACCACGCCGATTCGCTTCTGGCGAGCTGGCCGTATCCAAGTCATCACACACCCCGCCCCGAACCAAACCCTGCTCGAGTACTTAAGATCGGCCGAAGCTCTCGACGCCCGCGGCACGAAAGAGGGCTGCGCTGAAGGTGATTGCGGAGCATGTACCGTGGTGATTGCCGAACTTGAAGATGAATCTCGTCCCCTTCGTTTTCGGGCCATCAATAGTTGCATACGCTTCGCGCATCAAATCGATGGCTGCGCCTTGTGGACGGTGGAAGATTTGTCCGCATCGCCTACTCAGGCTGCACTGCATCCTGTTCAACAAGCGATGCTCGAGGCGCACGGTTCGCAATGCGGCTTTTGTACACCCGGTTTCGTGATGTCCTTGTTTGCGCTTTACCAAGGCTCGTCCACTCAGCTCGTTGACCGCCAAGGCGCCGTCGCCGCCTTATCTGGCAATCTGTGCCGCTGCACTGGCTATCGACCCATCCTCGACGCAGCTCAAGCCATGATGCGCTTGCCTCGTGTTGAGCAACCTGAAGAAGATATCAAGACAGCTTTGTTGGAGCTAGCCCAAAAGCGCGCACTTTCAAGCAATACATCGTCGCAACGAATCTTCCGGCCCGCCAATCTTCAGGCCCTTTTGCAACAGCGCCGCGCGAATCCCGACGCCCAACTACTGGCCGGCGCCACCGATGTCGGTCTGTGGGTCACGAAACAGGGTCTGCGCTTTGAGCAAGTCATCGATATTAGCTCGGTGAAGGATCTGAAGAACGTCGTTATCGTGCGGGGTCACCTCGAGATCGGTGCCGCGGTGCGACTTGAAGATGCCTACCGAGCCATTGTTTATAACCGGCCTCAAGCCCGCGTGTTCGCGCGTCGCTTTGCCGGTTTACCGGTGCGGCAATCTGGAACCTTGGGCGGCAATCTTGCCAACGGTTCCCCGATTGGAGACTCGATGCCCTTGCTGATCTCACTGGGGGCGAAAATTCGACTCGCCAGCCAAGCTCGCGGTTTGCGCGAGATGGCCTTGGAGGACTTTTATCTGGCCTACCGCTCTACTCAGTTGGCCAGTGATGAGGTTCTGAGCCATGTGCTTATTCCTTTGGCAATGGCCGGAGAGTTAAGCCGCGTCTACAAGGTCTCCAAGCGCTTTGAGGACGATATTTCCGCGGTATGCCTTGGGATCAATGTTCGTTCGAACGGCGTCGGCGAGGTCATCGAATCCGTGCGCATCGGCGTCGGCGGCATGGCGGCTACGCCGACGCGCGCCTACAAGACGGAGGCCGCACTGATCGGTAGAGAGTTCACCTTGGAAACCTTCCAAGCCGCGAAGGAATGTCTTAGCGCAGAGTTTGCCCCGATAGACGACATGCGCGCAAGCGCCCTGTATCGTCGACAAGTCGCAGGCAATTTAATGCTACGTTTCTGGCACGAGATTCAGTCTCCCGATGAGCTCAATAGTTTGGAGTCCTTTGACGCCGCACCCATCAAGCTCCACCGACCGAAAGGCTCCAAGGATTCAACGAACTTGCGCGAAGCTGACGGCAAGGAACAAAGGGGGAAGCCATGAGCTCCCTGCCCGTGGCCGGTCAAAGCGTTAGCCATGAGAGTGCGCGGGCACAGATCACCGGTCGCGCCCACTATATTGATGATCTTCCTGAAATATCTGGGACGCTCTTCGCTGCGCCCATTTGTAGCCCTCAAGCCCACGGCCTTTTGACAGGCCTTGAGATTACTCAGGCTCTCGCCATGCAGGGTGTCGTTAGAGTCCTTCAGGCCTGCGACCTGCCCGGCGACCCGTTGCTCGCCACCTTCATTCATGACGAACCTATTTTTGCAAGCGGTAAAGTCGAGCATGTCGGTCAGGTGATTGGAATCGTTGTCGCAACCGATATCAATACGGCGCGCTTGGCAGCACGGAAGGTCAAAGCGCATATCGAGCCACTCGCTCCGGTTCTCAGTATTGAGCAAGCGCTCCTCGCGAAGTCCTGGGTGCTACCTCCCGCCACGCTGGTACGCGGTGAGCCGGAAAAAGTCATCGGCACGGCTGCCCATCGCTTGAGCGGGCGCACCCGAGTAGGAGGCCAAGAACATTTCTATCTCGAAGGGCAAATCGCCTACGCGATACCGCAGGAGCAAGGCCGCCTCTTTGTGCACTCTTCGACCCAGCATCCAGGTGAGGTTCAGCACTGGGTCGCGCATGCGCTCAACCTCCCTATGCATTGGGTCACCGTGGAAACACGCCGCATGGGAGGAGGCTTTGGAGGCAAAGAAACTCAGGCCGGACACTTGGCCGTGTGGGCCGCGTTGGCCGCGCAACTCACCGGCCGACCGGTAAAGATGCGCTTGGACCGTGACGAAGATTTCATGATTACCGGCAAACGTCATAACTTCCTCGCGCAATATGACGTGGGCTTTAGCGCGGACGGCCAAATTCACGCTCTTCAGGTGATACTTGCCAGCCAGTGCGGCTTTTCCGCCGACCTTTCCGGGCCGGTGAACGACCGAGCCATGTTTCATTTAGACAATGCCTACTATCTGGCGCATGTGCGCATCGATTCGTTCCGTTGCAAGACCAACACGCAATCCAATACCGCGTTTCGTGGCTTCGGCGGGCCTCAAGGCATGTTCGTGATTGAAACAATCATGGGCGAGATTGCACGCTTCTTAAAAATCGACGCCTTGCTCGTGCGACAGCGTAATTTGTACGACCGGGCCGCTCGCAACACGACACCCTACGGAATGGTGGTGGAAGACAACATCCTGCCCGAACTCATCTCGACCCTTGAGCACAGTAGCCAGTATCAAGACCGCCAGGAAGCCATTCGGATTTGGAACGCCGAGCATTCGCAACTCAAACGCGGGATTGCTTTAACTCCGGTGAAGTTTGGTATCTCATTTACCGCGACTCAATTCAATCAAGCGGGGGCTCTGGTACAGGTGTATACCGACGGCAGCGTTTTGGTCCATCACGGCGGTACTGAGATGGGGCAGGGGCTGCATACCAAGGTCTGCCAAATCGTGGCGGACGAGTTGGGTTTGCCCTTTGAGCAAGTGGCGATCAGCGCGAGCGATACTAGTAAAATTGCCAATGCATCGGCCACGGCCGCCTCCGCTGGTACCGACCTTAATGCACGCGCCGCGCAGTATGCCGCGCAAGAAATTCGCGACAAACTGAGCGCTTTTGTCGCGGGCCGCGACCAGTGCAAGCTATCCGAGGTGAAGTTTGTCAATGGTCAGATCATCACGCCCGCTCAAACCAGTGACTTTGTCGACATCGTAAAAGCAGCCTACACGGCGCGTATCCAGCTTTGGTCTGATGGTTTCTATATCACCCCAAAGATACATTACGATAAAACCACCATGCAAGGTCAGCCGTTTTACTACTTCGCCTATGGTGCCGCCTGTGTCGAGGTCATTTTGGATACGCTTACCGGTGAGCACAAGATTTGTGGCATTGACATTCTGCATGACGTGGGCACGAGCATTAACCCGGCCATCGATCTCGGCCAAATCGAGGGAGGCTTTGTGCAAGGCATGGGTTGGTTAACCAGCGAAGAATTAGTGTGGAACCCGCAAGGCCACCTCATCACTCATGCGCCTTCTACCTATAAAATTCCCACCGCGGGCGATATCCCGGAACATTTTCGGGTGGCGTTTTGGCCTCAAGCCAATCGCGAGCCCAACGTGTTTGGATCGAAGGCTGTTGGCGAGCCGCCCCTCATGCTAGCCTTGGCCGTCATTGAGGCCCTGCGCGAAGCGGTGGCTTCGATGGATCGTGAGGCGACATTTAGCCTCAACGCACCGGCCACACCTCCCGAAGTATTGAACGCCATTGAACAACTCCGAGCTCAAATCAAAAGCACAGTATTGGCTTAGCCAAGGGGTCACGGTGATGCGGGTGAGCATCGCCAGGACACAAGGCTCAACCCCCAGACCGAGTGGCACGTTGATGTTGGTCACTGAAAACCACATTGCAGGCACCATTGGCGGTGGACATTTAGAGCTTGAGGGCCTGACGCTGGCGCGTGAACTCATCCACCGTCGCGACACACCAAGAGTGCCTGCAAACCGGGAACGTATAGCGCGCCAAGACATTACAGTCAGCAAGCATTTTAGTCTTGGGCCCAGCCTCGGGCAATGTTGTGGCGGGGCGGTGGACCTACAGTTTGAGGTGGTGAGCGCAGCGATGCTAAAGGCCTGGCCACAAGATACTCTTCGATTCACATTAGCCCTTTTTGGCGCAGGCCATGTCGGACGAGCCATTGTCGATGCCCTGAGCCTTCTGCCCTGTCGCATCATCTGGATCGACGAGCGCGAACTTGAGTTCCCTCAATCCACACCCATGAAATCCACTATCGAAATACGCTGTATCGATTCGCCGAGCGCCGAAATCAAAACTCTCTCACCGGGTTGCTTCGTGATTGTGACCACCCATAGTCATGATTTGGATTTGGAGTTGTGCGAGACGGCCCTGAATCGAATCGATCTGCCCTTTGTGGGACTCATCGGGTCAGCGACCAAAAAAGCGCGCTTCCTCAAACGCCTTGAACAAAAGAATGTCGCGACCAGGGAGCGGCTGGTCTGTCCCATTGGTCTGAGTACCATTGTTGGCAAGGAGCCTCAGATCATCGCCGCCAGTGTTGCCGCGCAGCTGCTTTTGTTGAGCGCTCCGACCGATGCTGGTAATCCCCGCTGAGCTAGCACTCAACCCCCACCAGGCAACAAGGGCGTCATGTTCGACATTTTGTTTGAGGTCGGTAAAGTTCAAGTCACCTGGATTGAGGCCATCGCCTTTGTTCTGGCGCTGGCCTGTGTTGCCTGCAACGTACTGGAAATCCATTGGGGATGGCCACTGGCCATCGTCAGCTCTGGCCTTTATTGTTGGTTGTTCTACCGAAACAAGCTCTATGGGGATGCCGGCATTCAAATTTACTTCATGCTCGCGTCCCTTTGGGGCTGGTGGCTTTGGCTCATGCCCGATCAATCTGGTTGGCGCACCCATTCAAGGACGCAAGCCGAGAGCAACTTGCGCAGTGACGGTCCTGCAACCCTTCTCCAAGTGCGACACTGGACGTCTCAGGAACGAGTGGTGGTGCTCACGAGTTGGTTTGGCTTATGGCTCGTGCTCGCCTTCTTACTTTCTCACTTTACCGATTCCGATGTCGCTTGGGCGGATGCATTTCCAACCGCGGGGAGTTTGGTGGGGCAAATTTTACTGGGCAAGAAAATTCTTGAGAACTGGTTTATCTGGCAAGCGGTCAATGTTTCCATGATCGCCTTGCTGGCTTACAAGGCTTTATGGCTCACCATGTTGCTCTATATGATTTTTTTGGCGATGGCGGTTCTCGGCTGGCGACGCTGGGCACGCGTCGCCGCCTAGCCGACCGGACTGGCCAAAACCAAGATTGACATTCCCTCGCGCTGATTGTTAAACCTCGCGAACTCACTCATCAGAAAAAGCGAAGCCTTGCAGATGACCATCAAGATGGAACCGGTGGTCGCCTGATTCCGCTTGAAAGCCGGTTTCCCCCGACTAACGGCAATGCCGACCACAGACTCCTCAAAGCGCAGAGCCTAGACTAAGCGAGTGAAGAAGGACGTCAACATCAGGGGACCTATTGAACCCAGCGTCATTCGCAAGCCAGTACCGCTTGAGGAAGAAGCAGCATGAAAAAGTTATTAGGAAAACTCGGCGCAAGGAACCTTGTGACCCTCGGCCTGGTGTCGGTGGTGACCAGTATTTTGCTTGTGGCCACCTTGCTCGGCATGGTTCCCGATGAAACCGTCGCGAAGCGTCAGGCCAGGGCCTCGGTTTCAGAGATGGTTGCAGCAGTGAGCGGTGGCTATCTCAGTCAAACCCATGCGCAGCGGCTTGGCCCTTTTCTGGCGTTCGTTTTAGAACGCAACCCCGATCTCAAATCGCTTGCGGTCCGCCAAGCCGATGGAAAACTTCTCGCCAGTGCTGGTCCGCATCAAGAATGGAAGGAGCCGCCCGCCGGACGCTCGACTGAAGATCAAGTTGTCGTGCCCCTGAGCGTACAAGGCAAGGTTTGGGGAAGAAGCGAAATTCAATTCACCGAGATGAACCAGGCAGGCATTCTTGGCTTTCTGTTGTCCCCCAGAACCCAGCTCATCATTTTTATGACCTTTGCTTGCTTTACCATTTTTTCACTTTACCTAAGGCGGGTATTGAAGCAGCTTGATCCCTCTGAAGCAGTGCCTGATCGGGTGCGCTCAGCGCTGGACACTTTGGTCGAAGGACTGTTAGTGATCGACGGTTCAAGCCTGGTGGTACTCGCCAACAAGGCATTTCTCGACCTCTCGGGAAACACCGAAGACCAAGTCGTTGGCCACAAAATCGGCGAGCAAAGTTGGCTCAGGTCTGATGGGCATGCGCTTGATCAGGAGCAGTTCCCTTGGGTAAAGGCTCAAGCCAGCGCCGAGAGCGAGGTGAATTCTCGAATCTATTTGAACGATGTGCAAGGCAAACGGCGCTCATTTCTCGTGAACTGCTCGCCCGTGTTGGGTGCAGAAGGTCGGGTCAACGGGGTGTTGATCAGCTTGGATGACATCACCCATCTGGAAGAAGTGGAAGCTGAACTACGAGAGGCCAAGAAGACCGCCGATACCGCTAATAGTGCCAAGAGTGATTTTCTCGCCAATATGAGCCACGAAATTCGTACGCCAATGAATGCCATTCTCGGCTTTACCGATGTTCTCCGGCGCGGCCTGTATCGCGATCCGAGTACGCTTGAGAAACACCTCACTACGATTCACAGTAATGGCAAGCACCTACTCGAATTGATCAACGACATTCTCGATCTTTCCAAAGTCGAGGCGGGACGTTTGGACATCGAGACCATCGCCTTCAAGCCCCACCAAGTGATCGCCGAAGTACAGCAAATTATGCGGGTCAAGGCCGAAGAGAAAGGCATTGGCCTGCGTATGGCATTTGAAGGCCAAGTGGTTGAGTCCATTCTAAGTGACTCGGGTCGATTGCGTCAGATGGTCACCAACCTCGTAGGCAATGCGATCAAGTTCACTGATAAGGGTGAAGTGCTCATTACCGAGCGATTCGTGCGGCTCAACGGTCGATTTATGTTTCAGGTGTCGGTGAAAGATTCGGGCATTGGTATTGCCGGAGACAAGCTCGACGCCGTTTTCGAAGCCTTTGTTCAGGCTGAAAGCTCGACCACTCGACGCTTCGGCGGGACAGGACTCGGTTTACCCATTAGTCGCAAATTCGCCCGGGCTATGGGAGGCGACATTTCCGTGAGCAGTGCACTTCGCGAAGGTAGCACCTTCACGATCACGATCGATCCTCATCTCGACATGCAGGCCCTTTGGATTGAGCCCTCTGAGCTCACTCAGGCAAGTACTAAATTGGCCTCTAAAGACCAGATCAAGAGCTGGAAATTTAGCGCGGCCAAGGTGCTGGTCGTGGACGACAGCGTCGAAAATCGAGAACTTGCACGACTCCTTCTTGAGGAAACAGGCCTCACGGTTAGCGAAGCAAGTAACGGCAAAGAGGCGGTGATGAGCGCACTGACCGAGAAGTACGATCTGATTTTGATGGACATGTCGATGCCTGTGATGGACGGTTTCACTGCCACAAGAATCTTGCGCGAGAAAGGCCTGCAGCTCCCGATTGTCGCGTTCACAGCGCATGCCATGGCGGGCTTTGAGGCGGAAATTATCGAGTGCGGATGTACTGGATATCTCACCAAACCAATCGATATCGATAAATTGTTCGACACTTTGGCGAGCTTCCTGAAGGCCGAGAGTGCGATGATTGACAAGCCTAATCATGCTGTCGTAGGCCTGCAAACGCCGAGCCCTGATATCCGTGAAGACAACCTCGACGATGTCTCGCCAATTACATCTCGCCTGGCGACCCACCCAAAGCTTCGTCACGTGGCCGCCAGTTTCTGTGTCCGCCTGCCGGGACAGATCAAACTCATGGATGAAGCCTTGTCCAAGCAAGACTTTGAGGCCCTTTCTCAACTCGCGCATTGGCTCAAAGGCGGCGGTGGTTCGGTTGGCTTCGACTCCTTCACCGCGCCAGCTTCACAACTTGAAGAAGCCTCTAAGGCCACGCAATACGAACAATGCCTCAAGCCAATGGCGAGCATTCGAAACATCGCCTCTCGGCTAGTGAACCCATCGAGCGAAAAGACGCAAATTTTGGTCGCCAAGCTTGAAGAAGTTAGCTCGGCTCACTGAGTTTTTGTCACTGATCTAGAAACTTTTTAAGAAAATTTAGCAACAATGTCTAGCCACAACGACGATTCATCACTCGGCAATCTTTCCGTCGACACCCTGGCGCTCAATCTCGCGCATGCGCCAAGCCTGGCCAACCCGACCCATCATCTCAGCAACGCCCGCATTTTAATGATCGACGATGAACCGCTGATGATTGAGGTCGTGAAAGCTTTTCTCGAGGAAGCGGGCTACGGCGAGGTGATTGGATGTGACGACCCGACTATGGCATTTAGCGTGATTGCGGCTGAGAGGCCCGACGCGCTCTTACTTGACCTCATGATGCCCGGCATCAGCGGTTTCGATGTGCTCGAAAAAGTTCGCGCTACCGAGAGCTTGCGCTATTTACCGGTGATCGTATTGACTGCAGCGAGTGACGCGGCAACCAAGCTCAAAGTGCTCGGGCTGGGTGCCACTGATTTTCTGTCGAAACCGGTGGATAGCTCAGAGCTCATCTTGCGCCTGCGCAATACGCTGGCATTTAAAGCCTACGGCGACTATCTTGCGAATTACGATGGAGTGACAAGCCTCCCAAACCGCAGCTTATTCTTAAAGCAACTAGCTGCAGGGATCAAAATTTCGCAGCGCGAGAATAAAAGCTGCGCCTTGCTTCACATTAATCTTGATCGATTTAAGCTCATCAACGATAACTACGGCAATCGGGTTGGAGATGCGGTGCTGAGAGGCGTCGCCGATCGATTGCGCGACTGTGTACGGGCCAAGGACGGTGTGGGCAGTCTCGGCGCTAATCGCGATGTTGCGCCGGTGGCAAGGATCAACGGCGACGAATTTACGGTCCTTCTGCAAGAGCTAGATCAGGTCGAGTCCGCCGCCGCCGCAACCAGACGCATTCAGCGCCATATGTCGCGGCCCTTCATGATTGACGGCAAGGAAATCTACGTCGACGTCAGCATTGGAATTGCCGCTTATCCGAACGATTCGCGCGAGCCCGAGGACTTACTCCATAAGGCCCAGGCCGCGCTGAGCCAAGCCAAGGCGGCCGGAAAAAATCAGTTTGCGTTTTATGCCAAAGACTTGCATCAGCGCACACAGAGCAAGGTGTCGCTGGAGCAGCAATTACGCGGCGCCCTCGAGCGCAACGAATTTGTCCTGCACTTTCAACCGAAGTTTGATGGCGCTTTGAAAATTAGCGGCGCTGAGGCCTTGATTCGCTGGCAACATCCTGAGATGGGTATGGTGGCCCCGGATCAATTTATCCCGCTCGCCGAAGAGCTCGGACTGATCAATGCAATTGGCCGATGGGTGCTCACACGTGCTTGTGCCCAAGCGGTACACTGGTTCAAGCGCGGTCATCCGATCCCGGTTGCCGTTAATGTGTCCAGCATACAATATGAAGATCCGACGCTCGCCCGAACCGTCAAGTCAATCCTCAAAATGACGGGCCTGCCCGCGCATCTTCTTACCCTTGAATTGACTGAAGGCGCTCTCATGCGGGACGCCCAGAAGGCCATCGATACCATGGCGATGTTCAAGGGGCTCGGCGTCAACCTGTCGTTGGACGACTTTGGGACTGGCTACTCGTCGCTCGCCTATATTCAGCACCTTAGTTTGGATGAACTCAAACTTGACCGTTCGTTCGTCACGAATCTACCCGATGACTACTCCAGCATTGCGATTGTTCGAAGTGTCATATCGCTTGTAAAAGGCTTGAACTTGACGATGGTTGCCGAAGGTGTGGAAACACAAGAACAGCTCGACTTTTTGTCGGCGGAGGGCTGCGATTACTTTCAGGGGTTCTTCTTCAGTAAACCGTTACCCAGTGAGAGTTGGAATGGTTTACTCGGCATGAGTTGATGCGGACGTAACCATAGGAGGGGCTGGGCGGCACAAGGCGTGCAAGCCTTTTTCCTTAGCTGGCCCGGCGCTTCACGTACTCGTGCAGATTGCTCTTCTTAAAATTGAGCACCGGATCAAGCTCCTGCATATTGAGTGAGATCCCCAGCGGCGTTTTCTCAAACACCGGCTGCAAGAAGGCCACCAGATCATCAAAGACTTGCTGTGCTGCTTGGAGCTTGGTCGCTTCGTCGCGGCCGTGACCCAACCACATCGTGACATGCACGAAAGCGTTGTCTGAATGACCGTCTGCGATTTTGTAAACCTTACGCTCTTCTGCTCTGGTGCGTAGACCTCCCAATGGGAACACCCCCGTCGCCAAAGCACTCTGATGCAGATGGTCGACCAGCGCTTGCACATTCACCTTAGGCACTAAATTGTCTGAATACTCAACGACAAGATGGGGCATGGGATCTCCAATCGGGCACGCGGCCCAGCTACTAATCTAGCGCGGAAAAGCTCTCAAAAAACCGGTCTCGAGATCGGCAATCAAGGTCGCGGGGTCTTCCAACCCGATGTTCAAGCGAATCAACGGCCCACCCGTCCAGGGTTTGATGGTTCTCACGTGGGAGAGTTGCGCCGCCATGATTAAGCTTTCGAATCCGCCCCAGGAGTAGCCAATCCCAAAGTGCTGGCGATCATTACAAAGCGCACAAACGTGAGCGAAGCTTGTGCCGGGCTGAAGCTCAAACGAAAACAGGCCGCTCGCCCCTAGAAAGTCTCGCTTCCAGAGCCCATGCTGGGGATGATCTGAAAGGCCAGGATGCAGCACCGTTTTAACCTGGGCTTGCAACTTTAACCATTGAGCGATCTGAAGTGCCGACCTCTCATGTTGGCGCATCCGCACCTCGGCCGTACGAAGGCCCCGTAAAATAAGGAAGGCATCGTCGCCACCGACGCACTGTCCGAGCTGGCGGACCGTGCTCCAAAGTGTCGGCCAGAGTTCCGTGCGAATCACCATCCCGCCCATCAGGACATCGGAATGACCGCTCCAATACTTGGTCAGCGCCATTAGGGAGATGTCGACGCCCCAATCAAAGGGCCGCGCAAAAACTGGTGTCGCCCAAGTGTTGTCGACCATACTCACGATACTTTTAGAGCGCGCCCAGGCACACAGCGCCGGTGTATCGTGGAGCTCAAGCGTGTAGCTTCCGGGGCTTTCCAGGAACAAAACCTTAGTGTTGCTCTGAGCAAGTTGGTCAAGATCCTGCGGGCTGGATTGCGGTGCGAAGAAAGTGGTCTTCACACCCATGCTTGCCAGCAGGCCATTGGCAAATACGCGTGCTGGACCATACACTGCATCGCTCATCAGCAGATGATCGCCGGGCTTGAGAAACGCCAGCAGCGCCGTGGTGATGGCGGCTAATCCGGAAGGTGCCAGGGCCGCTCGGGTGTCGTGACCACGACCCTCAATTTCGGCAAGCGCATCCATCAGGGCAAAGGTAGTGGACGTGCCTACCGTGGCGTAACTGGTGGCGTGACGCTCACCAGTGACCGTCCTGGGGCCGATCTTTTGGGTTTGCTCGATTGAATCGAAAAGAATGGTCGATGCGCGATATACGGGTGTATTCGCGACCGGCGTATGTGGTACCCCGTGACGACCTGCTTCAACTAAGCGGGCGGATAAGTCGTGGTCCGGATCTGCTCGTTTGGGTGGCTCGTTCATTGTTCCAGTGGGTTGTTCCATACTAACTTTGAATCAGCTTTGCGGACTGCGGATCGAGTTGCTCTAAGGCCGCTTTTACCCCCATGCGATCGGTCGCCGGACGGTTCTGGGATACTTTCCATTTACCGAGCATGCTGGTCACCGGAATTTCGATGCCGACGATAGCCTTTTTAAGCTGCTCAATGTATTCATCTGGAGCGTCGGTGATTTTCCAGCTTGAGCCCACTCTGGCCTCATGAGTTTGAGTGAGCCCGGCCAAAAACGCTTGCAACCACGTGGTGTCGTCATGCGCAATCAGCTTGCCCTGGGCGTGCACAACGGCGTAGTTCCAGGTGGGCACCACTTTGCCATGTTCCTTTTTACTCGCGTACCAAGCCGGACTGACATAGGTTTGGGCGCCCTGAAAAACCACTAGAAAATCCTGGCCGGCTTGCTGCCAAAGCTTGTTCGCTCTCGCCACATGGCCCTCCAGTACCAATTGACCCTGTGCGGTTCTTCGAGCGGCCAGGGGAATGTGATTGGCTTCCAAGCCTTGAGCCCCTAGGGTCACAAGTGTCGCCAGGGGGTGATTCGCCATCAAGGTGTCAAGAACCTCGGGGCGTGTTTCGTCAAAATGACTCGGTACATACATGGGGCATCGACTTTTTTACGGAACAGGATACGAGATCGAAGTCACTTGCAATCTCAATTTAAGTCACAGTATATCGATGCTCACAAAGCGCCTCGTTCGCGAAAGTTTTCCAGCAATGGCGAGGATCGATGGGTCTCAACCTCGGCCTAAGTGGTCCTGCGACCGACCTAAACGGTCGCAGGACTGACCAGCGGCGTAAGCGGGCATCTGAACGGCGGGGGCTTATCGAAAGGAAAGTGTCAAGCATTGGTAAACTTTGCTCATCGGTGAACTTGTTCCTGAAAATTTCGGTAGTCCGTCACAAGAACGGTGTCGATAGTCAGGTTCACCCGTTAAGGCTTACAACAGCATGGCAAGTACCATGATCTCCACGATTCCAGCCGGGAAGCAACATGGAATCGCTGCAATGCCCGCGCAAACTTTCGCTGTCCGTCAAAACACGTCGCCCGCTTGGATTCCCGCTGCCTTGCTGGTCTCGCTCATGACTCTTTCCCTGCTCGCGGGGTGTAGCGGAGGTAGTAGCAACAGCGCGGCTGCGACTGAGGCACCTCCTCCAATCATCAAATCGCAAGAGGGCACGCTTGGCCCGGTCAGCTCGGTTGCAAGTTTGAAACTCACTCCACTACCGGCAGAAGCCCAGCCCAGCGGAACCGACGCGATTCGCTTCCTGACCCAAGCAACTTTTGGCGCAGTATCGGTTGCCGAAGTTGTGCAAGTTCAACAAGCCGGATTCGATAAATGGCTGGACCACCAATTTTCACTCCCTGCCAAGTCACATTTGGCGTATGTAAGCGCACAGGCGCCGCGTGAGAAAAGCGGTAAGCCCACCGATGAGATGAGCTACGAGGCCATCTGGCAACAGTGGCTCTTCGGAGAAGATCAGTTGCGCGCACGTGTGGCCTTTGGCTTGAACCAGATCTTTGTAATCTCGAACGTCGCGCCTGACTTGAATCCGCAAGCGATGTCTTCCTACCTTGACATGCTGAATGCACAGGCCTTTGGAAACTACCGGCAAGTGCTTGAAACGGTAGCCCTGCATCCCGCGATGGGTTACTACTTGAACATGGTGGAATCTGAGAAGGAGGATCCTGCCAAAGGCACACATCCCAACGAGAATTTTGCGCGCGAAGTGCTCCAGTTATTTTCGATTGGGTTGGTGAAGCTCAACTTGGATGGCACGCCGCTCAAGGACGCGGACGGTAAAACGATCCCCACCTACAGTGAGGACGTCGTCAAAGGTTTCGCGAAGGCTTTCTCGGGCTGGAGTTTTGGTGGGCGCGACACCGCTAAGGCGGACGCTTTTCACAACGGTGAAGAGAACTGGACGGTGCCTATGCAAGCCTGGGCGAGCAAGCATTCAACGGCCGCAAAACCAATCCTGGATGGCGTCACCATCCCCGCGGGTCAAACACCTCAGCAAGACCTGCAAACGGCCTTGGACTCGATTGCGAATCATCCCAATGTGGCTCCATTTGTTTCTCGCCGCCTCATCCAACGACTTGTGACCAGCAATCCCAGTCCGGCCTATATCCAACGTATCGCAACCCTCTTTAATAACAATGGCGCGGGCGTAAGGGGTGATTTAAAGTCGGTCCTGCGCGCCATTCTTCTCGACAAGGAAGCTCGCGATCCGGCCATCGCGGTAGGCGATCAGGCCGGCAAGCAACGTGAACCCGTGATTCGGTTCGCCAATTTGTTGAGAGCGATGAGGTCTGCCTCAAGTTCTGGCCATACCAATATTTGGCATCTCGACAGTGCTGACAGCGCACTCGGACAAAGTCCGCTCTTGGCACCCTCCGTGTTCAATTTCTTTTCTCCAGATTTTCGTGCGGTAGGGGCTATCGCAGCCGCTGGCCTGTACTCGCCCGAGTTTCAAATCACGACAGACACCACGGTGGTGGGTGGTATCAACTTCTTTGCCGGGGTGATTCGTGACGGTGGCTTTAAGGGCTCCGGCCCGGAGGATCATCGCATCAAGTTCGACTTCGTGGCGTGGGATGGGATCGCGGCAGATGCCGCGAGCTTGATCGATCACATCAACCTGCTCTTCATGAACAACAGCATGAAATCCGACACCAGAACATCGTTTATGCGCGCCATTAATTCTATCGACCCGAAGCTGCGCGTCGAGCGTATCAAGATGGCTCTGAGTCTTGCAATGATCGCGCCCGAATTTGTGATTCAGCGCTAGATATCGTCGGCCGCCCCATCCGTATTCCTCGTCACTCTCAACACCTAATCTTGAAGCGCACACTATGAGTCAAGCCCCACAAAAATCGCCATCAAAGTCTCGCCGTCAGTTTCTGAAAGCGGTCGCAGCCACCGGCATGGGCGGTACAGGAATGTCGGCACTGGACCAAATGGGGCTGCTTGAGCGTCTTGGCGCTGCGGCCGGAAACGCACTGGTGCCATCGGCCCAAGCGCAAGCAGTCGAAGACTATCGATGCCTGGTGTGTATCTTTATGTTTGGGGGTAATGACGCCAACAACCTTTTGATTCCGACCGATGCCGGTCGCTTTGCTCAGTACCAACGTGCCCGCGGCGTGCTGGCCCTTCCCCAAGCTTCACTGCTGGGAATCACCCCCGCGAATACGGGTGGAGCACCGTTCGCCCTGCATCCCACAATGACCGGAATGCAAAACCTGTTCAAGAACGGCAAGGCGGCTTTCGTCACCAATGTGGGTCCCTTGGCGGCTCCCGTCACCAAGGCGCAGTGGGATTCACGGTCAGTGGCCCTGCCCCCCAACTTGTTTTCGCATAGTGACCAGCAGTCACAGTGGCAAAGCGCAATATCCGAAGGCGTGGGGCGTACCGGTTGGGCGGGACGATTGGCCGATCTTTTGCAGTCCAGTAACTCCAATCGAAGCGCCACCATGATTTCTTTGGCGGGCAATAATCTTTGGGAGAATGGCAACACCCTGAGTTCTTACAAAGTGGCTCCGAGTGGCCGTCTGGGCTTTGACTTTTACAAGCCAGCGACGAATGACCCTTTCTCGGTATCCCTTTCGGAGATGCTCACCAGTACCCGAGCGAATGTTTTTGAGCAGGCATGGATTGGCGCCATCAATCGCTCGATCGAAAACCAGAAGAGTGTCAGCGCCGCGATCGAAGCGACCAGGTTCGCCAACAACTTTCCCGACTCGGGCATTGGCAATCAGTTGAAAATGGCCGCACGCCTGATCGGCGCGAGGCAGGCACTCGGCGTCAAGCGCCAGACCCTGTTCGTTTCCATCGGTGGCTTCGACACGCACGGAGATGATCAACTCAATCGACAGAACCAACTGTTCGGCGAGATCAGTGCGGCAGTCTCGGCCTTTTACGACGCGACCGTCACTATGGGTGTCAGCAACAATGTGACTCTATTCAGTGCCTCCGATTTTGGTCGCAATTTTCAAAGCAATGGTAAGGGCTCAGACCATGGCTGGGGTAGCCATCATTTTGTCGTCGGTGGGTCCGTAAAAGGCGGCAATCTGTACGGAACCTTCCCCGATTTGAACTTAGGGGGGTCGGACGACGTGGGCCAACAGGGCGTATGGATTCCAAGCACCTCAGTCGAGCAAATGGCAGCAAGCATGGCGCGCTGGTTTGGTGTAGCCCCCACCGAGATGCCAACCATTTTTTCAACGCTCAATCGCTTTGCGACGCCAGACCTAGGCTTTATGGCTTAATCTGCGCTCACGCAACGATTCCTGCAGGATGCCCATGGACCATTTCGTAAAGACCGTGCTCTACACCGATAAGGATGGTCGCGCTAGGTTTAAAGAGGAACAGCTTGAACTAGCCGAAGGCAGCCCCCAAACGATGCTGTCTTGCTTAGTGCCAAGTGCTGGCTTGCAGTTGCGGCGCAGCCCCGTCGGGTTTCGTAGCCAGTTTCATTGCACCGGTATCCCACAATGGGTGTTTATCTTGAGCGGCCAGATGGAGATTGGTTTACAGGACGGTAGCTCGAAGGTTTTTAAGCCTGGCCAACACTTTTACTCTGCCGACGTACTTCCTGATGGGGTCGAGTTTGACGCCAAGGTGCACGGCCACTGGAGTCGACAAGTTGGTGAGGATGCCCTAGAGACACTGTTTGTTCGAGGGTGATCTAAGGTCACAGCCCACCTCTGGCATTGTTGGTGGGTGGTCACATCGCCCCGAAATAGCCATGCGCTTCGGAAATCGAGATGCACTCAGGGTGAGCAAGGACGAGGTATTTGGCGCGACTGGCGGGGATCGAACCCACAACCCCTGGCTTCGGAGGCCAGTACTCTATCCATTGAGCTACAGTCGCTAAGCGCAAAAGCTGCACCGTGCCACCAATTATCTCATGTCTAGCCACCCGGATACGCCGTATTAAAGCCGATAGCTTTATAATCGAGGGTTTGACACGTTCATTTGCCCCGAAACACCTCGCGCGGCACATTTGAAATCACAAGATCGAAATCACAAGAGTAGCGAATATGAGTAGCGGCAACAAACACCAGACCGGCGTGAGCCAAACGGCCGGACACCAAACGGCCGGACATCACACGGTGGAGCATAAAGGCGACCACCACGAAGAAGGCGAGTCTTTCGTCAAGACACCGAAGCAACTCATTGTGGTAGTTCTGCTAGCCCTTGTGCTGCCCATCATCATTATTATGCTTTTGGCGAACTATGTCGTTTCAGGCAAGCGTCCTGGCGCCGGTACTGAGGTTGCCACGGCCGAATCGATCGGCGCCCGCATCCAGCCTGTAGCGGGCCATGTGCTCAAAGTGCCCGGCGATTTAAGCAAACTCAAATCCGGCCAAGAGGTCTATAACGCGAATTGCGCAACTTGCCACAAAGAGGGCACGGTCGGCTCACCCAAGTTTGGCGACGTGGCCGCCTGGGCGCCAAGACTAAAAAGTGGCTTCGATGCGCTTTGGAATTCGTCTCTCAAAGGCAAGGGCAATATGGCCGCCCAAAGTGGCGGTGACTGGGACGATATCGAAATCGGTCGTGCAGTGGCTTACATGGCCAATGCCGCCGGTGCCAAATTTGAAGATCCTAAGGCAGCTCCGGCCGCTAGCGCCACTCCTGCTGTGGCAAGTGCGGTCGTACCCGTTGCAGTAGCAGCGGCAGTCGCAATTCCCGCGGCGCTTGCTGCGACACCTGCCGCCGCTGGAAATGCGGGCAAAGTGCTGGTTGAAGGCGCTTGTGCCGTGTGCCATGCAGCAGGCGGCAATTTTCCTGGCTCCCCCAAGTTGGGTGACAAGGTCGCTTGGGAGCCGCGCATTAAGTCGGGTTTAACTGCATTGGTGGCAAGCGTGACGAATGGCAAGGGTGCGATGCCCCCAAAGGGTGGCTCGACGGCTTCGGAGGCTGACTTGAAAGCAGCTGTCGAATACATGGTCGCTGCGGCAAAGTAACTTTTCGGTCCGCTCACATTCTGAAGAACGAGGCCCCAAGCGCACACGGAGACACCCTGCGCCGTCAAATCTTGGAGTATATTGACCTCTGTTGTCACCGAGTAGCCGATACTCGGCCAACGAATGGGTCAGCTCGGTTTAATTTGAATGTCTGCATTGCCTGTTTTTTACCGGCGATTTGCGTTCACTAATTTGGCTAGGTCCGAAATGAATTCCCTGATAAAGGATCATTCTGAGCTAAAAAACCTCCCAAAAGGGCGACGACGCTACGTTACAGTTCTTTTTGCCGACATTTCTGGCTCCTCAGAACTCGCTGAAAGCCTAGCGCCAGAGTCCTATGCCGAGTTGATGGAGAAATTTAGGGCGCTGTCGAGAACCATCATTCCGAAGCACGGGGGTATTGTTGCGCGATTGCAAGGCGATGGGCTCTTAGCCCTTTTCGGACACCTGGAAACGCGCGAGGACGATGGCCGTCGAGCAGTCGAAGCTGCAATCGATTTACATCTAGCGATCTCCTCCGTACAGGTTGGCCATCGACATTCGACCCAATCTTTACAAATGCATTCTGGAGTACACGCGGGGTTACTCCTACTCATTGAAGGAGATGTCGAACGCGGTCGCTACGACGTGGTTGGTGAAGTGCCCAATACTGCGGCACGCCTTTGCAGCATGGCCCTAAGTGGCGAAATCTTGATTAGCAACGAAACACTAGGCCCTCAAGCACGCCATTTCGACCTGAAAGAAATGCATCGAGTCGCCATTCGCGGTCGCAAAGAGGTCCTGCGCATTTCGCGAATCGAGGGCAGGGGCAGCACGCCTCGGCAGCAGGACTCCAACCCGCCCAATACAAACGCTTGTATTGGGCGAGACGACGTTCTCAGAGAACTTTGCGAAACTGTCGAACAGGCACCAGCCCACAAAGTCACTCTGGCTCTTATTCGCGGCGAGGCCGGTATCGGCAAAACCCGTGTCGTCAATGAGTTCCGGCAACGAATCCAGGGCGACTCCTTCCAAGTCTTGCGGGGCTATTGTGAGGGCTACCTTGGCGCTCAGCCGTTCCAGCCATTTTTTCATTGGGTCAAGGCGGCTTTAGGGTGGCGAGCGTCTGCTTCTAACTTAGAGAATCGTCAAGTCGCACATCAAGCATTACACCTTCTTGCCGGAGACAGGGCTGCGGAATACGAATCACTCGTCAACGCGGTGTATGGAACATTTGACGCAAGCGATGCCAAAAAAACTTCGAAAGCGGTCAACGTCAGTGAGCTATTGAATTTGCTCGATATCGTTTCCAGGAGTCGGAGGCTGGTCCTCATACTAGACGACTGGCAATGGGTAGACGATGCCAGTCGGAGCGCCCTGGCGTCGCTAATGGAGAGGCCTTTTTCCATCTTCATACTCATTGCGACGAGGCCTCTGGATGAAGACGATCAAATTATTGAAACCCGCTTCACTCATGACTTAAGGCCCTTGAGCCCAAGTGAAAGTGATCGGGCCATCGCGGTCTTGGCGCCCAGAGTGAATCCCTTTGTCGCACAAGAAATCTATCGCCTTTCCGGTGGTAGCCCTCTGTACATTGAGGAGTTGTGTCATGTGGCGGGTGATGAAGGGCTTTCGTCGTTGGTTGATCGAGCGGCCGCTGCCTGGATAAACTCATTGGTGGCTTCGCGCATTTCGCGGC
The DNA here is from genome assembly GCA_031421635.1 of Betaproteobacteria bacterium. Taxonomy (GTDB): domain Bacteria; phylum Pseudomonadota; class Gammaproteobacteria; order Burkholderiales; family Burkholderiaceae_E; genus JAPOKJ01. The sequence continues at coordinate 43,852 of JANOPA010000066.1, read as the reverse complement.
TACCCGAGGCGCAAGCCAACGTGCTCCAAGTGGCCTCGGTGATCGGAACATTATTACAAATTTCGATGTTGCAAGAAATTTTAGGCGACACCCTCGATTCGAAAATGATCGCGGAACTCGCAGAGAAAGATTTTTGGCAATTGGATGAGGCGCATGACACGATCCGCTTCAAACACATCTTGACCCGTGACGCGGCATACGCCACGGTCGACCTTGGCTATCGACGTGCGCTACATCTCAAGGTGGCAGATGCACTCGAGTCCGCCGCCCTTGCTCGAGGGGCAATGCTTGAGGTGGAGGAAATGTCCTACCACTGTGATGCAGCGGGTGATCACGAACGCGCTTGGATATATGCAGAAAAGGCGGGCGACCGAGCCCTTCACTCGATGGCGCTTGATCGAGCTCGTGCACAGTATCTAGTAGCCTTGCGCTCACTAGATGAAATTGAGCCGCTCTCAAATGATCTAAAACTACGCTGGTGTGGAATCGCCCAAAAACTGGCCCAAGCCTGTGTGTTTGATCCCCTCGACACTACACATGGACTTGAACGTTTCGAGCGCGCAGCAAGGCTCGCTCAAGAGGTCGGCGATTCGAATGCCTTGGCCCGAGCGGAGTACTGGTTAGGATACGTTAACTACGGAAAAGGCAGGCCCAAGGCAGCAGTCCACCACTCACGTCGAGCGCTAAGGGAAGCTGAAGCAGGCGATGACCTTCGACTTGTGGCGCAAATTAAGGCAACACTGGGCCAAGCTCTCGCTTCGGCTGGACGTTATGATCTTTCGGAACCGCTTATGCGAGAGGCGGTAGAAAGCAAGCGTCAACAAAGCCGCCCTGGAAGCGGGATTGCGATTGGGTCTGCCTATACCTTAGCCCGAATGGCCTACTCCTTTGGCGACAAGGGTAGGTTCGACCTTGCCGAAGAGGGTTTTGAGGAAGCCTTGCATTTACTCGGTGAGAAGACTCACATTGTTAAAGCCTCCATTAAAGAGCTGATCTGTGCGGTAGCGCTTTGGCAGGGGCGATGGGACGATGCGCAAGCTCTTGGCTTGGAAGGTGCCGATATCGCCTTGCAATGTCGAAGCCGCTATCTTGTTGCAATGGGCCGAGCGCTCAGTGCATGTGGGGCTTGGGCCCGCGACCAATCCGAGATGGCACTGAGTACCTTGACGGACTCGACCGATTGGATTGAAGAGCGAGGCGGAGCGGTATCAACATCGCTCAATTACGGTTGGTTAGTTGAAGCAACGACCCATTTGGGCTTGAACAAGAAGGCAAGAGGTTTTGCGGCGAGACTTTTTGTGCGCGCGAGAGCCGAAGACACTCATGGCCTCGCAATGGGTTGCCGTGCGCTAGCTTGGCACGCTGCCAAGAGCGGGCAGCGTGAGCGTTCGGAGCATTATCTGCGAATTGCCGATCACACCGGCAGGAGACGAGACTCTGATCGCGAACTTGCTCTCAATCACTTGATGCGAGCTCGAATCGCTTTTGCGGGCGGAAGCCCTCTCGAGGCGAAACAATTTGCACAGGCCGCAATATTACCGTTTGAGCAAATGGGGATGAGTTGGTACTTGAAGATCGCACAAAGCTTCTTGTAAAAACCCTTGGGTAAACAACTCTTGTGTAAACATGGGCAAAGAAAGTGTCCCGCCATCGTCTCCGTTAGTCTTAAATCGGCAATTTGATCAACCCGATGGCCTGCGAAAGCCTAGCCGCTAAACGATCAAAGGCCAACTCGTTAGGATGCATGTTATCGCGCCAACCAGCTTTAGATGGATTTCCCCAATTGGGCGGTACTGTCCCGGTAAGGTTCAAGTAATGTACGTAAGGTCGCGCAGTTGTTGCGAGCCGAGTTTCCAGGGAATTGTTCAGAGCGCGTATGAGTTCGCTCATGATCATTGAACCTGCTTTGATGTCGGCGACCTTGCTCTGATCTGGAGTTTGAATGTAATAGCCAAGATCAATAAGTGGTCGCTGCATCCATTCTTGTTGGCCCCCAAACGCGCTGGTGTAGAACGGAATCGGAAAATCGTACCCGTGCACAATGATGGGGACGCTCTGTCCACTTTCTTTAAGCACTCGTTGAATTTCATCCACAATAAACTCGTAATACTTCAGCAACAAGGCGAGATGGCTTTTCAGACCGTCGCGATTGATGGGGCCATCCGCATGCCCTTTCGGATTGATCATCGTTTTTAGTTTTTCTTTGACGGTGTCGTTTCCGCCTCCGGACAGAAAGATTGCGACCGGTTTACTCTTCAGTTTCTCGCGGAGAAATCCTCTAAACCTTGGTTTGGGCTCAGGATTGGCGGCCAACTGATCATAAACGTTTGAGATGTTGAGCCAGGTCCGGTAGTTGCACCATTGCTTGTTATCGGTACCTTCTGTGTTTACAACGTATCCAAGCTTCTTGAGGCTTTGAACCAGATCTCCTGTCCCTGGCTCCTTAAAACCAAAGAGCACCCAAGGGTTATCCACCCAGGAATCACCCCATGCCAAGATCAGCCCTTTGCTGGCGCTGCCCTTAATAACCTTCGTACTCCAATCCAAGCGTGTGGGATCATCACTTAACATCGCTTGAAAACGCCCGACGTCGGCCCTCACTTTCTCCTCAGTTCGCACCCGTGCCTTAGGGACCGCTTTGGTGATTTCGAATCCAAAGGCCGTCGCGCCATGGCGCATGTCTTCAGCGCGGGTAATCAGCGCGGTAATCGTTCCTAGCATCGCCGCGATGCCGGTGGAGTAGCCTGGACAAGCATGGGTGGGGTGCGGCTTTACCGATCGATCTCCGCCGAAGTTTAAGAGATGATGCGGCTCGCCATCGATCAAAGACTGCTGGGTTGCAGAGACGATCGAAAGGATAATTCTTTCACCCACAGCGATGTCGAGGTGTTGTAATCCCGGCAAGCCAAGCCGATGGGACTTTCGGGCTGTGCGCCAGGTAATTTGAGGCATGGGGCGCATTTGTGTCGCGGCCGACATCGGCTCAAAGAGTAGCGAAGCGGCGCTTTTAAAGTCTGAGGAATCTTGCAACCCGACCGCGCGTAAATACTGAAATTTGCTTTCTAAATGCCATTCCTTCAACACGTTAAGTACGGCCCCAATAATGGTGGGCGTGTATCCCATGATGATGCCAGCCATGGTGTTTGCGACAAAGACCGCCCCATTCGCACCGCTTGCCGCGGGGTGGCTAAAGACCGCTTTCGCGATGGGTGCCTCCAAGCCTTCGGCGTTGACTGGAGTGGTCTTATCGGTCAAGTGCTTCTGAACAAATTTCAGCATAGCCGCATTGAGTGCTTGTCCGTAAAGCTCGCCCCGTGCGATAACCGCATCACCGGGGTTGGGCTGAAACATATATCTTGAAGGAGCAGTAAAGTGCCCTGGGTATCTTGGGCATTCGGTCGTACTCCAGGACAGATCGGTGCCACCGCGCGTAAAGAATTCGCTTCCTTGAATTCCGAACCAGTATTCCGTCAATGAAGCGAGAGCTTCGTCCAGAATTTCGCGCGCATCAAAGCGCAGTTCTAATTTCGTGTCCCCCCCAACGATGGCATGTCTCATCTCATCAGCAATCATGGCATCGATCTTTGCGTTTGCGGCCTTGCGACAAACGTCGAAGGCTTTCGCAGGGCTCTCGGCCATGAGCGCGTCGTTAATGCCCTTGGATTCCTGATCGTACTGTTCGCCGGCATCCAGTCCCAAATAAAGGCTGCCAATACTGTTACGAAGCCGCTCGTACTGACCACTCACGGAGTAAAGTTGGTCTTTGTCCAGATAGACTTGGGACACCAACTCCCTATTGGCGACCAGAACACCGTAGGGTGTGCGCAGAATTCCATCGTGATCTTCACGAATTGCCGACCAAAGCGCGGCATTTTCCAGACGATCTATTGCATGACTGTCCTCAATAGCCGCTTTCCAAGCTTCTTTAGCGCTCGCCCCTCCCTCGGTGATTTCGATCGCTCGGAGGCGCGAAATCGTTTCCCTTCCTTGACGCCCATTCCAAGGGAGATTCATGGGACACTTAGCATGACTCGCCGCGAGGGCCACTTGTTCGATATTTTTAAGTGCAGTCAAGGAAGGTGCAAAGAGATACATTCCCCACTCAAGGCGGGTAATCGCTTCTCGCTCATCGAAAAAATCTTTCTTGTTCGGCTCCAAAGCCACGTTGGCGATTTTTTCGATACCGCCATCTTCATACAAGAATCGGTAGTGCTTGGCGAATCCATTCTCCGCAACGCCCACGATGGGGCAGGAGGGCGAAGAGCTAGCGCCTGAACTATTAGCGCCGACAAGCCATCGTTGTATGACCTCGAATTGCTCACTTAAACTCGCGTTATAGGCCATAAACACCGAGCCTCGGTCGACGTCGCCGTCGACTGCGAACGAGTCCTTTTTCGGACCATAAGACATGCTGCGTCGAATAATGCGCGGCGGGCGACTCAGCGGGTTTTCGTTAGCAACAGGAATGCGCGCATTGGCTCGTCTGATGTGCGAATGTAGTGGACATTTATTTCCGTTGGGATCAGATTCAAAGTCGAAGTCATTCAAGTCATCAGGAAATTCTTTGGGGGTCAAAGGCGATCCATCTCGGCCTCGTCCCATCAACTTTGAATAAACGACTTCCGCAAGCGCTTTTTTCTTATTCTCATCATTTTGTTGGCCTGATTCGAGCATGGTGCTCACGGTCTGACCCACGACATTTTCGAGTCGCTCCACATACTGCCTGTATTTGCGAACCACCAGGAAGCTACCGTTTTTTAGGAATTTTTTGCGCTGAACCCATTCTGGATTTGACGGATCTTCTAAATCAGCGGCATCCGCGGCGTTGGCATGCCCCAGCAAGACCTCGCCCAGATGTACCTGGTTATTCCTATCGACTTCACCTCCAACAACCGGGTCGCTCAATCCGTCACGAAATCCGAAATGCTCGACAAACGCATCGTTGCCCTCAAGGGCGTTGAAATGTCTTTTTAGGGGTTGTAGCGCTAGCACTTGAGTGCCATGTTGAGTGCAAAAACTCACCAGATCGCTCAAGTACGGTCGAAGTGGGTGGCTCGGCTCCCAAATATCGTTTGTCGCCAACTCCGCTTCGAGATCGGTACGACATCGAACTTGCAACACGGCATGAACGGTTCCAATGTCTACCGGCTTTCCGCCTTCCTTAGAGTCAATATCAATAAAAGACGCCGGTAAATGCCATCGTTGCGGGTGGTTGTAGCGCACGTCCCCAAGAAGTCCCGCCCTGGTGGCCATCCCCTGTTTAAAGTCTTCAGGAAACGCATTCAATGTAGTTTCGCTCAGGCCAGAGATTCGTAAGCCTTGTGAAGTGAAATAGAGATTTGCAAACCTTGAACCAGGTTGGGCTTCATGATCGACATCACCGTGGGTTAGTGTTTTTTCGACATATTTTAAGAAATGACTCACGGCCGCCGAGGATTCAAAGTAGAGACAGATCAATAGGCCGTGAGTGACGAGGCTATAGGTAATGACAATACCGCCTTGAATATCCTTATAGACCGCCGGTGGGATCGGAGAAATTTCTGGTTGGGGTCTTTTAACGCCCACTTGGTGGTCGTTCTCGTTTGGAATGAGCCAGCTTAACTGTCGTCTAAATCGACCCGGCTGTGCGGTACTGCCTCTGGCTTCCTCAAACTCCTTTTCTAAAAAACTACTATTCCAAGTATCAACAAATTCCTTGAGTAGACAGATTGCAGCGGCACGCAAAATCCTACCGTCGCTGCTTTCCGGCAGAAAAAGGTCGACCAGGCCATAGATGCCGGCAAGCGAATGAAGCCCTGAACGCATCTGCTCAAGGCCAATCCTGAAAACGTTCGAAGATTCAACAGATGTCCCGGGGCTGCTATCGGTGGCCTTCCCGAGAAACGCATCGACGGACCCTTCGGCCGACGGAATGACGATTCTAAGTTCACTGGCCTCGGTGGAGTCGCCACCATTACGAACACGTTCGCTGCGCTTTTGGAATAGAACATCGCGCGCAGTAGCTTCTGGCGGCCCATAGAAAAACCCCGTCTCGATCTGCGCATGTCGCACCCACGCCACCCACTCTTCGTAGCTATGGTCTAAGGCTGTGACATAGTCAACCGTACTGCAAAAAATCACGTCAAGGAGGGGGCCGACTTTGTCCCACAAAACGCGAACGTAGGATTCCCAGTTACCATCAAAAGTTACCACCAAAAGTACTTTGTTCTCTGGCTCTAAGACGGCGACACGAACCGAGTGAATTGCTCCGACTCTTTCCACCGCATCCGATAGCAACCTTGACAGTGCGTACTCATGTGACATTTGGCGAGCGTTGTGCAAGGTCTCAAGCACCCGTTTGACGCGAGTTTTGTAGGTGATCGATTCCAACGACGGCGCAAACCCCGGCTTGATGGGCGCCGAAATGGTAAGGTCGGAGGTGCCGCCAAGTGATTTGCTCTTGATAATGGTTTCTCGTCGCACGGAATTTCCCTTTCGTTTTTTGAATTATTTGACCGTGATAGGTTCGAGGCTTCCCCTAGGGTCTAGTGTGGAGCTCCTCTTGGGTTTAGCCTATTAACGCGGCCACAGACTTTGCCACATCCCGCCGACTTCAGCCTCATCAAAAGTGGGTAGACGGCCTGTTAGTGTTGTGTGTTACAGAGAGAAGCCACTACCATCGATCTGGAATTCGAACAAAGCCGATTCTGGAGTTCTTTTCGATGGAGAGGTATCCGCCGTTTTCTAAGTCTTTAATGAGCTTACTCACCATTTCTCGCGAGGAGCCGATTCGCGCGGCAATCTCAAGATGAGTGTGGCGCTGAAGCAAAATACGCCGTCCTTCGAACTCTGTCGACGGTGATGTCTCAAGAAATACCTTCAATCGACCATAAACATCGAGCAAGGCAAGATTGCGGGCCGAGTCCGTCGCCTGCCTGGCCCGGCTGATCACTTTAAGAATCAGTTCAAATGCAAACTGCGGCTCTCGCGAAATGAAGTCCCGCAACAACGCTCGATTCAAAACTGCACACTCACAAAGTTCTATCGCCTGCACTGTTGCCGAGCGCGGTTGGCCATCGAGCGACATCTCCCCAAAAAGCTCAATGGCTTGATATTCCGCGAAGGTGATTTTCTTGGCATCCGGACCAATAGAATAGGCTCTCACTCGTCCTCTGAGAAGAATATAGATCGTCTCCGACACGTCACCCTCTTGAATAACCAAAGCGTTCCTGGGGAAGAATCGTTTGGGACTGATCGCGATAAGTTTTTCAAGCAAGGGGGAAATCATCGGAGCATTGTAATGCTCGCCAGTCAACTACTTTTCCTTTCGCTGCGCTCAAGCATAAAGCCCCCCATGGGAACCCGTCTACTGAGCTAGTTTTCACATCGGTACTCCCTCACCTTTTCTATCGCCGCCGCCTTGGCGCATCAACACCTCACCAGCCACAAAAGCTTCAGCCGGTGCGCCATCACAGAGCTCGAGAAAGGCTTGTTGACTAGGCGTACTCATGGAACTTTACTCGAGCGCGCAACACGACAAGGTGCGAATCGGTGGAAGTTTGGCGACCCTCAAAAGGAGGGTGCGAAGACTTGAAGACGCCGTTTTACTAATGATGGATTTGATATGCGTGCGCACCGTGGTCACCGATATTTTAAGGCTGTTGGCAACCTCTTTGGGCTCTTGGCCATTCGCCAAGAAATCCAAAACCTTGAGTTCGCCCGCTGTTAACCCCTGGACGCGTCCATAGGCCCAGAGGCTTATCGATTCACAGACGGTTTTGCGCTCAGTAGTCACGAGTACACCGTGCTGACGGTAGTGCTCGCCGAGGCTAATTGGGGATAACGCCGCAGCGATTTGAATATCACCTTGGCCAAGCAAGATCAATTTTCTTTGACCGGTCACGGCGAGTTTGGCGTAAGAAAGAAATTGCTTGATGTCTGCGCGATCTTTGCTCGCAGCATGATCTTCTGATTCCATCTCAATATCAAGACTCAGGAGGCTTTCAGCGCCGACGCTAGTGAGTGCGGCCCTAGCGCCGTCATTACAAAAACAAGCCCTCAGTTCGGGATCAAGAATCAAAATGCCGAAGCCTACGTCGTTGAGCAGGCATTTTAGCCAGCTCGGTGCTTTGTTGTTTTGGGGAACATCGACCGGAAGGTAGGCGTTCAGATTCGAGGTGAGGCTTCCGCCTGTGTGGTCCTGCGCGTATTCAGCCTGATCGGTGAAGCGGGCTGGGAACATGGGGTGTCTCCTGGATACCTGCTTGATTGCCGGATAGAAGAAGCATAGAAATTTGAAGAGGCGAAGTCCCGGTGATATTCACCCTTTATTTGTGAATTATTCACCTCGCAGTTGTAAATTATTCACCTTTCCGATTCGTCGTTAAGGTGCAGCAATTTACCAGGGGAAAACCATTTACGGCGAGCCTGTTCCCGAAAGGCGCACGCACTGCAATGCGCCTATTGCAAACTTTGAGCGGGTGTGGCCTGGGCAGGTGGGTTATTGGTAGCGCCAGACTTTAAACCGCGAATCTGATTAAAGGTTGCTTCAACCAACAGCGCCCCTTGCGCACCAGATTGATACAGTGCACTCATAAACTGAATTGCGTTGGCCGCCGAACCTTTGAAGGCCCAGGTGCAATTGTTCATGGTGCTGCCAGTGAGACCAACGGCTTGACTACCGTCATATTCCAGCGCGCAGCCATCGAAGACGCACTTTTCGAACTCATTGCCATCAAGAGCGACGGTCGTATTCTTGAATGCTTTTTTGGAATGCTTGGCCATTATCTTTCCCCTGGAGTTTTCGCAGAAGCCCCGCAAGTCAAACGCTCATGATCACTCTGCTGGAGGCAGATTAAGCCCGCCTCTTGGGCGAGTGTTCTCATTATTTAATTAGCCGACAAGACAAAGCAGCGCAGCGGTCGTCGGCAACGGACTAGCGGCGCACGCCGGGAGTCTCCACCCCAAGGCCTTGACCGCGCCAAGCGAGAAACAATTCCAAGTTAAGTAATTCCGGCGAACCTTGCGGCCAAAGCTCCGCTTTAACTCCGTTCAAGCAACTGCGAAAGCGGCGATGCAAGGAGCCTGTGGCTTGCCATTCCAGCCGGTAGATGGGGTAGGCATTGGGATGACCCTGGCTAATCACCTCGGCCAGCAAACGGCGGCCTGCGTTTTTCTCATGGCAATGGGCGCACGAAAGGTTCATCTGACCCATCCGCTCGTAGTACATGTTCTGTCCGGCGTCGAAGTGAGGTCTTGCGCCCGCCTCGATACTGGCCTGATTGGACAGCCCGCGTGATTGGGTGGCGATCAGCGCCGTCATGCCAAGCAGTTGTGGCGACTCATAGGCCCAGGCCGCTTGGCCTTGATGCTCGATGCGGCAGAGATTGATGCGGCCTTCTAAATTGCTCAGGCCATGTTTGTCGAGTACCTTGGGGTAGCGCGTCGCGGCACCCTTCATGGCCTCCACTTGACCGTGGCACTCGGCGCAGGCCTTGCCTTTAACGGGGGGTACCTGAGACCAAAGTGTTCTCGCTTGATCCACTAATAGTTGGGCCGGATTCCCGAGCTCATCGTCTTGGAGTTTGCGAATTTCTTCGCTCGCAAAGCTCAGACCGGACTTAGGGGTCTCGAAAAAACGTTTCGGCGATTGTGCACTGACCTGACTCGAAGCCAAAACCACCGCCACAAAGAACCACTTTAAGCCGTGCTTACCCAAGCCAGCGGTTTGACCGCCAAGAGCGCTGCTAGACCACATTAATTCGGTGCTGAGCCTGATCAGATTCCCCGTCCGAATCCGACCAATTAAATTTCAGCTCGCCTGACTGTTGGAGACGAAGCCGAAATTGTACGAGCGGGTTCGCAGCCACACCCGAACTCAGGTCCGCCCGAAAAACTTCGCGCTCGCCACTGGCATCGACCAAGCGGCAAAACACGGTGCGCACTAGTTTTGCTGGAATTCGAAAACCGTCTTCGGTGCGGCGAAAACCATTCTCCATGACATGGCCAACCAAGATACGCACGTCAAAAGCTTCGTCCTTTTTAACGTTTGCGGGGGCGATTACTCTTGCGGCCATGACTAGGTCCCGTCAATACAGGCGGAAACGGTCACGACCACTTCGGTCACCCCGGCATACAAGCTACCGTCTTGCATCTCGGCAATGGCGACCAATTTTTGCGAACCGTTCAGGCGAATTCGCGTGGCCGCCTTGGCTTCCGGAGAAAACTCGCTAAAGTGAAAAGTCACCACCCGCGGCTGGGGATTTTTCTCTGAATAAATGCGTACGGACTTCACGCGGTCTGTACCTTGCATGGTACTTTGCACACTCACACTCATGGGGACCACATTGCCGTTATCAACTAAGGGGGCGATGTCCAGCACTACCCGCTCTTTCAGCACCCGGCGCGACTCGCCGAGGTCTTCCCTCATCTTCGGAATCCAGGGAAGATGGTCATGAATGCTGGCCGGCTGGGCCAATGCAGGGCGGGCCAAGAGTGCCACAGCCGAGCTCAAGGCCGAGCTTAGGGCAGAACGCCTGGTCATGTTAACCAGCCCCGGCGCGCGAAGTCCTTGGATAGCTTGATCACCCTCACCGTACAACAAGCTTTCGGCTGGAAAATCTTGCGACGAATTAAACGAATTTCTTAACATGGCCGAAGTTTATTTCAAACTGCTCAAGTAAGCGACCAAGTCCTCAATTTCTTGGGCGCTCAGGATCGGTAGGCCCTGAAATTGGGGCACCACGCGCTTGAGGTTTTCGCTGCGATGATAGGCCGGCATGACGGTATCCGGATTCAAGCGACTAGAATCAATCACCCGAAAGCGCAGCTGGGCGGCACTCAAGCGAGTGCCCACACTGTGCAGGGGGGGGCCAAGATCACCGGAGAACCGGACACTCGGCTCGGGCACTGCGTGACAAAGAATGCAATTGCCTTTTTCGGCCTTCAATGCCACCTCACGCCCCCGCGCAACATCGCCAGGCTCAGAAGTAAGCGGCGTCAACGTTTGGTCGGGCAAACCCATCGCCATTACAACCCCAGCCAAAAGAAAGCTTCCCAACAATGTCAAACTGACTTGCATCGGACAAAAAGTGCGAAGCTGCTCGAAGCAACGACTAACTGTACTCGCTTGCATACTTTTTAAGAAACCGATCAAAACTGAAGAGAAGCCTATTGTAGAAGCGATTTATTTTTTAAGGGAATTGACTTGCCCGTCAAAACTTCAGCAACAAGCCCTCATTCCAAGAGTATTGGCGAGACCTTTACGATCAAGCGGACCGCCGCCTAAGAGAGCGTCCATTCAGCGCACCCGAGGTCTTCATCCCATGCCCATCTAACTCTTTTTGAGCTTGCAAAGCCTTGTGATCAATTACGAGTGGATGGTTGGTAAGTTTTGCGACGAACACTTCGAATTTACGCCGAAGGGTTAATGAGCGCGCCCCTTGCTCATCCGGCCTAGGTTTTACAACTTGAAAGCGACTCTTTATGCCGAGAGGGACTATCAATTGTGCCCCGTGGCCTATCAATCAGCGACTTATTCTTGAAGTCGTTTTTCAGTGCTTGGTCTTTCGTGCAAAGAACCCGACCACGCTGCCTATCCGCCCTTGCAAGAGCGATGACATGCGAATCATTTGATTCGCAAAGTCCGTTAATCGCGGCAAGCTCTTGATCAATAAGAGTTTTATCTACCTTAAACGCGCGGCCACTTTGTGCAAGCACAGCTACAATACCTAGAACGCCAGCACGGTAGTATTCATCTGTCAGCTTGCCGCCATGCAGCAACGAAATACGATTCGAAAAAATGGTTTCCCGTAATTTTTTATAAGAAGTGTCACTGGTCTTCTTAAACAATATTGAACATAAATTTGCGTCAACAATTAAACACATCGCGATTTAGTCCCGAAGCAACGCTAGTTGCTCAAGCAAGAAGAAGTCACGATAGCCCTCCGGAGGATTGAGAACGTTTCCTTGTAAATCAATTTCCAGCACGTGGAGGTTAGTGCTAGAGCCTTTTTTCTCCAAAAATAAAATTCTCAGATCCTCTGAGCGCAAGTGCGCCTTTTTGACTTCCAATCTCAGACGGTCAACTAAATAGTCGCTATGCGTCTCGACAACTACCGTCTTTCTACTTTTCGATACCCAATCTTTGATCATCGAACCAAGAGCAGCTTGAGCTTTCGGATGCAAATGCACTTCGGGTTGTTGCAAAAGCAGCATCGTATTGGGGTCAGCCCTTTGTGCGTCCACGATTAGGGGCAGAATTTGACTTACGCCATAACCCACATCCATTAAGTTGGAATTCTTGTTGCCAATCTTTACTTGAACTTGAAAGGGGTCGCCGCTACCTCGTCCGAGCTTTTTGACGCCGACATCCGTGAACATCTCCGAGTATTGACCAAAAGCACGCAGAGCATCGTGAAGCGCGTTCGATTGCTTGTTTTCAGGATCGGTTGCCCTCGCCAAAAGCAGTGGCACATGATCACCTTCCGGCGTAAATTCGTCACTCAATTGATCGTAGGTTCTTTTGGGACGGGAACGCATCGGCGCAAAAGCCAGCGCGGACAATCCTCCAAATCCCCGCAAACCACCTCCAAACATTCGGTGTATAAAGTATTCTAAGTCCACTGATTCCTGTCGTTCGCTTCTGTCTAATTTGCTTTGATTTTCGCGTCGGTCAAAGATAGCTTGAAAAAGCCCTTGAAACGTCAATCCCTGTGGGTGCTTTTCGTGCGCTTCGATGGTCTCAACTTTTTGAGCGCTAAAAACGGCAAGCTGAGCGGCACGATCTAGCGACTTAAAGTCCTTTTCGTAAAAAGCAACAGCGAAATCGTCAAACCAAACAAAAACATGGCAGGGCACCGGCAACCCATCGTTCTCGCGAAAGGCAACGATCAAGCCAGTAGAGACTTTCTTTTTTTCTGGTTTTGTCCTTCTCAGACTAAATCGATTACTAACCTCAGTTTGAAAACCCACCGAGAAATGAGCGACGCCCTTTTTACTATTTGCCAGTGTTTTGTAGCCCCCAAACTCAAACGGGAAATCCATCCTGATGCACCACCGCCAACATCCCGAGCAACGTGGACTTACCCGCGCTGTTTTCGCCAAGCAAAACAGTAGCGGGCGCAACCGCAATTTCGTGCCATCCTTCAAACGAACGAACATTTTCAAGGTAAAGTCTCATAACGCCCCACAATTCAATTCAGTACTCCACGATTTCGCCTGAGGAACTGATTATGACTTAGTCCAAAGTGTTCAAAACATTGCTTGAACGCCCAGCTTAAGGCTTCGCCCCGGCAATGGCACGCGACCCGGCAAAGATTGGGTCAAGATCGACGTCGCACTATAGGCCAGGCGATCCGTCGCATTGTCCGCGCGCGCGTAGAAAAGAAGGTTCGAATCCTGCCCGGCGACTTTGGCTTTGATGCGATAGGTCAGTGCTAAGTTCAGAAAAGTGTAGGCGTCGGTACTCTGATCCGCCGGACGCGCGTAGTGATCCATGCCAGCCCTGGCTCCCCAACCTAATTGGCTGGCGCCGTTTTGTGCCCAAATGAAGGTTGCTCCAAGCCGTAAGGGGGAGATTCTTGGTAAGGCGGTATTACTGTCGGTATTAGTTCCTTTGACAAAATCTACTCGCCATTGCAGATCAAAAGTCTGGGTGTTGCTGCTCGCCTCGCTCAGGCGCCAATTACCATTGACCTCAAAACCAGTCATTCGCGCGCGGTGTTGGCTGTAGGCAAACTCCGGCAAGAGCGCAGCACCGCTTATATCGTCCAGGCCGTCACCATTGAGGTCAGCGGGATTCACAGCGCCTGTCGCGCTTCTTTGCTTACCCGTGCTCTCAAGCATGAGGTAGTTTTGAAACTGGCTCAGAAAAGCACTTGCGCTCGCGAAGTTTGCTGAGCGGCGACCGCTCGCCGTGGCTGCGCCTCGCCAGGCCAAGCCGAGTTCAAGATTTGTCGAGCGCTCTTTGGACAATTGCGCATTGCCCACTTCGTAGGCGGCCGTGGCGAGATGCGGGCCATTTGCAAACAGCTCGTAGTCTTTGGGAGCACGTTGGTTGAGGGTCAGGTTGGACGTGAGGCTCCAGTTGGAATGCAACTTATAGAGCCCACCGAGCGCAATACTCGAGGGCTTAAAACTTCGCTCGGCGGCCACAAATCGCGCTACGGCCAGATCACTGAAGGCCTGAACATTCTGGCGCTCCATACGTCCGCCGAAATTGAGCTTGCCCCACGGAAAAAGCGCTTCTTCGTAGACAAATAGCGCCGCTACTTTAGTCTGACTACTGGGGGCGAAAGCTTCTAGGCCCTGTGCACCAAAGCGGCTGCTATCCATTTGCAGACCGATCACACCTTCAAAGCCGGCAAACTTTTGATGCCGGGCCTCGAGCCGAAAGTCAAAGCCACGGTTGGTGAAGACCGTCGCCGGGACGCCAGCATCCAACTCAGTGTGTTTGTAGTCGGTATAACTATATTGGCCCTTGATACTTTTAAGCCAAGTGTTCAGTCGAGCCTCCCCTTCCAGTGCGAAGCGATTTGAGCGCATGGCGATACTGACCGTGTCCTCTGCGACCGAACCGTAGTTCGAAGAATATTCACTGACCGATACCCCAACATAAGCGCGCTCAAAAAATGCAGTAGCACCGAGTGCACCGCCCTCCGTCTTGGCCGCCGAATTGCACAAGCGACTGACGCTTGCTGGAGAACCGGGCTTCAAACAGAGCAGTGTTCGAGGCACCGCAACATCGCCAGCGGTGCGGGAATGTACGTCACTATGAAAAGCGAAATCTTTGCCACCCGCTTCCAAAACCAGCGCCCCATTGCGCGAACGATCGCCACTGCCCACACTGATATCGGTACGGCCCTGAAGACCCTCCATCGGGGTACGCGGAATGCGGTTGTCGATCACGTTGACGATCCCGCCGATGGCATTACCACCGTAAAGGAGCGTGCCGGGCCCCCGCAAAATTTCGATGCGATCAGCGATCAGTGGATCGACAGCGACCGCATGGTCATAGCTTAGACTGGAGACATCAAGACTTGCGCCTGAATTATTGAGAATTTTGATGCGATCACCGTCTAATCCACGAATGATCGGACGACTGGCCTGGGGGCCAAAATACGTACTACTTACCCCCGGCGTGCCGCTGAGGGTCTCGCCCAAGCTGCTCTGAGATCGCAACACCAGTCCAGTACCCGAGTATTGCCTTGTAGGAGCGACGAGCTCATTAGAACGTAGCGGGTTGGCTGTCACCGTGACTTCTTCGAGGCTGGTCTGCGCCTGTACTGGGCGGGAGCTTAATAGACAAGGGCTCAGTAGGCAAACGCTCAGCAAGCAGGAGCTCAGAGAGGCCCACCGCGACGCAAGAATTTTGGTTGAAAGTGCTATTGACTCTCGCCCCAGAGCTGGGTTGGGATATAAAACAAAAGCTTTCATGATCTCGATACAGCCAATGAATTTTGACAAAGGGCGTGTCGCCAAGGGATTCGGGACGACGCTCGACAGGTTTCAAAGTGTCATGCGTAAGGAGGGGCGCGGGCCTGAAAGTGTGTGCTAAGTCGCTCGACGACAAAGACGTTGTAAAAGGTCGAAAATATCAGCCCCTGGGCTGGGGCGAGAACAGTAGCGGTAGCGCTAACCAGAGCAGGCGCAGAGCCAACACCATCGAAGAGTTGGCACTTGGGGAAATCTTGATGATCCTTAAAAAGGCCAAGAAAAATTAGCTCGGCGTGAACGGGCGTCAAGTCGACAGCGTTCAGCCCCAAGCTGTCGACCCGATCCGCAGCGACGGTAGTGGCCGCTCCTTGAACAGGCCAGTGCATGGCGCGATGCACATGAGCTAGGCTTTGCACGAACAATAGCGCGGTGCACAGCAACAGCATCGCGAGCCGACCAGGCCGACGACGTTGTTGATGGACTCTTAAAATGCCGAACATTGGAATTCTGGATCGCGCTTTACGTTCAGGACGCGTTGATTACGCCCGTTGATTCAATCAACTTTATCACGCCTGGGGCTCTCGCATCGTCACGAGCTCTTCCGAAATGGTTGGGTGTACCGCCAAGGTGGCGTCGAAGTCCGACTTAGTGGCTTTCATCTGAACGGCAATACCGACGAGCTGAATAAGCTCTCCGGCTTCAGGGCCAATAATATGCACCCCCAGGACCCGGTCACTGTCCCTGTCTACGATGATTTTCATGAAGCACTGAGTGGATTGGCCTGCCATAGCGACCTTCATTGGTCTAAAGCGCGTCGCGTAGATATCAATGTGCGCATAGCTTTTTCTAGCCAACTCCTCCGTCAACCCTATTGTTCCAATCTCGGGCGTCGTGAACACGGCGGTTGGAACAACCTCTAGCTTTACAGCGCGTGGCTTTCGCCCAAAAACCGAGTCTGCAAAGGCGTGGCCCTCGCGAATGGCTGCCGGCGTAAGGTTCACCCGATTGGTGACATCACCGACGGCGTAGACGCTGTTCACAGTAGTGGCCGAAAAGTCATCGACGGGTATCGCACCTGCTGAGTTGACGCTGATGCCCAAAGTTTCTAAACCTAGGCCTGAGGTATTGGGGTGCCGCCCGGTCGCTCTTAGTACGCGGTCAACAGCGAGTCGCGAGCCATCAGACAGGCTGACTTGCAAGCGCCCTAATGATGACGTGATGGCAGCAATAGTGGTATTGAATTTGATCGTTAGCCCGTCGGCGATAAGTTGTTGCTGAATGAACTCGCGTACCTGTTGATCAAAACCTCTCAACACCAGGTCGCCACGCATCACCAAGGTGACTTCCGAGCCGAGCCGCTTTAACAAACAGGCAAGCTCCAACGCAATATAGCCCGCCCCCTGAACGACCACCCGCTGGGGCAACTCGGGCCAGAGGAAAAAATCATTTGAACTACTGGCCAGCTTTGCGCCCGGGATGTCGTCAGGCATGGTCGGCGTGGCGCCAGTGGCGATCAGAATGGTTTCGGCACGAAACGTCTGAGCGGGCATGCCCTGAGGGGTCGCTTGCAATTGAACGGTGTGCGGGTCCAGGATACAGGCGCGCTGGGCATGAAGTTCCACGCCCACCCTGCTCAAATTACTGGTGTAGATGCCCTCAAGACGGGTGACCTCTGTATGGACGCGGCTCATCAGCATGGGCCAGGAGAAGCGAGGCTCGTTTGCCTCCCAACCGAAGCCCTGAGAGGCCTCAAACTCGTTACCAAAGCGCGAAGCCATGACCATCAGTTTCTTCGGCACGCAGCCCCGAATCACGCAGGTACCGCCCATCCGGTATTCCTCGGCCAACGCCACCTTGGCACCGTATGAGGCCGCAATGCGGGCCGCGCGCACGCCACCTGAACCACCACCGATCACAAATAAATCAACGCTTTTCACTTCGGTACACTCCAAGGGTTCAAGCCTAGCGACCGAGCTTACCTGCCGATTCACCGTCAAACCAGGCCATTTAGTTCAATTGATTGAGTGTAATCAAAATGGTAAGTTACTGGCTACCATCCACCTCGCTCTTTTTCGGCCACCTCATGAAACCTCTGAACCCCTTCGAGCCTTACATCCAAGCCATGACCCGCCTTGTCGGTCAGGCCTACGGAGAACCTGCACTACTTGATGCTGCCGAGCCCTTGCTTTCGGAACTCATTGCCAGTGACAGGTGGCTGCCTGAGGCTTACGCCGTAGCCTCGGAAAAGACTTACCAACAATACTGGCCCTATTGCGACCCGCTAGCGCGCTTTTCGGTGGTCAGTTTTGTGTGGGGTCCGGGTCAAAAAACACCCATTCACGATCACAAGGTTTGGGGCTTGATTGGTGTGCTGCTCGGTGCCGAACGCGGCCATCACCTTGGGCACGATGTGCTCCCGGTATCGCATGCCCTGCCCGACCAAGTCACTAGTAGCATTCAGGTGTACGGCGCCGACATCGGTCGGGTGAAGTGCCATGGGTTCGAGGAAAATAGCTTGGCTGAGCGCGAGTTTGACTCTGGATATGAGGACTATCCGCCCTTGATGCCTAGCACGCCAGCGTCTCAGTCCTCAGTCTTTTGAATTTCGAACGGCTTCGGTCTAAAAATCTCAGCCTGAATATCCTCAAGCCTAAGCTCAAGCCTAGGCGACAGGCCGCCTTTATGGACGGCGTACAGGTCATGCTTGCAACAATTCCGGGCAACTTTGCCTGGGGGTTTGTGGTGGGATTGGGCATGATCAATGGCGGCCTGAGCATCTTGCAGTCGCTTGGCTTTGCCGTGCTGGTGTACTCAGGCACTGCACAAATGGTGGCCTTACCCCTGATGAGCGCAGGGGCCGCGAAGAGCTTGATCTTGCTCGCGGCCGGCTTGGCCTGTATTCGTTTTGTAATTTACGCCGCAGCCATCGCACCCAAACTGCACCATATTCCGATGCGCAAACGCTTGTTCGTAGCAGCCTTCTCGATTGACGGTGCAATCGCCATGTTTTTGTTGCGCTGTGCGAAAACCGGTCCGGGCAAACCCGCATTTACGCATCGTGTGTCTTACTTGCTCGGCATGGACGCCCCGGTCTATGCGGCCTGGACGACGGGGCTCATCGTGGGTATTTTGGCGGCCGGCGTCATGCCCGCCTCCCCCAAGTTTACTTACCTCGGAATCGTCGCCATGATGGGAATTTTGGTGCCGATGGTGCGTGATCGCGCCACCATGCTGTGCGCCTTGGTCAGTGCAGTCGTCTCGCTCTTTACCTTTCATTGGCCGTATCAGTTGGGCCTACTCACAGCCATTTTCGCGGGCATTGGCGCTGGTTTTACCGGCCGCGCACGAAGGGTCCGTACATGAAACTTGGTGCATTCGACATTTGGGTAACCATTATCCTATTGACGGCGCTGGTCCTTCTGCTGCGCTGTGCTGTTCTCGTTCTGCCGAGAAAATACCAACCCAAGGGAGCGGTTGCAGAAGCGCTTGGTTTTGCGCCTTTAGCAGCCTTGGTAGCTATTTGCGCGCCTGAAATTGCGAAGTTTCAAATGGATGCCTTGAGTCAAGGCCAGAGCCCCTCTCTGCTCTTAGAGGGACTACGCGAAGACTGGCGCCTTTGGGGTGCCACCGCCTTAGTCGCCACAGTATTGCTGACCAAGCACAGCAAGCGAACAGCGCTGTACGGCCTGGCTGCCGCCGCGACGGTGGTTTGGTTGATCTAAGGAAATAAATCTTGCTGGTGTGGACGGTGACAGCACTCACTGCGTGGCCATCTTCACGCCAAAGGCACACATCGCGAACCCCGCCAATTTCATGGCGAATTTTCCTATCCAGCGATGATGCTTCAGTCGTGTGGCGACACCATGCCCTAAGAACAAGATCAGGCTTCCATAGAACAAAGTTAGCAAGGTCACGGTCGCGGCCATTGCGACAAAAGTGGGCGCTCCAACAGGCTGGGCCGGATCAATAAATAAGGGGAAGAAGGCCATATAAAAAACGATAGCCTTGGGGTTAATCAAGGTAATCAGCAAGCCTTGACGAAAGTACTTGCCCGGGCCAGGCTGCATCGCTTCCGGCAAACTATTGATGCTACCCTCTTTGGTACGCAGGAGCTGAATACCGATCCAAATAAGATAAGCGGCACCAAGCCACTGGATGGCGTGAAACCAGGCCGGGTTGGCTTTGAGAAGGGCAGCCAAACCAAGAATGGCGGAGAGCATTAAACACCAGTCGCCGACGATCAAACCCATAAGGGCAGAATAGCCCCCGCGCAATCCCCCACGCCCCACCGCCGTCAAACAAGCGAACGTACCGGGTCCAGGAATAGCCAGGAACACCAGTACCGCAGCGACAAATCCCCAATAGTTGGAAATGCCCAAGCTTGAGAGGCCCCCCCAATAGCTAGTGGATAAAACCCCTCCCGCTAGCTCTCTTAAGGCCACCGTCACACAAGACCTCCCAACTCTTGGAAGCGAAAGCAGTCGAGGTAATGATCGTTGATCATGCCGGTGGACTGCATCAATGAATAACAAATGGTGGGCCCAACGAATTTAAAGCCGCGCTTCAAAAGAGCCTGACTCATCGCTTGAGAGCGTGTGTCCTGGGCGATGGCCTGATGGCTTCCGGCCAGTTGGTGATGAATCGTCGCACCGTCCACAAAACCCCAAAGAAAATCCCGAAAGCTGTGCTTCTGTGAGAAATGCTCCTGCATTGCCTGAGCATTGGTGATGACCGCGCGCACTTTAAGCCGATTGCGAACGATCCCAGGATCGCCCAGTAATCGGGCCACTTCGGGCTCACCGTATTTCGCTAAGGTAGCAATGTCGAAACCGTCAAAGGCGGCTCGAAATTGATCGCGTTTTTTAAGGATGGTGGCCCAGGAAAGCCCGGCCTGCATGGCCTCCAGACAAAGCTTTTCAAAGAGTGCTCGACCATCATGCATGGGCACGCCCCACTCGGTATCATGGTAGTGACGATAGGCATCAAAGCCTTCGCACCAGTTGCAGCGCTTAACAGCAGCGATGTTGCCGGTTTTTGAGGGCGGAGTGTCGGCGCTTGATTTCGCGAGTTTGGTGATCATCTTCAAGATTCTATCGCCGTATGAAATAATCAGGCCATGCAACATCTCCCTCCCAAAAAAGCCTTCGAGTTCTTGAACGGGCATCCAGATGCCTTGTTTGTCGACTGCCGTAGCGATTCCGAATTTTTCTTTGTCGGCCATGCGCTAGGCGCCACCCATGTCGCTTGGTATGACGGGCCGGATTGGGAGCTCAACCCACA
Source organism: Betaproteobacteria bacterium (assembly GCA_031421635.1). Taxonomy (GTDB): domain Bacteria; phylum Pseudomonadota; class Gammaproteobacteria; order Burkholderiales; family Burkholderiaceae_E; genus JAPOKJ01. The sequence continues at coordinate 23,158 of JANOPA010000066.1, read as the reverse complement.
CTTCATTGGAGAGGTGAAAAAACTTGCTGGTCAATCGAATTCCCGGCCAGTGGTGTTGATCTGCCGGAGCGGCAAACGCTCGACAGAGGCAGGAGAAACGTTAGAAAAGGCCGGATTTAAAGAGGTTTACAACGTCTTGCATGGGTTTGAAGGCGACCTCACCGACAAACACCAGCGCGGCAAGCTTAATGGCTGGCGTTTTGACGGACTGCCTTGGGAGCAGCTTTAGCAGGGAGCAATCTGGGCGGCTACCAGAAGTGCTCGATCCACGATTGACGTAGCCTTAATGCAAAGTAAGTGGTTGCTGCATCATTTCATTGAACTTGCTGAGAAAATCGTCGATTTCCTCAATTGAAGGCTCGGCCGAGATGAGCTTTTGCACTTGTTGCTTGAACTGCATGGCCAGCGAACCTTCGAGGTAAATTTCGCGGCGCGACATTTTATCCATGATTTCATAGCCTCGTACGTTGCCGTTGATGGCACCAAACTCAACGACACAGTAGGTAGGACTGTTGTAAATCATGTTCATAAATAAGCTCCCAACGGTCTAGAAAATCCACCCGCAGCCCCGTGCCGCTAATGACGACTTAGATCGTGCTAACCATTCTCCTTTTCAAGCGCCTGGCTGTGTACCTTGCCCGATCAGCGAGGCTTCTCTACCGATAAACGCGCGGTCAGCGCTTTCCGTTGTCGCGTTTTGGATGCGTTGGCTGACAAGGTCGTCTTAAAACAACGGTAAGCATCAAAATCCTTGGCCAGCCTTCCTCGAAGCGCCACACGCCCGCAGCATTGGGAAGCCGGCAGGTGCATGGGCTCTATCCGAACAGGTCTTTTGGTAGGCTTTCGCCTGGTTGAAGCACGAGCTCAGCATCGTTTTTTTGTTGGCAAGCAATCTGATGCAAGTCATGTTCCTCCTGCTCACACAAGCTTAAACCGCTTGCGTCCATTACCGAGAAAAGTCTGATCGGGCCGAGATATTCTCGCCATGGGGTGCGGCTAAGTGTTGCCACCATGCGGGCAGGTTCTGCGCGAGCCCCGAGCGAAATCATCAATCCCGCCCAGGGTCCTTGCCTGAGAGTACGGGCGAGATAAGTCGTGAACACCAATGAGCCTGCACAACAGACACAGGCCACAAAACTCTGATGGGGCTGGCGTTCAGTAGGTACTAACTGGGCCAGACTATCCTGATGATCCAACCATGCCACCCGAGTAGCGCGACCTCTCGAGAACACGCCCGAGGTCAGTTGGCGAGCCTCAACGCAATGTAAGGCTTCACGGATCACTCGATGCCTTGCGGCCTGCGAAAAGCCCGCGATTAAAACGACTGGGATACTCATAAGCCGAGATTTCACCACAGAACATTGCAGGCAATGGAATGAGGCAAGGTATTGGCATTGACCCAGGTCAAGAAGCTGGGGTAAAGCTCTTGGTGTTAACCCTAGCCCGACAAACGGAGCATAGAGGGTTATCATGTTGGGCTAACTCAAATTAATTGGAGACCCAAATGAGCGAACGCAGTCCTTCACGTCGTCGTAGTCTAATCAAAGGCGCAGCCGTTGCTGCTGGCGCCGTCGCAGCACCGATGGTGTCTGTGGCTCAAACCACTACTTTCCGCTTTCAAAGCACCTGGCCCGCTAAGGACCTGTTCCATGAGTATGCCAATGACTTCGCCAAGAAGGTCAATGACATGGCCGGTGGTCGTCTCAAGATCGAAGTGTTGCCTGCCGGCGCCGTCGTTCCTGCATTCCAATTGTTGGAAGCTGTCAACAAAGGCACCTTGGATGGTGGCCATGGCGTGCTCGCCTACCACTACGGTAAGAGCCCGGCCCTAGCCCTGTGGGGTTCCGGCCCAGCTTACGGTATGGACCCCAACATGGTTCTGGCCTGGCACAAATATGGCGGCGGCAAGGCCCTGCTAGAAGAAATCTACAAATCGTTGAACATGGAAGTGGTGTCGCATGTGTACGGCCCAATGCCTACACAACCCCTCGGCTGGTTCAAGAAGCCCATCTCCAAAGTGGCTGATTTGAAAGGTCTGAAGTTCCGTACCGTTGGATTGGCCGTAGATGTATTTACAGAAATGGGTGTTTCTGTGAACCCACTGCCTGGTGGCGAGATTGTTCCCGCGCTCGACCGTGGCCTGATCGATGCGGCTGAGTTCAACAACGCGACTTCTGACCGTATCTTGGGCTTCCCGGATGTCGTCAAGAACTGCATGTTGCAAAGCTTCCACCAGTCGGGTGAGCAGCTCGAAATTCTGTTCAACAAAGGTAAGTACGACGCTCTGCCTGCTGAACTAAAGTCGATCATCGAAGTCGCAGTACAAGCCTCTAGCGCAGAAATGAGCTGGAAAGCCATCGACCGCAATTCTAAAGACTACGACGAGATGAAGAAAGGCGGCATCAAGTTCTACAAGACACCTGACGCGATTCTGAAAGCTCAGCTCGAGGCGTGGGACAAAGTCACCACCAAGCGCTCCGCAGAAAACGCACACTTCAAGCGTGTGATGGAATCGCAGCGCGCTTTTGCTGAGAAAGCTGGCCGCTGGCAGAATGATTATATGGTCGATTTCAAAATGGCCTATAACCACTACTTCACTCCAAAGAAGGGTTAATTCCATTAGGAATTAAGCCCCGATAAGCGGCATTCACTGCCGCTGTGCTGGTTAGCCAGCCCGGGCAAAACGCCTTGGGCTGGCTTTGTTTTTACAGAGCTCTGTGCTCGCACTGAATATCGTTTGAAAAGTGCTGTGTTGTTTAGTCCGCTAAAATAAATCAGCCATTGTTCTGCTCAAGAGCAGCAGCCATTCAGTATGCCGCCGCTCTGGATCTCTAGGATTCATTCATGAAAGTTCAAAAGCTATTGCACACCGCAGATGGCATCAGCACCTGGGTGGGGAAGGCGTTCGCCTGGCTCATCGTGGGCTTGATGCTGCTGGTGGTGATCGAAGTCTTCAAGCGCTATGCGCTCAACGCGCCCACGGCCTGGGTGTTCGACGTGAGCAATATGTTCTACGGCACCCTGTTCATGATGGGCGGCGCCTACACCCTGGCCCATGACGGCCACGTGCGCGGCGACTTCCTGTACGGCAACTTTAAGCCACGCACTCAAGCCACGATCGACTTGGTGCTCTACATCCTGTTTTTCCTACCCGGTATCGCGGCCCTCACCTGGGCTGGTTGGACCTACTTTCAGGATTCGCTCAGCATTCGCGAGCAAACCTTTAATGCCGATCCTCTCCCGGTGTATCCGTTTAAATTCATCATCCCTTTGGCGGGTGGCATCGTGCTGATGCAAGGCATCGCCGAAATTATTCGTTGCCTGGTCTGCTTAAAAACAGGCGAGTGGACACCAAGACTGAAAGACGTCGAGGAATCAGACGTGGTCGGCCAACAATTGGCAGGCAGTGAATTTGTAGACGAAGAAGCGCGTCAGTTAGCGATTGAGAAATCACAGGGGATGAGGGGATGATGAGCAACGCAGCACTAGGCCTAACGATGTTGGGCCTCATCATAGTCGTCATTATGATGGGCTTTCCCACCGCCTTCACCCTGATGGGTTTAGGCATGATGTTCGGGTTCGTGGCCTTCTACGACCCGTCCGCGCCGTGGTTAGACAACAAGATTTTCTCGCTCATGGTGCAGCGCGCCTTTGGAGCGATGAATAACGATGTCTTACTCTCCATACCGCTGTTTGTACTGATGGGGTATGTGATGGAACGCGGCGCGTTGGTGGACAAAATGTTCCACAGCGTGCAGCTGGCGTTCCGTAGTGTGCCCGGTTCATTGGCAGTCACCACCTTAGTGATCTCTACCTTCTGGGGCATTGCCAGCGGCTTGGTTGGCGCGGTCGTGGTGCTGATGGGTGTGATCGCCATGCGGCCCATGTTGAACGCAGGTTATGACACGCGTTTGGCGGCTGGAGTGATTACCGCCGGTGGCACCTTGGGTATTTTGATTCCCCCTTCGGTGATGATTATTGTGTACGCAGCCGTAGCCGGACAGTCGGTGGTCAAGCTTTACGCCGCCGCCATGTTCCCTGGCTTCTTCTTGGCCTTCTTGTATTTGATCTACATCATTGGCTGGTGCATCATCAATCCAAAAGTGGCGCCAAAATTGCCGATGGAAAAAATGCGGGCACCGATCTCTCCTGCGATTGCCCATATTTCCAGTAGCTACTCACGCTTCATGTTGCCCGCCAGCATCATGGCGGTACTCTCACCCAGTAAGGCCTTGAGCAATGCCGCATTGAATGCGCCGGGTGCGGTGAGGCTCACCTGGTTCAAGCTAGTGGCTAACTTGATCCACGCCTTGGCCCCTTTCTTGGCGGTGGCGGTGACGATGAGTGCAGTGTGGTGGTACGTCACCATCCACTCGCAAAAAGGTGAAGAGCCGGTGACGGTTGCGACTACCAGGTCCGCAAGCAAAGCGGGCGCTGGGCTTCAAGCACCCGTCACTGCGCCCGCAGCTTCCTCTGGTGTGCAAGAACCTCCAGCTTCAGGCGGAGTGCAGGAACCACCAGCGGCAGCCGGTGGCGTTCAAGAGCCACCGGGCTCAGACACTGGCCTGCAAGCGCCTCCAGGATCGGAAGCTCCTGCTGCCAAATCAAAAGCCGATGTAGATGAACCTTTGCAAGACATGAGTGGCACCGAGGGCGTGAATGCGCCCAAGACCGCCGCCGTCCCCGCAGGCTTCTACACGGGTTTCTTGATCGCCTGCTTGTTGGCGCTAGGCTTACTCGCCTGGTACTACTGGCGCTTTGATGCCGAGCAGTACGAGATCGTGACCATGCTGATTTCATCGGTTATGCCCCTGGCGATCCTCACCTTCGTGGTGTTGGGTGTGATTCTGTTCGGCATCACCACCGCAACAGAATCCGCAGCCGTCGGTGCAGCCGGTGCCTTCCTGATGGCCTGGAGCTCAAAGTCCTTGAACTTCCAGAAGATCAAAGAAGCCGTGTTTTTAACCGCCAAGACCACCTCGATGGTGTGCTGGTTGTTCGTAGGCTCGGCACTCTTCTCCGCCGTGTTCGCGATTCTCGGTGGACAGCGCCTGGTCGAGACCTGGGTACTAGCGATGAACTTGTCACCCATCCAGTTCATGCTGCTCTCACAAGCCATCATCTTCGTGCTCGGCTGGCCATTAGAGTGGACCGAGATCATCGTGATCTTCGTGCCGATTTTCCTGCCGCTCTTGCCGCACTTTGGTATTGATCCGATGCTGTGGGGCGTACTGGTCTTCGTGAACCTTCAAGCCGCCTTCTTGTCGCCACCTGTGGCCATGTCCGCCTTCTATCTGAAAGGAGTGTCACCGGCCCATGTGACCATCAATCAGATTTTCGCGGGGATGATGCCTTACATGTTTATTGTGATTATTTGTATGGTGTTGATGTACATCTGGCCGCAACTTACTTTGTGGTTGCCTACTTATCTTTATGGGGGGTAGGGGTTTGGGTGTTTAGCCCTCACCTATAAGAACTAGGGAAAAGCCAGTCGACCGTTAAGGAGGCTGGCTTTTTCGTTTGACTTGCCAGGGAAGAATGCTTTGCATTGGCCGCCGCCGACCTCGCAATGAAGGCCGTCTCATTTCCACCCTCAGCATCTGAGCCGAACCAGATCAAAGAGTTGGAATGCCAAACCAGTATCGTAGTAGTCGGAGCAAACGGAGCCGGGAAAAGTCGCCTAGGCTCGTGGCTTGAGCTTAAGGGGCCGCCACAGAAGGAACGCGTTCATCGAATCGCAGCACAGCGGTCCCTTGTATTTCCAGATAGCTCAAGTCCCATTGGGCTTGAGAAGGCTCGCGCCGCCTTTTACTGGGCTCCGAGTCCCGGAAACTGGGATCGAGTCACATACGAAAGTCAGAAGTCAAACTTGAGGGTACAGCAACGCTACGGAGGCTCACTTCTAAACGCAGAAACGGCCCCTCTAAACGATTTCGAAGCACTGGTCACTCTTCCTTTTTCAGAGAACTACAGTGCATTGCTCACTCATGAAGATCAGCAACGCAAGACTGACCAACTGATTCCTATGCCCGATACCCTGCTGCGGAAGGTACAAACCCTCTGGGAGTCGCTTCTGCCCACCCGATCACTTCACCCTGTGAGTAGTGAAGTTCGGGTTGGACAGAGAGCCGCGCCCGAAAACCAATATTCGGCTCGCGCCATGAGCGACGGTGAACGGGTCATCTTTTACCTCATTGGGCAGTGTCGTTACGCTCCCAAAGATGCAATTATAGCGGTGGACGAGCCAGACATTCATCTCCACAAAGCTATCCAAGACTCACTTTGGAATGCAATTTAGAAGGCGAGACCAGATTGCACATTTGTGTACCTCACTCACGACTTAGTGTTTGCCGCAGATCGTATCGGAGCGACTAAGGTATGCGTCACGGACTACGCTGACGACGCGTTTAGTTGGTTCGCCATTTCTGAGCAGCAAGGCATTCTTGAAGATGTCTTCCTTGAGGTTCTCGGAACCGCAAGCCAGTTCCTTCTGTCGAGGGAACTAGCGGTTCCCCCGATGCCGCACTTTACCGACGCGTCAGCGGCACGAAAAAAGCGGTGAAATTAAATACCTCATCGAAGGCCTTACCGTTGAAGGTGCCAAAACCGCAGCCGTTGTCAAAGTCGGCCTCACGAGCAAGCTCATCGTCATTACTGCCTATGTCTGCTGAAAAAAAGTGCGCGCACTGCGCAAGCAAAAAGATGCAACTCAAACACGTCACCCGTAGTTTCGGAAAAGGAGCTGAGCTTATGGTGGTCGAGTCGATTCCAATGTGGTCCTGTCAGGCCTGCGGGGAGTCGTACTTCACCGCGCAAACAATGCATGAGATCGAGCGTATAAAGGCCTTAAGAAAATCGATTGCTAAGAAGCGCGCGGTGCCAGTTGCGGAATTTGAGGCGGCCACCGCATAGCGCTCGTGTTTTGGGTTTTCAAAATTTCAGATTATGGGATCAGTGAGAACCTGGGTTACAAGTTTGATAAGGCGTGGATATGCGCTTCGATACGGTCATTTGAACCCGGTGCAAGCTTGGACCAAGACGAGCTCGCTATCTCGAACGGATGAACCTGGATGTCAACGTCCGGAAACGAGGCCACGAGCTTCAATTTTCCGCCAGCATGGCTTCGGCCCGCTCGGCAAAGCTTCGCGCCCAAGGCTGGCTCGCTACCGCTATTATTGCTACAAGGTTTCTGCCCGCCCTTTAGAGCCGGGGCTACCTTCTTGTGATGGAGTTTTTGGCGGCCACGATGGTCGGATTCGAGCGGCATTCAATCGTCGCGGCTGCTGATTTGGACATTTGCATGTCCCTTGATACGGCCGTCGACACCGCAGCAGTTTTTGCAGCAGATCGCCTACTACAAGCTCAGGCTGCTCGAGTGCAACGGGTTCATCTACTCAAATGAGCCTCCGGGATCACGACACTGATTCTTGCCGCATGCCTCGCATTGACGCGACCTAGGGCGTAATTCAATGCTGAACCTGATGCGGAGAACTCAAAGGCACTTCCATTTGCGCAAGCGAATGTCGTTACTTTGCGCTCCAGTGAATGGCCGCAAAGGTATGATGGAACGCGAAATTCAGTGGCCTTAGATCAAAAGGAATTATGATTCATATCAAGGAGTATCAACAAGCCTGGAGGGATGAGTTCCTCGGCGTTAGAGAGCTTCTCTGCAGTCACTTAGGTGCTTTGGCCTTGAGGATCGATCATATTGGCTCCACTTCAGTTCCCGATCTGTGTGCGAAGGATATTCTTGATATTCAAGTGTCGGTAGCTACGCTGGGTCCGGAAATAATTGGCGCATTGAGCGCCATCGGTTTTGTAAAGCATCCTGACGTAAACGCTGACCATGTTCCTCCGGACTATGCGGGAGCGAAGGAGGGTTGGGCCAAGCATTTCTTTATGCAGCCTGCTGGGCAAAGAAGAATGAACGTCCATGTCCGCAAGTTTGGAAATCCTAATCAGCGCTATGCCATCTTGTTTAGAGATTACCTGGTGGCCCACAAGCCGGTCGCTAGCGCCTACGGCGAATTAAAGAAGCGCTTGGCACGATCCTTACTCAAGGATAGCGACTATCCCGAGGTCAAAGACCCGGCGGTAGACTTAATTTACTTTGCGGCAGAGCAATGGGCCTTATGTACAGCTTGGAGCGCGAAGGCTTCGGATGTATGAGCGAGTGATTGCATTGCTCAATGGCACATCGAGCGCTTCAAAAAGCGTCGGAGCAGGGTAGAGAATTTCCCGGACTCTTTACCTTCGCCATTGCCCGATCCTTGCTGTTTGGGGGGCTGTATGCGTTTCAGGTGCGAGGCTAGTGGCGCGTCTACCTTTGCTAAAACCCGCACATTCGACTTCTTTACAGTCTTTAGGGACACTGCGGGCAACAAGGGTGGTCGCAGGCGAACTTTTCGCAAACTCGGTGTAAACTGTATTTGAACCTGACAGAGAAGTCCGCAGTCGGGCGGTCGCCCCGCAGGGTGAGCTTGTTCTCTAAGCTGGCGGTTAGTGTCCCTACTGTCGCCTGGCGCGAGAGTACTTTAGGGCGCGCGGTATTGCATACACTGAGATCGATATCGACAGCCCCGAAAGAAAGAATGCCTTTGTCGACGCGGGCGGAGGACAGGGTAGAGGCATCCCGCTGCTTGTTGATGGCGATCGCCAAGCTTGGAGCTTTAGTGCGTCCTACTATGAGTCGTTCCTTAAGGGCAAACTCACAAATTGAGAAGGACTTATGATAATTAGTATGCCGAGTATGGAAGAAGACGTACCTATCTCTGTCGACTACAAAATCTCCGAACACGCGCAAGAGTGGAGCGCTTCAGCGCTAGGCGGGCGGCCCTGGCGGGCAGAGATGTTTTCCCTGTTTGCCAGCATTCTGAGCGCAGAGTGCGCCGGGCGAACCTGCAAAGTTCTGGAACTTCGCTCCGGGCCAGGGTGTCTTGCAAAAAGAATTGCTAAGCGCCAGTTTTGCACGCTCAGGTACGGGATCTGCTAATGCCTGAAGGCACCTACTTGGTAAGCGATCAAAAACGACCTTGTTTTGCACCGTGCTAGTTAAGACAAAATACCCCTTTTTAGTTTGCAACGGCATCAACCACAGGAAAATTTATTGGTGAAATCTTCCTACAACATTGTGGTCTTGCCCGGTGACGGCATTGGGATCGAAGTCGTCGAAGCTACGTTAGCAGTGTTGGCGCCCCTTGCGGTCAAACACGGCTTTAAGCTCAACTATGACACTCGGCCCGGTGGGGCGCATTATTATCAGCAAACGGGAACGGCCTTTCCAGACACATCGATGAAAGCTTGCGAAGGCTCTGATGCGATTTTGTTCGGCGCTATGGGCTGGCCCAGTATTCGTTACCCGGACGCCACTGAAATAGCGCCGCAATTGGATATTCGGGTGCATCTGGATTTGTTCGCTGGGCTACGCCCCATTCGTGCGATTCCGGGTGTGCCAACTCCTCTAAGCGATCCGCGCGCCAAAGACATTGACTTCGTTATTGTGCGAGAGTCCACTGAGGGATGGTTTTACTCGCGGGGCCGCGGCCGCAGTGGAACGACGGCCTCCGGTGATGAAGCCGTATATGACACTTGTGAGATCTCACGCAAGGGCTCAGAGCGCTTGTTCGATTTCGCATTTCGGCTGGCAGCGCGACGCAAAGCGCGCAATCCCAGAAAGGGTAAAGTCACTTGCATCGACAAATCCAATGTTTTTCTGGGCATGGCCTTCATGAATAAAATTTTCTATGAGCGGGCAGCCCTAAACCCAAGCTTAGAAGCTGACCATTGCTATATTGACGCTTATTGCCTGAATCTCATTCGTAAGCCCTGGGAGTACGACGTTTGCCCCATGGAAAACCAATTTGGCGACATCACCAGTGATCTTGGCGCAGGCCTGATTTGCGGCATGGGCTTTGCACCGTCCGCCGATATTGGACCGAAGCACGGCGTATTTCAACCTTCGCATGGCAGCGCCCCCGATATCGCAGGAAAAGGCCTCGCCAACCCGACTGCAACGATCCTCTCTGGCGCAATGATGCTCGATTGGTTATCTGAAACCCGCGGTGATCCGAAGCTGGGCGAAGCCGCCGCCGACTTGGAGCGGGCGGTCGATTACATTTTTGCCCAGAAGCTCGTCAAAACTCCCGAGCTAGGGGGTCAAGACGGCACGGCCGCCGTTTGCTGTGCCGTAATTTCAGCTTTGAAGGTCGAAGCATGACCCTTCCAAAAATACTTCTCGGCTGCATTGCCGACGACTTCACCGGCGCTACCGATCTCGCCAATAATCTGGCACGAGCAGGCATGCGGGTCACACAGGTCATTGGCGTTCCCTCGGCCGACTTGAAGCTCGATGTGCAGCTCGATGCGCAGCTCGATGCGCAAGTCGATGCGATTGTCATAAGCCTGAAGTCACGCACCAACCCGGTAGCGGAGGCCATCAAAGAGTCTTTAGCCGCCTTGCACTGGCTACAAAGCCTTGGCGCGCAGCAGATTTACTTTAAGTATTGCTCGACGTTTGATAGCTTGTATGAAGGGTCGGTTCGCGGCAATATTGGGCCCGTGACCGAGGCGTTAATGGCAGCCTTGAACACGGATTTCACGATTGCTACCCCGGCCTTCCCGGAAAACCAGCGCACCGTATTCAAAGGCCATCTTTTCGTCGGCGATGTGCTGCTCAGCGAGAGTGGTATGCAGAACCATCCCTTAACGCCCATGAGGGACGCAAACTTGGTACGAGTGTTGCAAGCACAATGCACTCGAAAGGTAGGGTTGATTGACTATAAGGTCATCGCTCAAGGTACCTTAGGGATCAGCAATAGAATTGCTGAGCTGCGTGCGGGCGGCGTAGGTATCGCTGTAGTCGACGCCCTAAACAACCAAGACCTGACCATTTTAGGAGGGGCGCTGAAGGGTATGCCACTGGTGACTGCTGGCTCGGGCGTTGCGATTGGTTTGCCGCAAAACTTTGGGCTTGGTCAAGGTGCCAGTACGACAGGCAACACACCTACTCAGCTCCCTCCTCCACAGGGCTGGCAAGCGATTGTGTCAGGGAGCTGCTCCACAGCTACGAATCGTCAAGTGGCGGATTTTGTGAAGCAAGGCCACCCCGCCATTGCCATTGATCCGATAGCAATGGCCTCAGCGCAGGCCACCGCCACAAACTACACCGAAAAGATTTTGCAATGGGTGGGACCCAGGCTTGCCGCCGGGCCGGTGTTGATTTACTCCACGGCCGCACCTGAGAATATTAAAGCGGTGCAAAGCAAGCTCGGGGTTGAGAAGGCGAGCCTTTTGGTTGAGGAAACGCTCGCACAAATTGCTCAGGGGCTTCTATCGCTTGGCGTTCGTCAATTAGTTATCGCCGGGGGTGAGACATCGGGAGCCTGTGTGCAAGCGCTTCAAATCAAGCAGCTGCAAATTGGTGGGCAAATTGATCCGGGCGTGCCCTGGTGCTTCTCGCGACCGCCATCACTGTCTGGCCAGGGCCTACACCTCACGCTTAAGTCGGGCAACTTTGGCACGGATGATTTTTTCAGCAAAGCCTTTGGAGTGCTGAAGTGACCAAAAACCAAACATCGGAGCACGAAGCCCGCGAGGAGATTTGCCGTGTCGGTAAGAGTCTGTTTGAGCGCGGCTATGTTCATGCCACGGCGGGCAATATCAGCGTGCGTTTGGACGACGGATATCTGATGACACCGACCGACGCCTGTCTGGGGTTTTTAGACCCTGCAAAGCTCGCCAAACTGGATTTTAATGGGCAACAGTTAAGCGGGGCAACAGCCAGCAAGACCCTTGCGCTACACCGCGCGATCTATCAGGCCACCCAGACTATCGATCCCCAAAGCGCTTGCATCATTCATACTCACAGCACTCATTGTGTGGCCTTATCGCTTCGAAGACCCGTAACAACATTAACGGGCGAAACGAACGAGCCCGCGCAGCAGTCTGATCGTGCACAAACCGACCTTGAGCTTTTACCTGCGCTCACGCCGTATTTCGTAATGAAGGTAGGCAGGGTTCCGCTCATCGACTATTACCGCCCCGGCTCAGAGCTTGCGGCCAAGGCGGTAGCCGAGCGCATCAAACGCTATGCAGCATTGGGTCGACCCGTACGTGCCGTAATGCTCACAAGGCTTGGGCCAAACGTGTGGCATCACAGCCCGGCTGCCACAATGGCCGTGCTCGAAGAGCTTGAGGAAACCGCGAAGTTAAGTTTAGCGCTGCCCCATGCCGAGCCTTTAAGCGAGTCACAGATCGAGGAGCTAAGGCAGTCCTTCGGAGCGAGATGGTGAGGCGCCCTGCGGGCTGATCTTCATCAAAGAAAGTCACCCCTTCTTACCCTCAAAGGCATAGCTATAAGCCATCTTATAGTCGACGGTTGTGTCGTTTTGCCAGCGTGCGGCACGCTTGGCAAACGCCTCCATTGAGTCCAATACTTTTTTGAACATAGGGCTCTCCGAGCTCTTCTTGGCCACCACCTTGTCCCATGCTTGTAACTGGGCCCGCAAAATAGTGTCCGGTGTTTTGTAAAACTTCACACCTGCGGTTTGTTGCAAGTCCAAGTAATCCTTCGAATAGCGATCAATGGCTTTCCAACTCATTGAGGCGGAGGACGCTTCCACGGCGTATTCGATGATGGAGCGTAGTTCGCTCGGCAGCGCGTTGTACTTGGCTTTGTTGAACAAAATCTCAAACTGCTCGCAGGGCTGATGAAAGCTTTGCAACATGCAGACCTTCGAGACATCGGGGAAACCCAAAATGCGGTCCGAGGTGACGTTATTAAACTCTGCCGCTTCGAGAAGCCCCCGATCCATGGCTGGCACAATCTCGCCAGCGGGTAATGAATATACCGCCGCGCCCATCGCCGTAAATATATCGATCGACAAACCGACGGTGCGGTACTTCAAGCCCTTGAAGTCCTCTGGCTTGGCGACCGGCTTCTTGAACCAACCCAGAGGCTGTGTAGGCATAGGGCCGTACAGCATCGAAACCACATCCATGCGCAGACCGGCGTAAATCTCATCGAGAAGGGCCTTGCCGCCGCCATGGCGATGCCAGGCCAGCACCATATTAGGATCCATCCCAAAGGCCGGCCCAGAGCCCCACAACGCCAGAGCCGGGTTCTTGCCGTAGTGATACGCCAGAACACCGTGGCCGCCGTCTAGGGTGCCTTTATTGACCGCCTCAAGCAACTGGAAGGCGGGCACCACTGCACCGGCCGGTAGAACCTCAATTTTGAGGCGACCGCCTGACATGTCATTGACCTTTTTCGTGAAGTCATGGGCATATTCATGAAAGATGTCCTTAGAAGGCCAGGTCGACTGAAAGCGCAAGCTGACGGTTTGCGCCTTCGTGATCGTCGGAAATCCTATCGCGACAGCCGCGCCCGAAGCGCTCGCCGTCGTCGCCACGAATTTGCGACGCGAACCCGGCGGAGCACTTGAGAGAACATGCTTAGGCATCGCGCGCCCTCTTTACTGGTTAAGGCGTGAGAAGTTCAGTGACCGGTATTAGTGGCCGTTCTTACGGTAGGCACCGCGTGTTAAATCAATACCGAGTTGCTTCAGCTTACGATATAGGTGAGTGCGCTCGAGGCCGGTTTTTTCAGCGACCCGAGTCATGCTGCCTTGTTCACGCTGCAGATGATGTTCAAAGTAAGCGCGCTCGAACGCGTCGCGCGCTTCGCGCAACGGCGAGTCGAGATCGATCTGGCTCACGGCAATTTGCGCAGAACTCATCGCGCGATTGTTTTGAAAGTCAGCGCCCGAAGCAAGCCCAAAACCAGCGGCACCGGAATGCTCTCCCGTCAGCGAGGCGAAACTAGGGTAATGACCCCCTGCCGTGGCTGCAGACAACCCCGAGCCGAGAGAATTCGACACCGGAGAAACGCCGCCCGCCCCCCCCGCAACGCTGGATTCCAAGCCACCGCTACCAGAGCTCAAACTGGCCTTCACCGGCAGGAACGTAGTGGTGCCTTTGTTATGGGTCGCTGCGACGCTCACGGCGGCCATCGATACGTCTTTGCCCGAACTTGCGCTAATACTCATGAGGGGCTTACGCTTGATAAGCCCAGCCTCCACGGCACGCAATAGTTTTTGCAAGGTGATGGGCTTCTCCAGGAAATCCATCGCACCGATGCGCGTGGCTTCTACGGCAGTGTCGATCGTGGCATGCCCAGACATCATGATCACTGGCATGGTGAGCTCACCGCGGCTCGACCACTCTTTGAGCAAGGTCACGCCATCGGTGTCCGGCATCCAGATGTCCAACAAGACAAGATCAGGATGGCTCCCTTGGCAATAGGCGCGGGCTTGCGCTGCGCTCTCTGCCAAATGAACGGTGTGACCTTCATCGCCAAGGATTTCTGAGAGTAATTCTCGAATCCCGATTTCATCATCAACTACGAGTATCTCTGCCATACCTCAATGCCACCGACTACTTCGGAAAAACCGTATTGTCCACATTTTTTGCGATTTTGGTAAATAGCATGCTCACTTGTGCCCCAGATGTGGGGAATTCTGGCAGGCTGGAGCTCCAATTTGCGACTTCCAAGCGTGCATCATGCTCGTCGGCGATCTTTTTGACAATAGCCAGACCCAATCCGCTTCCCTTCGGCTTCGTGGTGATATAGGGCTCAAAAACGCGTGCCAGACTTGCCGACGCAAAGCCCGGCCCCTGGTCCTTGACCCAAAGCTTGACGCCACGCAAGGGTACGTCATTGTCTTTACTCTCGCCAGCCTTCATCTCGGAAAGCTTGATCACCTCAGTCTTGACTTCAACCCAACGAACTTGCGGGCGCTGCTCAAGCGGGAAGGCCTCGTAGGCTTCAAATGCGTTCTTCAAGAGATTATGAATAATCTGGCGCAGTTGCTGGGAGTCTCCAAGGATGAGCGGAGCGTCAGCAGCGAGTTGGAGCCGCAAATCGTACAGTGGATTGCCATCATAAAGCGTTGCGACTTCCCGAACCAAGCGATTAAGATCAAGCGTCGTCAAGGCAGAAGAGGGTAATCGCGCAAAATCTCTAAACTCGTCCACCATCAGTTTTAGGGCTGCGACTTGTTCAACGATGGTTCGCGTATTGCGATCTAGTAATTCGGCATCGGGGCCCGCGAGTTTATCGAAGAGCTTCATACGGGTGCGTTCGGCAGCAAGTTGAATCGGTGTTAACGGGTTTTTAATCTCGTGAGCGACGCGTTGGGCAACTTCCGCCCAAGCCACAGAACGCTGCGCGGAGATCACCTCGCTAATGTCGTCAAAGACCAAGACAAAGCGTGCCTGGCTCAGTAACGGATCAGCACTCAGCCCTTCGGGGAGCCTGGAGCCACGCATCAACAAGGTTTGCTCACTGAGTTGCTCGGGCTTTCTTTCGAGTTTGCGTTGTTGGCCGGCATCTTGGGTCAAAGTACCGCTGCGGCTCAAGGTGAACTGGCGCTGCCAAAATCGAACCTGAGACTTTTCGAGATCCGCATAGGCATTTCGAATCGATTCCGCAATGCCTACGAAGGGCTCAAAGCTACTCAGCTCACGGCCAACGAAAGTTCCGGCCAGTTCGCTCGCGGCCACGCTACTAGCACGCGAGCCACTTTCATGACCCGGTTCCTTCTTAAGTATTCGGGCCGAGGCCGGGTTGGCCAAGCGAATGACAAAGTGTTGGTCCAAGACCAAAACACCCGCAGTCAAATTACTGAGAACCGTTTCCAATTGCAGATTGGCCTGCTCAAGCGCACTTTGATTCGCCTCAACTTCGCGGCGCGCCTCTTCGAGCTGACGCGTCATAGCGTTGAAAGACTGGGTCAAGACGCCGAGTTCGTCGCGCTTGCCATAATCCTTGACCTGGGCAAAGTTACCTTCAGCCACCGCCTTGGTACCGGCCGCCAACATGGACAACGGTCCTGTGAGCCAACCCGACAAAAGAAACGCACCGGCAATGGCTGAGAGGACCGTGAGCAGAAAGATCAACGTCAAAGTAATTCGATAGACCTGCTTGAGACCATCTTTGGCTTCAAGCAGTTGGCGATAATCGGTCCGGCCTTGAGAGATGGCTTCGGCGTTCTCGGCGAGTGTCGTCGGCACAGCCTGAAGTACTTGTAGATAGCGATTATCTTCAAGTCTTTGCGAGTCGCCAATCACGATGGTGATGACCCGCACTTTCAGATCCGTATCGGGCACGGGTTGCGCCAATTCATTAGGTTGGGAAGGCTCGCTTTTTTTCGCCGGGTCGGTGTTCTTAGCGACCTCGCTCTTCACGCCACCATCAAACTCCGAGACCGTACGCATCAACCGCACCCGTCTCAGCACTTCGGCTGAAGGGACGTCCGGAAACAGGCGAGCACCGCCACCATTGGCAATTACCACTCGGCCGGCACCGGTCAACACCATCGCCTCTTGCAGGCGATATTGATCTTGCAATCTCAGCAGCGCACTCGACCACTGGCTTTGAGGCAGGTCGGCCAACTCTGCGCCGACGGTGCGAGCACGCGACACCACGTCGGTTTTGAAGTTATCTAAAGACGCACGACCGAGATTCAGGCCGGACTCAAGCGCGCGCTCAACCGGTAGATCAAACCAAGATTCGATGGAGCGACCAACGAACTGCAGAGCAACCAGGTAAATCAGCAGCACCGGGATCACTGTCATCAAGGTAAAGGACAACGCCAGGCGGCTCATCAAACGAGTACCAAAGGTACCTTGTCGGTAGCGAATCACCAATCGCCGAAGCAAATCGAGCACCAGTAAAAACAAGCCCGCAGCGACCGCGATGGTCATCCAAATCATGGCACTGTAATACTGCTGAAACAAGCCGGAATTGGACGCACTCGACACCAGCATGAGGAGCAGCACCACGGCCAAGCCCACCGAGGCGATGAGCGTCACGCGCAGCACCCGCCCTACGGTGCGGTTCTGGTCGGATCCGTTATAAAGCTGAAATGTTTCCATTCGGAGACTGGCACCCAGTCCGAGTCGGTGAGCATGGTGAGTTGAAAAGGTTTCGGCAACTGAGATTTATCAAGCCGAAACCGCACATAAACGTCATAGCGGGTTTTGAGGGGCAGAGCCTTGCCCTCCGCGAAGCGCCATGAGCGGACCGTCCCCATCGCACGCAAAGCATCACTTAGGTTCGAAAAATTGATCGACAGAGGACCACGCGAAACCCGATACTGACGAGTGATTGCCTGGTAGCTGAGCTTGACGTTTTGATTAGAGCTCAGCACCAATTCGTCCTTCCAGTACCAGCGTGGTCGATAGGCCTCGACCTCAGTGACGAAATGTAGCGGCACCCCTTGCTCTAACAAGTCTTCAAGACGAGCGTTCACTGAAAATTTCACATCGACATTCAGGAGCCAACCTTCGGGGACTAATTGGGTATCCGAACGCGCTTCTTGTCGTACCTCTGGCCTGACATCGGTCGGCCCAGAGGGGTCGATTGAACGCATCGTGACCCCCTCAGGGCCAGGCACTGGTGGCTGGCGCGCGAGTGCACTACTGGCAAGATTCATGGCAATGCTGGCGCTGATGACTTCTACGCCAGCCGCCTCTACTTGACGAATCCCAGTGGCCGAGAAGGTCACGCCCAACATCAAAATCCAAACGAACGCGAGCCATAAGCCTGCTCGGGCCTGCACTTGCGCTCGCTCAGGACGGAAAGCACTCATTTTTTGCTTGGAATCACTTTTTTAAATCGTGCGTAAAAAAATCCGTCGTGTTCACGGTAAGGCAAACGGGTGGGTAACAAATGGCCCAACTTGGTGTCGACCAGGGTAGCGTCGACCCCTGAGCGAAATTGCCAACTTAGTGGCTCTGCCTCGGCATCGCGCAACTCACGTAGCAAGTTAGCGAGCAGGTACTCACCTTCGTCTCGAAACACAGAGCAGGTACACAGAAGCAATTTACCACCCGGTTTCAGCAAGGGCCAAAGTGCGTGCAGGATTTTGCCTTGCTGCCCAGAAAGTGTCGCAATATCGCTACGTCGGCGTAGCCAAGGGATATCCGGGTGACGGCCGACAATACCCGACGCACTGCACGGTGCATCCACCAAAATTCGGTCGTAGAGTTGTCCATCCCACCATGCCTTCGGCCGACTGGCGTCGCCAATCTTGATGTTCGACTTACTTTTCGCAAGTGTGTCGAGACCGAGTCTTTGAAAATTTTCCTGAATCCGTTCGGCGCGATCCGGGTCAAGTTCCAGGGCCGTTACCTCACAGTCCAAAAACTCCAAGAGATGGGCCGCCTTGCCTCCAGGCGCCGCGCAGGCATCAAGCACCCGCATCCCGGATTCGACCTGAAGCAAAGGCGCTGCGAGTTGAGCACCGAGATCTTGTACCGAGACCAGCCCCTGGTCCCAGCCAGGTAGCTGCTGCACGTCAACTGCTTGCAAAAGGCGTAAGGCTGGGGTGCTGTGGACGAAGCTTTCCAGTGCCGACGAAGCGGGACCCGAATCTATTCGCCTCGGCGCGTCCGCCATCACCTCATAGGCCATGCCTTGCTCGGCCAAGAGCTGGCCGTACGCTTCCAGGCTGATCTTGCGTTGGTTGACCCGCAAGGTCATCGAGGACTTCGCACCCGAATTAGCAATGATTTGTGGCCAGGCTTGGGGATGGTCGCGGCGTAGGAGATCAATCCACCAACTCGGCAATTTGAATTTTGCCTGCTCACTTTTGGCCGCCTGCGCCATCAAAGCCTCTTGTTCGCGCAAGAAGCGGCGCATGACGGCGTTCAAGAAACCGGCGCTAAAGCGAAGATTAATGTCGGCCTTACAAGCTTCCACCACTTGATCTAGAACAATGGCAGCCGGTCGTCGGCCTTCGATTAACTGGGTCAGGGTCACTAATTGGATAGCCAGCACCTCCGGCGGTGGCGATTTATTGTTGAGAAGCTCCGCGAGGCTTAGGCACAGGCCCAACTGTCGCACGGCCTGATACGCCATATCCTGCACCGCCGACCAAGACTCTTTAGGCAAATGCTGGCGCGCCTCGGCGATGGCTGATGGCAAGGCCTCACCCTGTCGCATGGCTTCCAGTGCACTCGCCGCTGCACGTATCTCAAGACCCAGCGCCGCTCGCATTTCAATTCCTTCAAATTCTGTTTTTTAGCGCGCCTCAGCGGTGCGCCACTTGGGTCAATTAACGGCTACCGCCCGTTTTGTGTCGCTCGATTAGGATCACCGAAAGTGATCACCGGTCACCACCGGAGTTCCAGCTAAAAAAGCCCTGGCCTCCATTCGCTTGCCACCCGGCTTTTGCAGGGCGAGGACCCGCAGACGACCCGAACCCGTCTGAATCTGTAGACCCTCCAGACCCACCGCAACGACCTGCCCAGGAGACGGCACGGTCGCCGACAGCCCAGGGGCAGGCGACGCATCGGGCAAAGATCGTGCCGACCAAATTTTGAGACTCGCTCCTTGGAACTGCGCCACACATCCAGGGAAAGGGTCCAAGGCTCGGATTTTTCGTTCCAGCACGAATGCCGGAAGTGACCAGTCCAAAACGCTTTCGCTCTTCTCAATTTTATGGGCGAAGCATACGCCTTGCAGGGGCTGTGGCTGGAGGGGTAATTGTTGCCGCTCCAGCAAGTCCAGGGCTTCCACAATCGCCTGCGCGCCAAGATCGGCCAGCCGGTCATGCAAAGTGGCCGCGCTTTCATCGGCTCGAATCGCAAGCGACTTCATCAGGCGCATGGCACCAGTATCCAAGCCCTCGTCCATCTGCATGATGGTAATGCCCGTCTGGACGTCACCGGCTTCAATGGCCCGCTGGATCGGCGCAGCACCTCGCCATCTTGGCAAAAGGGATGCATGGATATTGAGACACCCTAATTTTGGAATGGCGAGCACATCCGCTGGCAAGATCAGGCCATAGGCTGCAACGATCATCAGGTCCGCCTCTATCGCTCGCAAAACCTCGAGGTGGTCTTCATCTCTTACGCCCGGCTTCAAAGTGCGCGGCTGAAGTACCGTAATACCGGCATCCAAGGCCCGTTGCTTCACCGGACTGGCGCTGAGCTGCTGTCCACGGCCAGACGGTTTGTCGGTTCGACTGAGTACCAGACTTATTGTGTGGCGCGTGCCCAACAGTGCATCAAATGCCTTCGCCGCGAATTCAGGAGTGCCTGCAAAAATGAGATTCAAGACGGCGCGTCTTGCTCACGCTTGAGCATTTTGCTTTTGATCCTGCCCTGTTTGAGTCTCGACAGGTATTGCACAAACACTTTGCCTTGCAAATGGTCCATCTCATGTTGAAGGCACACCGAGAGCAGTTCATCGGCCTCTAGCACGAACTCTTCACCGCTCACATCTTGTGCGCTCACGGTGATGCGATCCGGACGCTCAACCTCGTCGTACACACCAGGCACAGAAAGACAGCCTTCTTCATAGGCTTTCATCTCGGCGCTCTTATTGATGAGCTTGGGGTTGATAAACACCCGTAAATCATCTTTCTCTTCGCTAGTGTCAATCACGACCACCTGCAAATGCACGTCGACCTGGGTTGCCGCCAGGCCAATACCTGGCGCTTCGTACATGGTTTGCGCCATATCGCTGACCAATTGCTTGAGTTCAGCGTTGAAATCGATCACCGGCTTGGCGATCTTGTGCAAGCGCGGGTCTGGGTAATGAAGAATGTCGAGGACGGCCATCGTCTTATTTCAACCGTTTGTCGGATTTGGCACTAAATGTTGCTAGATCAAGGGTTTAGCGGCAAAATCTCAAGTTATGTGAAAACCCGGGGAATGCTCAATTGCAGGCCAGGGTCGCGCCAGAATCGTTGCCAGGATTAAGATGAAAAAGTTTAACACGCGCTCTGCGAGCTCCTCTGCACTGAGTTTGATATGGGTGCTAGGCGTCGCTTTACAAGTCACCGCCCAGGCTCAAACAACGGCACCGGGTCAGCCTACAGATCAAAGCCAAAGTCAGGCTCAGAGTCAGGCACCAACGCGCCCGGCACGAAGCGCTAAGGCGACGCCGCCCCTCGAGCTCGCCAAAGATGCCCCCGACCGTTACATCGTCGTGCGTGGAGATACGCTGTGGGACATCTCGGGCAAGTTCTTGCAGAAGCCTTGGCGTTGGCCTGAGATCTGGCAGCTTAATCGTGATCAAATTCGCGATCCACACTGGATTTACCCCGGCAACATCGTTTATCTCGACATGAGCAGCGGTCAGCCGAGATTGCGTCTCGGCCAAGCCATGGGCGACTCGAACGGTGCGGCCGCAGGCACCGTGAAAATGCAACCCACGGCACGTGCGGATTCACTACGCGATAGCGCGATTCCTACGATCAGCTCTTCAGTGATTGCCGCTTTCATTAACCGTCCCTTGATCGTGACTGCGGAGCAGCTCAAGACCAACCCTCGAATTCTGGCGACCCAGGACGGACGTGTCAACGTGGGGCCTGGAGATATCGCGTACGTGCGCGGCATTAAAGGCGACGGCGTGACCGATTGGCATATTTACCGCGAAGCGAAGCCGATTCTCGACCCGGACACCCGCAAACCCATCGCCTACGAGGCCCTGTTTGTTGGATCGGCACGCCTAGAGCGAGTCGGCGATCCGGCGACGCTCCGGATTACAGGAACCAGCGAAGAAGTCGGCGTAGGTGACCGGCTGATTCCCGCCGAGTTAGGTCGTCCTTTTAATTACGCCCCGCACGCCCCTGATCAAGATGTTGCCGGTCGAATCGTTTCAATTTATCGCGGCGTGTCGCAGGTGGGCCGCAACAGCGTCGTTGCCGTGAATCTGGGCGCGAAAACGGGTCTGGAAGTTGGTAACGTATTGGCGATTAAGCAACGTGGTCGTGAGGTCCTAGACCCTGAGACAAAGCTCAAAGTAAGACTTCCGGATGAGCCAACAGGCTATCTATTAATTTTCCGGGTCTTTGATAGCATTTCCTACGGTCTAGTGACGGCAGCGAGCGACGCCGTGTCGCTTGGCGACATGGTCGCCAACCCCTAGACCCCTGGGCGCATGCTTTCCTTTGGAGAGTTGCTCTCAGGCAACCTCCAAGGGATCTCATGGATGCAGGAATTAACTCAGATTGGCAAGATTGGTATCGACTCAGCTTCAACTACGGCCTCAGCTTCACCCAAAAACTGGCGCTACTGAAACGCCTGACCTTGCCCGAAAATATCTTTGCTGCCTCTACTCGTGAACTCGCCGAAATTGTAGGCGAGCAGGCGGCCCTCACCATGCAAGCGCAAAGGGCGGGCGTTGAAGAGGGACTAGTTGCCTGCGCGCTTTGGCTCAGCAAAAGCCCCGAGCATCATTTAGTCAGCTTGGTCGACCCACGCTTTCCAAAGGGCCTGCTCGATCTCGCCGACCCGCCCTTTCTTCTTTTTGCACACGGCGCACTCGCCAGCTTGGAGGCGCCAGCACTTGCGATTGTGGGGTCCCGATCCGCGAGTCCGCAAGGCGTCGAGAACGCCAAAGCGTTTGCGAAATCAATCGGTCAAGCAGGGTATGTCGTGATCAGTGGGCTTGCCTTGGGCATCGACACGGCGGCGCATGAAGGCGCGCTCGCAGCGAATGTAGCGACCATTGCCGTGATCGGCACAGGCATTGATCGAGTCTATCCGGCTAGGAATCACCCGCTCGCCAAGCGCATTGCTGCTCATGGCGTGATCGTCTCGGAATTTGCGCTGGGAACGCCTCCCCTACCCCAGCACTTCCCGAGACGCAATCGTTTAATCGCCGCACTCGCCAGGGGGGTTCTGGTGGTGGAAGCTGCCAAACAGAGTGGTTCGCTCATCACGGCAGGCTTAGGCTTGGAGATTGGGAGAGAGGTGTTCGCCATTCCGGGTTCGATTCATTCCTCAGTGTCTAAAGGCTGCCATCAACTTATTCGACAGGGCGCCAAACTGGTCGAAAGCGGCCAAGACATTCTTGAAGAGTTGGTCCCGATCAGAAACGACGCTGTAGCGCACTCCATTAAGACGCTAAGGGAACCGAGGAGACCTGAGCAGCCGAGCGATCCAGAGACCTTCCTTGGCCCTCGACAGGCCGAAATTGACGCTTCTGATCCGGTTCGGATGGCAATGGGGTTTGAGCCGGTGCAATTTGTTGACATTATTGAGCGCTGCAAATTACCCTCCGAACAGGTTCAAATACGACTTCTTGAGCTGGAGTTGCTGGGTCAAATTGCACGTCTTGACGATGGCCGCTTGCTTCAAATCG
>JANOPA010000065.1:0-16758 GCA_031421635.1 Betaproteobacteria bacterium | reverse complement strand
TGCTTTGCTGGCCGATCCAAACCTCGATCCACAAGAGGAGGCCAAGAAGTATTTCAAAGCCGCCGACGAGAAAGGCGAAGGCGTCGTGGCTGATGCCAAGACGGCTCTTGATGGTGCACGCGATATTCTTGCCGAGCGCTTTGCCGAGCAAGCTGAGGTACTGGCCCCACTGCGCGAGCAATGGTGGACCCAAGGCTTTATCGTCGCCAAGGTGGTCGAAGGAAAGCAAGTCGAGGGTGAGAAATTCCGCGATTATTTCGACCATAGCGAAGCCCTGAATGCAGTGCCGTCGCATCGCGCTCTGGCCTTATACCGAGGACGCCAAGCAGGAATTCTAACGTTAAAAATCGCCTTGGACGAGGCGCAAGAAGCGCTTACGCCACACCCTTTCATTATAAAACTCGGCGGCCTGCTTAAGCTTGCTGAGGCGTTCCGATTGCAGCGTAAGGCCGATGCCTGGTTGGCCGAGGTGACGCGTTGGACTTGGCGGGTCAAGCTCTATCCGCATTTCGAAACCGAGCTCTTCGGGCGGGTGCGTGAACAGGCTGAAGCCGAAGCTATCCGAGTCTTCGGTGCCAACTTGAAAGATCTTATGCTGGCCGCTCCTGCCGGACCGAAGGTGGTGATGGGCCTGGACCCAGGCATTCGTACAGGTGTCAAAGTGGCCGTGGTCGATGCCACTGGCAAGGTACTTGATACGTCGACGATTTATCCGCATGAACCTCGTCGCGACTGGCAAGGGTCGCTTTACACTTTGGCGGCTTTGGTTCAAAAGCATGGCGTAAACTTGATTGCTATCGGCAATGGCACGGCTTCCCGCGAAACAGAGAAGTTGGCGGCTGAGTTAATCGCCATGGCGGCGAAAGTGGCGGGCATAGTGCCGCCTAAGAAAGCCGTGGTATCTGAGGCCGGCGCCTCAGTTTATTCGGCGAGTGAACTCGCTGCTAAAGAATTCCCCGATCTCGATGTGAGCTTACGTGGAGCGGTGTCGATTGCTCGTCGCCTGCAAGATCCACTGGCCGAGTTGGTTAAGATCGATCCAAAGGCGATTGGTGTCGGTCAGTATCAGCATGATGTGAACCAACGTGAGCTTGCCAAGCGCCTGGATGCGATTGTTGAAGACTGCGTAAATGCAGTCGGCGTGGATGTCAATACGGCCTCGGCTGCGCTCTTGGCGCGGGTCTCGGGGATGAGCAATCAAGCGGCCCAAAGAGTGGTGGGCTATCGTGACCAGCATGGCGCATTTCAGGATCGCCTGACGCTCAAGGAAGTTCCCTACATTAGCGACAAAGTGTTTGAGCAAGCCGCTGGTTTTCTGCGCATCTCGAATGGCAAGAACCCGCTGGACGCCTCGGCGGTTCATCCCGAAGCCTATCCCGTGGTTGAGCGAATACTCGCTAAAGTGAAGCTAGGCATGTCGGAATTGATGGGTAATCCAAAAGCCCTGTCTCAACTTAGGCCCCTCGACTTTAGCGACGCGAAATTTGGTGAGCCGACTGTTAAAGACATTTTTAAGGAGCTTGAGAAACCGGGGCGTGATCCACGCGGTGAATTCAAGACGGCCAGTTTCGCTGAAGGTGTTGAAGGCCTGGGCGATTTGAAGATCGGCATGAAGTTACAAGGCACCGTCACAAATGTGGCCAACTTCGGCGCTTTTGTCGATATTGGCGTGCATCAAGACGGATTAGTACATATCTCCCAGCTATCCGATAAATTTGTTTCCGATCCACGAGAGGCGGTCAAGGTCGGTCAAGTCGTGACCGTGACGGTCGTGGAAGTGGATGCCGCCAGAAAGCGAATCGCACTCACCATGAAAAGCGGACCGCTTCCGGCCGCTCGGGCGCCAGACGGTGCTAGAGTTTCGCCATCGGGAGGCACACAACGCCCTCAAGATCGAGGTGGTCGCGCTGATCAAGGTTCACGAAATGTGAACGCGCCACGCCAAACCCAGCCCTTGGCAGGTGGATTTGGAGCGGCCCTGGCTGATGCCTTGAAGAAGCGCTAGTCGCCTTGGACTCTGTTGACTCGAAGTGACCGTTAAGGATTTTTAAAAGTGCTAGATATACTAATTCGTGGTGCGCAGGTGTTTGATGGTCTCGGCAATCCGGGTCAGCACATTGATGTTGGAGTGCAAGGCGATAAAGTCGTCGCCCTCGGCACCAGGGCGAAGCCACAATTAGCGCTTGCTGCGAAGGAAACAATCGAGGCGCAAGGCCTGGCACTTATGCCCGGTATCGTCGATAACCACACTCATTATGATGCCCAGGTGACCTGGGACAATGCCTGCAGTCCTTCCCCGCAGATGGGCGTGACCACCGCTGTGATTGGCAATTGTGGATTTACGATTGCCCCTTGTCGGCCCGAGCATCGCGATGTGATTATGCGCAACCTTACTCAGGTCGAAGGGATGTCGATCGACGTACTGCGTGCAGGCATTGATTGGAAGTTCGAGTCCATCGCTGAATATTTCGACTTCGTGGAAAGTCGGGGCAGCTTGATGAATCTTGCGGGCTTTGTAGGTCACTCTTCGGTGCGCACCTATGTGATGGGAGATCAGGCCTCAAGACGTGAAGCCACGAGTGACGAAGTGGCGCAAATGAAGGCCTTGGTGGTTGACGGCCTGAAGGCTGGCGCAATTGGTTTTGCGACCAGTACATCCCCTGCTCACAATGGCGAAGGCGGTGTACCTATGCCCTCGCGTCTCGCCAGTGATGACGAGTTGAGAGCCTTGGTGAGCACCTTGGGCGAGGCAGGCAAGGGCGTGTTCATGTTGACCAAGGGTGGTCACACCAAGATTGATTTTCTGGCCTCATTATCACAGCTAACCTCGCGGCCGGTCGTGGTTGCTGCGATCCTGCATAACTCGACCAATCCGACGGTTGTATTTGATGATCTCGATGCGATTGAGGCGGCACGCGCGCGTGGTTTGCGGATACACGGTGCAATTTCCCCCTGTCCATTGACCAATGATTTCACGCTGCGTTCACCGTATCCTGTTGAAGGCCTAATTGCATGGCGGCCTGCATTGGCCTTGAAGGGCGATGCATTGAAGGCCAAGCTTGCCGAACCCTCCTTCCGAGAGGCCGTACGCGCGGAGGTGGCTGCGCCTACTAATTTCCGTCTTTTCAATGGCGAATGGCATAAAGTAAACGTGGTGGAAGCCAAGCTCGCCGAGCATGCACAGTATGAGCATCAAAATATCGCAAGCCTGGCGGCAAAAGTGGGTCAAGATCCTTTGGATTTCATGCTGGATCTCGCCATTTCCGAAGATCTCGACACCGTTTTCAGCGCGGTGTTGTTGAACTCTGATGAAGAGGCCGTTGGCAGAATGCTGAAGCACCCGGCGAGCCTTGTATCGCTGTCCGACGCTGGGGCACATCTGACGTTTTTCAATGATGCGGGCTTTGGCCTTCACTTGTTAGGCCACTGGTGTCGACAACTCGGGGTACTAAGTCTTCCCGAGGCGATTCGTAAGTTGACTTCCGAGCCGGCAAAAATCTTTGGTATCCAGAAGCGCGGCTTGATCGCGGAAGGTGCTTATGCCGATCTCATGTTGTTTGACCCTGCACGAGTCAATCGAGGTCCAAAGTATCGTGCGAAGGACTTGCCGGCCGGTGGGTCACGGCTGTTGACGCCAGGCATTGGAGTTCTCGGTGTTTGGGTGAATGGTCAACGCATCGTGGGCGAGAATGGTGAGCTTACCGAACGCGCGATGAGCAAGTCCACAATGCCCGGGAAATTTCTAAGAGAGTTCGCCTAGGAGCGCGCGAATTTGTGACTCACCACTCGAGGCACTTGTTCGCGTTTTGCGTTGCTCGGGCGATGGCCTACTTCCAACTGTCGGTCGAGCCACCCATTTGAAGTCCGAGTTGATACAGCAGCTTCATCTCCACACCATCGAACTCGAGTGAATCTCTTTCCAGGCGAATACCTGAAGGAATGGCCAGCACCTTCATGTCCACGCCCTGTGCCTTGCTCAGTAATTGCAGGCGAGAAAGATTGCTGCCTAGATTACTGCGTTGAGAGTGGTTGATTGTGGCGACTGCAATGGCCACTATTCCAGGCTGTACAGGCTGATTGTTTTCCACCTCGATTTGTTGATTAGCCAGAGCGTAGAGGCGCACCTTGGTGGTTTTGCGATCAAAACCCAAGGAATTCAGGGCGTTATCAAGATCCGATAAGAGTCCAGGCACCAGCAGAGGCGACTCAATGCCGCCGTCCACGTGCATCTGTTGGTAAGCCTTGCCCTCGTGTACTACAGTGAAGTACACCGGTGGAAAAATCAAGGGCACTGAACTTGACGCCAGTAAAATATCGCGGATCTTGGGTACCTTGTCGGTCGAGCGACCAATCGCGATCGCGCCAATGTCCCAAATCACGCTTCGCTGGAGATCGAGATCCGTAGTGCCCACAAAAAGACGGCGCCCCTTTTGATGCTCGCGGCCAAGCGCTTCGACAAAATCGTCGGTGACCATCTCGCGGATCAGAGCACGCAAAGGCCCAGTGTCCTTTATCGAAAGTTCTTTGAATACTTCCGACAAAGACCGGTTAATGTAAATTCTTGAGGCTTGAATGTTGCTGTAAAGTTTTGTGAGAGTGTCGTCGTAATGTTCACCGAGGAAGATTAAGGGCGCCATTAATGCGCCCGTTGAGATGCCTGTGACAACATCAAAATCGGGGCGGTCACCGCGTTGCGTCCAACCTTCCATTACCCCCGCGCCGAAGGCTCCATTGGCCCCTCCTCCCGACAGCGCCAACATGGTGACAGCCCGGCCCCTAGGCTGTTCCTTTAGTCGCTGACCAAGGGCTTGCGCGAGATCTGCCTGGATTAAGGCATTGCCCCGTATTGTTTTAGTGGTAATCGCGCCGTCGGGCAGCAATTCTCGGCCCAAAGGGGGCAGGGGCGGTGGGCGAACGGCACTACAGGCACTCAGAACCAGGCTAATAAAAAAAATCTTGGCGGCAAAGCCAATTCTGGCCTCAAGCTCCATTATTATTCGGACCATGCCGTCGGATTTACGGGGCGCGCACGCCATATTGTTGTTACTCATTTTTGATAGGAACTGCCACAATGAAATTTCGCTTCCCAGTAGTCATTATCGACGAAGATTGGAAGTCCGATTCTGCGAGCGGCCTGGGCATCCGCGCTTTAGGCAAAGCACTCGAAGAGCAGGGCATGGAAGTGGTCGGTGGCTTTACCTATATTGACGTCGGTATGGTTGCCAATCAAGCGGCTCGAGCCTCAGCGTTTATTGTGTCTATTGATGACGAGGAAATTAACGTTGATGGTCAAGAGAGTGAGACCGTTCAGGAGCTGCGTAAGTTCATCAACGAAACGCGCCGTCGCAACCCCGACATACCGATTTTCTTGTTTGGTGAAACGCGTACTTCTCAGCATATCCCTAACGAGATTTTGAAAGAGTTGCATGGCTTTATTCACATGTTTGAAGACACGCCAGAGTTTGTGGCACGTCTCATCATTCGAGAATGCAACAAGTACCTCGGCTCTGTGGCTCCCCCGTTTTTCAAAGCCCTTGTCAACTATGCCAACGATGGCTCCTATTCTTGGCATTGCCCCGGTCATTCGGGTGGAGTGGCATTTCTGAAAAGCCCGGTCGGTCAAATGTTCCATCAGTTTTTTGGTGAAAACATGTTGCGTGCAGACGTGTGTAACGCGGTCGATGAGTTGGGGCAATTACTCGATCACACTGGGCCGGTGGCGGCCTCTGAGCGAAATGCGGCGCGTATCTTTAATGCCGATCATTTGTTCTTTGTGACCAATGGCACCTCTACCTCGAACAAAATCGTTTGGCACTCTTGTGTCGCGACCGACGACATCGTGCTGGTAGACCGAAACTGCCATAAGAGCGTCTTGCACGCGATCATGATGACCGGAACCGTGCCGATTTTCTTTCAACCGACTCGCAATCACCTGGGTATCATTGGTCCAATACCGTTGGAAGAGTTTGATCCAGCGAGTATCCAAAAGAAAATTGATGCCAATCCTTTGGTCAAGAATAAGTCGGCGCGGCCGCGCGTCATGACCATTACCCAATCAACCTACGACGGCATTATATATAACGTCGAGAAGATCAAGAATACCTTGGGCAGTTTTGTCGATAACCTGCATTTCGACGAAGCCTGGTTGCCTCATGCCACGTTCCATCCCTTCTATCACGAGATGCACGCCATTGGGCCTAACCGGCCTCGTTCCAAACATGCACCGGTGTTTGCCACGCAAAGTACTCATAAATTACTCGCAGGCTTGTCGCAGGCTTCTCAAATTCTGATTCAAGAGTCTGAGACTGTGAAGTTAGACAAGTTCCGCTTCAATGAGTCTTATCTGATGCATACCTCGACCTCGCCTCAGTACGCAATCATTGCTTCGCTCGACGTCGCGGCTGCGATGATGGAGCCGCCTGGCGGTACAGCCTTGGTCGAAGAGTCGATTTCTGAGGCTCTGGATTTTCGACGCGCGATGCGTAAAGTCGACGCGGAGTTTGGTGACGATTCTTGGTGGTTCCAGGTCTGGGGCCCAAAAGAGTTCGAGCATGTCGGGGTGGGCAAGCGTGAAGAGTGGTTTCTGAAGTCCTCCGACAAATGGCACGGCTTTGGTAAGACTGCGTCGGGCTTTAATATGCTCGATCCGATAAAAGCGACCATTGTTACCCCCGGTTTAGATATCAATGGCAAATTTTCCAAAAACGGCATTCCAGCCTCGATTGTCACCAAGTACTTGTCCGAACATGGCGTGATTGTTGAAAAGACCGGTCTGTACTCGTTTTTTGTGATGTTTACGATTGGTATCACGAAGGGACGATGGAACACACTTGTGACCGAGTTGCAGCAGTTCAAAATGGACTACGACACGAACGCACCATTGTGGCGGGTCATGCCTGAATTTGTTCAAGCCCATCCTCGCTATGACCGAACCGGCCTGCGAGACCTTGCGCAGCAGATCCATGAGGAATACCGTCGGCACGATGTGGCGCGCGTGACCACCGAGATGTACCTCTCCACCATGGAGCCTGCTATGAAGCCCTCCGACGCCTTCGAATGCTTGGCTCGACACAAGGTTGAGCGGGTGCCGATTGATGAGCTCCTGGGCCGTGTTACCACCAACCTGGTGACCCCTTATCCGCCCGGCATTCCTTTGCTCATTCCGGGCGAGCGATTCAATCGCTCGATCGTCGAGTACCTGCAGTTTGCACGCGATTTCAATGCAACTTTCCCAGGCTTTCACACGGACGTACACGGGCTAGTGGTCGAAAACGTGAAAGGTGAAGATCAATACTTCGTAGATTGCGTGAAGCTTCAGCCCTAGCTTTTGAGCGGTGAATCGCCAGCCAGATCTAGGGACGCACTAATTTAGTATCGGAAGATACTCAATGAGTACTTTCTTATGGTTTGGCTGGCACGTTCTCACCGGCAGGCTGAGGGGTAACGGCCGTGATGTCTGCCCCAGCCTCGACGCTGCCTGGTTCCACTTCACTACCGGCTTCGTCATCACCTTCAACTGAAGGATCGTCCGGGCTATGATCGCCTCCAGCGGCTTTCTTGGCCAATTTTTCAGCTTTCTTTTTCTTTTTTTCCAACTCTTTTTGCCGTTTTTGGAAAGAGTAATTCGGCTTCATTGCTT
Organism: Betaproteobacteria bacterium; assembly: GCA_031421635.1. Taxonomy (GTDB): domain Bacteria; phylum Pseudomonadota; class Gammaproteobacteria; order Burkholderiales; family Burkholderiaceae_E; genus JAPOKJ01. The sequence goes on along the minus strand of JANOPA010000065.1, from coordinate 9,119 downwards.
GTGTCCTTCTGTGTTCATGGCAGCACGATACCCCAATCGGGCCAGTTCACCCAATCATCGCTCAAAAACCAGTATATTCGAATGAATTGCTTGACCAACAGTAGAACGCATTGAAAGTATGATCTTGTAATGGAAACCAGCAAAATTCAAGAGGCGGCTGAAACACTATGGGCCCTTTGGCAATCAGGGAGTGTGCTTTCGGCCCTGCCTGAAGCGGTTCGCCCGCTCTCGCGGCTCGATGGCTATGCGATTCAGGCGCAACTTGAAAAGAGAACGGCGGCGGCGCTATACGGCTGGAAAATAGCAGCCACTAGCGCGGCAGGTCAGCAGCATATTCGGGTTGATGGGCCACTCGCCGGACGCATTTTGCAAGAACAAGTGCTTAGCGCCGGAAGTTCCTTGAGTTTAAAAAATAATCGGATGAGTGTGGCTGAATGCGAGTTTGCATTCAAAATGGGTCGTAGTCTGGGCCCACGTTCCAAGCCCTACTCTCAAAACGAGGTGATGGATTGTGTCGCCAGCGTACATCCGGCCCTTGAAATCCCTGATTCCCGCTTTAGTGCCTTCGAAACAGTGGGCTCTGCGCAGCTTATTGCGGACGACGCTTGTGCGCATCTGTTTGCCCTAGGTCCGCCCGCGACCTGTAATTGGCGCGTACTTAACTTGGCGCAACATGCGGTGACCGCGACGGTTTACCGTGGATCCAACAATGTTGCCAAGGGCTCGAGCAGCAATGCTGCTCACCCCCAGCAACAGCACCAGGCAGCTCCCGAAGCTCATCATGGCGCTGGAGCGAACGTGCTAGGCGACCCACGTATCGCGTTGACTTGGCTGGTGAACGAGCTTTCATCGCTCGGCCTGACCTTGGGGGAGAGTATGGTGGTCACTACCGGAACATGTATTACCCCGATTCCTGTCAAAGCGGGCGACAAGGTCATCGCGAGCTTTGGTGTGCTCGGCGAAATCGAAATGAGCTTTTCGGCCTAGCCACCCAGACGACAGTACGACACATCGCTCCGCTCAAGTGGGAACAGCCTAATCCCCGCCGCCGCAGCCGCCACCCCCATCCCCACCGTCCCCGCCCGAATCGGAGCCAGTCCCGCCATCGTCGCCGAAACCTTCGGTTCCACCGTCAAAGCTGGAGCTAGAGAAGTCTCCGCCGCAATAGACCGCGCTGGAATGGTTGGATGCTGTGTTTGAGCCGTCCTGCAAGCGGCGAACTCCTTCGCAATCTGCGAGGTAGCGAAACCCATTAGTGATCTCTAGTTTTTGGTCAATCGCAAAGAGTAGCGGAAGGCGAGCCGGTTGTTTTGGGTTGATATTGTCTTCCTTGCAGCAATACCACCAGCAGCGTCGTAAACCCTCGTTGCCTTGCCTATCCTTCGACAGCGTGACGGCCGGACTGTGATGCATGAATTGACCGAAAGCTTTATCGCAAAAGGCTTCGTAGTCCTTGGTGGACAAAATGAACTCATGCCATAGGCTGTCGACGACTTGCGATGGCATGGATACGAAACGGCGATTGCTTTTGAGATGAGCCAGGAAATATTGTCGCAGCGCTCTTGAGACGAGCTGGCAGTCGCGATTATTGAGCTTCGGGTGCTGCGCTTGGAGTTTCGCGTAGAGCCCTTTAGGAAAGCTATAGCGACGAATAAAGGCTTCTCTTTGAAGCACGAGAAAACGCTTGCGCACAGTCATGATTACAATCAGCGCGATAATCAACAAAACAACAATGAATGGGGCCATCCTAAGCGTCGTCCTAATTTATTGTGGGTTGTCCAATAATGGAAGAGGGTGTAGTTCAACACTTCGTTGAAGTAGGCCTTCGATCACGACTTTGAGCGAAGCGCTTGCCGAGCTGCTGTAAAAGGTTTCAGGGTGACCTACGTTTTCGGCATTCTTGTTTGAGTTCTCGTTCACCCGCAAGTGCGTATTTAAACGTCTGACCAATTCGCGAGCGACGGCTGGTGCCGGGTCGAGCAAGCGAACCTTAGGTCCCGCTAACTCGTTCAGTAAAAGCCCTAGAAACGGATAATGCGTGCAGCCGAGCACAATCGTGTCGGCGCCTTGCTCAAGCAGCGGGGAGAGGTAGGAGCTAAGCTTTGATCTGAGAGCACTGGAGCTCAAGTCTCCGCTTTCTATGTGCTCGACCAACCCCGGACAGGCTTGAAGCAAAACCTTGACGTCATGTCCGTAGGACGCAACGAGGTTGGAGACGCTTTCACTGGCAATTGTTTGGCTTGTCGCAAGCACCGCGATGATCTTGCTTTGACTTAGTCTTGCTGCCGGCTTAATGGCGGGCTCTATGGCGATGACTGGAATCTGACAGCCGGCGCGAATCGCCTTAACGGCATGAACCGATGCGGTGTTGCAAGCAATCACGATGGCGTCGACATCTTGCGCGACGAGAAAGTCCGTGATCTGAAGCGATCGCCCGACAATGTAGGCGGGTGATCGATCACCGTAGGGTGCGTGAGCGCTATCGGCGACATAAATAAGTTCGGCCTTAGGCAAGGCAAGTCGAATCTCACGGAACACGGAGAGACCACCCACGCCAGAGTCGAAAATGCCGACCTTGACTAGCGCTTTCGCCATAAGTGGATGTTGATCAAACCAAACCGCGAATGTGCTTGCCGACAACCGGACGGAGGACCAAGCGCGTGCCCGCCATGAGGTCGATCAAGGAGCGCTTTTGCCCGTCGATGAAACAATAAGCAAAGGGCGCAAAACTTAAGAGTACGAGGCTCATGTGTATCCAGCGTGCAGCCGCCATCACTAATAGGAAGAGCGCCAAGCCCGCAAGATAGCGGCCAATTGCGGCGACGAGACTGAGGGGCGCGCCACGTTTATCGACGATGTCTAAGGAAAGTGTTTTCATCGGCAAGGTACGTCGGCCTTCGGCCCAGAACCAACTAAAATAGAGTCCGAAGACCATTGCAGTGAAGATTTGGAAGGTGTGATGCAAGGCGATGTTGCCGCGCTGGGCTTGGTAATGAGTCAAACTCGAAAATACATAGCCGGCGAACCAAACCACACCAAACAAAATTATGGCTTCATAAACAAAGCCCATCAAGCGTCGCCACGGACTGGCCGAAGGAAGCTGCACGGTCTGAGCAGTGTGGGGTTGGTCGATGGGATGCAAGAAAAGAACTTGCGAAGCAGTTACTGTTTAGCGACAGCGGACGCAGCGCCTTTGCCGCTAGCAGGATTCGCTGCTACAGCCGTAGGGGTGCCGCCAGCGAGAGGCTTAGCGGCATCCTTCGCCAACCCGGTTCTAGCACCGCCATATTTGGCCGCAGTATTGCTGGTCGAACCATTCTCGCGCAACACCACTCTTTGTTCGTGAGTCATGCCTTCGTAACGCTTTTTCTGATCGTCTAATTCCGCTTTAGGAAGTTGGTTGGCCATACGGTAATTTGAACGGGCAAGACGGCGCTGCTCCGGCGTGAGCGCGGCCCAGTCTTTAATGCGCTGTTTAGCCTTCGATTGCTGAACAGGTGTGTACTGCGGAAACTTATTGGCTAAGGACACCCAAATGCGTTTTTCCTGAGACGACCATGTGTTCCACTGCGCCCCGAAAGGCTCTAGAACTGAACGCTGTTGGCCATTCAGGTCTGTCCAGAGTGGCTCCACCAGCGATTGAAGTCCAGGGCTTTTTTGTGTCGCGTTGCTTTGAGTGACACCTTCAGCGCGCAAACTCTCGCTGGGAATCAGGGCGACCGAAATCAGGGCGACCGAAAGCAAGGCCGCAGACATAGCCCCGGGAAAAATAGAACGGAGGAGAAAAGTTAAGCCGCGCAACATGTCAAATTCAGGCTAGAAGCCCGTTACTGTTGATGATTGTTTTTGATAAATACACCAAAACCACGGTCTGCATATAGCGAAATGGGGAGGTCGTCAGTAAGCATCGCTGCATCAACTTCGGCTACTTCGTCGGCGCGTTGGCGATCACTCCACTGGGACGTTGCAAACAATCCGGCAGCAACCAAAACCAATGGCGCCACGGCACCCGCGAACATACTCAGCCAGCCGAGCTTGCCGCTTCCAGAGGAAAGTGCAAGGCTGTTGCCGCCACCGAGACTAACCTGGGAAAACTGGCGTGATGCCAACGGTTCACCCATTCGCGAAAGGGCAAGTTTGCGCGCACCTTCCAATCGATGAATGGTGGCATAGGGCAGGCGTTCGGCCCCTTTATCGAGGGCGCGACGGATGAGGAGAGCAGTTTCTAATTCGTTCATAGCGTGATTCCCTTCGCTCTGAGTGCCTTGGCTAGGGTGTGCGTCGCCCTAGAGCAGTGCGTTTTAACGCTGCCTTCGGAGCAACCCATGGCAGCAGCCGTTTCAGCGACGTCCATGTCCTCCCAGTAACGCATCAAGAAGGCTTCTCGTTGACGGGCCGGAAGCTTCTTGATCTCGACTTCAATCGCCCCAACCGTCTGCTCTCTCTCGACATAATCTTGAGCGCTGGCAGCGCGCTCGCTACCTTCTTCGGGTCCGATGGTCTCGAGAATGTCGCGGTCACCACCATCCTCGTCGAAATCTGAGGTCAGTGATGACAGTAAGGTGGTCCACATATTTCGGACTTTTTGCCGACGAAAGTGGTCTGTAATGATGTTTTGGAGAATTCTTGTGAAAAGTAAAGGCAGTTCAGCCGCGGGCTTGTCGGCATATCGCTCGGCAATACGCAACATGGCGTCCTGAACGAGATCGAGTGCGGCCTCATCGTCGCGCACAGCGTAAAGCGCCTGTTTATAAGCCCGGCGCTCTATCGAGGCCAGAAAGTCTGACATTTCTTGGCGGCTGGCCATTGATCTGGGTCGATTTACTCTATTTTCTTGGAATTTTGACGTCTAACGTAGTGATCCAGGGCAACTAAAGCCTCTAAAAACACCGTCGACAGGTCTCTCAGGCGTGATGCTATCAGAGTCCACGATTTGACCAACCCTCATGGGTCACAGTATTCTTGAGGGCTGCGGTCAGTTGAGGTCCTTATTGTGGGACTGAAAATGGCCGCTTTCAAATGCTCGAGAAAGCTCCACAAGAGTTCTTCTCGGACATCCTTGTCAACCTTTTAGGTCCTGTTTTGATGTCTGTGTCGAGGTCGGCGCTTCACTGTTTTAAGTGAGAAGCGCTACGTTGGTACCGGCTGGCGGGCTCCCTAAATCTTGAACGGAAGGTGTTCAATGGAAATCACTGGTGCGGAAATTCTTATCCGCTGTTTGCACGAAGAAGGTATTGAGCATGTATTTGGCTACCCCGGTGGGGCCGTGCTTTATATCTACGACGAAATCTTTAAACAAGACAAATTTCAACATATCTTGGTTCGCCATGAGCAAGCGGCCGTGCATGCGGCCGATGCCTATTCGCGTTCCACACACAAGACCGGAGTCTGCCTAGTCACCAGCGGACCAGGCGTGACCAATGCGGTCACAGGGCTAGTCACAGCCTATATGGATTCGATTCCCATGGTCATCATTAGCGGCCAAGTGCCGAGCCATGCAATCGGGCAAGATGCTTTTCAAGAATGTGACGCGGTCGGAATCACCCGGCCTTGTGTGAAGCACAATTTCTTGGTCAAGGACGTCAAAGACCTGGCCATGATTATGAAAAAAGCTTTTCATATTGCCAATACCGGTCGTCCTGGACCTGTTTTGGTTGATATTCCCAAAGACATCACTCGCGATAAATGCAAGTTTGAGTATCCCAAGACGGTAGAGATGCGTTCTTACAACCCGGTGGTCAAGGGCCACCACGGGCAAATTAAGAAAGCGGCTCAATTGATCCTCGGCGCTGAACGTCCGATGATCTATGCGGGCGGCGGTGTCATTCTGGCTAATGCGGCGCCTGAGCTCAATGAATTAGTGAACATGCTCGGTTACCCGTGCACCAACACTTTGATGGGCCTGGGTGGTTTCAAAGCCAGCGACCCGAAATTTGTCGGCATGCTGGGTATGCATGGCACTTATGAAGCCAACATGGCCATGCAACATTGCGATGTGTTGATCGCCATTGGTGCGCGCTTTGATGACCGCGTGATCGGCAATCCAAAGCATTTTGCGCAAAACCCGCGCAAAATTATACACATTGACATTGATCCGTCCTCGATCTCCAAGCGCGTCAAGGTCGACGTGCCGATTGTGGGCGACGTCAAAGAAACCATGCTCGACTTGATCAAGTTGATTGAGGAAGCCAAAACGGCCGGCCATAAATTCAATTCCAAGGCACAGACGGCTTGGTGGCAACAAATCGATGAGTGGCGCAAAAAAGAGTGCATGAAATACAAGGACAGCACTGAGGTGATTAAGCCTCAGTCGGTGGTGGAAGCCTTGTGGCGCGTCACCAAGGGCGATGCTTTCGTGACTTCCGATGTCGGCCAGCACCAAATGTGGGCGGCTCAGTATTACAAGTTCGACAAGCCGCGTCGCTGGATTAACTCAGGTGGCTTGGGCACCATGGGCGTCGGATTGCCTTATGCGATGGGTGTATTGCTTGCGAACCCCGGCGCCCAGGTGGCTTGCATTACCGGCGAAGGGTCGATTCAAATGAACATTCAAGAGCTTTCGACTTGTAAGCAGTACAACCTGCCGGTCAAGATCATCAACCTGAATAATCGTTATTTGGGTATGGTGCGCCAGTGGCAGGAACTGGAGTACGGCGGTCGTTATGCCAGCTCCTACATGGATGCCCTGCCAGACTTCGTAAAGTTGGCCGAGGCTTATGGTCATGTGGGCATGAAGATCGAAAAGCCGAGCGATGTCGAGGGGGCGTTGAAAGACGCCTTTGGTAAATACAAAGATCGCTGTGTCTTTATCGATTTCTATACCGATCGAGAAGAAAATGTGTGGCCGATGGTACAAGCCGGTAAGGGCTTGACGGACATGTTGCTTGGCTCCGAGGAATTGTAGGAGAACAACATGAGACACATTATTTCTATTCTTCTTGAAAACGAGCCCGGCGCTTTGTCGCGCGTGGTCGGTTTATTCTCGGCACGTGGCTACAACATTGAAACACTCACTGTGGCACCCACCGAAGATCGCTCTTTGTCACGTATGACCATTGGTACCAGCGGCTCGGATGATGTGATTGAGCAAATTACCAAGCATTTGAATCGTTTGATTGAAGTGGTCAAGGTGATTGACTTGACGGAGGCGGCTTACATTGAGCGTGAGCTGATGCTCATCAAGATTCGTGCGGTCGGCAAAGATCGTGAAGAGGTTAAGCGTTTAGCGGATATTTTCCGTGGACGCATTATTGATGTCACCGACAAGTCTTACACGATTGAATTGACCGGTGATGGCAGTAAGCTCGATGCCTTCATTGAGGCCATGGAGAGCAGCTCAATTCTTGAAACAGTTCGTACTGGATGTTCCGGTATTGGCCGCGGCGAGCGAATATTAAAGGTCTAAGGCGGTATCGTCGCGACCTTCCCAGAATTATCCATTTTTATTACCGATTTCATCCCAATTTTTCCCAGGAGAGACCATGAAAGTTTTCTATGACAAAGACTGTGACCTGAAGCTGATCAAAGGCAAGAAGGTTGCGATTGTGGGCTACGGCTCGCAAGGCCATGCCCACGCGCAAAACCTGAACGATTCTGGCGTCAAGGTGACGGTCGGTCTGCGCAAAGGTGGCGCAAGCTGGGACAAAGTCAAAAAGGCCAAGCTCAATGTTGCAGAAGTCAAAGACGCCGTGAAAGGCGCGGACTTCGTGATGATGTTGATGCCCGATGAGCATATTGCCGCCGTGTACAACAGCGAAATTGCCCCCAACATGAAGGCAGGCGCCACACTCGCTTTCGCACATGGCTTTAACGTTCATTACGGTCAAGTCGTGCCTCGCGAAGATATTGACGTGGTGATGATTGCGCCGAAGGCCCCAGGTCACACGGTACGTGGCACCTACGCCCAAGGCGGCGGGGTACCGATGCTGGTCGCTGTGCATCAAGACAAATCCAAAAAAGCCCGCGATATGGCTTTGTCCTACGCTTGCGCCATTGGTGGCGGACGCGCCGGCATTATTGAAACCAACTTCCGAGAAGAAACTGAAACCGACTTGTTCGGAGAGCAAACCGTTCTGTGCGGAGGTACGGTTGACCTCATCAAGATGGGGTTCGAGACCTTGGTCGAAGCGGGCTATGCGCCCGAAATGGCCTACTTCGAGTGCCTGCATGAGCTCAAGCTTATCGTTGACTTGATTTATGAGGGTGGTATCGCCAACATGAACTACTCGATTTCTAATAATGCCGAGTTCGGCGAGTATGTCACGGGCCCATCGATCATCACGGAAGATACCCGTGCAGCCATGCGTAAGGCCTTGGTCAATATTCAAACCGGTGAGTACGCCAAGCAGTTTATTTTGGAGAGCCGAGCTGGCGCCCCCACTTTGATCTCGAAGCGCCGCATCATGGGCGAACATCAGATTGAAGTTGTCGGCGAGAAATTGCGCGCCATGATGCCTTGGATCAAGGCCAATAAATTAGTGGATCGCACGCGTAACTAAATACGAGCTCAGCTCGCTGCGTTCGCTAATGTGACTCACTACACTTGCCCGCCGTGGGCTGACGCCCAGCTTGTCGCCTCTGCTGTTTCGAGGTTTGCTTGCTGGGCGTGTTGCATTGGAAATGTTGCATTTCGATTGCGAATTTACAATGCGGTATATTTTTTAAGATTTTTCGGCATCTTCATTTCTGAATACTATGAGTAAATCCGCCCTTGACCAGATCCCAAGTAAGCTTTCTGCCGAATGGCAAGATTGGTTAGCCTCCAACATCGTCGCGGGTTGTACCAGTGTCGATATGGAGAAGGTGATGATTGAAAATGCCTTCGATCCTGCCTTCGCGCGTTCTGCAATCGTGGTTGTTCGCTCGATGACGGAGCGGGTTCAGCAACAATCCCCAAGCGTATTGAATGGTTATAAGGCTGAGCCTTTACGGCTACCTAAGGGTGTCATTCTGGATGCATCCGGGCACCCGGTGAAAGTTGGCTTTTTAATGGAAAATCCGAACATCGCTTTGCTCGATGGCCTGTTGACCGACGAGGAGTGTGAGGCCTTAATTCAAGCGAGTGCCGGTAAGCTTGAGCGCTCGTTGGTGGTGGATCGACAAAGTGGTGGTCAGTTACC
>JANOPA010000064.1:0-233103 GCA_031421635.1 Betaproteobacteria bacterium | reverse complement strand
CTGCGCTGTCCAGCGCTGCAGATTTTTGTACGAAGTCACCTGCAGAAATTCCCCCGCGCCATACACCAGGCCCTGCGCCAGCGCGCCGTACCAGGGCCAGACGGCCATGTCGGCCACCGTGTAGTCGTCGCCCGCCAGGTATGGGCTTTCGGCCAGGCGCCGGTCCAACACGTCCAGCTGACGCTTGACCTCCATGGCAAAGCGGTCGATGGCATATTCAATCTTGGTCGGCGCATAGGCGTAGAAGTGTCCGAGACCGCCGCCCAAGTAGGGGGCGCTCCCCATTTGCCAAAACAGCCAGGAAAGGCAGGCTGCGCGTGCTTCGCCTCCCGATGGAAGCAAGACGTCAAATTTTTCGGCCAAATGCATCAGAATGGCGCCCGATTCGAACACGCGAATCGGTTTCGGGCCGCTTCTATCTACTAGGGCGGGAATTTTGGAGTTGGGATTCGCGGCGACAAAGCCACTGCTGAACTGCATACCTTCACTGATACGGATCAGCCATGCGTCATATTCTGCGCCGCTGAAACCTAGAGCAAGTAGCTCCTCAAGCATCACGGTGACTTTGACGCCGTTCGGTGTGGCCAAAGAGTACAACTGGAAAGGGTGGCGACCGACCGGGAGATCCTTGTCATGGGTCGAACCGGCTATGGGGCGATTGATGTTGGCGAACTGTCCGCCGTTGGCTTTGTTCCAGGTCCAGATTTTAGATGGGGTGTAGACAGCATCGGTCATGTGATGAAGGCCTTTCATTGGAAGTGAATTGACGCACCATTAAGGGCGGAATCCGATGGATCACATCGAAGTGTTGAGAGTAAGTTTACTTGCAAGCCCAGACCGAGCGACTTTGGGTCCCACGCGAGCACCCATAGCGACACCAAAATATGTGATGCTTCTGGCGCGCAATCAGGATATGCTTCAACGAAATAATGTTTAACATCTTTTCGAGGAAAATCATGGCGCAGCATAGTGATAAGAGTGTTTTCTCAGTCCGTGTTTTTCGCCTCGGACTGATTGCGGCGATGGTTGGCGGTTTAATCGCCTGTGGCGGAGGTTCATCAGGAACACCTGCAGTGGTTCCTCCGGTCATTGTTGTTGTTGATCCCCTAGCGCCCGCCGTGCCTGTCGATCTGGCGATGGCCGCTACAACTTTTGGGATAGATGTGAGCGGCTCCGGTGGAGATGCGGGTGGCGACGGAGGTGCTGCGGGTTCCGCTGGAGACGGAGCGCCGCTGAAAAATGCAGTCGTCACGTTGACCGACGCCAAGGGCGTGGTCGTGTCTGGGCGTACCGACGGAAATGGTCAATATCTTTTGAAGTTCAAAACGACCACGTTCATTGCACCCTACGTGCTGCGAGTGGTGGATGCTGGCGGCTCAGTCTTAAGCAGTGTGACGGATGAAGTTGCAACGACCGGAAAGGTCGTACGGATCAATGTAAATCCATTAACTGACAAGATTACCTCTGATGTATTGGTCTCCACTATTGCTGGTACCGACAAGAATTTCAATGGGTCCAGTATTGACAAGACCAAGCTTGCCAAGGCGAAGGCGGATCTTGTCGCTTCTGTGGACGCGGCGCTGATTGCGGCAGGCATTGCGTCGACGGCGACATTCGATGCGATCAAGTCGGTCTACCGCTATGACGGTACGGGCGTGGATGCCGTGATCGAGTCCTTAAGTCACGCGCGCGACCCAAGTACAGGGGCGACCCAACTTTGGGTGAAGCTAGGCTCGATCAATACTGCTGCAGATGGCACTGTCACACCGGCTTTGGTCTCGGCCGCTACGCCATTGCCAACTACTGCGGTGGCTTTGCCAAGCAATCCCGCGCTTACTTTCTCCAAGTTGAACGCCTGGGTCACTGAGGTCAATCGTTGCCTTGCGCTGGCGCCAACAACTATCGACGCCAATTGCGATGACGTAGACGGCACTCGGCTGGTGACCACTGCCTATCGTCAAAACAGCAAAAACTTCGAAGAGGACTTTCGGACACTCTTTAGTGATGGCCAAAGTCAAAATGCGTTATATGTTCAAGGCAGTACACTGGCCAACCCGGTCGTCTTGTTTTTTTCGCGTTATGCGGCGGCCGCTGGCAGCAGTGCGCAGACCATCGATGACTTGGCAGTGGTCGAATTGACCGTCCGTCAACCGCGTACCGGCCCTCTCGCGGGAAATATTTCTGCACCTATTGAATACACGAAAACTGTAGTCTTCAAACGCGACGATACACTCACCCGCGCCAAGGCAGGCAACTGGATCTTGCACGGCAATCAACGAAGTTACGACCTATCGATTACGCCAAGGTACTACAAATTTGCACAGGTCAATCCTTTGAAGCAGGCCAATGCTTCCGGAAGTTCGCCTGGCACGATCATCGCCGAGCTGTTTCCGTTCATCAATACCAGCCGATTTGATGTCGCGACTTCCAGTTATGTGTCCGCCAATATTCGTGCAGTACGGGTGACTGGCCCGGGCTTGCCGACGGCGGGTCTGGTGATGACGACCTCTGCGGTAAGTGGTGCTACTGGGTATCTGGTCATCCATAACAAAACAGGGGCCGTCAGTGCAAGTACGATGGTGAGTTCGCTGGCCAATAATTCCTTCCGCCTCAGTGGTGTCACCGATACGGGCGCGGCACTGTATGCAGGCTTTTGGCCGACCTCTCCGGGTACTGCGGGGGCCAGCACAGCACAGGCTTACGCGGACACGCCGGTGTCGGATTTTTCCTCACTTCGCGCCTTTTCTCTGTATCGATTTGAGATCTTTCTGAATAGTAATCCCGGCAATACCACGGCCGATGCGATTGAAACGGCTCGTATCATTGCGCCGGTTTCCCCTCCCGCTGCTGTACTCGGCTTGCCACTGAACGATATCACGCCTTCCCTGGCCTTGGTGAGCCCGCCCGCAGCGGCAGGATGCAGTTTTAATGTGACCTGGATTAATAATCCGAATGGGGGCGCCATCTCAAATGCCTACGTTTATGGTGAAGAGCGAAGTCCAAAGAACGCAAGCAGCGGAACTTTCTCGACGATCAGGTCGGTGGTGAATTATTCTCTTCCGGATGCTTTTCTGGTCGGCAATCGACCCACCTCGGCAACGGTAGCGAATTGCCAGAATGTTTCGATTCCATCGTTAGGCAATACGGTCAATGGCGGCGATTATCGTGAGTTTGCGATCCGCAGCACTATTAGTCGTGCTCAGTATTACAACGGTTTACGCTGGAACAACTAATTTGGAATGATGTCAATCCTCAGTTGCCGAATGCCGCAATCCCAGTGATGGCCCGCCCCAAAATCAATGCATATACATCGTGCGTACCCTCGTAGGTGTTGACCACCTCAAGGATCGCTAAATGGGCGGGCCACTCCGAACTGACGGTCAGCCAAGACTACTTGGCATATTTACGAAACTCAGGCTTACGCTTTTCTTTGAGCGCGTTCACCCCTTCGCGTGACTCCTCTGTATCGTAATAAAGCTTGAGGGCGTACATTCCCAAACCGGCAATGCCGGCTTGATGGGCCGTGTCTGAATTGAAGCTGCGCTTTGCGATCGCAATAGCGGTCGGGCTACGTTCGCAAATCTCTTCAGCCCATTTTTGCACTTCTGCATCGAGTTGATCGTGCGGCACGCACACATTGGCCAAGCCCATGGCCACCGCTTCGGCACCAGAGTAACGGCGATTCAGGTACCAAATTTCACGGGCTTTTTTCTCGCCCACCACCCGTGCCAAGAAGGCAGTGCCGTAACCGGGGTCTACCGAGCCCATCTTCGGACCGACTTGGCCAAAGACAGCCTTGTCCGAGCAGATGGTCAGATCACAAATGGTGGCCAAGACGTTGCCGCCTCCAATGGCAAAACCTTGCACGCGTGCGATCACGGGCTTGGGCACATCGCGGATGGCGGTGTGCAACTCTTCCATCGGCAAACCAATCGTGCCGCGGCCGTCATAGTTGCCATCGTGTGCTGATTGATCGCCGCCCGTGCAAAAGGCGCGATCACCGGCGCCAGCGAAGACGATGGCACCGATGGATCGGTCGTAACCTGCTTTGTTAAACGCCTTAATCAGCTCGTCGCAAGTGGTGCCGCGAAACGCGTTCATCTTTTCGGGGCGGTTGATGATGATCCATGCCACGCCGTTGCGGTTTTCGTAAATGATGTCTTCAAATTTCATGATGTGTTCCTTAAGAGTTATCCGCCGTTAACCATTAGCCATTCATCGTCAGGCCACCCGACACGCTCAACACCTGGCCAGTGATGTAACCTGCGTCGTCGCTGGCAAAAAACAAAATGGCGCCGGGCAAATCATCGGGTTGACCGATACGGCCCAAAGGAATGGCGCGGGTGAACGCCTCCATCAGCTTCTCGGGGTTGCCCGCACCTTCTTTGTAGTCCGCGAACAGCGCGGTATCGGTAGGGCCGGGACACACGACATTGACGGTTACGTTGTGACGGGCGTGTTCGCGCGCAATGGTTTTTGAGAACGCCACCAACCCACCTTTGCACGCGGCATACACGGCTTCACCAGACGAGCCGACGCGTGCCGCATCCGAAGCGATGTTGACGATGCGACCACTCTTTCTTGCGGCCATGCCGGGCAACACGGCGTGGTGCATGTGCAAAGCCCCCGTGAGGTTAATCGCAATTAATTTATCCCATTGATCGGGTGTGGTTTTGGTGAACGGGCGAAACACGTCCCACCCTGCGTTGTTCACCAGTACATCGATCGGGCCCAAATCGGCTTGAGCTTGTGCTACGGCTTGGTCGACGGCCGCGCGGTCGGTGATGTCACATTTGAAGGCGGCGGCCGTACCGCCCGTAGCCTTGATTTCAGCCGCGACTTTTTGCGCGGCCTCCAGGTTCATGTCAAACACCGCAACCTTGGCCCCTTCGGCAGCGAAGCGACGGCACGTGGCGCCACCAATGCCTCCGCCACCTCCAGTGACGATGACGGTTCTATCTTTAAATTTCTGCATGGCGCTCTCCAATTTTGGCAAGGTTGTTATGCTTTGCATTGACAATATGTAGTTTTCAAAACTGTATATATGTCAATATGTTGTTATATATTACACTAAGAGAAATTAGATTTGCAAGCATATTTTTTGAAGAAATAATGAATACAAATAAGGAAAAAAGTAATATTGCGCGAATTGATCTGGCTAATAGGCTGTTTTTTCGACTATACCAATGTGCCAACATGTTGCATAAAACAGGCACTCGAGCGGTAGAGGAGGATGGTCTCACCACGCAGCAATGGGCCGTGCTGGGCGCCCTATCGCGCGACGCAGCCGAAGGCGGGATGAGCGTGGGAGATTTGGCGCGATACCTCAAAGTCAGCCGACAAAGTTTGTCCGGTCTACTTGGGCGCATGGCGAGAGACGGTCACATTGAACTTCTAGCCGACCCCCATGATCGCAGAGCGAAGCGCGTGCTGATGACCAAGCACGGACGCAAAGTGTGGGAGAAGGACGCCTTACCCAAAATTCACAAATACTATGAAGCCGCGTTGACGGACTTCTCGACCGGCGATCTCACCCACACCCTGCACTACCTGTTGAAGATACTGGACAACATGGAAAAGATCGACCATGCACTTGGCGGTGATGGTGAAGCGGCCGTGCAAAAGAAAAACGGCACCTAAAGAAGGTGCCGTAGCAAAGTTCGTAAAGTTAGCCCAGGGGGGTAACTTGCGGGCACGTTAAACCGCTTTATTCAGATGCATCGAAGCAATGCTGTCCTTGCTGAACCCAAGCTCAGCCAGCACTTCATCGGTGTGCTCGCCCAGCAAAGGCGAACCTGTGATCTCAACCTTTAAGTCCGAAAACTTGATTGGGCTACCAACGGTCATATAGCTGCCGCGCACTTTATGAGGCACCTCAACAATTGAGCCGCTCTTGCGCAGAGACTCGTCATTGAGCAACTCTTTCATCGACAGCACGGGCGAGCAAGGAATATCAAACTTGCGCAGAATGTCTACGGCTTCGAACTTGGTCTTGTCTTTCAACCAGTTTTCGATGGTGCCGAAGATGTCCATGATGTGGGGCTGGCGTGCCTTTGGGGTGGTATAGGCAGGATCGGTCTTCCATTCGGGCTTGCCGATGGCGTCGCAGATCGGCGCCCAGGCATGGCCCTGCACGGTGAAGTAGATGTAGGCGTTCGGGTCGGTTTCCCAACCTTTGCACTTGAGCACCCAGCCTGGTTGGCCGCCGCCGCCCGCATTGCCGCCGCGAGGTACGACGTCGGTGAATTTGCCGTGGGGGTACTGAGGATATTCTTCCAAATAGCCCAGCGCATCGAGACGTAACTGGTCACGCATTTTGACGCGACACAGATTCAGCACGCTGTCTTGCATAGAGGCGGCCACCTTCTGACCGCGACCGCTTTGCTGGCGGCCGATAATAGCCGTCAAGATGCCAATAGCCAAATGCATACCGGTGTTGCTGTCGCCGAGGGCGGCTGCACTCACCGTGGGTGGGCCATCCCACCAACCCGTAGTGGAGGCCGCGCCACCTGCGCATTGAGCCACGTTCTCGTAGACTTTCAGGTCTTCGTAATGATGGCCATCGCTAAAGCCCTTGACCGACGCCAGGATCATGCGCGGGTTCAGCTCTTGAATGCGCTCCCAGGAGAAACCCATGCGATCCAGGGCGCCGGGACCAAAGTTCTCAACCATCACGTCGAACTCTTTGATCATTTTCTCTAACACCGCTTTGCCTTCAGGCTGCTTCGTGTCCAGCGTTAATGAGCGCTTATTGCTGTTCAACATCGTGAAATACAAAGCATCAGCATCGGGCATGTCGCGCAACTGGCTGCGGGTCACGTCACCGGCACCAGGACGCTCCACTTTGATCACATCTGCGCCGAACCATGCCAACATTTGTGTGCAAGCTGGGCCCGCCTGCACATGGGTAAAGTCGATAATCTTGATGCCGTTGAGTGGTTTACTCATTTTGAAAAGCTCCGATACGTCTTTGTTTAAAATAGATTTCTAAGGTAGTGCCTGCGCTACTTCTTGGTAGCATTGCTTTTTGGATTCAGATTCAGCAGGCGTCCGCTTTCGGTGCCGGCCGCCTCGTCGATAACGGCGTTGATCAGTGCGGGCTTGCCGGAGGCAATGGCCTCGGTCAGGGCCTTGGTGAGTTCAGCCGGTGTGGTTGCGTTGTAGCCCTTGCCACCAAACGCCTCAATCATCTTGTCGTAGCGCGCACCTTTGACAAACACTGTGGGTGCGACATCTTTGCCACCGGTCGGGTTCACATCAGTACCGCGATACACGCCATTGTTATTGAACACAATGGTGGTGACCGGTAATTCGTAGCGGCAGATGGTCTCAATTTCCATGCCGCTAAAGCCAAAAGCGCTATCGCCTTCAATGGCCACCACTGGCAAGCCGCTGGTCACGGCCGCGCCGATTGAGTAACCCATGCCAATTCCCATGATGCCCCAGGTGCCGGAGTCGAAACGCTTGCGGGGCTGGTACATGTCGATGATGCTGCGTGCGAAGTCGAGCGTATTGGCCCCTTCATTCACGACGTTGACGTCGGGACGCGTTCTCAACACATCACGAATCGCGCGCAAGGCGCTATGGAAATTCATGGGTGACGGGTTTTGATCGAGGGTGATCGCCATCTTGGCGAGGTTCTTTTCGCGGCGCTCGGAGATAGCACCAGTCCATTCGGATGAGGGCTTGTTGTAGCCAGACGAGATGCCCTTCAGAAGCGCTGACACGCAAGAGCCGATATCACCGATCACGGGGGCTGCGATGGCGACGTTGCTATCGACCTCGGTGGGGGAGATATCAATCTGAATGAACTGCTTCGGGCCACCCCAGGTTTTACCTTTACCGTGAGACAGCAACCAGTTCAGGCGAGCGCCGATTAAAACAACGACATCGGCTTCGGCCAACACATACGAGCGCGCCGCTGAAGCGGATTGTGGATGGGTGTCGGGCAATAAGCCCTTGGCCATCGACATCGGTAGATAAGGTATTCCTGAGGATTCGACGAAGGCTCGGATATCCGCGTCGGCCTGAGCGTACGCTGCGCCCTTGCCCAGAAGAATCAGAGGGCGCTTGGCGCCTTTCAGCAGGGCCAGTGCACGCTCGACTGCATCTGGCGCCGGAATCTGGCGAGGGGCAGGATCGACAACTCGAACCAAGGATTTTTTACCGTGCGCAACATCCAGCGTCTGGCTCAAAAGTTGAGCGGGCAGGTCTAGATAAACACCGCCCGGACGACCCGAGACCGCCGCCCGAATTGCTCGCGCAATACCTATTCCAATGTCTTCGGCCTTATTGATTCGGTACGAGGCTTTGGCGTATGGCTTAGCCGCATTCAATTGATCCATCTCTTCGTAATCGCCCTGCGCCAAGTCAACGATTTCGCGCTCACTGGAGCCGCTGATCAGAATCATCGGAAAGCAGTTCACGGTGGCATTGGCCAGCGCCGTCAATCCGTTTAGGAAACCGGGTGCAGACACGGTCAGGCAAATGCCTGGCTTTTGCGTCATGTAGCCGGCAATGGCAGCGGCGTTGCCTGCATGCTGCTCATGACGAAAGCCGATAAAGCGCATGCCTTCGGCTTGTGCAAGGCGAGCAAGATCAGTAATCGGGATGCCGACCAGACCAAAAATGGTATCGATATCGTTGTGCTTGAGGGCATCGATAACGAGGTGAAAGCCGTCGGTCAATTCGGGTGCTTGGGTGTCGGTAGTCATGAGGATTGCTCGTCTTTTTGTGGCGATTGCAAAAGGGGATAGCGGCGCAAGGTAGTCTTGCAGCAAGCTCCGGCGATGATAGAAGTGGAATGTGTTTTGGCCCTTGATCGCGGTCAATTTCTGCCGCAATAGTGCTCTGGAAGGAGGTCGAAGTGGACGCCTTCACGGACTCGCTACGCCTGCTGAGCTGCCCTCATTCGACGATTGAGCAAATTTGGGAAGCCGCGCAATTGATAGAGGGGCGACGCATACATGAGAATACTGCGCTGTGGATCTTTACGCCAAGCGCCATCAAGGCGATGGCGGATCGCAATGGGTACACCAAAATTATTGAAGCTGCTGGACCAGTACAGGCCGCATCAATACACTGGTCCGTGATTCGAACAGGAGATTGGGTGAAGGTTGATGCAGATCGATGCCTGGTGACGGTGACGCGGCCAAAATGAGTTAATCGACCTTGCCAATTTTCTTAACCGCCGCAGCCATTCGCCCGACCTCAGCCTCGACATAGCGGTCAAACTCTGGCGCATCAAGATATTGCAGGGGCGAACCCGCTGAGTTCAAGGTTTGCACTACCCGGGCATCGCTGGCAGCCAGCTTTGCGTTCGCACGGAGTTTGGCAACGATGGGCTCTGGCACCCCGGCTGGCACAAACAAGCCAGCCCATTGCGCGAAGTTAATTTTGAGCCCTAATTCCGCAAAGCTAGGCACTTCCGGGAGTGCCCCAAGGCGGCCTTCACCCCAGTGCGCCAACGCGTGCACCTTGCCCGCTTTAATGTGTTGAACAATACTCGCCGGCCCGGTGGCGAGCGCATCGATTTGTTTGCTGAGTAGTCCCACCACGGCGGGTCCTGCACCGGTGTAAGGCACATGAACCATGAAGGTATTGGTGGCTTGCTTGAGCAATTCCATCGGCACATGCATGGTGCCGTACGAGCCCGAAGAGCCGTAGGTGAGCGCAGCAGGTTTACTTTTTACGTAGCTGAGGAACTGCTTGAAATCCTTGAATGGACTGTCAGCGTGAACCACTAAAACAGTCGGGTCCGCTGTAAAGCGAGCGATCGGTTTGAGTTGATTGAGCTGGTACAAGGGTGCCCGCCCTAAGACCTTATCGGCCTCGGGCAGGATGGTGATCGAGGACAGAGCCATCATAATGGTGTAGCCATCGGGCTTGGCCTTGGCCGCCAGACCCATACCCACGCCGCCGCCTGCACCAGCGCGATTTTCCACCACTACCGCTTGTTTTAGTAAACGCCCCAAGGCTTCCGCCACTGGACGCCCCACAGCATCGGCGACCCCTCCGGGCGGGAAAGGCACGATCATGGTGATGGGCCGGGATGGGAACCCCTCTGTTTGTCCTGAGGCGTGGCGATGGGCCAAACCTAGCACCGCGGAGGAGCCCGCAAGTTGCAGGAGTTGACGGCGCAGTGAGCGAGGATTGGCTTGCACGGAAGGGAGTTCTTTCGGAAACTGAAGCATGTGCTTAGGGCTTGGTGCGATATGAAGAGATCATGGTGACACGTTCTTGTTGAAGCGCCAACTTCAGTTCCACCCATTCTCCACCGAGGCCCAGAGGAGGGTAACTTATCGCTTCAACCGCGATCGGCGCCGAGCTTGCGGAAACGGCTGGTGCTTGGGCGTGCGCTTGGCTTGCTTGAGAATCGCCTTTCGGAATTGCTTGCTTGCCGTTACAAGCCGACAATAAAGCAGGGGCTTTGATTCGAACCTGTTTCACACTCGCAAGCAAGTCCTTCGCCGATTGCTGATTCGCGACTCGCGGCTGAATCAATTTGCCCTCGCTATCGAGCAGTTCAAGATTGCCAAATTTTGGGGCCCATTGCGCCTCGGTATCTAAGCGACCCGCCAAGATGCATTGGCCTTCTACAGGGCCAGCCGGACTGGATTGAGCCGAAGCAAGGGGAAGTGATTGAAAAGCCAATGCCATGAGACTTCCAGTTGCGCCCACAAGCCACGCTAGACGTAAGTGCCGATGCTGCGAGGCCATGAGACGCGACGGGCAGTTGCTTACGGGATTCGAAGGATAAGGTTGAGCTGATTTCATAACGATGCTCCTTGATAAATGATCGTACTACTGCGTCCGATCAGAAACGGCACGCTTACAGCATGAATCGGCAGGGATAACCCTAGTGAGATGGTTCATCACCGGTCGGAAAGTCCCTCGGTGGATGCTGCTCCGTCGAGCGCAGTCGGCGCTTCTGAATGAGCCTTACGCGGTGGCCATGTTAAGGCGTTTGCTGGGCTGCAAGTTCATTGACATTTGCATGATGCCGGCAAGAATGCCGATGATGACCGCCCCCTTCCAAGCCCACTCATAAGAGCCCAGAGAGGTATATATAAGTCCGCCACCCCATGCACCTAAAAAGGAGCCCACTTGGTGACTGAAAAACGCTAGGCCCGTCAATGTGGCGACATAGCGTAGGCCAAAGAGATGAATTACCAAGCCGTTCACCAGGGGTACTACACCCAGCCAAAGCGAGCCCATCGCGGCAGCGAATACTAAGGTAGTTGTGGGTGTTGGCGTACTCATAAAATAGGCGGTGATGATGAGCGATCGTAAAACATAAATGCCACCCAAGAGGAAGCGTTTCGAGTAGCGCCCACCCAGCCATCCGAATAGCAGTGAACCGAAGGCATTGAAGAGGCCGATCAGTGCCAGGGCTTGAGCGCCCACACTCGGATCAATGCCGCAAATCGAAAGGTAGTTCGGAAGATGGGTCGTAATAAATACCAACTGAAGACCGCAAACAAAAAATGCAATGGCCATCACGACGTATCCCCGATGAGAGGTCGCCTCTTTGACCGCCTCGAAAATGGATTGGGCGGGACCCACGACTTTCTCAACAATTAAGCGGTCGGAAATACCTACGGCATAAGCCGCAGGAATCATCACAGCGGCCAAAGCCAAGAAGGCGACCATGGCAGTCCTCCAGCCGCTACTAGTGATCAGGCTCTGGGCCAGTGGTGAGGCCAGCATGAGACCTAAAGAACCGGCGGCTGAAACTGCCCCCATCGCAAAGCTTCGCTTGGCAGCAGAGACCGTTCGAGAAGTGACACTCATGGCGATGTTCGAGGCGCAGCAAGATAGCGCTAACCCGACACAAACACCGATGCCCAAAGTCAGTACTAGGGTTGACGGTGCGATGATCGTGAGAACTAAACCTACCCCATAGATGAGTACGCCAGTGAGCGCAATGGGCCGCGACCCGTATTTGTCCACCATCATGCCGACGAAGGGCTGAGAGATCCCCCACACGATGTTTTGAATGGCAATGGCCAGCGAGAAATCTGCAGCACTGATGCCAAGATCTTTAAGGATATGCGGCTGAAACAAGCCAAAACTCTGACGCATCCCCATCGCAAGGGTGAGCATGGTTGCAGCACCGATCAAAATGGCCCAGAAGGGAATCAGCGATAGATTGGCTCGGTGAATCTTTGCTGAGGTTTGCGTCATAACTTCGATTTTAATCGCTAACTCAAAAGCCCCTGGTTGCCGTGTCGCTTTGGTCCATCCGGGAAATTATTAAACGGCCAACCGTTCAATTAATGGTAAACTAATTTCGATGCCAAGGCGAGGAGCAAAATGAGTAAGACTGGAGCAACGTGAGCAGGACTCCTGGGTCAGATGGCGCGCGCACCGAGCAGCTCATTCGCAAAACCGCGATTGAGCTGATTGCCAAGCATGGCTTTGAGGCGATGACCTTGCGTCAACTCGCCGCGCAGGTCGGTATTCAGCCTGGCTCGGTGTATCGCTATTTTCCGAGCAAGGGAAAGCTTCTTGCTCAGTTGCAGATTGAGCATCTTGAGTTTTTGTTGGAGCGATGGAATGAAGAAACTCAGAGCTTGGGTCGTTCCGTCTTGACTCAGCTCGAGGACTTTGTAGATTTTCACATTCGATATCACACCCTTCGCAGGCAGGAGGTGTTCGTCGCAAACATGGAACTGCGCAGTCTCGAACCGGAGGACTATAAGCAGGTGGTGTGTTTGCGGCGTCGCTATGAAAAAATTTTGCAAAATATTTTGCTGGAGGGAGTCTCTGAGGGCTTATTCCGCATCGGTAAGTTGAATCGCTCCGCGCCCACGAGCGTGACGTCCAGGGCCGGGGTTCGTCCCTCAGAGATCATGGCGACAAGCTTTGCCCTACTTGCGATGCTCACTGGTGTCGGTACTTGGTTCAACGAGTCCGGTCGCATGGCCAAGCAAGATCTGATTATTCTCTACACCCAATTGGTTTTTCAAAGTTTAGGCGTGGCTCTTTCTGATAATGGGCGCGTCGGCACTTCAGGAGTTTTACTTGAGCACGCTTGAATCAAAATTAAATCCACGGGACCCACAGTTCTTAGCCAATGCTGAGCTAATGCGAAGTCTGGTGATCGATCTGAAGGTTCAAACCGAAAAAGTGATCTTGGGGGGCGGTGAGGCTCCTCGTGCCAAGCACTTGGCACGAGGGAAATTACTACCTCGTGATCGAGTCACGGGTTTGCTCGATCCCGGTACACCTTTCTTAGAATTCTCACCTCTTGCCGCTCTCAATATGTATAACAACGACGCTCCTGGTGCCGGTGTGATTACTGGTATTGGTCGAGTGAGCGGGCAGGAGTGTGTAATCGTCTGTAATGATGCAACTGTCAAGGGCGGCACCTATTACCCGATGACGGTCAAGAAGCATCTCCGTGCGCAAGAGGTGGCACGGGAAAATCGCCTGCCTTGTTTGTATTTGGTGGACTCTGGCGGTGCTAATTTGCCTAACCAAGATCAGGTCTTCCCGGACCGGGAGCATTTCGGCCGTATCTTTTACAACCAGGCCACTATGTCAGCTCAGGGCATTCCGCAAATTGCGGTTGTCATGGGCTCATGTACGGCCGGTGGCGCTTATGTGCCCGCAATGAGTGATGAGACCATTATCGTTAAGAATCAAGGGACGATCTTTCTGGGTGGGCCGCCCCTCGTGAAAGCAGCCATTGGCGAAGAGGTGAGCGCAGAAGATCTGGGCGGAGGCGACGTACATACCCGACTGTCTGGAGTGGCCGACCATCTTGCACAGGATGATGAACACGCGCTGGCCCTGACTCGGCAAATTGTTGCTAGTTTGAACCGTAAAAAATCGCCCGATGTTCTTCTTCAAACACCCCATGAGCCTCTCTATGCCGCCGAGGAAATCTACGGTGTGATTCCCTCTGACACTCGTAAGCCCTATGATGTGCGCGAGATCATCGCCAGGGTGGTGGACGGCTCTCAGTTCGATGAGTTCAAGGTTCGTTTTGGAACCACCTTGATCTGCGGTTTTGCGCACATTCAAGGCATGCCGATTGGCATCGTCGCCAACAACGGTGTACTGTTTTCAGATTCGGCGAACAAAGGCGCGCACTTTATTGAATTGTGCTGCCAGCGCAAAATTCCCCTACTGTTCTTGCAAAACATCACTGGCTTCATGGTTGGCAGAAAATATGAGAACGAAGGTATCGCCCGCCATGGCGCCAAAATGGTGACAGCGGTCGCTTGCGCGCAGGTCCCCAAGTTCACGATCATTATCGGGGGCAGCTTCGGCGCTGGCAACTACGGCATGTGCGGCCGAGCTTACTCGCCACGCTTCATGTGGATGTGGCCCAACGCGCGTATCAGTGTCATGGGTGGTGAGCAAGCCGCCAGTGTTTTGGCGACGGTGCGTCGTGAAGGTATTGAAGGTAAGGGCGGTAAGTGGAGCGCCGAGGAAGAGCTTGCCTTCAAGAAGCCCTTGCTCGATCAGTTCGAGCATGAAGGCCACCCTTACTATGCCACCGCCAGAGTTTGGGACGACGGCGTCATTGATCCCGCCGATACCCGTCGCGTTCTGGGCCTCGCGATGAGCGCCACCTTGAATGCCCCGATACCCGAAACCAAATTCGGCGTATTCAGAATTTAATCGAACGAGCAAAGCAAATGAGCCCGCAAACCCCCAACGTTCTGTCACCGACTCAGTACACCACCATTGAAACCGAGTACGCCAACGGTATCGCCCAAGTGTGGCTAAACCGCCCCGACGTGCGTAATGCCATGAACGACGTAATGTTCGTTGAACTTTTTGATGCGATCGGTGCCGCAATTGCCGACGATACCGTGCGCGTAATTTTACTGGCCGGGCGCGGCAAAGCCTTCTGTGCGGGTGGCGATCTCACCTGGATGAAAACCGCAAGGTCGATGAGTGCCGAAGAAGCCCGCAAGGATTCGGTCAAGCTGGCCATGGTGCTGCGGCAAATTTATGAGAGTCCAAAACCGGTCGTGGCAAGAGTGCAAGGGTCGGCGTTTGCGGGCGGCATGGGACTGGTCTCAGCTTGCGACATTGCGATTGCCAGCAGCGACGCAAAATTTTGTTTGTCTGAGGTTAAGCTAGGGCTGATCCCGGCCATGATTAGCCCGTATGTCATTAAGGCGATGGGGGAGCCAAATGCGCGTCGCTACATGCTGACTGCGGAAGTCCTCGATGCTGCCGAAGCCTATCGCATTGGCTTCGTGCACGACATCGCCCAGCCCGAAGATTTTGATGCCAAGGTGAACGCCATCCTTGGTCACCTGGTTCAGGGTAGCCCGAATGCCCTGAATGAAACCAAGCGCTTGATCCGCGATGTGGTCACTATGCCGATTGGCGATCAGGTGATGAATGAGACTGCCGCGAGAATAGCCAAGGTGCGCGCCACCGATGATGCACAAGAGGGTATTGCCGCGTTTTTCGAGAAACGCAAGCCCTCCTGGGTGCCTAAGCTTGAGTCTTAGTCTCGAGTCCAAAGCTCACGCCCCATTGATAATTCAGGAGCTCAAATGTTCACCAAAATTCTAATCGCCAATCGTGGCGAAATTGCCTGCCGAGTCGCGGCTACAGCGCGCCGCATGGGAATTAAAACCGTTGCTGTTTATTCCGATGCGGATGCTCTAGCCAAGCATGTTCAGGTCTGCAATGAGGCCTACCGACTGGGCCCTGCAGCGGCCAAAGAATCCTATCTGCTGGGCGATAGGGTCTTGGAGATTGCCAAGAGTTGCGGCGCTCAAGCCATTCATCCAGGATATGGTTTTCTGTCTGAAAATGAGAACTTCGCCAAGGCGGTCGCAGCGGCCGGATTGGTGTTCATCGGGCCTCCTGCCTCGGCCATCGCTGCCATGGGCAGTAAATCTGCCGCCAAAGCCTTGATGGAGAAAGCAAAAGTACCCTTGGTGCCGGGCTATCACGGCGACAATCAGGCACCAGAGTTTTTGCAAGCCGAATCAGATCGCATCGGTTATCCGCTCATGATCAAAGCCAGTGCGGGCGGTGGTGGCAAAGGTATGCGGATCGTGCGTAACAGCGCAGAGTTTGCAGCGGCGTTAAGTAGTTGTAAGCGAGAAGCCATTAATGCTTTTGGCGATGACAAGGTCTTGGTGGAGCGCTATGTTGAACAGCCACGGCATGTGGAGATTCAAGTGTTCGCGGATTCGCTCGGGGGCTGCGTGTCTTTGTTTGAGCGCGACTGCTCAGTGCAGCGCCGTCACCAGAAAGTCATTGAGGAAGCGCCCGCGCCGGGCATGACGACCGAGCGCCGAAAGGCAATGGGCGAGGCCGCGGTCGCAGCAGCTGTAGCGGTGGGCTACCAAGGCGCGGGCACCGTAGAGTTTATCGCCGACCAAGCGGGTAATTTTTTCTTCATGGAAATGAATACTCGTTTGCAGGTCGAGCATCCGGTCACCGAAATGATTACCGGATTCGACCTGGTCGAATGGCAGCTCAAAGTGGCCGCCGGTTTCGCCCTGCCTGCGACACAGGCCGAGCTACGCATTGACGGACATTCAATCGAAGCTCGGGTCTATGCTGAGAACCCCGACAAGGGGTTCCTGCCCTCGGTAGGCAAGTTGAAATACATGAGAACTCCGGAGGCCGTGAGTTTCACGGGACAGCAGCGCCCTCACCCCGCCGCTGTACGGGTGGACAGTGGCGTGCGATCAGGGGATTCCATCACCCCGTTTTATGACCCAATGATTGCGAAGCTAATCGTGTGGGGCGCAGATCGAGAACAGGCGGTGTCGCGTATGCGATCTGCCTTGGATGATTTTCAAGTGGTTGGGCCCAGTACCAATATTGAGTTCTTGAAGCGCTTGATGGAAAACCCTGCCTTCAAATCCGGTACGCTTGATACGGGCTTAATTGAGCGTGATAAAGCGCAATTGATTCCGCTTGCCAAGCCTCCAGGTTTAAGCAACTTGGCGATGGCCTGTGGTCTGGTCATGATGATGGAGGCCAAGGCACTAGCGATGAAGCAGCGTCACTCAAGGTTCCCCGCTGACCCCTGGGCCACGCAAGACGGCTGGCGTAATACAGGCCGCCAGCAGAGAGTCATTCGTTTTGAGGTTGCAGCCCCTGACTCGACGGAAATTCATGCTGTTCATGTTACTTACGCGGCCAAGGGCTATTTGATTCAACATGCTGTTGTATTGAGTTCTAAAGTTGCAGGGGCATCGGCCTTAGCTCATTCGGAGCACCCGATGGCGACTACAACACCTGTCTGCCTGGCGGAGCTTGCTTGGAACTCTGATACCCATGAACTAAGCGGCCTGCTTGGCTCGGAGCGTTTCCAGGTACATGCCTACTATGATGAGGTGAGCCATCAAGTCAGCCTCTTCAGTGAGCAGGGTTTGTTGAGCGTCAGGCATCGGCCCCTCACCGCAGATGTCGAGGGTGAGGCTGCTACAGAGGGAAAGCTCACGGCGCCTATGCCTGGCAAAGTAATCGCCTTGTTGGTAGAAAAGGGGTCAGTGGTGAAACAAGGACAGGCGCTCTTGGTGATGGAAGCTATGAAAATGGAACACACCCTGACCGCCCCGCGCGACGGTACGGTCGCCTCATTTGCCTACGGCGTAGGGGATCAGGTCGCCGAAGGTGCCTTGCTGCTGGAGTTCCAAGCTTCATGAAGATTGTGATCTGTTGTCCGAGCGCGAAGGAGGCGACTCGCTGGGTAGAGCTGGTTCAAGAGAAGTTACTTTTGATCGGTTTACCAGCTCAAGTTAAGGCCCTTCAAAAAGATAGCGATACCATGCCCGAAGCCGACTACGCGATTGGTTGGCGACCGCACCCACAGTTTTTCGCTAACCATCCGCATCTCAAAGCATTCTTCAATATGGGTGCAGGTCTGGATTACTTCTTTGATAATCCGGCAATGGTGGGCAGGGTTCCCGACCATGTGCCAATCATACGTCTGGAAGACGCTGGCATGGCCCAGCAGATGACTGACTATTGCCGCCATCAAGTGCTGGAGTGGATGTACGACTTTGCACGCTATCGAGACCAGCAAGCACGACATGAGTGGCGAGGTTGGCGGGAACGCTATGCCTTGGATCGATCTCAAATGCCGGTGGGAGTATTGGGCCTGGGCAAATTAGGCTCATCAGTAGCGCGTGCGTTCGCCAATGACGGGTTCAAGGTGACCGGATTTGCAACCACTCCGAAGGTCATTGAAGGCGTTCAATTCGAGGGTCAGTTGGAGCGCTTCATGGCAGCGTCGAAAGTACTCATTGTTTTGGCCCCGGCGACCCCACTAACCCGACATATTGTGCGCGCTGAGACACTAGCGATGATGCCTAGGAGTTCCTATGTCATCAATCTTGCACGAGGCGCCTTGGTCAACGAATCAGAGCTTGTGAGCGCGCTGGACTCGGGCCAGTTAGCGGGCGCGTGTCTGGATGTGTTCGACACAGAACCCTTACCAGTCGACAGCCCGTTCTGGTCTCATCCTAAAGCGATCGTCACCCCCCATAGCTCCGCACCGACATTGATGCGACCAGCCGCCGACCAAATCCTGAGTAAATTGCAGAAAATGCTCTCCTTCGCGGTGGTGAGCGGAAACGCCGACCGATCCAAGGGTTACTAGCGCGCGGTCTTGATCGCCAAGATTTTGGACGTACTGAATGACAAAAACTAAAAGATTGCGGCTAGGTTAAATGTAATATAAGGTTATATTGCATCGAGCGTCATTTGGTGTTGCTTTACCATGATGGTCGCTGTTTTCGCCCGGAATTATGAATCTGGGTCGGGGATTAACCTTAGGCGCCGAACAATGAATTTGATCTCGAGCATGGCCGTTGGACGTTTAGTTAAACAATGGGTAGCAGCTTGTTTTTGCTTACTTTTAGGCGCTCTTAGCGCTTGCGGCGGCGGTAGTGGAGGCGGGAGTGGATCCGCTCCCGTTGGGGCATTACTTTCCTTAATGATTGACAGCTTTGGCCAAACCGTGGCCGAAAGCTCATTTGGCGGCGGTGATTCTGCCGCCTCTGGTGCCGATGGGTCGGCGGGCGATGGCGCCGCACTGCCCAATGCAACCGTGGTGATCATCGACAATGCGGGGCACCGCGTAACGTCTACAACCGATGCTCAGGGCTATTATCGTGTTCGAATCGATGGCTTCACACCTCCGTTGATCGCCAGCGTCACTCGCCCGGATGGCTCGCTTTGGTACTCACTCTCCACCGAACCCATCAAGGTTCGCGGATTTATTACAATCAATTTAAGTGGCCTAACCGACAAAATCGTTTCGGATATTGCAGTCTCCGCGGGGCTTAGTGGTTCTAGCCAGTTAACCCCGGCAATATTGGCTGCCAACCTCGCAGCGATAGAAATTGCCAAGCGCAAGCTTGCGCTTGATGTGTCCTCTCAAATTGTTAGTGCAGGGCTAAATCCTGCCACTTTCGATCCGCTTCGAGTGCCGTTCCGACCTGACAGAACGGGCTACGATGCGGTCCTCGATACTGTTTCGGTCACCAAGATTGTCAATGGTCCGACGGTCATTACGCCGCTGTTTCCCGTCGGCGGAGCGGTCACTGGTCTGGGAAGCAACGCTGGTTTGGTGCTTACGAACCGTGGCGAGTCCATTACGATTGCGCCCGGGAGTAGCAACTTCAAATTCGCGAACCTGCTGAGTTCCGGGGCGACTTATAACGTCACGGTGGGCACTCAGCCCAATGGTGCAGTGTGCGTGGTGAATAACGCATCGGGTAATGCGGCTTCTGCTAACGCTTCAAGCTTAAGTGTTGTGTGCGGTGCCGTGACTTATACGCTCGGCGGAAGTGTAACGGGGCGCGGAAGTGCAACGGGAGCGCTTACCTTGAGTGCTGGAGGCCAAACGCTCACTATTCCCGTCGGCGCGAGTTCGTTTGTCTTTCCCATAGGGTTTCCACAAGGAGCCTTGTACGCCGTCAACATTCAAAGCCAGCCCTCTGGTCTCACCTGTAGTCTGTCCAATAATGCAGGCGTGTTCGTGACCTCGACGGTCTCGAATGTCGCCGTGGCCTGCAACGCAATTACGAGTTCGCTGGGCGGTACGGTGAGCGGATTGGTCGCGAATGGGCTGATTTTAACGAGCGGAGGGCAAGTCTTGCCGGTTTCGGCCGGGCAAAGTGTTTTCACCTTTGCGAATGCCATTGCGTCAGGCACCGGTTATACCGTGACGGTTCAGGCGCAGCCCGTGGGGTCTACCTGTACGCTCGCCAATAATGTGGGTGTCATCGCGAATAGCGCAGTGACCTCGGTGAGCCTCTCTTGTGCCGTCGATAGCTATGCCTTGGGCGGTACCATCACGGGCCTTTCGAGTCTCGGTTTGGCACTCTCCTCGGGCGGCCAAACCGTCGCAATTAGCCCTGGCGCTTCGAGCTTCACGTTTCCTAGGTCGATACCCTTCGGAAGTAGTTATGCGGTGATTGTACAAACGCAACCAATGAGTCTTGCCTGTTCCATCGGCAATGGTAGCGGGATCATGGGTATTGCCCCGGTGGGCAATATCTCGATTGCCTGTAGCACTTCAACCTTCGCCTTGGGTGGCACAGTTTCTGGATTGACCAGCAGTGGTTTAATCTTGGGCGCTGGAAGTGAATTTATTACGGTGCCCTCGGGCGCATCCACTTTTCAGTTCCCGACGCCTTTAGCATTTGGAACGGAGTATCTTGTGATGGTGGAGGCTCAACCAACGGCCAATACCTGTAGCGTCACCGCTGCCACTGGGACGGTGTCTGGCACCATAAACACGGTGAAAGTGACCTGCAGTCTTCCGACCCGAAGAGTGGGGGGGGCGGTGAGTGGTTATGCGGCGAACCAAGGCGGCAACTTGATTTTGTCCAACGGAAGTCAGACTGTGACTGTGGCAGCTTCTAGCTCTCCATACGCTTTCCCCATCGCTTTAGTGGTCGGTACGAGCTATGACGTGAGCGTGCAATCCAACCCTTCAGGGTATAGCTGTTCGGTTGCGAATGGTAGCGGGACGGTTACGAATGCTAATGTCAACAATGTCGACGTGACCTGCGTTCCCGCTGCGACGGCAGTGTCGACGAACAATCCGTAACCTTTAACCGAGTCTTAAAATGCGAGTGGTCAAAAATACCCTTCAATGGACGCTCACTTCCGTCTCCGTCCTTTTTCTACTTGCTTGCCAGAGTCCCGGGGGGACAGGAGCGAGCGCGGAGACCGATGCTGCGAAACGTGGCGCGGTCAAGGTGACTCAAACCGCCCGTGGCGCTCAAATCACATCCGACGAACGCATCTTGTTCGATACCGGAAAGTACGAAGTCAAACCCGATGGTGCGATTTTCTTGGACCGCGTTGCAGCGATTCTGAAAAGTAAAACCAAGGCCAATGTGGCGATCGAAGGACACACCGATAATGTCGGCCCTGCGCCTGCTAATCAACTGTTGTCCGAACGTCGTGCGAACGAAGTCCGTCAAGGCTTAATTACCCGAGGAATTGTTGCCGGTCGTGTGACTGCCGCGGGCTTGGGAATGACTAAACCAGTGGCTGATAACGCCACACCAGATGGCAGGCAAGCTAACCGGCGCACTGATATTTTGGTGCTTGGAGAAACTGTCGAAAACATTGGTGGGGCTAGCCTAGGCGAACGACTAAGCGCTGGAATTGACAAATTCCTGAGCAATGTCGGCGGCTTCTTTAATAACGTCTTTGGTCCCAAGAAAGAGTGAGGCCGTGTTTCTTCGCTGGAGGGGCGGAATCGGGGTGGGTGCGACGAACCGCGCTGCTGACGTCGATTGTGGCGATGTCGGCGGTAGCGCTTGCTCAAACCACTTCTAGCCCGGGAAGCAATCCTTCCGCCGATAGCGATGCAAACTTAGAGCGATTCTCGGCCGAAAGTGGAGATCAACTTCTAAAGCAATTTCTGCGCGACAACCCGCGCGCGCGTCAGCACAAACTCGGCCTGGTCTCGGAAGCCTTTACGGAGGACCCTTCCAACCCTGCACTTCGATTGGAGCGCGTCTTCGTCGGGCCGAAGGGCACGTTGCTGGAGATTGTGGGCTTGAGCCGTGTGGGTCGCCCCGATAGTGCCGTGATCGCGTATTCGAGTTTACGCCTCATTGATTTCGAAAAAAACGAGCACTTACCTGTTGCCTTTAAAGGGGTGGGAACGGTTCGCGACAAACGCGGTGAGGTTGCCCTTGTGGTGCGGCCAGGTGAAAGGCTTTACTTGTTGATGGCACCCATTGATGACTTTAGACCGTTTGCCTTAGCCTACATGGGGGCTGATCTTCAATTTTCGAGGTACTTCGACGAGATTGATCCTCGCTACCGCGAGCGCTACGATACTTTGGCTACACGTGCTCTAGCCAGCGCAGCCACGCCGGAACAAATGCGCGATTTTTTGGTGGAGTTCGCACGCGACGACCCAGAACGTAAGGCTCCACAGGTGTTCCTGGCGCTGATCAACAAGATGCGTGCTCAAAATACCTTTGAGGGTTTTTATAATGCCTACTTGTTGATCCAGGATCCGAATGACGCCAAGGCCGCCTTCCGGCTGAGCCGGACGGACGGCCAGAGGGCTCAAATGGAAAATATAGCAGTCGCTACTCTTGTCGATGCGAGTCGCTTGTTCGAAATGCAGTTTCAGGTAATGCCGGGCTCCACTTCGAGTGGTGAGGGTCCGTGCGTGCTGCCTTGCAGCTCCAATTTCCGGGCTTCGCGAACCTTGAGTGGTTCTTTAGCATTGAAGGTTCGAGCGGCAGAAGCACCGCTCAAGCTCAGACACGGGTCGTATAAGGTCACCTTCGATACTGAGTTAGTCGTACCCAGGTGGTTGCTGCGCGATAGCGCCCTTCATGGCAAGGCTGATCAACGCTCTGACGATATTCGCAAAGGAAACGTCACACTCACTCTTCGCCCGCCAGACTATAGTGCCGCCGTTAATTTCGAGTTTGGCAAGTTTGACATCGCGCTGTTCGAGCGCGGAGCGGGTGGCGGCTACACGGCCTATTGGGCCGACGGAGAAGCTCGCGCAACGGTGAAAATGAGAAGCGTGGAGTTGGCCGAATGAAGAGCTGGTTGTTGTTCGGCCTGATTGGGAGCCTTTCGATCACGGTATTGGCTCAAGACGTTAATTTCGATGATCTCAGAAAACCAGGGCCGGGTCTGCGCGCTACCGCGGTCATCGGCGGGATCGCCAAAGAGGGGAGTGATATCGTCGCCCGTTTCGGTGAGGTGGATCGAGGGCGGCTCGAAGAGCGTCGTGCGGCAGCTCTTACCAAGATTAGCCCTGCACCTGCGGTACCCTTAGCGGACTCTGGTCGCCGCCCCGTCGCACCTGCCCCGCAGCAAGCCGCGCCAGCATCAGCGACGAATTTGGCCAATCGCTTTATTTGTTCGTTTCGCTGCACCGATAATCGCTTGATCGTCATCAATGAGGGAAAGTCAGGTCCCTTGACCTTGGCTCTGTTGGCACCAGATCAAAGCAAAGCCAGAGATATTGTGAGCGCTGAGGCGAAAAATGTTTGTTGGGATCAATTTAAGTTGTCGCCCAAGGCGGATTGGTTTCCCTGCCGTGCTCAATGAGATAGCGTCAAGCGGCGGCCATTAAACACTAGCACTTCAGTCGTATTTACGATGGTACTGTACAAGCGCTATTCTCTGTTTGTCGATACCCTTTTCGAAAGGATTTCATCATGGCTCAGCATGTCTGCACTGGCGCGACGCTGCAATGCTCCTTTGGCCTCGCACCCAGTACCTTTAATGTCTTACCCTTAAATTTTGTGATGACCAGCTTTATGCCGGCGGCCAACATCATGGACCATAAACCCTTCGTCAATATCTTGCCTTTTGGCATGTGCACGACGCCTACCAATCCGATGGTGGCCGCAGCCACCGCCGCTGCCCTGGGTGTGCTGACTCCCGTGCCATGCATCCCAGCGACGAGTTCACCTTGGGTGCCAGGCGTGCCCACCGTAATGCTCGGTAACCAGCCTGCACTCGACAACAACTGCAAGTTGATGTGCAACTGGAGCGGGGTAATTCAAGTGCTTGTCCCTGGACAGATCACCGAACAAATTCCTTGATGCGCAATGCCAATGTGCCGCGGCCATCAAGGGGCCTGCAACCCCGCATTAGGTGCCCGGACAGAGCGAGCGCATTTCGGAGTGCACGGACTCTGTGGGTAATTTAGTACCCGGAAGCTTTTTTACCTGCTCCAGTACCTGAATTTTTAGTGGCACTCGCCTTGCTCTTGACTTCAAGGACCTCAAGCTTGCTCACCCAGTAAGTCTTGCACTGCGCAGAATTCGAAGCCGAGCATGAAGGCTTCCCGATCAGAACATCCGCACCAGTCTCCGTAATTTTTTGGTTCATTTTTTGAAAATCAAACGCATAGAATTCACCGACCTTACGGGCGCCCGATTCTGAAAAATCGCGCTCAGCCTTGGAGAGCATCACCAAGAGCGTATCTTTGCCAGGCGGGCCACCCGCTGTGAAACTATACTTTGTCCCCGGCGGCACTACAATTTCTTTGCCGATGTTCACCCGATTGTCACTATTGATTCCGTTCGGAAATAATTGGGTCAACTCGCCGGCAGTGCCGGCCATAAACACGTAGAGAAAACCCGCTTCAGTGGAGACCACGGAAAACTTCAACTGATCTTTGCCAATGACCAAGGTTTGATTGACCAAATTGACTTTTAGTACCGAGTCTTTGCCTGCATTCGATTCAACCGTCTGAATAAACTTCAGTGCATCGGGAAGGCTATTCAGGTCAGCGATTTTTGGTGAAGCAACTGCTTCTGGGGGCGGAGACCCTTGCGTCGAAACGGGGTTCGTAGGGGGTGGCGCAGACGGTGTTGCCGGTGCCGTAGTCTGTGGCGTCGTTACCGTCGATGGAGCCGCAGGCACTGGTGCGGGAGCCGAGGCGGTCGCGGTCGGCTCGCTCGCTTTTGGACTCTTGCTTGCAGTCAACTGCGGTGCGGGCGACTGAGCGAACCACCACACCGCCCCTGCGAGCATTGCAATACCCGCTCCGATAGCTCCAAAGAGCGGTAGTTTTGTAGGTTTGGATGAAGCCTGAGCAATAGGTACTTGCGCTCGAACCGACGGCGTCGACGTCTGTACAGGTTTTGTGGGTGCTTGCACCGTCGGCGCAGGAGCAGTGCCGGAAATGGTTCTTGCGGTTGTCGCCGAGCCTGTTCGCGCAACCGGAATGGTCGGAAGGAGCTCACTCTGCGGAACTCCATCGAATCGTGTCTGTGAACGAAACCCTGCCCCCGTGAGGTCGACGATGGGACTTCTGACTTCAGCGGCATCGAAGCCCAAGGCAGTCCTGAACTCGGCGGCGCTCTGGATGCGCTCCTCGGGTCGAACTTTCAAAGCGGCGTCAATCCCTGCAAGGAAGTGCTCCGAGTATTTACCCTGAAGCTGGGTACGCAGTGGGATCAGTGAGTCGGTCACAACTCTGGCCACCGACGGCACGGGTGCCTTGCCGATCAAGGCATAGTAAATGACACCGGCCAGCGCATACACGTCGGTCCAGGCGCCTTGTCGTATGCCCGGGATATCGGCATATTGCTCGATGGGTGCGAAGCCTGGTTTTAGAATTGCGGTGAGCGCCTGGGTCATGTCTCCAATCACTCGACGCGCGGCGCCAAAGTCGATCAGTAAAGGGCGGCCATCTCCCAAGATCATGATGTTATCGGGCGCAATGTCGCGATGGAAGCACTGATGTGAGTGAATCAGCTCGAGCGCATCCATCACAGGCAATAAAAGACTCTTGAGCCATGCCTCGTCGGGCGGTCCACCCATCTCTTTAAGAATTTGTTTGAGAGTTCTACCCTCATAGAACGGCATCACCATGTAGGCAGTACCGTTACTTTCGAAGAACCGGTAAACCTTGACCACCGATGCATGTTCAAACTGACGCAGGAGTTTTGCTTCATTAATGAAGCTCTTCATGCCCGCATCAAAGGTCTCAGAATAGCGATCGGACTTGACCGACACGCTGAGGTCAGTCGACCTTGAAGCCAAGCTTGAAGGCATGTACTCTTTGATTGCGACCATGCTATCGAGTGAGGTGTCCTGGGCCAAGTAGACGATCGAAAAGCCGCCTTCACCGATTCTCTTGATGACGGTGAATTCTGCGAGCTGGAAGCCATCAGGCAGGGAATTACTGCTATCTGTGGAATCGAACGCCATGCTTAAGTTACGCCTCTCACCAAATCTACAAATAAGGTCGAGTTCAGACCTGCCGGGGATGTTCTTACAATACCATTATCGGTCTCAGTGGTCTGAACCCACCAGAGTCCACGCACACCTTTTGAAAAAAGCTCCTGTACGGCCAAGCTGCTAAAAAGCTTATCGATTTGGCTGGATTTGCCCAAGATAATCGATCCAGCGCTATGGTCTAAATCGGCAAGTCTTGTACCTTCGAGTGCCTGCCGCGACGGGTCAAGAGCCTGCTGCGAAGGGTTTGCAGAGCCAATTTGTGCGAGGCTCTCTTCGAACGCATCCAGTAGATCGTCCTCCAGGAGTTGGTTGACCAGTGCCTGAAATTTGTCCAGTATTGAATCAAGTTGCGCAAGGTCCAGGTTCGCCCCGCTTGCATGGTCTAGCGGCAAGGCAATTGTGAATGGGAACAGTCGACCAACTCGATCCGCCGACGGGATCAGGAGGCCCATCCAGGCCTGCTCGGTCACCGTGCCGCGATCAATCAGGAAGCGCCAGAACGGGAACGTCAGAAAATGCTCCTCCCAGTCTTGGGGAAAAGTGGCCTTGGCCTCTAACATTCCTGCCTGCAACCAAGCGTCCCAGGGCTTTACGAATTCATCAGGAAGGCGCTTCGTGATGAAGTCTCCGAGGGTTGGAAGCTTCCCGTACCAGCCAACCAGATTGCCTTCAATACTCAAGAATCGATCCGCCTTGATTTAAAGCTTCTGAGGACATCGGAAGGCACGCAGTTCCGGTAGACGGAAAGGGTTTTGAACCGATGCTGAGGTAATGTCGAAGGCCACCGGTTTGCCTTCGACGACGAAGTATGCGCGAAAACGCTCAGGCCCTCCGCTACGTTCAGTTTTGGCTGCGTCAAAAAATCGCGATAGAGCCCAAGGCCCGTCAAAAACGATCCCTGGACCAGGAAGGGCATTCGCATCGCTGCCGACGACCACCTGCAACTTCACTTGATTACTCCCCTTCGGGCCTGGCCATTGCACCGTTTGGGGAGTGATTGCCCCTTTGACCTGCTTAATCAACTGACCATCGACATCCAATAAAACCTGACTTAGGCTTGCATCCATTTCAAGCGGTCTAATCTCTACTTTAAAGCTCGGGGTGCGCACACCGCCTGGGAAAAAGGCTGATCGAATCTCGGCGGCATTTTGGAACTGAGCGAGCGCAGCCGAGTTATCGCCAGTCGCTTGATCCGCGATAGCTCTGAATTTCCACGGTTTGGTACTGGTATCGACCTGCTGGGCGAGATTTTTTTGGAAGAAATCGTCTAAGGTGCCACCGGGGCTAAACAAGGCAGCAAAGTCTTGGGTCAGCACGTCTTGCTTGCTCCCTGGGGTAAAGGGGTAGCGACCCGAAATCGCCTTCGTGCAAGGATCACCTACGGCTACAGCGAGCTGCTGGCCTGCAGCACCGCGCTTTTCGCTTTGCACTTGTTTTTCGCCAGCCGCCGCGACACTTTTGAGCATGGTTTTGAGAGGTTCAGGCAGGCGAGATGCTTCGCCCTGAATCTTGTCGATGGGTGCGCCTGGGGGAGCAGGTGCACCGGTCTTGGCCGCCTTATCTGCACTTTGAAAGTGCTGTGACAATTCGCCCATAAGCGCCGCGATTTGATCGATGGGAGCCAGCTGACCTGGCGCAGGTGCTTTCACAAGTCGGCGCAGCTCTATGAAGCGGTCATCCACAATGGCTTCAAGCTTTTGGCCTTGACCGGGCGTGGGACTGTTGGTTTGGTCGGCTGGTTTTCCCATCAGATCTAGCAAGCCTTTCTTGGCTCCTGCAACGGCTTCGGTGGCCTTGTCACTTGCGAGGGCCGCTACGTCGGGTCGTTCGGTGAGGGTGACCTCGCGCACGGCGGCTCGAACTAATCTCGGAAGAGGAGAGTCGGCCGCCGATAATATTTGGGTGGTATTAATACTTTGCGCGAGGTTGGGCGATTTGTTAATCGCGATATCGGCTAAAAACTTGGTCCAGACGCTCACATACTCCTGAAGATAAAGTCGCTTTACCTCATCGGCAAGCCCAAGTCGCGTGACCGGGTTTGCAGCCTTCTTGGCATTCTCGGAGTTCGTAATACCGAGTACCCAAACTTCCTCCTCGGCGAGCCTCTTAATGGCTTCATCCAAGAGCTTACTGAAACTCTTGTAGTAGCCGTCGTAGGTGTACAGGCCAGGCACACCCGCGCTCAGCGCCTGACCGCTCGGACGAGTAAAGACGAGGGCGGCCGACTCGCCGCCTGCATTGGTAATGCGAAATTCGGGGAGCTTATCTTGACTTGCACTGATTTTTACGCGATTGAAAACCCGTTGCGGAAATGGAGTGCGATTCAGCCCCGCCTGAACCTCCTGAACCAGCTTGTCATCAAAACGCAATTCACTTTGTAGACCGTTCCGGCTAAGCAAGGCACCAGTGTGTGCCACCAGCTCTTCTTGCTGTTCCTTGGTCAGTGCGTTGCCCAGATTGAGCTCGGTGTCGAGGGCGACCCAGGCCTTGACATCTTCAAGCTTCAATCTCTCGGGGTAGCGCAACATGAGGTAAGTTTTAAGGGTCTCATACTGGAGTTCGGCATTGCCTGCACCCTTGCGCAACACCGACTCAATGCGCTGCGTTAAATAGGGACCGACAGTACTTTGCAAGAGTCGCTGATAGGCTTGTTGACTCGCTTCATTAAGCTTGTTGCCTTGAAATAATCCGAGACGATGATTGCTCGGCGGGTTGTCAATGGCCACCACGGATGTTGAGGGTAGTGCGCGTACCGCCGCCAAGAGTTTCAGGCTGGCGGGCAGGTCACCGGGACTCGGCGGTGCGCCGCTCAATTGGGTCGACAGCGCTTGGGCGTTTGTGGTGACTTCAGCGACATAGGCACTGTTTTTGAAGTAACTAATTGTCCAGCCGGTGATTGCCAAAGCGCCTGCCACTAAGGCCAGGCCGGCCCCGCCCCACTTAATGCGGTTAAGCTTGCGTTCCCAATTGAGATTGGTTCCAGCCAAGGGGGCCTCTTGAAAGATCACATCCTTCAACAGGCGATGCAAAAAGAACGCTTTACCACTGGGCTTGCTTGGTGGTAGGACCTTGCCTTGAAATCCAAACGAGCGGGCTAAGCCAAACAAGACGCGATCCATCGGCGAACCTTCTTGGGTGCCACTCACCATGTAAACGCCGCGCACCAGGGTGGGTAACTCGAGCTTGGTCGGTGCAAAGGCGAGTTTCAGAAATTGCCCAAGCGGGCCTAGAAGTGCCGCGGCCTGATGAGGCAAGCCGTGGATGGCCACACGGGTGCGCGGGTCGCGCTCCTCTTGCAACCTTGCAAAAGCATTGGCAGCGAGGTTGAGACCGAGCCTCTCAGATTCGGCGCGAAAGCGCTCGTCAGAATAGGCGCCTGCGTTTTGGCTGGCGTCGTCGCTCGTCTCTTTCTCGGACAAGTCAAAGGTAAAGCCAAGGACCTGTTCGCGACCAGTTTTATCGAGATGCCCAAAATATTCTGAAAAGCCCGCGAGAAGGTCCGCCTTGGTGACCAGGACATAGATGGGGAAGTTATGGTTGAGTGTTTTTCTGAGCTCTTGGATACGGGAGCGCACGGCTGCGGCTTGCATGTCGCGCTCGGCACTATTGGGATGCAAGAGATCGGAAACACTGATCGTGACCATAACCCCGTTTATGGGCTGGCGGGGGCGAAACTTCTTGAGCAGCGTTAAAAATTCTCCCCACTCTTTGGAGTCGTTACTTTTATCGCTGTCTTGCGTGGTGTAACGGCCGGCCGTATCAATTAATACCGCGTCGTCTGTAAACCACCAATCGCAATTGCGCGTGCCGCCGACGCCTTTGACTGGGTCATTACCCATCTTCTCGGCGAGAGGAAATTGCAGGCCAGCATTGAGTAGGGCGGTCGTTTTTCCCGAACCGGGTGCCCCAATAAACATGTACCAAGGTAACTGATACACATATTGTCTGCGTCCCTTGCCCATCAATCTTTGCATCAGGCTTGGCTTGCCGCCGAACTGCGCGTCGCGCAACACCGAGAGTGCATTATCAAAGCGTCCCTTGACTTCGCTAGCGGTAGCTGGACTGGCAGCACCCTCACCTGAGGGCGGCTTATGAAGCGCTTCGAAAAATTTGTGACTGGCGGCCTTGTTTCGGAGAGCCTGAAACACTCGCTTGCCAAACCAGAGAGCAATCAATATAAAGAAAAAGACCAGGCGTGCCGTTGCCGATTCCAGCGGCCGGAAATCAGCGAAGGCGAGAAGTGGGCCCGCAAACCAGATGAGTAGGGCCAAACCGATGACGCCAAGGATTGTCCAAAGCACAGGATGGAATAACCAGGAAAAGAGCTTCTTCATTTTCTTCGCACCCGTGCCGCCAGGGCTATTGAACAAACAGGGTGATTTCTACCCGACGATTTTTTGAGCGATTTGCCGGCGTGTCATTGGCCGCCACAGGTTCACTATCCGCCATGCCTTCAGAACGTAGCCTGGTGAGCTCGACCCCTTTGGCAAGGAGTGACTGCACTGAGCGGGCGCG
This sequence comes from Betaproteobacteria bacterium, assembly GCA_031421635.1. Classification (GTDB taxonomy): domain Bacteria; phylum Pseudomonadota; class Gammaproteobacteria; order Burkholderiales; family Burkholderiaceae_E; genus JAPOKJ01. The sequence continues at coordinate 202,389 of JANOPA010000064.1, read as the reverse complement.
TTCCTTAGACAGCTCCCAGTTCGACGGAAAGCGCACCGAGCGAATCGGTACATTGTCGCTATGACCTTGGATCAGAACCGTGCCAGGGTTTTTCTGTAGGGCGCTGGCAATTTTGTCGAGTGTGCTCAAGGCCTTGTTATCGATGGTGGCACTGCCTGGGCTAAAGAAATTATCGCCCTTCAGAGTGACAATACTGCGTGAAGCTTCGTCCTTGACGCTGACCAGTCCGGCCGCGATTTCGGCCTCCAAAAAGCCCGCCAACCTTGGCTTGATAGCCGCCACAGGAGCCGGAACAGGAGCGGCCTGCGCTTGCTTCATACGAATGGATTGGATCGCACTAAAAGCCGGATCAGAGCGGTTGGCTAACAAGTAATTGTAGACACCGAAAGCCCCAATACAGAGCAAACCGACCACAGCACAGAAAGCCCAAAAAGGGGTCGCAGACAACCAGCTTTGCTTGGCGACTTTGGCGGGTTCCCAATGCACTGAATACGCTTTGGAGCGTTCCGGACTATGCTTGGTAATGAGTTGATATAGACGCTCACGGGTGAGCTCGAGCTGGGCTTTGCCATTTTCAGCGATGCGAAACCGCCCTTCAAAGCCTAAGGAAATGCAGACGTAAATCAACTCTAAAAGATCGCGATTGGCGGCGGGGTTTTCGGCTAATTTTCCGAGTAACTGGAAAACCTTTTCACCGCCCCAGGTTTCGTTGTGAAAACGAATCAGCAAAGTATCTCGAGCCCATAAACCGCCGCCTCCCCAGGGGGTGCTACCGGCACACTCATCTGCGAAAGTACACAGTACGTAGCGGGCGGCAATGGTGTTCTCGCGGGTGACTCCACGGGACTCACAGTCCCTCTCGAATTGCTTGACCGACTCACTGAGTTGCTGGCGCAGCATTTCCGGATTGGGATGCGCGACTAGATTACGAATTTCCGACGTCACCACCAGTAAAGGGTGGGCTGCCGAGAGGATCGGGTTGTGGCCGAAGCTTAGAACGGCAGCGTCCAGCGGTTCGCTCGAAACAGCGGGCACGGCGGTTCTGTTCGGAGTCCCTAAAGACGATGCGCTTCTCGCACCCGGTCTGGGCCGAACAACCGTGCGATCACTTTCGGAGGGACTGTCGGCGGGGCCGTCTGAAGGAGGAGACTGCGGGGTTTGATCGTCCATCACTAACCCTTGATTGCCCAAAACTCTAAAGTAACTCCGGGGAATTCGTCCTGCGGAACGTGGATACAGATGGCGCCAGAATTGGAGAGGTCTGCCCACATTTCATGGGTGGTGTCCATTTGGAAATAACTGTAGCCGGCATGGAAGGGGATCTGACGCGGCGCCACGGGCAAGGCACGTAACCCGATGCCCGGTAAATTAAGGTTGACCAAATTCCTGATCTTTTCGGTCGGGCCCACTTTGACCTTGGCGGGCACCCCGCCTCGAATGGCCTCGCCGGGCATTTGAGCCTGCACGGCCAACACGAAACTACAGGTTTTAAGAAGCGACTTGTCAGAGACCACTCCCAAGCGCAATCCATAGTTTTTATCGAGTAACTCGATCTTGATGGCGGTTTGCTCGAGTGGATTTGACAGCGCCAAGCGCAAATGAGTCATCACAGATTTAAACGTGTAGGCCAGGTTGTCGTGATCGTACTGGGCGTTAATCGGTGGCACGCGCTGATCCGAGGAAAAGGTCGCAAGCTCGCCGACCATTTGGATCAGAATGGCATAGAGCTCTTCCGGGTGGAAATTAGGCAAGACTGCCAAGTGTTCAAACAGAGAACGAGTTCGATTGATGAGTTGCAAAATAAGGAACTCGGCAATCTCGGCAATACCGCCTTTGCCGGCCTGCCCCATGCGTGCGGCGATGGCGTCGCCACGCTGGCGCAGGAGGCCCAACACTTCACCAACGTAGGACCTAAGAATAGGGCTTTCGTTGACGCTCAAACAGGGTGCAATGAATGAGGGGTCGAGCACCACCTGACCGTCGATGCGGCGCTCGAGCACTCGCACCAGACCGAGCGTCGAGAAGGCGCCCGATTTCTCTGGCTCCCGAATGACGCGCAGGCTCATCCTCGCAACTTGTACCTCGGCGGACTCTCCAAAGCTTTCGTTGTAATCGGCCACCTCAAGAACACTGGAGTGGAAGCGCGTCAGCGAAGCGTTCGATGGATTTGATTCAAGATGAACGCTTGGCACGCCAGGGCGATGCAAGGGCAAGGCCAGATGACAAAACTGATCTTTGGCCTCGACCGGGAAGGCCAAAGGTACCGGAGGTGGATCGGCGTCGGGCAAATGAAATGGTGTGCCATCCGGCATCACGCCCGAGGCGCGATTGATTTGAATCAATCCTTGGGTCAAAGCGGCCTGGTCAATTTCGAGAGAGCTAAAACCCCACGCAAAACGAGTACTCGATCGTGTCCGCTGATCGAGGATCCCCTCGAGAAACCTTTCTTGCTGCTGAAAATGATGCGGCCGCAGGAACAGTCCTTCTGACCAAACAACACGGTTTTTCCACACTTTTGAGGATCCTCTGGATATTTTTGAGCGCTTAACAAAAACCGCAAATTCTGTTACTTTGTATTAACTCCATGATAGCGTTTAATTGCGCTCAAATATAGTGCTCATCCCATGAATTCAGTGCCAACCCAGCGCGAGACTAGGGTGCTTGCCATCGACGATCACCTGTTGATCCGTGAGGGCATGGTGTCCATTCTTCGAGCGTTGCATCCGGGGGTTATCGTGGGCGTGGCCGACACCTGCGCTGCGGGCCTGGCCCGAGGTGTTTCCGAGCCTTGGGACTTAATTTTGCTGGACTTGCAGTTGCCAGACCAATCAGGCTTTACAGCCTTGGAGCAGTTTCGACGCGTGCGTCCAGAAACGCCAGTCGTCATCATGTCGGCTCTGGATGATCGCGCAACCGTCATGAAATGTTTGGATTCAGGCGCGAAGGCCTTCTTGTCGAAATCGTCCGACGCCTCGAAAATCCGCTTGGCTCTTGGGCATCTTTTAAATGGGGGCATCTCAATTCCTCAAGTGACTTCATTTGCTGCGCGAAATTTAGACGGCGTTCCGAACGGCCAAGCGCCTTGGAACTTGACTGAGCGCCAAATGGAGGTTTTGAAGCTTGTCATGGATGGTTTGTCGAACAAACTTATTGCCAGGCGGCTCGACATTGCAGAGTCCACAGTAAAAATTCACGTCAGCGCGGTCTTCAGGGAGCTTCAAGTCAATTCTAGAACTCAGGCGCTGTTGATGGTTGCTAAGTCTGGGCATCAATTCGGATCGATGTCTCGTGTGCAATGAGTTTACAAAGCGCATTAAGAATCTCATCAGAGCCCGCCGGTTTTGTGACGACGAGCGTCGTTGAGCTTATGAGTTTCCAGGGGTTGATCAATCGGGTGGAAGGGTGATCTGACGCCTTGGTGACGACCAGCAACGGCAATGTTATGCCAATAACTTCTGTGAGACGTTGATGGATTCGGCTGCAGTCCAAGCCGTCTTTGAAGACCGCTTCTGAAATAATGACGTCGGGGAGGCGCTCGTTGGTCTCTAGCTTTTCTTCGGCTTCGATTAGTGTCCGGGCAAGCATGACAAAACATCCTGAGCCGACTAATAAAGCTTCCATGGCCGTTAAGGCGTGAACATCATCGTCGATCACCAGTACAAGGAGGCCTCTTAAGGCGAGGCGAGAGGTCGTATCAAGGTTTTTACTCGGCGCATTCAAGCTGATGGGTAGACAAAACCCAAACACCGATCCTCGGCCCCATTCGGACTGAACGACGACCTCGCTGTCCATCGCGCTCGCCAAACGCCGTACGATGGCCAAACCGAGGCCAAGTCCTTCCTCAGATCCCGAGCCATTTTCATCAGCAAGCTGCGAAAACTCTTCAAAAATCCGCTTAACTTTTTCTGGGGGAATACCTTGTCCAGTATCGCAAACTTCGATCATCGCTCCACCGGGTGTTTTTCGAGCACGCAGCGTCACCGTACCTATTTTTGTATATCGGAAAGCGTTGGAAAGAAGGTTAATCAGAATTTCGGTGGTCATCACCACGTCTGCACGGACGCACAGAGGCTCCTCCACCTGCGCGACGAACCCTAAACCCTTATGCTCTGCAAACTGTGTGAATTGCCCTTCTAAAGTGTCGAACAAGACAGCGAGATCAAATACCGATGCCACCGGTATTGATTTTCCTAGATCTAACCGAGACATGTCTAACAATCGCTTGAACAGAGCATCCAAACCTCTTGTCGAGCGATCTAGTCGGTCGATCAAATAGCGAATACGTTCGGGTTCGTCTACGGACTGCTTAAGTGCTGCAATGAACAAGACAATGGAGTGCAGCGGATTTTTGAGATCGTGCACTGCCGTGCTCAAGAACCGTTCCTTGTCGGACATCCTTGGCATTGCTGAGTCGGTCGGGGGAGGGTGCTCGCTCATGGATAAGCGTAGGTCACGCCGATAAGAAATTTACCAAAATGAATTCTTGGTGGTCAAACGAAGCGATCACATTTGAATGCTTCGCCGACACGTCTATTGGACGGTGACAAAGGTCACACGGCGGTTCTCGGGTGCCGTGGGGTGTTGAGGGCTGGCCAACTGAGTGTCCCCCTTGGCAACCACTTGAAGCCTTTTGTCAGCTATGCCGTGCTGACTTACGAGATAGTTTTTCACCGATTCCGCCCGAAGCTCAGAGAGCTTCAAATTATCGTCAGACTTGCCTCGAGGGTCGGCATGCCCTTCGATTGCAAAAGACAGGCTCGCAAGATCGGCGTGCGTCAAGCTCCGGGCAATGATATCCAAGGCCTTTTTGGCCCGGGGCGTCAATTCAGTCGCATTCGGCTCAAAAGTCAGCAATACGGGTGCAGAGCCACTGGCCGAAGCCGGTTTTGCATCGCGCCGCGTGGCGGAACTAGGTCTTGAAGGCTCATTGGGCGTGATTTTCAGGGAGCGCGTTTTTGGTCCCGACGATTCTGCGCCCGAGGTGTCCTCAGCCGGGGCAGGTTTGAGCGCACGGACCATTGCTTCCTCGGTAACCTGATTCTCTTTAATGAATTTAGTCTGCGCCTGTGGCCCACCTAGGGTGATGATCGGTCCAAGGGCACAGAACAAAAGTGCAGCGGAACAATTCTTGAATGATCGCATGAGGGACTCCAGGGTTTCAACCTTAGCGCTATCCCCCAAACGGATGAGAGTCAGAGGGTTTGCAAGTAAGTACGGGTCGGCCGCAAACCTGGTCGAGGCCATGTACTGATTTCCATCTTACACAATTTTACGAAAATTAAATACATGAATTTCATTTGAACTGCGTAGGAATTCTCAATGAATTCGAGTACATTATTTAACTAGGCGTGACACTAAATAAATTAATTTAACAAAAACCGATGTTAACCGTAGCTGATCGCCTAAGCATTGGCGATCCAGAGGAGAGGAGTGGGCTTGGATTTTTTACTGGAACCCATCTCTGAGGACGCGCCTTGTGGGGCGGACCTGGAGTATGACGACGAGTTCCGCCAGTTGGAGGAGGTCGCCCGCGGCAAGCCGGGTTCCGTGGTGGATCCGGACAAGCCAGGCGCTTCAATTGCTGCCGTGCAGCCCGACTGGCACGAAACCAAGAGCTTGGCGCTCTCCATTTTGAGAAAAAGTAAGGATCTGCGAGCCATTGCCTATCTTTTGAAGGCTGAAATTGCTACCGGTGAACTTGCCCAGATCGCCCCACTTCTGCGTGCAACGACCGAAATGGCTCAGACCTATTGGAGTGGTCTTTATCCGCTCTTAGATGCTGACGACGATAACGATCCAACGATGCGGGTCAATGCGCTGGCCAGTTTGTCCGATCCTGAAGATGCGCTGCGCTTACTCAGAGAAACCGTTTTGTTCAAGCATGCCGCCTTTGGCTCCATCAAATTTCGTAGTCTTGAAACCGGGCTCGGGTTGCTTCCGGAATCCGCGAATTCCGCCGACGTTAACCTCTCGAATTCCGATGCTCAATTGGCGGTGATGAACGGGCTCGAAGGCGATTCTCGCAACATTCTTGCTTTGAAGGACGTCTTGGAGGCCGCTCGTGACCTTCAAGTAAAGGTCGATGAGTTGGCCGGCCCGCGCTCTATGCTCGACTTGAAGCCGCTCTTTCAGCGTTTGAAGCCTGTAGTGGATTTCATCGAAAGTCTGCGCGCGCAGGCTGCTGAAAGTGACTCAAATGGTAATACTGATGCCTCTGGCGCAACGGGTGGCGGCACTGCTCAGTCCGGTCAAATGAATCGCGACGAAGCCAAGCGCCTGATCGCAAAAGTCTGTGAATTTCTCGACAAAACTGAGCCCAGTAGTCCGGCGCCTTTGTTTCTCAGGCGCGCTCTGGCCTTAATGGATATGAGCTTTCTCGATATCGTCCGCGACCTAGCGCCTGAAGCTGCCGGGACTTTCGAACACTACGGCGGTGCCCGTCTAACTGATTGAGCATCGTACCGAAAATTCACAAACCCCGTAGTGGCAACCAACACCGCAAAACTATCGTTGAAAAAATTTGTACCGTATTTGAATTGAGTTATTAGAAGCACAGCAATCGATCCGATTTAATAGGAGAAAGTCATGGCAAAAAGTCAAAAATTCATCGCAAGAAACCGCGCACCCCGTGTGCAGATTGAGTATGACGTCGAGGTCAACGGCTCACAAAAAAAAGTGCAGCTACCCTTCGTCATGGGCGTCTTAGCGGACTTGACTGGGAAGCCCGCAGACCCGCTTGCGCCTGTAGCTGACCGTAGTTTTCAAGAGTTTGATGTTGATAATTTCGACAAGCGCATGAAGGCCATGAAGCCACGCGTCCAGTTCGCGGTTCCGAATGCGCTCACCGGTGAAGGCAATGTGGGCGTGGAGATGACGTTCGAAAGTATGGACGACTTCTCCCCCGCACAAATTGCCCGCAAGATTGAACCGCTTCGCAAGCTGCTCGAGGCGCGTGAACAGCTATCGAACCTCATCACCTATATGGACGGTAAAACTGGGGCGGAAGAACTGGTCGAAAAAATTCTCAAGGACCCGGAACTCATGAAATCCTTGGCCAGTGCGCCTAAGCCGGAGGCGGCTGCCTAGTCAGGCAAAACCAACACTTGTTGAATGCCGGTACATTGAGTGTTCGGCATACGAGAAGTTTTAGTAAATCATCCAAAGTTATAGACAACATATCCGTCGGGAGAATCAGAATGGCTGATGCAAAGCAACAAGGCGCGGCAGGCGAAGTCGAATTTAGCGATTTTGAAAGCCTGCTTAATAAAGAGTTCAAACCTAAAACCCCAGAGGCCAAGGGTGCGGTGCAAAGCGCCGTACGAACCTTGGCTGAGCAGGCGCTTGCCAATACCACGATGATCGGCACAGATGTTGTCGAATCCATCAAAGCGATGATCGCCGAGATTGACAAGAAGTTGTCTGATCAAATCAATTTGATCCTCCACCATGAAGACTTTCAAAAGCTTGAAGGGGCCTGGCGCGGACTGTCTCATCTTGTGAATAACACCGAGACGGACGAACAGCTCAAGATCAAGGTGATGAATGTTTCTAAAACCGAATTGCACAAGACCTTAAAACGTTTTAAGGGCACCAATTGGGACCAGAGTCCGATCTTCAAGCAGATCTATGAGGCCGGGTATGGACAGTATGGTGGTGAACCTTTCGGTTCGCTTGTCGGTGACTATTACTTTGATCAATCTCCTCAAGATGTCGAGTTACTGAGTGAGTTAGGCAAGATCGCGGCCGCTGCGCACTGCCCGGTGATTGCAGCCGCATCGCCCACCATTTTTCAGATGGATTCCTGGCAGGAGCTTTCTAACCCCCGTGATTTGACCAAACTCACGACCACTGCTGAATATGCCTCTTGGAGGTCATTCAGAGAAAGTGAAGAGGCCCAGTACGTTGGCCTCGCCATGCCTCGTTTCTTATCGCGTCAACCCTATGGTTCGAAGAGCGATCCTGTTGAGGAGTTTGACTTCGAGGAGGATACTTCGCAGGGCGATCATTCGCGCTATACCTGGGCGAATGCGGCCTATGCCATGGCCACCAATATTACCCAGTCATTCAAGCAATATGGTTGGTGTTCGCAAATTCGCGGCATCGAGTCGGGCGGCATGGTTCCCAATCTACCGGTTCATACGTTCCCAACCGATGATGGTGGCGTCGATATGAAATGCCCCACTGAGATCGCCATTTCGGATCGACGTGAGGCCGAGCTGGCGAAAAATGGCTTGATGCCCTTGCTGCACAAAAAGAACTCCGACATGGCCGCCTTTATCGGTGCGCAGTCAATGCATAAACCTGCGGAGTACGATGATCCCGATGCCTCGGCCAATGCCAATCTTGGTGCGCGCCTACCGTACATGTTTGCGATTTGTCGATTCGCCCATTACCTTAAGTCGATTGCTCGGGACAAGGTGGGTTCTTTCAAGGGTCGCGATGAAATGCAGCGTTGGTTAAACGATTGGGTAATGAACTACGTCGACGGAGATCCATCGATTTCCTCCGACGAAGTGAAGGCCAAGCGACCGCTTGCGGGTGCTTCGGTCACAGTCGAAGAGGTCGAGGGTAACCCCGGTTACTACACCTCAGTATTTCGCCTGATGCCTCATTATCAATTGGAAGGACTGACTGCATCCCTGCGGCTGGTTTCTAAAATTCCTACGAAGTAAAAGATTCCACTAGTACTAAAGGCTTGCTAGTACTTAAGGAGTAGTGCATTTGTAAACGTGTTGAAGGATACTGATTTTCGTCGGGCAGATTCGCTTGGCGGGTTTGAATTTTTTACCAAGGAGAAGCAATCATGGCAGCAGCAGACTTTTATCTAAAGATCGATGGAATCGATGGAGAATCCGAAGACTCAAAGCACCCCAAAGAGATTGAGGTTCAAAGCTGGAGTTGGGGCGAGAGCAACGCCGGATCTTTTGCCAGCGGCGGTGGCGGCGGTGCCGGGAAAGTCGCCATGCAGGATTTTCACTTCACGGTGAATGTCTCTAAGGCTTCCCCAAAATTGCTGCTTGCCTGCGCTCAAGGTGAGCATATCAAGAAGGCCAAACTGACGTGCCGCAAAGCGGGTAAGGACCAGCAAGAGTATCTGATCATCGATTTTACGGATCTCTTAATTAGTAGTTTCCAGACCGGTGGCTCGGGAGGCTCTAGTGTTTTGCCGATGGATCAGGTGAGTTTCAACTACGCGAAAATCGAGTATGAGTACAAGCCACAGAAGAAAGATGGCACGCTTGATGCAGGCGTCAAAGTGGGCTACGACCTTAAGTTGAATAAGAAGGTCTAGGCAAAGTCATGCCAGGTCAGGCTATCCTCCTAAAAAAGAGTGACTAATATGGCTCAAGGCGATTGCTTTCTGAAGCTGGTATCTACCAGAACGGGCGTGATCAAAGCCGAAACTGTAGACCAGCAATTTGGGGGCTACATTTCGGTGACTGCTTTCAATTGGGGTCTACAGACCCCAATTGAGGCGGGTGGTTTCAGGTCAACAGGAAGGACCGCCGCGCGGGCTTTTGAGTTTGTCTGTAATGTCGACACTGCCTACCCTGCTTTAGTTTCTGCTTTGACGAGCAATGATAGTTTCAAGTCCGCCGTTCTTGAGATGAGACGTGCCGGAGGTACGGCGGCGGGTGCCAAGCCCCAGCATTTCCTGACGATTAGTTTCACGAAAGCGCGACTATCTTCGGTGCAGATTTCACACTCGTTGGCTGAGCTGATCCCGGTGATCAGAGCGTCCCTAGTTTTTGAAGAAATCGAAATTACATATCGCAGCCAAGGCAAAGACGGTGCCGACTCGGGTGGATCATTTGCCGTGAATTGGGCGATTGCAAATCAGGACTAAAAGCGCAGGCCATGGACGAACTTGAAATTAAGGGCGTGTCGCTGAAAACAGCGATGGCTCAAGTCAAAGCCAACCCGACCAATGCAGATTTGCGCGTCGGGCTTTTTCGCTTGTTTTCGCTGACCGGTCAATGGGATCGCGCGGTTACGCAGCTCACGGCGGCGATGGAATTGAAAGCCGACAATGCCTTGTACTCCAAGGCTTTTTTGGCCTGCATCGCCTGTGAGCGTTTTCGCGCGGAGGTGTTTGCCGGAAAACGTCTGCCGATGTTGGTCGGTGAGCCTGAGCCCTGGATGGGTTTAATGTGCAAGGCCCTCGAAGTTCAAAACATTGAGACTCGATCCAAATGGTGGGATGAAGCCTTAGAGTTGGCAGAGCCGCGCGCGGGCACGATGAACGGCGTAGGTTTCGAATGGATCGCAGACTCCGACTCTCGCTTGGGTCCGAACCTCGAAGCATTTATCGACGGAAAGTATTACTGGTTACCTTTTTCTCAACTTAATACTGTCAAGTTTCATGCACCCGTTGATTTGATCGAGACTATTTGGCAGTCTGCGGAAATTGAATTTGAAACGGGGGGTAGTAAGAGCGCCTATTTGCCTGCGCGTTATCCGGGCAGCGAAAGTCATAGTGATCCGCAAATCGTTCGCGGCCTGAAAACCGAATGGACCCGGATTGGGGAAGCTTACGCTACTGGTGCCGGGCAAAAAATTCTTGTCACTGAGGCGCAAGATTATCCCCTTTTGGAGTGCCTGCAGCTCGATTTCACAAATTAAGTCGGACCATCAACCCCAGGCCACGATGAAGACTCAGATCTATTCAAGAGACCAACTCCAGCCGGCGCTATTAGACCGCCTCATTGATGACAAGCCGGACTCGCAAATGCTCGAAAGCTCGGAGCAAAAAGTCATTTCGAAAGTAAAACTCAGGCAATCGGTATTACGCGATTTAAATTGGTTGTTGAATGCGACGGGAGGGCTCTATGATGTTGACCCGACCATCAATCAACAAGCGCGCCGCTCTGTTCTCAATTTTGGACTCCCACCCCTGAGCGGTCTATTGGTCTCGAAGATTGAAATGGCGGGCCTCGAACAATGGATTCGACAAGCCATCATCGATTTCGAGCCTCGCATTGTGCCCGAATCACTGACCGTGAAAGCGGTGGAACAGGAAGACCCGCTGGCCCATCACAACGCAGTTGAGTTTGAGATCATGGGTCAGTTATGGGCGCAACCCTATCCTTTGGATGTTTTGTTCAAGACCAGTGTCGATCTCGAAACCGGTTCTACTCGGGTAGATGATCCTGGTCTCCTGAGTGCGGCCTGAACGCCAATGACTAAGAGCTAAGCAACATGGATCCGCGCCTACTTGAGTATTACAACTCTGAACTAGCCTATCTGCGCGAGATGGGTGCGGAGTTTGCCGAGGAGTTTCCCAAAGTTGCGGCTCGTCTCACGATGGAGGGTATGGAGGTTACCGACCCTTACGTCGAGAGGCTGCTCGAGGGCTTTGCCTTTCTCACCGCCCGGCTGCATCTGAAAGTGGACGGAGAGTTTCCGAAATTCACGCAAAACCTGCTGGAGATTGTCTACCCGGATTTTCTGGCACCGACGCCCTCCATGGCCATCGTCGAAATTGTTCCGGATCTCAACGATGCCAGTCTGGCGGTCGGTCCGGTGATGCCCAAGGGCAGCGCGATTAAAGCACCCTTGCCGCGCGGCGAGACCAGCCATTGCCAGTTTGCAAGCGCTCATCCGGTGCGCTTGTGGCCTCTCGAAATCGCGCAGGCTCGCTACTTCAAGTTCGCGCCCGATCTTCCCTTGAGTAGTTTAAAGTTAGCCGACATGGTGCGTGGCGGTCTTAGGGTGAAGCTGGCCTGCACCGCCGGGCTAGACTTTTCAAAACTCGATTGTGATGAACTGATTTTCCATATCAAGGCACCCGAAGAGACCGGCTTGGCGTTGTACGAAGCGCTTCTCGCCAAGTCCTTGGGCGCCGCGGTTCATTGGGACTACAAAGGTGCCCCGCATACTGTGATGCTCGAGGCCGGCGCTGTTTCAGCCTACGGCTTTGAGGACAGCGAAGCCTTGCTGCCTTTTGATCGGCGTTCGTTTCAAGGCTATCGCTTACTACGCGAGTATTTTTCGTTTCCTCAACGCTTTCTTTTCTTCAAAGTCAGGGGACTGAGCAAAGTTTTCAAGCAATTGAAAGGCAATGCTTGCGAAATTGTTCTGATGTCGGCCGGTGCCGACGACAAGCTCGAGCCTCTCATTGATAAGGAATGTTTGGCATTGTTTGCAACACCCGTGGCGAACGTGTTCGAGATCAAAGCCGATAGGATACTGATTAAATCGGAGCATCATGAAGGCCATGTCGTGGTCGATAAGACTCGTCCCCTCGACTTTGAGGTGTACCGAATCGTCTCGCTAGCGGGCTACTCCAATGAGGCCGAAAAGGCGACTCAGTTTTTCCCCTTTTATGGTGGCCATCATGAGAGCTGGCGAGACACGGCCGAAACGTCGCAGGCTTACTTTACATTGCGTCGTACCCAGAGAAGTCCTTCGCAAAGTTCGCGCCGAAAAGGAACCCGTACGGGCTATCTCGGTACCGAAGTCTACGTCTCACTCGTGGACGAAACTCAGGCGCCTTTTTCACGAGAAGTGCATCAGCTTTCGGCCGATGTGCTGGCCACAAATCGCGACCTACCCCTGCTCATTCCGATCGGGAGTCTTTCCAAGCTCACCATGCCTGCAGGCTTGCCGATCAAGACCGCCCAGATTATTGCCGGCCCAACCAAGCCAGTGATGCGTCTGGTCGATGGCGAATTGGCTTGGCGCATGCTCTCGCATCTCACTCTGAACTATGAGTCGCTGTTTGGAAGCGAAGGCGCCACCGGGCAACTTACCAAAATGCTTGGGCTTTACGTCGGCGTGGGCGATACCAGTGGCAAGAGAGTGATTGAATCGATCAGCAATCTGGACGCCAAGCCTCTCGTGAGGCGCCTGCCAATTGCCGGCCCGATTTCCTTTGGTCGCGGCCTGGCGATTCAGTTGACGGTCACCGAGGCCGGCTTTTCGGGAGCGGGCGCATTTCTATTTGGATCAGTGATGGAGCGATTTTTTGCGCGTCATGTCACTGTGAACTCCTTTACACAACTAACCTTGTTGTCCGATTCACGTGGTGAGATTGCACAATGGATTCCGAGAACCGGACTCAAACCGATCGGATAGCTTTTGTCGAGCAAATCCTTGAGCATCCCGAGCGCTTTGATTTTTATCAGGCGCTTCGGACGATTGAGGGCTTGTATCCCGAGAGTCCGCCTATCGGTCAAGCGAAGCGACCCGGTGTAGAGGCTTTTCGCCTTGGTCAAAGCCCCAAGCTGACCTTTGCGCCCGCCTCGCTATCGGGTGCGGAGTACACCAAAAACGGCAAACTGCGCATCCTTATTCGCTTCTTCGGGCTATTCGGCCCACAAGGACCTCTGCCGATTCATTTGACTGAGCTTGCCCACGAGCGTGATCTCAATTTTGGTGACTCGACATTGCGTCGCTTTGCGGATATTTTTCATCATCGCGCAATCTCCTTCTTCTATTTGATATGGCGTCAGGCTCAACCCGCGGCCAATCGGGATCGTCCTAGTGAAGATCGTTTCATGGATTTTCTCGGTGCTTTGGTCGGGCAAAATGGTGTTCCCGCGCAACCTGCAAAGCCCATCCAAGGCCGATTCGTCCCGGCCGAATCGAAACGCTATTTTGTGGGGCAACTCGGCAAGCTTGCAAAAACGCCTGAGGGCTTGGCCGCAATTTTGTCAGAGTTCTTCAAAATACCGGTGCAAGTGAATAGTTTTCGCCCGCATTGGATGAACTTAAGTCGAAACGATCAGACCAACTTATCGGGCCCACCCGATCTTCGGTGCTTGGGACGAGGTGCGGTTTTGGGTCGTAGAGTCTATGACGCACAGCACAGCATTGCAGTGGTTCTGGGGCCGATGGATTTCGCCAGCTACGAGGCGATGCTACCCGGCGGGCGCGCCATGAACAGCCTGACGGAATGGCTGAATATTTACTTGGGTGCTGAACTGTTTGTGCAAACCCGGCATCTACTCAAAGCGAGCGAAGTGCCCAGCATCAGATTAGGTCACCAAGGCAAGCTGGGGTGGACCACCTGGCTGGGGAAAAGAAAGAGCGCCGTGGCCGCAGATGAACTAGCTTTGTCCGTGTAACGGAGCGCATGATGGAAGCTTGCCAAGCGAAGATAATATAGCATTGAATGACCGATTAGTTGAATGACCGAAAATTGAACCCAGGGGAATGCCATGTCCGAAATCAGTCGTGTATCTTTGTTTGGAAAGTTAAATCACTCGCTTTATAAAGGCATTGAGGCGGCCACGGTCACTGCAAAACTACGCGGCAACCCCTATGTCGAGTTAGTGCATTGGATCCATCAACTCATCCAACTTCCTGACTCTGATTTAAGCAGAATTATTCGACATTTCGAGCTGGATCCCTCGGTGCTCGCCAAAGATGTCATCACGGCGCTGGATCGCCTACCACGCGGCGCCAGCTCGATCTCGGACTTCTCTGCCCATGTGAGCGATTCGATCGAGCGCGGCTGGGTGTATGGCACCCTGATGTTTGGTGCCTCTGAAGTGCGTAGTGGTTATCTGATGGTGGGCATCACCAAAACAGCAGCGCTGCGCAGCGTGTTGTCGGGTATTTCTAAACAGTTCGACAAAATTAAAGTCGAGGCCCTGAGTGACAACCTTGCCGACCTCATCAAGGATTCACCGGAGAATCAAGAGAAGGCCAGCGATGGTTTTTCTGCCGGTAGCCCTGGCGAGGCCAGCGAGGCCATTGCGCCGGCCGCTATGGGCAAGCAAGAAGCCCTTAAGAAGTTTACGGTCGATCTTACCCAACGAGCGCGCGACGGACATATTGACCCGGTGACTGGGCGAGATGATGAGATACGCCAGATCATTGATATTTTGATGCGGCGTCGGCAAAACAATCCGATCCTCACGGGCGAGGCCGGGGTTGGTAAAACCGCCGTGGTTGAAGGCTTTGCACTGCGTATCGCCAAGGGCGATGTACCCCCGCAATTAAAGGAAGTATCGCTTTTGTCCCTGGACATCGGCCTCCTGCAGGCGGGTGCTTCGATGAAGGGCGAGTTCGAAAATCGACTGCGTCAAGTGATTGATGAGGTGCAGTCCTCTCCCAAGCCGATTATCCTGTTCGTCGATGAGGCGCATACCTTGATCGGTGCCGGTGGTGCGGCCGGTACCGGCGATGCCGCCAATCTACTGAAGCCTGCCTTAGCACGCGGCACCTTGCGCACTGTAGGTGCGACCACCTGGGCCGAGTACAAGAAGTATTTCGAAAAAGATCCGGCCTTGACGCGTCGCTTCCAAGTGGTGCAGGTCCCTGAGCCCGATGAGCTGAAGGCGATTGCGATGATGCGCGGTGTCGCTGGAGCACTGGAAAAGCATCATCGCGTAATGCTTCTGGATTCAGCCATTGAGGCCTCGGTTCGACTATCCCATCGTTACATTCCTGGCCGTCAACTTCCGGACAAATCAGTGAGCCTCTTGGATACCGCTTGTGCCCGCGTGGCGGTCAGTCAGCACGCTACGGCTCCGGCGGTGGAGGACAGTGCACGACGCATGGAAATGCTCGACACTGAGCTCGAAATTATCGGACGAGAGAAATCGATGGGCGAAGATGTTGTGGCCCGCGAAACGCTCGCAAAAGAATCCCTGGCCGCTGAGAAGGGCCGCTATGACGTGCTTTATGAGCGCTGGCAAAAAGAGAAAGTGGCGGTCGACCTGGTCTTGGGCATACGCCAGAAACTTCGCGAAATTCCCGATACTCCTGAGAATGCCGACGCTCGTCAAACGCTGTTGGCTGAGCTTGCGGTGCATCAGGTGGCACTGGGTAGCCTGCAAGGCGACTCGCCCCTGGTGTTGCCTTCTGTTGATGATCAGGCGGTCGCGAGTGTGGTGGCCGATTGGACGGGGGTGCCGGTTGGCCGGATGGTTAAAAATGAAATCGAATCGGTGCTTCGCATTGCTGACACCTTGAATGAGCGTGTAATCGGACAAGGTCATGGCTTGGAGATGATCGCCAAACGTATTCAGACCTCGCGCGCCAAACTGGATAACCCGAACAAGCCGATTGGGGTGTTTATGTTGGTTGGGCCATCCGGCGTCGGTAAAACAGAAACCGCCTTGGCGCTCGCCGAAACTCTCTACGGTGGCGAGCAAAATGTCATCACCATCAATATGAGTGAGTATCAGGAGGCGCATACAGTGTCGACCTTGAAGGGCGCACCTCCTGGCTATGTCGGATATGGCGAAGGGGGCGTACTCACCGAGGCTGTGCGCCGCCGACCTTACTCTATCGTGCTTTTGGACGAAGTCGAAAAGGCCCACCCGGATGTCCATGAAATTTTTTTCCAGGTCTTTGACAAGGGCTGGATGGAAGATGGCGAGGGTCGTTATATTGACTTTAAAAACACCATCATCTTGCTCACCTCCAATGCGGGCAGTGATCTCATCATGAGCCTATGCAAAGACCCGGAGCTGATGCCCGAGCCCGATGCGATTGCCAAGGCGCTACGCGAACCCTTGCTCAAGGTCTTTCCTGCAGCCTTACTGGGGCGCATTGTCACCATCCCCTACTATCCGCTTTCGGACACGATGCTGGGCAGCATCGTTCGATTGCAGTTGAACCGCATTGTGAAGCGGGTCAAGGAAAATCATAAAGTACCCATGAGCTACAGCGACGATGTTGTGAAGCTCATTATCAGCCGATGTACTGAGCTTGAGTCCGGCGGCCGAATGATTGATGCCATCGTGACCAATACTATGCTGCCCAAGATCAGTTTGGAGTACCTCAATCGCTTGGCTGAAGGCAAGCCTTTGAGTGCGATCCACATTGGCACCGAGAATGAGGATTTTAATTACCAATTCTCTTAAGCTTGCGCTCGTGGCTAGCACCTTTGTACTATGGCTTGGTGGCGTGATTCGGCGTATTCTCAAGCCTCACCACGCGACCTTACCGAAGTGATGTCATGCTCAATGTATTTTCACTAAAGAGTCCTCTAGGGCCCAAATTGATTTTTTCGCAAGCTACGCTCGACGAGAGTGTGAGCGGGCTTTTTGATTATCAAATTGAGGCGGTCAGTCGTCTGCAAAGTTTGGACCCCAAGACCCTGTTGGGCAAGGCAATGACCATCGTCCGGGAGGTCGACGAAGGTGCGGCTCCCTTCGAGCGCTTGTTTAGCGGGTACTGTACTCGCCTCGAGCAAACCGGTGTGGCAACACCAGGGTTTTTCTCTTATCGACTCAGCGTCAGGCCCTGGCTTTGGTTTTTGTCGCGCAGCTCGGACAGCCGTATTTTCCAAAATCAGTCTGTACCTGACGTGTTAAAAGCCGTGTTCGCAGAAGAGCCTAGAGCTAAATTTGATTTTCGACTTCAGCGTACCTATGCGCCCTGGGAGTATTGTGTTCAGTACCGGGAAACCACGCTCAATTTCGTGACTCGATTAATGGAACAAGAAGGCATTTACTACTTCTTCGAGCATAGCGATGGTGCCCACCGAATGGTACTGTGCGATAGCGCTTCGGCTCATAAGGCTATCGATGGCGAAGCGACCATTCCGTTCTATCGCCGTGACAATGTGACTTCAGGCGAGCAACATATTAATCAGTGGTCTTTCGCGCAGGAAATTCAACCAGGCAAATTTTCAATCGATGAATACGACCCGAGCCGCCCCTCGGTCGCTTTGTTTGCGACCCGCAGCTCGGAAAAGTCGGATGGCGTAAACGAGACGGCTTACGAAATCTATGATTATCCGGGCGAGTACGATACGGAAGCCGAGGGGCGAGCCTACGCGAATATCCGCTTGGACGAGTTGCAAACGCGCCGCCTTATTTTTGCAGGTGGTGGCGATGTCGTGTCGATGGTACCGGGTCGAAAGTTCACGCTCGCCAAGCATAAGGTGGCTGAGCAAAACGAAGAATACTTTATTACAGCGACCCGTTCGCGATTCGCTGAGGGTGGACAGGAAGCGGGCGGCTCGGCCAGCTCGAGCATCAGTATGCAGTTTTACGCGATTAAATCATCGCAGCAGTATCGGCCCTCCAGAGTCACCCCCAAGCCGATTATTAGCGGGGTTCAAACGGCCTTTGTGACCGGGCCTGCCGGAGAGGAAATTTATACGGACACCAAAGGTCGGGTGTGCGTGAGGTTTTTGTGGGATCGTTACGATAAGCAGGGGGCAAATACCTCTTGCTGGATCCGTACCGCGATGCCCTGGGCCAGCGGTCAGTACGGCTTTATGGCGCTACCGAGAATTGGCGATGAGGTTGTCGTCACCTTCTTGGAAGGCGACCCTGATCGGCCGTTGATTACGGGGGCGGTTTATAACGCAGAAAACAAACCTCCGTACGACTATCCGGCCAACAAAACCCAAAGTGGCATCCGTACCAAAAGTAGTAAAGGCGCGGGCGAGGATAATTTCAATGAGATTTTCTTTGAAGACCAGAAAGGCAGCGAACTCTTTGGCCTTCAAGCCGAAAAGGATCATCACATTCTGATCAAAAATGATCGTATCGAGGAGATCAAAAAGGACAGCCATCTGACCATCACGGGTAACCTTTCTGAAAAGATCAAGGGCAAGCATCATCTCGAAGTGGCGCAGGATCAAAATATTAAGATAGGGGCTACGTTCTCGCTCCAGACTCAGCAAGACTGGCTTGTGAAATCCTCCGGGGTATTCAATGCAGCCGCGGCCCAGGAAATTCATCTGAAAGCGGGTACCAATTTGGTGTTGGAGGCTAGCACCGGTATTACCCTAAAAGTCGGTGGCAACTTCGTGTCGATTACGTCTGCCGGGGTGGACATTAAGGGGGTCATGGTCAATATCAATTCTGGTGGGGCCGCTTTGACTGGCAAGGGGGCGGCGCCGACGAGTCCCGACGCACCCCTTACCGGGAAAGTAAACAAAGCTTCGGGTAAGAAACCGTTCAGATCCGGGAAGGCTTTGAAGAGTAATAGCTCTGCGGATACACTAAGGGAAGCGCATAAAGGCAAGGCCTCCTTCTGCGAAATTTGCGAGGGATGTTAATTTGGTGGTGAATAGAAAGGCTCGATTGGAACAGGTATGGAATTGCAAGCATGACGCCCAGTCCCACTGATCTCGTATCGCTTCGTAAGCAATTGATGCCAGCCGAGCCTATGCGTTTGTATGCCATGGTGGACGCAGCAGGCAACGCCTCTGCCTTAGATTTTCTCTATGAGCACGACGCCTTGAGCTTCGATTGCCTTTTTCCCGGTGATGTCGAGCCTGAGGTCTTTGAGGCGGCCCCGTTTTTGGTGGATCTTAAGGACCAACCTGAGGTTCTTGATTGGCTTCTTGAAGGTTGGGGGCAGTCCTGGGTAAGTTTCGTGCACAGCGAGTCAAGCTTGCCCGAGCTTCAAATTCATCTTCGCCAATTTACCCAAGTGCGCACACCCGACGGAGCGGTGGTCTGGTTTCGGTTTTACGACCCTAGCGTGATGCGCACCGCCATTCCCGTGCTCAATGCAGAGCAGTGCGCTCAGCTTTTTAAGTCGGTCGCGTTGTTTTTGAGTGAGGGAGAGGCGCCGAACAGTTTGGTCCGATTGAGCTTCGACGGCGCAAAGCCCTTAGTGTCCACCATTCAACTCGCATAGAAGGAGAAAAGGGTTGTGCTGCGAATTGTATTAGTCAAGGCGATGGGTCAAGCGCCGACCCAAATGGTCGCAGCAGACTTTACCGAAGCGGGCGGGGTCATTGGACGAGCTTCGTCTTGTACGCTGCATTTACCGGACCCCTATCAGCATATTTCTCGCGAGCAGGCGAGAATTGTTTTTGAGAACGACCAATTTTCTGTCGTGGCTTGTGGCATTCCAAATATTGTGAGTCTCAATGGGCGCGAATTAGCTAAAGACGTTCCCGCTTCGGTGCAGAATGGGGACCAGTTGATCATTGGTGAGTTTGAGCTGAGCATTGAGGCTGCAGCACCCATGGCGGCTGCGACGTCTGAGCCGATCTCTGAATCGCCCACGATGTTTTGGAACTCCCTGGGTTCGGAGCAAAAAAGCACGACATCCGATCCATTTGCGAATCTTTTCGATTCGCCTTCTACCGCTTCTAATGCGGTCAATCCGCTTTCGCCAAGCGTTAGCGGGCGACCTAGCGTGGCGAGCTCAAGCACTATCCCCGACGATTTCGATATTTGGGGCGATCTCAGCTCGGGAAAATCAAAAGTCGCGGATTTGCCGCTTGCTGACCCGATTCGGTCGGCTGATCGGTCGCCTGCTGAGCGATTTTCTTTTGAGCAAGCCGCGAAGACAGGGGTTGCAAACTCCTCGTCAGTGTCGAGTAGCAAAGCGAAGGACGCGCTTGGTCTTGGCAACTTTGGGGCCTCTGCGCATGAGGAAAGTATTGACGATCTGTTCGGTCTGAAAGGCTCAGGGCGCGCCGTGTCAAACGATCCACTCGGCGTGATCGGTGCGCGCCAACAAAGCTTTTCTGATGACCGTCAGGCCCAGGGTCATCTTGAGGCTTTTTTAAATACGCCGAAAGCCTATACGGAGGCGCCGCTGTCCGATCACACGCCTGAAATACAGGGCACATTTAGCTTGCCGCAAGCGCGAAGCATCCCGGAAAAGGTATTGCCGGAAAAAGTTCAAGAGAAAGCAGTGCCGGAAAAATTGATTCCGACTCAAATCCTCGCGCCCAATGCCATCAAGGAAATTGCTGCACAGGTGGCTGCTGAGCATCCCTTTGCTTTTGAAGATACACCCAAGACTCTAGCCACCGATCTGTTGGAAGGGCTTAACCAACAATCTATCAAGGCTCAGCTAAAACAAAAGCTTGCCCAGTCCCCCAAACCTGCGGCACCGCTTGCTTCGGGTCAAGATGAATTATTGGCGGCTTTTCTACTAGGTCTTCAATTAACCAAGCTACCCAAGACGGCCTTAAGTTTGGGTCAACCCGACGCGGGTTTAACTCCCGCATTGATGGAAAGAGTAGGAGAGCTTCTCAGGATCTCCACTCAGGGCACACAAGAGTTACTGACTGCGCGCAGTCTGCTCAAACGAGAGATGAAAACTGAAGTCACCATGATTGTCAGTAAAGATAACAACCCACTCAAATTTTCTCCCGACACGGAGTCTGCGCTGGCGCACTTGCTCAGCCCAATCCCTATTCGTGGTTTCTTGTCTCCGGCCGATTCGGTGCAGGACGCTTTTGATGACCTCGGCGCACATCAAATGGCTTTTGTCGCCGGGATGCGTGCGGCGATTCAAAGCTTGGTGAATAAATTTGATCCGGCGCATCTCGAGTCTCGCCTTACCAAGAAATCGATGATTGAATCGATGGTACCTGCTACAAGAAAGGCTAAACTCTGGGAGCGTTTCTCGGAGCTCTACACGGAAATTTCTCGTGAAGCCGAGGACGATTTCGAAGCCTTTTTTGGCAAGGAGTTTGTCAAGGCTTACGAGGCTCAAATTAGCCATCTCGATCAGAAAAACAAACGTAGCTAAAGGCACCGAAGAGATCACATGCACAATGCTTTGGAAGTTTCAATCGCCACGCTTAGCAAGGTGGGTGGCCGAAAGCGCAATGAAGACTCTTGCGGGCATTGGGCGCAATCGGGTCAAATATGCTGTGTGTTGTCCGATGGTGCCGGTGGCCATGGAGGGGGTGATGTTGCCTCAAAACTCGCTGTGGATGCCATTCTGGCTGCTTTTCAAGAAGCTCCAGAAGTGTCACCTCAAAAAGCGTTAGAGCTGCTTGAGCTTGCTAATCAAACGGTGATTGCACATCAGGGGGATCGTCACGAGCAGCAGGATATGCGCGCGACCTTGGTGGTTTTGCTGATCAGTGAGGCGCTCTCTCAATCCGTATGGGCGCATATTGGAGACTCTCGCCTATATGCGTTTCGTGGTGGCAGTCGGTTTTTTCAGACGAAGGATCACAGTGTTTTTCAGTCGATGATTGACGCCGGTTTCGTCAAGCCCAGCGCTGCGCGAGAATCTTCCCAACGCACCATTCTCACTGGCTCGCTAGGAGGCGAGGACGGCTTTACGCCAGAGATTACCGAGGCTCTGCAAGCGGTGAAAAGCGGAGATGCATTTTTGCTGTGCAGTGATGGTTTTTGGGAGTACGTCAGCGAATCCGAGATGGAGCGCCTAATGCAGCGCGTTGCCTCCCCGCAAGATTGGTTGGAACAAATGGAGCAAGTGTTGTTGGCCAACAAAAGAGACGGCCATGACAACTACTCGGCTATCGCGATTTGGTATGGTGCGATGGATTTTGCGACTCGAATTGTGGGCTGAGCTTTTGCTTCGCACGCTCCTCGATTTTTCTCTCGTTGGAACTAGTACAGCGGACCCAGTGAAGAATATTGTTTTACCTGGGTAGCCTCGCTCTTCGCCTCAAAGGGAACGCCATCGGCAAAGAGCGCGATCAGGCTCACCTGCATCTCGCCACCTGAGGGTCGACCCGAGGCGTTTGTGGGTCCAAGGTGTTCAGCCACTTTTGAGTCAAAGTCCCAGGTATCTGACCAGACCATCGTGCCTTCGAACATCAGAGGTGGATCGAGTGCTTCGTAGGCAATGGTGCCATAGGGTGTCGTAGGATTGCCCACGGGCGAGCCGTCCGAAAGCTTTAAGCTACCTTGTACGTCAATGGGGAAATTTCCTAAGGCGTCGTTTTTCCCGGTCACGCGTGCCGAGACGAAAACCTCCTCGCCCGCTTGGGCGCGTGCGACCTCGGGGGCTAAGGAGGGCGAAAGACTATGACCCGGATTGAAAAAATCGATATGGGTGTTCATCATCCGAAGTTCTCGATGATTGAGCTTATATTGTTTGCCCTGGCCCCTCATATAGTGCTCGAGTAAAACGACCAGCATCGGATCTTTTTGGGCGAACCACAGTGCCGCCGCATCAAGCCCGAACATAGCGCCGGTACGGTGGCGACTACTAAAAGCGTTGTGAGCTATGCCAATCCCGTTGACATGATCATCCCAGATCTTGCCTAAGGATACGGCGTCTTTGCCCTGAAGATATCCTTTGGTTAACTCGAAAAACAAGTCCACCATTGCATATTGTTGGACGGTATAGAGCGTGTTCGCATCAAGAATCCAATCCTTTTTGCGAATGGCGTTGGACCATAAGTCGCTTGCAGCCGCACCCACACTTCCTGGAATTTCAGACAGGCCTCTGATCAAGGTGCCGGTGTCAATTAGTGTGCCGTTGGCCCCATTTGAGAGTCCATACACATAGAAGTTGGCCATATGCCTCCTCGCGTCAGGTTTGTTCCTAGAGAGTATCTACGAGATCGGACTGCCTAGGCAATACAACTTTCGCATGAGGTCGACACTTAACCATTTCTGGCGAAATTAACGGCTCGCACGCTTTTGAGTAGGTGTGAAGGACATGAGTTCTTCTCGTTGGTTGGTTTCGAGTTGGCCCGAGCGTAGCCTCACGCGATAGTCCTGCGCGATATCTGCATTGACCCCTGGTGTTACCCATATGTCGCGTTCAAGACTGGCTCCCAGATCAATGTTGAACCCTCTAGCCTCTATACGAAAAGCATCAAAGGTACCCGCAGGAACGGTGATGGTTTCCTTCGCAACAACTTTTAGGTTGTACTCAAAAGTATAGGCCGCACCATTAGGGCGAATTTGTTTGAATCTGGAAGTCCATTTCTTGCCGACAAAGAGGTCGGCTGGGTAGAATTGTCTTACGGTGCTGAAGTTGCCGAGTTGGTTGACCAGGGTATTGCCCATCTGATCCGTCACGTACTTACCATCGTCGAAGATTACGCGATCAGACTCGCTATCCACGCGTGTAACACGCCGGATGATATTTTCTGATTTTTTGCTGAACTGATCGATCTTGCGAATCACGTGCTCCTCGCCGACTCGAAAAATTCGGTCATGCTGGGCATAGCCTTTGAAGTAGGGAGTAGGTTCGAGAACAACAGGTGCCGTCGCTAAAAGAACGGGTGCTTTGGCGGATTCTTCAAAAGCTTTTTTCTCGCTTGCTAAACGCAATAATTCTTTTTGCTCAAGCTCGGCCTGCTTGAGCGCGGCGAGGCGCAGATTTTCTGCGGCAAGTGCCAGAGCTTTCTCTCGTGCAGCGTGTTCGGCCTTGAGTTGATCCGCCCGGCGAAGCTCTTCGCGCGCAGCCAGCGCATTGGCCTGCGCTTGGCGGGCCTGTTCGGCTTGCGCCAAACGGGTTTGCTCGGCTTGGACGAGGGCCAACTGCTGCGCTTCTCTTCGTTCATTGTCCAGCTTGAGTTCGGCAAGCCTTTTGGCTTCAGCCTCGGCCAATCGAGCCCTTTCAGCGGAAAGTTTTGCTTGAGCTTCCTTTTCTGCAGCAAGGCGTGCAATCACTTCGCGTTGCTCGGCCTCACGGGAGGCCTCGACAAGCGCTAGGCGTTGACGTTCGGCTTCTTCGCGCTGCGCTAAAAGGCGCTTCTGCTCGGCCTCTGCGATGCGGCGCCGGGCAAGTTCTTCGCGTGCAGCAGCCTCAAGGGCGGCCGTCGCGGCGAGCGCCTGAGCGTCCGATTTCTTGGCTTTTTCCTTATTGTTTTCACGCTCTGCGCCAGCCAGAAGCATTCGATTCAGCCGAGCTTGCGCCAACTCGCTGGCATTGCCGCTCGGATACTGCCGAATGAACTTGGCCAAAACTTCCGGGTCGTTGGCGGCCTTGGCTTCTTGCCAGGAGGCCATCTCGCTTTCAAGCAATTTTTCGCGCTCGGCTTCTGACAGTTTTTGAACCGCCGTCGGGAACATGAAGAGGTCTTCTTCCAGTGAAGTGCTTTCCCAGGGAATTTGTTGACCTTTAGAGGCGAGACGCACACTAAGCCGAACGCGTTTAAAAGCGTCTTCAATGCGCGTGCCTGGAACTGCGAATTCACGCAACAAATAGCTTGTGTAAAGTCCGTTCTTACCCTCGCCATCCAAGGCAACATTTCCAGGAGCGGTGGCATAGGCCAATAAACTCCCCACAGGTGCGTCAAACTGGCTCAAGCCCTTGGAAGACGATTTGAAGGTGCTCGCGAACGGATTGTCCCGGCAGGCGTCAAGAATGACCAAAAAACTACGTCCTTGTCCTTGCCCCATGTAGCTTAACAACTGGCTCACATCCACGGTTTGGGTCGGCACCTCGGACGCGATTTTAATGTTTGCTGAAACCGGCACCAGGTAGTTGCGCCAGTCTTGCTGCATGCCATGACCTGCAAAATAAAACAGGCCGAACTTAACCTTAGGGTCGCGAATGGCCGTCCCGAATTTCTGCACGGCAGCTTGTAATTGGCTTAAATCAGTGTCAAGTTGTACATCGACTTTAAAGCCTGCTTTAGTGAGCAAGGCGGCCATTTCCGTGGCGTCATGGCGCGGATTTGGTAAAGGTGCGGTTCGATACGCCGAGTTGCCCACCACGAGTGCGATGCGGTCTGCCGACTGCGCAAAAGAGACGTGGGCAAACAAGGATAGGGTGGAGGCCAAGATGAACGAAGCGCCCATTCGCATTGAGGCGATCAAGGCGCGGTGCCAGAATTGCATGTCCATGTGGTCGGCTTCTCGTTGCAACGATCCCATAGAAAAAGCCCGGTTTGAACTTTACCGACGGATACGAATGAGAAATCCATTTTATCTAACAATGTAAAAAATTGTCGAGCTAAATGCAGCTTGGATTTTGGTTTGGCGGTATTAATCAATATTTTTGCAAATTTAACTTGAATTTGTCACTCCGCGGACGATGAGCTTCCATGCTGAACGAGCGCTGATGCCAATCCGGGCCCGTTTGGGCGGGATACTCGGACCGTCGGTCGTGAGATTTGCGCCGAATACGTGCTGAACCCTTGGCGGGGTTTCACGCTTCGCGGACCATGACGAAATGCCGCAGTCACATCAACATTTAAACTTGGTTCAGCCGAAGATTCCAGCGCTTCAAGCCTTTGAAGCTGTGATAGCACGGGTTTGGAAGGTGATCGTATTCACGGCCTTTTTGATCGCAGGCTATGATTTGATGGTCAATGGTCCGATGGGTAATGGCCTTGGGTCTCAGAGCGCGGGCACTCTCTTGGCGTTGGGAAGTATGCTGTTGGCAATGTGTGTGATGGCCGCCCATGTTTATTTTGTTCAACGTTGCGCTGCATTGAATTTTCGTCTAGACCGCTTAGAGTTAGGGTCCCTGCGTCGTCAGCTTGAGGCCCTTTTGGCCAATGATTCCCTGGCTATCGCGGTCACAGAAGGTCTTGTGCTGAAG
This sequence comes from Betaproteobacteria bacterium, assembly GCA_031421635.1. Classification (GTDB taxonomy): domain Bacteria; phylum Pseudomonadota; class Gammaproteobacteria; order Burkholderiales; family Burkholderiaceae_E; genus JAPOKJ01. The sequence continues at coordinate 176,235 of JANOPA010000064.1, read as the reverse complement.
TCAACGAACCTGCGTTTTGCGCATTTGCTGGGAGTGCAAGTGGCTGGTGGCAGCGAGACGACGGCGTTCGCTGCGATCCTGCGCGGGCTGGGCTTGAACCTAGACCAAAAGAGCATGCAGCGCGTAATGCAGCGCCTGATGGCGCGAGTGCAGCGAAAAGGCGTTGTTAAACTAAATCTTTCCTATCAGTTGGATCGATGCCAACCCTGTTGGCTGAGGCTTGAAGTCCGTCGCGAGGATTCAACAAGTTCTGTTCCTCGTCTCCTTTGGGTGATTACTGATGGAACCGTCAGTAAAAATGCCAGCGATCAATTTAGCTTTCTAGCCCAACATGATTCATTGACCGGCTTGGCCAATCGGCGCCAGCTATTGGTGCGAGCTCGCCGGGTTCTAGAAACGCAAACTACCCCTTCAGGCCTAGTAGACATTGACTGCCACCCAGGGTCAAATCTGGTGCGTCCGGCGGATCGATTACGGCGTGAAGGGGTCGTCGCACTTCTCAGTATTGATCTTGATGACTTTAAATCGATCAACAAGTGTCACGGCCATTTGATTGGTGACGAGGTCCTGACGGTACTCGCGCGAAGGCTTGTTCATGGGGTACGAAGCGGCGACCTGGTGGCTCGAATGGACGGGGATCAGTTTGTGGTTCTGCTACGCCAGGTTAAAGATCGCCCGGAGGCCGCATCGGTCGCTGAAAAGCTGAGAGACTTGCTGAGTTCCCCGGTCGAATTGAATGATTGCGAAGTGCAAGTAGGTGCAAGTATTGGGTTGGCCATTGGGCTAGAAGATGGCGCTACCATCGAAGCTCTTTTGGCGCATGCGGATCGAAACAGGTATGCGACCAAACAAGCCCTAAAAAGGCATTTTATTGACGATCAACAGTATCAAGGATAGTCTTACCGGTAATTTAACGACTTGCTGCAAACGACTATTTCTCCCGAGGCGTTAGGCCAGCGAGGATCTGCACTGACACTAGATATGACAGCCTATGATCAATTCGCATACAAGGGTGGGGTCTTCTCCCAGACCCATCCCCAACGTCTTCAAGCGGTTGCAAAACTTTTTGGCTTGGACACTCCCGCTTTAGAAACTTGCTCAGTCCTCGAGTTAGGTTGTGGGGATGGGGCTAATCTTATTCCAATGGCCGCCTATCTTCCACATGCACGCTTTGTGGGTGTGGACCTTGCTGAGAGCCCGATTGCGATGGGAGTACAGCGCATTGATCGCCTCGGTCTCCACAATATTCGCTTGCTACAAGCTGATGTCAGTGCGCTAGGCGAATCTCTCGGCAAGTTCGACTACATCATTGCGCATGGCCTGTATTCCTGGGTGCCTCCGTTTGTGCGCGATGCCATATTGAAGCTCGTTCAAGTCTCTCTGACAGATCGGGGCGTTGCCTATATTAGTTACAACGCCTTGCCGGGTTGCCGTTTGCGCCATTTGGTGCGAGAGATGCTTCAATTCCGGTTTGGAGCTCGGGCCTTCGACATTGAAACCATCCCGGAAGCAAGGGCTTTTCTCTCGGCCTATGCTGGATTGTCGGTAGATGCGAACGATCACACCTTAACCGAAGAGATGCCGAAAATTCCCTACCTTGATACGCTCAAGGGTGAGATTCAATTTTCTCTGGCATTGCCCGATTACGTCATGTTTCACGACGATTTATCGGAATTTGCAACCCCTTTTTATCTCCATGAGTTTGCCAAGGCAGCGCAGAGGCACGGCCTTCAGTATCTAGGCGAGCCGGGTGTCGAGACCATGTTTCCGAAGGCCGGTAGTGAATCATTCAAAGCCGCAGCGTTTTTATGGACGCCTCTTGGTACCGATCCTTGGGTGGCGGAACAACAGTATCTCGACTTCGCCTTAGGACGCCGCTTTAAGCAGTCTCTACTTTGCAAAAATCTGCAGCGCGAGCGTGACCTTGCTCCGATACCTCACCTAGAACGCAAGGTTGACGAGAACACGATACACGGCATGCATCTTCGCACTGCCCTACAGCCCGACGCACCACTAAGTCAGGCGAGCCTTTATAGTCGTGATTTGGTTAAGTTTGAATGCCTAGGCAGAGTCGTGTCCGTCGACGAGCCGATTGCAAAGGTATCTCTCCACCATTTGGCGAAGACCTTTCCAAACTCGGTCCCTGTGACTGTGCTCATCGACTTGAGTTTGACGAAGTGCCAGGAGCAGGGTCTGAGCTACGAGAAAGATGCCACCGTGCAGGCGATGTCTCGACTCCTTTGGTCCTTAGTGCTTTCGGGCCATATGGAAATTTTTGGTCAAGCCATACGGGTCGGCGGATTTTTCACTCCGCTTGACAAAGAGGGTCCGGAATTAAGCTTGGGGGTTGAATCGATGTGGCCCAAGTTAAGTCCGTTTATTGCAGACGCAATCAATGAGAATTTACCCCTGGCTGGCGCGCTCCATACGGAGATTCACCTCGAAGATAGTTTTTCTCGTGCCCTTGCCTTGCAAATGGATGGCTTAAGCACCATCCGGCAGCTTGCAGACATTGGAGCTAAGAGCGATGATGCGGCCGGGGTCCTCACGAGGACACTGGAGTTTGTTCGTTTTTTGGATCGACAGGGTGCCTTGCTCCGGCCAGCAACGGCTTAACTACCAGGTGGTTTCACGCTCGGCGGTGGATGAGATTCTGTGGATGCTTAAGTCCGCACCATTGAACTCTTCTTCCCGACTGAGTCGCAAACCCATCGTCGCTTTTAGAATACCGTAGACGATCACACCCGCTAGCAGAGCCCAGACAATTCCCGCTAGTGTGCCGATCAATTGCGCACTAAAAGTCACTCCACCCAGGCCGCCGAGGGCTGTGGTGCCGAAGATGCCGCAGGCTATGCCACCCCAGGCACCGCACAGGCCGTGCAGAGGCCAGACGCCAAGCACATCGTCGATCTTCCATTTGTTCTGAGTCCAGGTAAAGAGCTGTACAAAAATGAGCCCTGCGATAGCGCCAGTGACCAGTGCGCCCGCCGGATGCATGATGTCCGAACCAGCGCATACCGCAACCAAGCCAGCAAGCGGGCCGTTGTAGACGAAGCCCGGATCATTGCGTCCGACTAAGGCTGCCGCTAAGGTGCCTCCGACCATGGCCATTAGAGAATTGACGGCAACGAGACCAGAGATTTTATCGATGGTTTGCGCACTCATTACATTAAAGCCGAACCAGCCGACAGCCAGGATCCAAGCACCTAAAGCCAAAAAAGGAATGCTCGAGGGCGGGTGGGCGCTGACCAGGCCATCTTTACGATAGCGGCCATGACGGGCGCCGAGTAAAATCACCGCTGGCAAGGCCATCCAACCACCTAGAGTATGCACTACGATGCTTCCTGCGAAGTCATGCACTTCAGCGCCAGCCACGGCCTTGATCCAGGTCTGGATTCCAAACTTCTGATTCCAGATAATGCCCTCGAAGAACGGATAGAAAAAGCCCACAATCACCGCCGTCGCAATGAGCTGCGGAATGAACTTGGCACGCTCCGCGATGCCGCCCGAGATAATGGCGGGGATCGCGGCGGCAAACGTTAGTAGGAAGAAAAACTTGACCAGCTCGTAACCGTTTTTCGCAGCCAGGCCGGTAGCATCGCCCATAAAGCTCACACCGTAAGCGACCGAGTAACCAATGAAGAAGTACATGACGGTCGAAACGGAAAAGTCGACCAAGATCTTGACCAATGCATTGACTTGGTTTTTATGCCGCACCGTACCCAGTTCAAGAAACGCGAATCCTGCGTGCATGGCTAATACCATGATCGCGCCGAGCAAAATAAATAGCGCATCCGCGCCTTGTTTGAGTCCGTCCACCTAGCCCCCTAAAGCCGTTGTTATGCCATTCCTTGGGGCGAAAAACGCCCTGGTTTAATGGTTTGCACCAAGCAAGCAAGATTCGTGCCGTTTTGGTGCGACTTAAAGCGAACTGATTCGGTGCGAAAGTGCGCGTGTTTTATGGTTTTTATACGTTAAATACAAAGCCGTAGATTTTTTTAATATATTTGCACCGATATGATGCAATGCGGGGTGGTTTGATCAGTCTTTCTGCGTTTTTACTGGACCGCTCCAGCTTTAAACCAGTTGCCAAGAACTGTTCGTTCCTTCTCGGTAATGTTCGTGGAATTGGCCATCGGCATGAGTTTCAAAAGCACCGCTTGCTGATAGATCGCCTGGGCATTGGCGACAATCAATGCATCGGTGTGCAGCTGTATGTTTTTCGAAATCACCTGGGTGTTATGGCACATTACGCAGCGCTCCTCAATGATGCTCTTGACCTCACTAAAATTCGCTTCTGCCACAGCGGAAGAAGAATTTTTCACCGATGTGCGATCAGGCGCCAGCGCAATAATCACGCTGACGATTAGCGCGATGCCCGCGACCCACCATCCCCACTGGATATTTCCTTTGTGGCGAGCGATGAAAAACTGGCGAATCAACACACCCGCCAACATCAAGACCACCAACACAACCCAGTTGTGCTTAGCCTGATACAACATACTGTAATGGTTCGAGAGCATCGATAGCAGCACTGGGAGCGTGAAATAGGTGTTATGAACGCTACGCTGCTTAGCCCTCTTGCCATGCATTGGATCGGGCGCTTGGCCAGCCTTCATTGAGGCGATGACCTTTCTTTGCCCTGGAATAATCCAGATAAGCACGTTCGCGCTCATGATGGTGGCGATCATGGCGCCGGTCAGCAAAAACGCCGCACGCCCGGAAAACAAGTGGCAGGCCGCCCAAGCCGCGAGCACCACGAAGAGGCTTACCAAGAGGCCAACAGTCAGGTCCGCCTTGTCGCCACGTTCACCGAAGAGGCGACAAATTGTGTTGTAAACGACCCAGCCTGCGATCAGAAACCCGAGTGCCGCCGCGATCGCCATAGAAGGCGATAAATCGAAAACCTTCTTGTCGATCAAATATATGCTGGGGTTAACCAAATAAAGCACGACGAAAAGCGCAAAGCCGCTCATCCAACTTGAATAGCTTTCCCAATAAAACCAGTGAAGATGATCGGGCATGGCTTTGGGGACGCCAAGATATTTTTGGGGATTGTAGAAGCCGCCACCATGCACCGCCCATAGCTCACCCATGACACCCTTGTCCTTCAATGACTGGTCTTCGGGTGGCGTGAGGCTATTGTCAAGCCACACGAAATAAAACGACGCGCCAATCCACGCAATGCCGACAATCAGATGTAGCCAGCGCAACAGCAGGTTGGCCCAGTCGACGAGGTATGCATCCATTCTTGGTTCGCTAAAGAGGGTCTTTTGTAGACTTACGAGCCACGATAGGTGGAGTAGCTCCAGGGGCTCACAAGCAAAGGGATGTGATAGTTTTGTTCACTGTCGGCGACCCCAAATTCGATGGGCACCATGTCGAGAAAAGTGAGTTCAGGAAGGGGGCCTGAGAAGGCTTTAAAGTATGGCCCAACATCAAACTCCAAACGATATCGACCCGGCTTGAACTCTTGATCTTGTAAAAGCGCATGGTCGACACGCCCGTCCGAATTGGTCACGGCCGTCTTTATCAGCGTAGAGCCTTGGGCGGAAATGCCGTACAAGCGAAGCGTCATTCCGAGAGCGGCTTTGCCGTTGGCGGTATCGAGTACGTGTGTGGAGAGTTTTCCCATGGAGCCCTTTCAGTCACTGGCTTTTGCACACAGCATTGTATACAATTTCACTCATGCAAACAGAACGTATCGTATCTAGCCTGATCCAGGCCATTGCCGATCATCAGCTCAAACCTGGCGCGAAGCTTGGTGAACAGCGCTTGGCCGATCACTTTGGAGTCTCTCGCACGATTGTGCGTCAAGCCTTGTTTCGCTTGGCTGAAAGTAAGTTGGTTGAGTTGGCTCCGGGCCGGGGCGCATCGGTTGCAAGCCCTTCGCTTGAAGAGGCTAAACAAATTTTCGCCGTGCGGCGTACGCTTGAGGTGCAGTTGGTGAAGGACTTAACCCGAAATGCTACCTCGAAAGACATTCAAAAGCTGCGCCGTCATTTGAAGGACGAGCTACATGCGGTGCGCTCCGGGAAAGTGGCGGAGCGCATTCGTTTGCTTGCCGACTTCCATCGCCTCATGGCTCAGTGTAGCGGCAATAGAGTGTTGGCTGCTTTGTTGTCCGAGCTTTCGTCGCGCTGCGCTCTGATCACAATGTTGTACCAGAGTGGCTTGGCGGCTCAGCATTCCCATGATGACCATGGCCAAATTGTCGATGCCATCGAGGCAGGCGAGGCCAGGCTCGCCGCCCGCCTGATGGAAGAACACCTGCGAAGTGTCGAGGCCGATCTCGCTCTTGACACAGATCGAGCCGAACTGGAACCCAGTCGCTCTATCGCCAAAGCATTGCAGTAAAGGTCCGCCATGACAGTCACCATTGAAGCCCTCAATCTGGCACCGCTCAGCGAGGCCTCGGCCATGCTCGCGGGCAGCTATGAGCATTCGCCCTGGGTTGCCGAAGCTGCATTAGAGCAACGACCCTTCAAAACGCTGCACCATCTAAAGCAGGTCATGGCCGCAGTGGTGCGCAGGAGCAGCACCGATCAGAAACTCAACTTGTTGCGCGCGCACCCGGAACTGGCCGGTAAGGCTATGGTGAACCAAAATTTGACCCATGAATCCAGCGACGAACAAAGCCGCGCGGGACTTACTCATTGCACGCCCGAAGAGTTCGAAAAACTTCAATCAATGAATCGCAGCTATAACGAGAAGTTCGGTTGGCCTTTTATTCTCGCTGTGCGAGGGCCGCGCGCACAGGGCTTGAGTCGCGTACAAATTATTGAAACCTTTGAGCGTCGCTTAGGGCAGCAGGCTGAAGCGGAGATGGCTGAGTGTCTGCGCAATATTCACCGCATCGTTGAGATCAGGTTGAATGATAAATTTGGCGTAACGTCAGAGGATGGCAACTTGGTTTGGGACTGGGCAGAGGCCCTCTCTGAGCACAGCGAACCGTCCTTCAAGGCGAAGAGTCAACTGGCCACGCTGTATATGACCGAGGCGCATCGCAAGGTCGCTGCGCAGCTATCTCTGTGGATGAAGGAATGCGGCTTTGATGAGGTGGAGATTGATCCCGTCGGCAATCTTGTTGGTCGCTATCGAGGATCGGACCCGAGCCGCAACGTGGTGATGACTGGATCGCATTACGACACGGTGAGAAACGCCGGGAAGTACGATGGCCGCCTGGGCATTCTGGCACCGATGGCCGCCGTGAAGCGAATGGCTCGACAAGGTCAACGTTGGCCCTTCACTTTGGAAGTGATCGGCTTTGCGGAAGAAGAGGGTCAACGCTATAAAGCGACCTTTCTAGGAGCGGAAGCCATTGTCGGAAACTTTAATCCGAATTACCTCGATCTGAAAGACAGCGACGGCATTTCGATGTTGGATGCCATCGGTGCGCCGCAAGGAAAAGCGGCGCTTCTCTCGTCGATCAAGGCTCAAGCGCGTCGCCGAGAATTGGTTGACGGCTTTATCGAAATACATATTGAGCAGGGTCCAGTGCTCCTTGAGGGCGACCACCCCTTGGGAGTGGTGACCGCGATCAACGGCTCAGTGCGTTTGATGGTCGAAATTCTCGGTGTTGCTAGTCACGCTGGCACTACCCCGATGGCGATTCGCAAAGATGCTGCCATGGCCGCTTGTGAGCTAGGGGTGTATCTCGAAAAACGTGCAGCCTGCGAGCCTAATTTAGTGGGCACGATGGGAATGCTGAATGTGCCCAGCGGTTCCACTAATGTGGTGCCCGGTACTTGCCAGTTTAGCCTCGATATTCGAGCGCCCGGCGACGGACAACGTGATCAGGCCGTGCAAGATGTCCTTGCTGAATTGAAGTCTATTTGTGCCCGGCGCGGGTTAGCGGTATCGATCGAAGAAACGATGCGTGCCGCTGCCGCCCCAAGTGCCCCGAGGTGGCAGGCTCGCTGGGAGCAAGTGGTCGACGCTTTAGGGTTGGAAGTGTTTCGCCTGCCAAGCGGTGCGGGTCACGATGCCATGAAAATGGCCGAGCTGTGCCCACAGTCTATGCTGTTTGTGCGCTGTGGCAATGGCGGCATCAGCCATAACCCACTAGAAACAATGACTAACGATGATGCCGAACTCAGTGTTCAGGCGTTTACCCATTACCTAAATCTCTTGAGCTGATATGAGTCTTTTCACCCACCTCGATACATGGATTGATGCACATTTTGATGAGGAGGTCGCTTATCTTCAAAAACTGATTCAGGTTCCCACCGATTCGCCGCCTGGTCACAATAGTCCCCATGCCGAGCTTACTGCGCAGCTTTTGGCTGAGTTCGGATTTCAAGTGGAAAAGTACCCCATTCCCGAGGCCGAAGTCAAAGCCTACGGCCTCACTTCGCTGACTAATCTAATCGTGCGCCGTCGTTATGGAGAGGGTCTGACGATTGCGCTCAATGCGCATGGTGATGTGGTGCCACCGGGCGAGGGCTGGACCAAGAACCCTTACGGTGGAGAAATCGAAGACGGCAAAATTTACGGTCGCGCGGCGGCCGTCAGCAAATGTGATTTCGCGAGCTACACCTTCGCGCTACGAGCCCTCGAATCACTGAATGTTGCGCTCAAGGGTACGGTAGAGCTTCACTTTACTTACGACGAAGAGTTCGGAGGTGAATATGGCCCTGGTTGGTTACTCAAGAACAAATTGACCAAGCCCGATCTCTTGCTCGCAGCGGGCTTTAGCTATCAGGTGGTCACGGCGCACAATGGTTGTCTGCAAATGGAGGTCACCGTACACGGGAAAATGGCCCATGCGGCGATCCCCGCCAGTGGTGTCGATGCCTTGCAGGGTGCGGTGAAGATTTTGAACGCCTTATACGCCCAAAATGAACTCTACAAAACAGTCTTGTCGAAGGTTGAAGGGATCACGCATCCGTATTTGAATGTTGGCCGAATCGAAGGTGGTACCAATACCAATGTGGTCCCGGGTAAGGTGATGTTCAAGTTGGATCGACGCATGATCCCGGAAGAAAACCCTGCTCAAGTTGAGGCCGACGTACGCACGGTGATTAATGAAGCCTCGCGCAGTTTCGCCGGCACGGTCGAGATCAAGCGCATTTTGTTAGCGAATGCCCTCAAGCCACTGCCGGGAAATAAGCCCCTGGTGGAGGCTTTGCAAAAGCATGGCCAGGAAGTGTTCGGCGAACCGATACCCAGTTCAGGAACGCCCCTCTATACCGATGTGCGGCTTTACGGGGAGCAGGGCATCCCGGCTGCTATTTATGGAGCAGGGCCGAGAACCGTGTTGGAGTCCCACGCCAAGCGCGCCGATGAGCGCTTGGAGTTGGAGGATCTTCGCAAGGCGACCAAGGTGGTTGCTCGGACGCTACTGGAGCTACTCAAGGTCTCGTAAAATTCAACCAGCGCTCATCCTTTAGGATGACGCGCAAGGTCAACCCACTGCCTCTATACTCGTTCACTTGTATAAAGGGGCGGTGTATGTGCAGGTCTTTGTGGTCGCGACTGGGTCTATTGCTTCATTTGGCTTTTGTCCTTGGCACGGCCCAGGCGGCCGACATCAAAAAGTTCTCGCCCGAAGGTGAGGTGGGTGGCGTCAGTGAAGTCCGTGTGCAGTTCTCTCAGGCCATGGTCGCTGTGGGTGATCGTAAGGCCACTGCTCCTTTTGCGGTTGCATGCCCTGTCCCTGCCCAAAGCTATTGGGACGACGAGTTCACTTGGGTTCATGCCTTCGAGAAGAGCTTGCCAGCCGGACTAAAGTGTCAGTTCACGCCGCGCAGCAAACTGCAAACGCTCAATGGCGAGACCGTTCGCAGCAAGGCGCTCTACACTTTTAATACGGGTGGCCCGAGGGTCATTGGCAGCCAGCCAAGTACCGACGCCGCTATTGAAGAGCACGCGGCTTTTTTGTTAAGCTTGAGCGCTCCAGTTGATATGAATTCGGTCAAGGCCAATGCTTTCTGCTCTTTGGAAGGCGTTGCAGAGAAAGTGCCACTCAAAATTCTTGAGGGCAAGGATCGACAGGCCATTCTCGAAAGCGCCTGGGGTAAAAAGCCAAAAGATCCGAGTGAGGCCAGCCGCTATGAAGATCGCGAACGCAACAGTCTGGTGGTGCAATGCGCGCAGGCGGCAAGTCCGAAATCAAGGCTTGCCATCGTTTGGGGTGCCGGCATTCAAAGCACTAATGGCATCAATCAAACCGTGACTCGTCGCTTGGAGTTCAAGGTTCAAGAGGCCTTTACCGCGAGCATGACTTGTGAGCGGGAAAATGCACAGTCGCCGTGCACGCCGATCCGCCCAATTACAGTTATTTTTTCGAGTCCGATTTCGATCAAATTAGCAGAGCAAATTCGCCTCAAGACGTCGGACGGCACACGCCAACCCAAGCTTAGTTCCGAGGCAAAAAAAGACGGCATGGCTGATGAAGTCAAGTTCATGCCACCTTTCCCAGACAAGGCCGAGCTGACGATTGATTTGCCGCGCGAGATGCGCGACAACTTAGACCGTTCATTATCCAATGCGAGTCTGTTTCCGCTTGCCGTTCGCACGGCAACCGCACCGCCCCTTGCGAAGTTCGCCAGCGCTGAATTTGGGCTGGTGGAGCGCAAAGCCGATCCGGTGGTGCCGATGACCTTGCGTCGCATTGAGATGCCCAAGGACACCGCTACTAACGCGCCGACCCAGGCTCCACTCGCACAGCTTCGACGCCTCAACGTGGATGATGACGAAGAGATTCTTCGTTGGTTTGCGCGGCTGCGTCGCGCCAGTAATGAGGAGGGCAGCCAGGGTGCTCCAGAGCGCAAGGATTCGCGTGCTCAGAGCTTGCTGCAAACCTTAAGTCAGGCTGAAATAATTCAATTGCCCAAGCCCAGAGGCGAGGCCAAAGACGGCGAATATCCTTTTGAGGTCGTGGGTTTGCCAATGCCAAAGCCGGGCTTTTTTGTGCTTGAACTCGAATCCAGAAAGCTTGGCGAAGCTTTGGTCGCCGCCAAGAGTTCGATGTTTGTGAAAACCTCCATCCTGGTGACCAATCTGTCACTTCATTTTAGGCAAGGCGCTGAAAACTCTTTGGTGTGGGTGACTACCCTGGATAAGGCTTCACCGGTAAAAGACGCTGTACTTCGTATAACAGACTGCAATGGCAGAAAAGTGTGGGAAGGAAAAAGTGATGTTCAGGGTCAGGGCCGAGTGGATTTGAGGCTTGCCGACCTGCTCGATAAATCGGGCGCTTGCAAAGATGAGAATACGCCGCGCTTTCTAGTGTCCGCTCGTGCTAAGGGGAGCGACGGTATTAGTGACCTAGGTTTGGTTTTGAGTGACTGGAATCGCGGCATCGAAAGTTGGCGGTATAACTTGTCAGGCGCAGATTCCTCTGCTCTCGGTCTTCGCCATCAAGCCGTGCTGGATCGTAGCCTGCTTCGCGCGGGCGAAACCATCTCCTTTAAGCTGTTCTCGCGCGAGGAAGTGGCGAAGGGTTTACGGTATTTGCCGAAAGAAAAACTTGCAAAATCATTAGAAGCCCTACACGTCGGCTCGGGCGAGTCATTCCCTGTGCCTATCTCATGGAAGGACGCTCGGTATGCCAAGGGACAGTGGGCAATTCCCAAGGAGGCCAAATTAGGCGTTTATGAGTTGCGCATCCCTGAGAACGATGGTCCGGCGGTGGCGAGCTTTAGGGTTGCGGAGTTTAAGTTACCCACTATGACGGGGCGCATTCAACCTAAGACCGAGGCCTCGCTGGTCGCACCCAGCAAATTACCCTTGGCCTTGCAATTGGATTTCCTCTCGTCCGGTCCAGCCGCAAACCACGCGATGACGGTCTCAGCCTTGATGCGCGACTACAGCCCGAGCTTCGATGGCTATGACGAGTTTCGATTTCGCGAAGTACCGGGTGGTGGGCGCGATGGGCGAGCCGGTGGCCAGGACACCGACGATAGCGAGGCCAGCTCAGCACGCCGACTGGTCGCAGACAAGCTTCCAGCCACTTTGGATGCCAAGGGCGCCGGCACAGTCACCTTAGAAAAAATCCCCGCCCTCAAGGGCCCCGCTGAGCTACAAATTGAAGCCAGCTACGCCGACGCCAATGGCGAAATTCAAACCCTGTCGAATCGGGTCAGGTTATGGCCTGCCGCTGTGGTGGTCGGTATCAAGACGGAGAGTTGGGTATCGGTTGAAAAGGCGCTCAATACTCAGTTGTTGGTACTCAATAACCTCGGAAAACCGCAAGTCAATCACACCGTCGAAATTTTTGCGCGGGTGCGCGACACACTGAGCACACGCAAACGATTGGTCGGTGGTTTCTACTCCTATGACAACACCACTGAATTTCGCGACCTCGGGCGACTCTGCTCGGCTGCGACCAATAGCGCAGGTTTGGCTAGTTGCAAATTAGACATCAAGGCCTTCGGCAATATTGAACTGATCGCGCAAGCCAAAGACAGTGAGGGTCGAATCTCACAGAGCTATTCCGATATTTGGGTGACAGATCGCGGCGAACTCTGGTTTGATGGAGAAGATCATGATCGCATCGATCTCATACCCGAGAAGCGCCGCTACCAGCCGGGCGAGACTGCCAAGTTTCAGGTGCGGATGCCGTTTCGAATGGCCGCCGCCTTGGTCTCGATTGAGCGCGAAGGTGTGATCGACAGCTTCACCGTTCAACTGTCCGGAAAGGACCCTACGTTAGAAGTGCCGATCAAGGCGGACTACGGTCCGAATGTTTTCGTCTCAGTCTTGATCGTACGCGAGCGATTGCGCGACGTGCCTTGGTACTCTTTCTTTCAGTGGGGTTGGCGCGCTCCTGGTGATTGGTGGCTAGCCTTCCGCGAAAACCTAGCGCCCACTGCAACAGTCGATCTTGCTAAGCCAGCCCATAAGCTTGGCATTGCTGAAATTCAGGTCGGGCTGGCCGGTCAGGCCCTGAAGGTGCAGGTGAAGAGCGATCAGCCAAGCTACCAAGTGCGTGGCTTAGCCAAGATCAAGGTCTTGGTGTCCGACCCTCAGGGCAAGCCTTTGCCAGCCGGTACCTCGGTCGCTTTTGCCGCAGTGGATCAGGCCTTGCTAGAACTCTCCAATAACGATACCTGGTCCCTGCTGGAGAGCATGTGGGTGAGGCGTGGTTATTCGATGGAAACCTTTACCGCTCAGATGCACGTGGTGGGCAAACGTCACTATGGTCGCAAGGCTGCGCCACCTGGAGGCGGCGGTGGTATTGGCCCCACGCGCGAGATCTTCGATACCTTGTTGCTGTGGAACGCGGAAGTCGTGCTCAACGATAAGGGTGAGGCTGATCTCGAAGTGCCGCTCAACGATAGCCTGACCCGCTTCAAGTTAGTCGCAATTGCAGATCATGGTGAAAACCAGTTTGGTACAGGGAGTACCAGTATTGAAACTCGTCAAGATTTGCAACTCATCGCGGGCCTGCCTAGTTTGGTGCGCGCCGACGATAGCTACCGCGCCGCAGTCACGTTAAGGAATACCACTGCGCGCGAGATGAAAGTGCAGGTAGAAGCTGTCCTGAGCAATGCTAAGCTCAAGTTTGAATCTCAGATGGTCACCGTACCGGCTCAAGGGGTGCAGGAATTATCTTGGATGGTCAGTAATAACGAAGTTCTTAAAAACCTGGGCAAAGATGCCGTGCCTAAGAATGCCGTTATTGTGAGCGTACCGTTGTCTTGGACCTTTACCGCGAAGGAGGTTTCGGACGCTAATGCAAGCGCTAAGGCAGGTGCCGCGAGTGGCCTGGCAAGCGACCGGGTGAAGGTGGCTCAAACTTTGAGCCCGACCGTCAAACCTGAGGTGCAGATGTCCACCTTGAGCCAACTGGGTACCGACAGTAACAACCTCACTTTGAATCTGCCATCGCAAGCCCTGCCAGGCAGTGGCCTTGCTCAAGTCAGCCTCAGTCGTTCGCTCTTAGGTAGTCAAAATGGGTTGAGGCAGTTCTTTGCCAACTATCCCTTCGCCTGTCTTGAGCAAAGAACCTCCAAGGCGATTGGCCTGCGCGATGAGGCCTTGTGGAAAATCATCGTTTCACAGCTACCCTTATATTTGGACAGCGATGGCCTGGCAATGTACTTTCCGGCCAACGCCAGTGAGTCCAAAGGATATGACATTCTTACCTCTTATGTTTTGGCGACTAGTCATGAAGCCGATTGGGAAATTCCTGCCGTTGAGTTAGCCAAGATGCATAAAGGGTTGACAGCCTTTGTCGAAGCCAAGATCACTCGCGAGTTTTGGTCGCCTCAAAAAGATCTAGCAGTGCGAAAGTTAGCGGCCATCGAAGCGTTGTCACGTCGTAGTGCCGCTCGCCCAGCGATGCTCGATAGCATTAGCGAGGACCTTGTGGCCTGGCCGACTCAGGCGCTGATTGATTACTACCAAATTCTCAAGCGCCTACCCGAGATCAAGGAGCGGGAGAGCAAGTTGAAGAATGCCGACAATGCTTTGCGATCTCGACTTTCCATGGCCGGGAATCGCCTGAGCTTTAATAATGAACAGGCCGATTATTGGTGGTGGCTGATGGGTAATGCCGACTTCAATGCCAATCGTTTGATTCTCGCGACGATGGGTGATGCAAGTTGGAATAGCGACCTGAGTAAGCTGGTGGTGGGGAGCATCGCTCGTCAGCAACGCGGCATTTGGATGACCACCACGGCGAATGTCTGGGGCAGCTTAATGCTCGAGAAATTTGCGAAAGACTTTGAGCGCGTACCGGTTTCGGGTCAGACCAAAGTTGTGGTGCAAGGGCAGAAACCTGTTCTGCAAACTTGGGGCGAGGCTGGATTTTTGACGACGACCGTACCATTTGGTGCGGGTGTGACTGGTGCCAACACGCCATCGATAGACAATGCGCTCAGCGCAAGTGTTCTGTCTCTACAACATCTAGGCGAAGGTAGGCCGTGGGCGCAGGTGAATGTCCTGGCAGCAGTACCACGAGTTGAAGCGATTGCTGCAGGGTATCGCGTTGCGAAGACCTTTACGTTATTAGAAGCGGGTCAATCGGGTCATGCAACAGGTCCCTCGGGGAGTATTACCGAAGCACCCAAAGTCAATCCCGTGGCGAGCAGTGCGGCATTGAGCTTCAAGCGTGGAGATTTGGTGCGAGTGAAATTGACCGTGACGGCCGGCACTCCAATGACTTGGGTGGTGCTCGATGACCCGGTTCCCGCCGGTGCGGTCGTGCAGGATCGCGGGCTCGGTCGCGACTCAGCGATAGCCACCCAAGGCACTCAGAGTGCAAGTCGCGTCTGGCCAAGTTATCAGGAAATTGGCTACTCAGGGGTTAAGAGCTATTTTCACTATGTTCCCAAGGGTGAGTTCTCGATTGAATACACCCTAAGGCTCAACACCCGTGGTGAATTTTTGCTGCCCGCGACTCGCGCCGAAGCCATGTACGCACCAGAAGTGTTCGGAGAAACGCCCAGTCCTAAGTTGTTGGTGCAATGATTTTCAAAGCCCAAAAATTGCGGCAAACTCAGCGATCACCTTATTTGGTGATAGCGGCTGTTTTGCCCGTAATACTCGTTGCGCTGCAGTTTGCCACTAGTGTGGCCGCAGACACGATACCTAGCAGCTTTGCACAAGTGAAAGCCCAGCATCGGGCCTCAATGACCGCAGTCTTGGACCGTGGCGGCCAACCCATTGCTCATGTGCGCACTAATAAGCAGGTGCTGCAAGCCGAGTGGTCTGGGCTAGCTGACTTTTCTCCTGCGCTGTTAAGCATGGTATTGCGTTCTGAAGATCAAGATTTTGTTCAACATTGGGGCGTCGATTTTACTGCTTTGCTCGCGGCGTTGAAGCAAAGCGCTCAGGGTCAGCGGCGCGGAGCGTCGACCATCACGATGCAGTTGGTGGGCATGCTCGACGCCGACTTGAAGCGTACCGGCTCCAACCAAAGAACCCTGGTCCAAAAGGTCGGGCAAGCGGGCGCGGCACTGTGGTTAGAGCGCACGTGGAGCAAGGCAGAAATTCTGGAGGCCTACCTAAATAAAGTGCCCTTGTCTGGTGAGTTGGTCGGTATGCCTATGGGCAGTCAGGCGCTCTTCGGTAAGGCGGCGCATGGTTTGTTGCTTGAGGAGAGCGCGATCCTTGCAGCGCTACTTCGCGCTCCGAATGCCGCGCCCTCGCTCGTTGCCAAGCGCGCCTGCCTTCTTTTGAAATCAAACGCTTGCGACTTGCTGGAAGGGCAAGTCAGAATCGCCTTGTCCCAAGCTAAAGCCCCTGAGCTTGGTTTAAAGTCGACGGCACCTCACTATGCCCGCTACATCACCAAGAAGGCATCAGGGCATCATCTGACCAGCTTGGACGGGCCCTTGCAACGCTTCACACAACAAGCTTTGCAGCGCCATCTGCGTGAGTTATCCAACCGTCAGGTAGAAGATGGCGCAGCCCTGATCCTGGAGCGAAGCAGCGGCGATGTGCTCGCCTGGGTGGGCTCCTCTGGCGCCTTGTCCGATGCGGCTCAGGTTGATTTCGTGCTGGCCAAGCGTCAAGCGGGTAGTACCTTAAAACCTTTCCTCTATGCACAAGCCGTGGAGGAACGTCGCTTAAGTGCCGCCTCGCTTATTGATGATAGACCGATCAATCTTTCAACCGCCGCAGGCCTTTATGTCCCACGCAATTACGAACAGCAATATGCTGGTGCGGTATCGGTGCGGACGGCCCTGGGCTCATCGCTGAACATTCCAGCCGTGCGTGTGGCCGTGATGCTAACACCGGAAAAGGTGTTTCAAACCTTGCATGATTTTGGGTTTAAGTTGCGTGAAACCGGCGGATACTTTGGATACTCCTTGGCGCTTGGCTCGGCAGAAGTGAGTTTGTTAGAGTTGGCTCAGGGCTATCGTCGGCTCAGTCTGTTGAATGAAGGCACAGCCAGTATTTCAGGGCCTAGCAAATTCATTATTGGCGATATTCTCTCCGATAACAATGCACGGGCGTTGACCTTTGGTCTGCACAGCCCGCTCGCCACGCGCGGCTGGGCCGCCGCCAAGACCGGCACTAGTAAAGATATGCGGGATAACTGGTGTATTGGGTTTACTGACCAATATGTGATTGCCGTGTGGGTGGGTAATGCCACAGGCGAGCCCATGCACCGAGTTTCAGGAGTGACGGGCGCTGCGCCAATCTGGGCGGAACTCGTAAATACGCTGCACCGTGAGCGTATCTCCAAGCCACCTGCTGCACCTCCCGGCCTCATTTCTCAAAGCGTGCAGTTTGCAACTGAAGCCTCTGCGACGATACGACAAGAGTGGTTTCTTCCGGGTACCGAGCGCAGCTTCGTGGCGACCGATACCAGTCTATCGGAGCATGCCAGAATCAACCATCCGGTGAGCGGGACGATTCTTGCTTTGGACCCGGATATTCCACCGGAGCGCCAAAGGCTGCTCTTGAAGGCAAACCTCCCGAGTGACATGGTGTCGTGGCAGGTCGACGGTCTCCCATTGTCCAAAGCAGAGCGAACACAGTATGTGCGAGTCGCCACAAATTCACGAGCCTACTGGTCCCCACGTCCCGGTAAGCACACGATTAGCCTGCATGATCGCTCGGGTCGCGAGCTAGAAAAAGTATGGGTCGAAGTGCGCGGGGCACGAGAAAAATCAAAAGAAAAACTACAAGAAAAAGCGGCCGTCCTACCGCGTCGCAAAGGTTGAATTTTGGAATTGCGCTAAGCTTGCATCCCTATGCCAGTCGAATCACCCTGTATCTCCACATGTCGCATGGACGGCACCTCCAAACTTTGCGAGGGCTGCCTGCGCACCCTTGACGAAATTGCCTCCTGGGGTGGCATGAGCGAACAAGAGAAGCGAGCGGTCTGTGATCAGATCGTTCGACGTAAGAAGGCCCTTGAGCTAGGGGCTTCTGACGCTATTTCTGAGGTCGGTATTGGCACCACTAACTGCACCCCTAGCGGCACGAGGGAGCATTGAAGCCTCTGCCTGAAAGCATCCGCTTCATTGAGCGTGACTGGCTATCGTGCAATCAAGTGTTGATGTGTGATTCGAGGCCGGCGATTTGGCAGACACAATACAGATTTGGCCCACTTTCAAGAGAGGCGCAATCGCAGCTTTTACCGAGCTACACCCTGATCGATAGCGGTTACTCGAAGCACCAAGCCCTTACCTTGCAAGTAGTGAAGCACTGGATAGGGCAAGGTCGCCTCAGTCGCTTAATCAATACCCATTTGCACTCTGATCATTGTGGCGGCAATGCACTATTGTCGCTAAGCACAGGTTGCGAGATCGTCGTGCCGCAGGCTAGCTTCGCTGACGTTCAAGCCTGGAATACGGAAGGCTTGAGTTACGCAGGAACCGGCCAACACTGCCCGCGCTTTAGCGCCGATAGGGCGTTAAAACCTGGAGATGCTTTTAATTCTGGAGGGTTGCAATGGCAAGTCCATGCAGCACCCGGTCATGATGCCAAGTCGCTAATCTTCTTTGCTCCTCAAGAGGGCCTATTGATCTCTGCCGACGCACTGTGGGAAAACGGTTTCGGCATCCTCTTTCCCGAGCTTGTCGGGGATTCAGGCATGGCTGAGCAAGAGGCCGTGCTTGATTTGATTGAAGCGCTCGATCCAGGCCTGGTGCTACCTGGCCACGGCGGCATGTTTACGGATGTCAGTGCAGCACTGAGTCGGGCGCGCTCCCGGTTAAGAGCCTTCCGTGAAAAGCCTGACCGTAACCCGCGCAATGCCATTAAGGCTCTGGTGAAGTTCGCTTTGTTGGATCTTGAAAAGCTGCATATTGAGAGCTTCATCGAAACCCAGGCCAAGACTTCGATCAATATTGCAAGCGCCAAGCTGTTGGGAGAGCCTTTGCCTGCTTTACTGCGCAACGCCTTCGTAGAGTTGAGTCGCACTGGGGCGGTTCGACTTGAAGGCGAATATGCCTTAAATGCCGAACCCCATTAGCTTGCAATGCATGAATGGCTGTCAATTAAGTACCAAGTTACCGCTTCGAATCACATTTGCCCACTTCGCTACTTCAACACCAACGCGAGCCTGTGCCGCTTCGCTCGTGCCGCCTTTGGTCGTAATCCCTAGGGTTGCTAGTTTCTCGATCATCGCGGAAGTTTGAATGATTGCGTTGAGCTCTCGATTAAGGAGCGCAACAATATCCGAAGGTGTTTTTGCCGGCGCGTACACGGTGTAGTTAGTCGCCGTTTCATAACCCGCCAATCCGGCCTCAACAAAGGTCGGTACATCAGGCAACGTTGGTGAGCGCACCGTATTGGCAACTGCCAGTGCGCGGGTTTTGCCTGCCTTGATATTCGGTAAATGTGCAGGCAGGCTGTCGATTGAAAGTGGAATGCGCCCCGCGATCAAATCGGGCATGAATTGTGCCGTGCCGCGATAAGGCACATGCACCATGTCCACTCCAGCCATCTGTTTGAACATTTCTGCATTAAGGTGTTGCAGACCTCCCAAGCCCGAGGACGCATAACTTAGGCTGCCCGGTTTAGCCTTGGCCAGGGCGATCAGCTCTTTGAGATTTTTAGCGGGAAGCTCAGCGTTGACAATCAATGCGACCGTTCCGAAACCTAACTCGATGATCGGAAATAGGTCACGTGCAGGGTCGAACGTCAGAGCTTTGTTGGCATGAGGTGCGATGGCATAGTCCACGATGCTGCCGACCATGAGCGTGTAACCATCGGGTGCGCTACGCGCTAATCCTGCCGCTCCGATGGTTGAACCCGCGCCCGGACGATTATCGACAGTGACTGCTTGGTTGAGTCTGGAGGCTAAGCGCTCGGCAATCATGCGCGCGACGGTATCGACCCCACCACCCGCGGGATAGGGCGCAATTAGCGTGATGGGGCGGGCTGGCCAAGCCTGTGCTTGAGTGCCCTGAGTGCTGGCAAGGGCGAACAGCCCCATAGCGCTGAGAAGCACGTGTCGGCGCTGGTCAAAAGAGCTTTTCATAATCATTAACGCGCTTGATTAAAACAACTGCCAGGTCACTGGCGTAAATGCATAGCCTGTGCCCACTTGACGTAAGGCTCCAATGCCAGGGAAGGCCACATGCACGGCACCCACCAGAATTTTCTCGCGCGCCACCTGTTCGAAGAGCTCTTTGCGAGCGCCGCGTGCGGTGTTCTGATTCCAGTCAAAGGCCACGGTAATTTCTGGCCGCGGAAATTGCACCGCGGCAACATGCATAAGATCGCCGAGCAACAAGAGTTTTTGGCCATTTGATTCAACCATATAACAACTGTGGCCTGGCGTATGGCCTATCGCCAAGACCGAGCGAATCCCTGGCGTAAGTTCGACGCCTAGCTCAAAAGGCCTGATGCGCTCTCCATAAGCGGCAATGGCCCGTTTTGCTGCGACGAAGCGCCCTTTCTGGTTCTCGGGGGCAGCCGCCTCAACTTGGGGGCTACCCCAATAGTCGATGTCGGCCTTGGCGATTCTGACTACGGCGTTTGGAAAGAGTGCCCCACCTTCGGGTGTAACCGTGCCATGCAAATGATCGCCGTGCATGTGGGTGATGTACACCTCGTCGATTTGCTCCAGGGTGTGACCCGCCGCGGCTAAGCACTGTGAAAAACGCCCCGCTGTTGGGCCGAGCATTTTGGCGCCGCCGGCATCAATTAAGACCAGCTTGTTGCCGGTGTTGATCAGAAACGTATTCACAGGTAATCGCATCGGCGCATCCATCTTTTGACCAGAAGCTTCAAGATGCTCGCGTATATGGCCTACGTCACCTTGCAACACCCCAGTGGGTACATCCAGGTAACCATCGAGAAGCGTGGTCACTTCGAAGTTGCCCAGCATCATGCGATGGACACCCAAATGTTGGCCGCCTATCATGGGCGCGGCAGCCCAGTTCACGGACGGTGCCGCCAGGAGCGAAAGCGCTCCGATGACTTTGCGGCGAGAGATTGATTGGATAGACATAGCGAAGCCTTGGTGAGTGTATGTTTGGAATTTTATCGATACCAATTCAGCAGAGCCGAAGAAGTTTTATTGACGTCCAATCTTCTTTGTCGGTGGTGTCTTAAAGAGTGTACACGCTGAACAGTATTTGTAAAATCCACGGATTAATGAAGAGTCAGCAGGTCGTTTCTGCTAACCTTGTTACGCACTTTAAAGGCTCGTCATGCAACTCACGCCTGAACACGAAACGCTTCGCGACACGCTCAAACGATTCATCGACAAGGAAATCAATCCTCACGTTGATGAATGGGAGAGGGCAGAAATTTTTCCCGCACACCAGGTATTCAAGCGGCTGGGAGATTTAGGCTGTCTGGGACTGACTAAACCCGTCGAGAATGGCGGATCAAACCTGGACTATTCCTTCGGCGCTGTCATGGCCGAAACGCTTGCCTACATGAACTGCGGATCAGTGCCAATGGCCATCGGTGTGCAGACCGACATGGCAACCCCTGCGTTGGCGCAGCGCGGCAGTAAGGAGCTGCGTGATGAGTTTTTGACCCCAGCCATCTCTGGCGAGTACGTGGCTTGTCTTGGGGTGTCTGAAGTTGGTAGCGGCTCGGATGTTGCCTCCATCAAGACCACCGCGCGCAAGGACGGCGGCGACTACATTATTCACGGAGGAAAGATGTGGACCACAAACGGTACCCAGGCAGACTTTTGCTGTGTATTGGCCAACACCTCCGTGGGCTCTGGACATCGCAATAAGTCCCTCATCATCGTTCCCATGAAAACTAAGGGAGTGTCGGTAGCGCGCAAGCTCAAAAAGATGGGTATGCACGCCTCGGATACTGCCCAGATTCACTTTGACGATGTGCGGGTGCCGCAGCGTTTACGCATCGGTGAGGAGGGTATGGGCTTTATGTACCAGATGGAGCAATTTCAAATTGAACGCTTGTGGGGCGCTCTCAATAGTACGGGCATGGCCCAACGTGCGATTGATATCACCATCGCATACACGCGCGAGCGTCAAGCTTTCGGTCGCTCCATCCTGGACAACCAGTGGGTACATTTTAAATTGGCCGAGCTGCAAACGGAGGTCACGTGTCTGCGCGCCCTATGCTGGCAAGGGGTGGAGGAGGTGGTGGGCGGCAAGGATGCAACCCGCACCGCCTCGATGGCCAAGCTCAAAGCGGGCAGAGTAATTCGTGCAGTGAGCGACGGCTGCATACAGTTCTGGGGAGGTATGGGTTACATGGACGAAAGCCTTATCTCCCGTATGTTCCGCGATGGCCGTCTCACCTCTATTGGCGGCGGAGCGGATGAAGTGATGCTTCAGATTATTAGCAAATTCATGGGCACGTTTCCAGCCCCTTAGTGAGGGAAACCAAGTGTGGCCCAAGAAATCCTCGGGCGGAGTTCAGGTATTTCGGCGAGCGCCGTCGCGGGCTTCATCCCAATAAGGCTACGCCGCGCCAACTCTACATAAGAGTCTCCGTTCAGGCGCGACCATTGAATGTCTTTCTCGCTCAACGCGCGGATCACCTTGGCTGGGGTGCCGGCCACCAGTACTCTGGCGGGTATGTCCGCTTGCAACTTGACCATCGCTAACGCCGCGACGATGCTTTCCTCGCCGATCCTGGCCTTATCTAGAATCACACAATTCATCCCGACGAGCGCCGCGCGGCCCACGTAACAGCCGTGAATCACCGCACCATGACCGACCTGGCTACGGACATCCATGATGCAATCAAAGTCAGGAATCGAGTGAGCCACGCAGTTGTCCTGGAAGTTGGCTTCGTCGCGCAACTCGATGCGGCCGAAGTCACCGCGAAACACGGCGTTTGCACCGATGTAACAGCCTGCGCCAATCAAGACATCGCCGATCAGCACGGCGCTGGGGTGCACATAAGCGCTCGGATGGACAATCGGAGTAATACCTTCAAAGCTAAAAATCTGAGTCATTTTTTGGTCCGAGTTTTGGTTGCAGACACCTTGATTTTTCGAGCGATTTGGCGGTCTAGTTCTACGATCATGGCTCGGGCTTCGTCGCCTTGGGGAATGGGTTTACCCGAATCGCGCCACTGAACAGCCGATTTGAATCCGTGTACCTGGGCATAGCGTCTAAACCAAAGGCCCTCAGGATTGTGACGAGTGATACCGTCAAACACCGTTGCGCTCATTTGACTTTGCAATAGGCCCATATTTTCAACGGCTTGATTGACGATCATTTTTTGCATCATCAAATGGCTCTTTGGAATGGCGGCCATTTTTGTCGCCAGGGCATCCACGGTGGCGTCGAGTTGGTCACTGGGCACCGAATCGATGACCAGGCCCCATTCCTTGGCTGTTTTACCGTCGATCAAATCGCCAGTGAGCACCAAGCGTTTCGCTCGCTCAGGGCCAAGCCTGTAAACCCAGTGAGCAGTGGTGGGGCAGCCCCAGACGCGCACAGGCATGTAGCCGATACGCGCAGTGTCTTCCATGATCACTTGATCGCAACACAGGGCAATATCCGAGCCACCCGCGATGGCATATTTTTGTACTCGGGCAATGGTGGGTTTATAGGATCGCCAAAGTGACATAAAGTCGTCCGTGCATTGGCGCATGTATTGATAGTCGAGCATGGGGTCCCAAGGCTTGCTCTCCTGCTTACAGGGGTGATCCTTGAGTTCTTCGCCGAATACACTTATATCGTAGCCGGCGCAAAAGGCTTCACCCTCTCCTTGTACGATGATCACGTGAATATCAGAGTCGGCATTGGCAAGTTCGACCGCTCTACGAATGTCAGCCGGTGTATCTCCGGTAATGGCATTGAATTTATGAGGTCGGGTAAATGTAATTCGACCGATCCTTGGGTTGGCTTGATCCTTCGTAACCCTGAGGGTTTTAAAGCGTTTGATTAGAATTCCGCGTGCGCTCTGCGCGCTCTTCGAAGCATTTGCCATAATCTCTTATTCCAGTTTAGTGACTTTTCTCAAAGGCGATGCGCTTGTCCACGAAAGAGACCCGATGACCCCCGCTTCAAAACTTGAGCCAGGGGTGCAGCGCGAACTGTTTCGTCTAGGGTACAAGAATATCCTGGCAAGCGGCGTAGGTGGTTTCGCGGCGGCCGCCTTGCTTGGCGTCACCTTGTGGGGGATGCGGCCCTCGAACGGCCTTTTGATCTGGATCGTTTGCGCGTTCTGCACCAATTCATTCGCTTGGTTTTTGCATTTCGCGTTTCGAAAGCATTCGTTACTGTTGGCGCATGGAGACTCTAGTCGAGTGAGCCTAAGGGCAGTGGCTCGCTGGCGCTATTTGCATACGATTTTTGTGGTCGCGAGCGCCTGTGTATGGGCGGGTATCTGTGCGTTATTGAGTATCTCTGACCCGCGCGTTAACACTCTGATCTTAGTCAGTGTGCTGGGTATTCTTGCTTTTGCTGCTTCGAGTCACGGTGTGCACAATATTCTTAGTTTTCAACTGAGTGCGTTAATCAGTATTCCGATTCTGTTGATTTTTCTTCGTAACGCGTTTACGCAAAGCGTACTGCCCATCGGGATTTTATTTGTAATGTTTGGTGTGGTGTGCACCCTGATTGCAAGGAACGCGAATCGCACGATGATCGAGGCAGTACGCCTTAGGTTATCGAACGAGCGGTTAGCCGAGCAGCGCTCGCAAGAGGCGCACCGAGCGGATCAGGCCAATCGCGATAAATCCAGTTTTCTCGCTGCTGCTGCCCATGATATGCGCCAGCCCGTGCATGCCCTCCTGATGTTGCAAGGCCTCCTACGTCAAACCAAGGCATCCCAACAGCAACAGGAGATTTTGGACCAAATGCAGGCCGCGACCAGTACAATCGGGCAACTTTTTGACTCAGTGATGGAGCTCAGTCGCCTTGAATCCGGCACGGCCCGGGCGCGCATGGAGCCAGTCGATATTGAGGCGTTTCTGACGGATCGGGTGTCTCAATATACGTCCGTCGCTGCGCAAAAAGGGCTACGCATCCGGGTGCATAAAAGCGCTAGCACAAGGGGTGCCTGGGTGAACGCGGATCTTGTATTGCTAATGAGAATTGTCGATAACCTCATCGGTAACGCCTTGCGCTATACCGAAGTCGGTGGTCTGTTGATCAGCCTTCGTAAACACTCGGCTCGCAAGCTTTATCTTGAGGTCTGGGATACCGGCATCGGAATTCCCTTAAGAGACTTGGAGCGCGTGTTTGACCCCTATGTTCAGCTCGGTAATGAGGTCAGAAACCGAGAAAAAGGACTGGGACTTGGCCTGTCGATCGTTAAGAACTCAGCGCAGCTTATGGGTGTGCCGGTCGAAGTTAAATCGCGCCCTGGTCGTGGAAGTCGCTTTCGACTGTTGTTGGGGAGGGTGGCTGCTCAGCCTTCTAACCCTGCTTGCGCGAGTCTTGAAGGCTCATCACTGGAGGAGTTGTCTTTGATTGATCGAAAGATCTTGGTCATTGAAGACGATCCCATGGTCACTAATGCCTTACTCGCCGTGCTGGCGCTTTGGGGGGCTGAAGTAAGGCACGCAACGAGCTACGACGAGCTACGACTAGAAGCCTGGAACCCCCACTTGATCTTGTGTGATCAACGCTTGCCGGGGCGCTTTGATGGCCTGGACACATTAGATCGACTTAAGGCGTCCTATCCAACGGCCGCTCTTATTCTTCAAACCGGTGAGATGGCACCAGAGATCCCCATCATGGCGCAGGCCAAAGGCTACATTTTGTTGATAAAGCCGGTGACCATTGAAGTGCTGGGTGAGTCAATTAAGCGAGCGCTTGCCTTAAGTGCCTGACTAAGCAAGGCGAAAAAAAGGCCCCGAAGGGCCTCTCTGAAATTCGAACCGAATGGGCTCGACGCTTACTTCTTGGTATTCGTGGTCATGACGTAAGACCAGAGGAACTCATACTCTTCCTGCTTGAGGTTATCTCCCCAGGCTGGCATAGCACGCAATCCATTACGTACCGAGTTCATAAAACGAGGCTTTTCTTCCTTGCTGAGCTTGCGTAGATCAAAGAAGGAATTTCCCGACACCTGCATATTCAAGCCATGACAGCGGGCGCAAAAACTGGTGTAAACCTTCTTGCCCTCGCCGGCCTTGCTGGGATCGAAACTGGTGTCATCGGCCGCAAAAGCGGGGGCCTGAGCCCCCGCAATTAACGCCGCAACAAGTGCTCTTTGGAGCACAGCGGCAAACTTCATGAGAACCCTCTCCTTACTTCAGAGCAAAAGTCCAAACCGAGCTTCCTGGAGGTACAGGAGGCAGGTTAGGGTCACCACCTAGAGCTGCATAAACGGTTGCAGCACCGCTGGTTACAGTCACGTACTGCTTACCCTTGTGTTCCCAAACGATAGGCAGACCAGTGATACCAGAACCAGTTTGGAATTCCCAGAGCTTCTTCCCATTCTTCGCGTCGTACGCCAAGAATTCGCCGGTTTGCGCGCCTGTAAAGACCACACCGCCAGCGGTTGACACTACGCCAGACCAGAACGGGACCTTAGTGGGAACTTCCCATTTGGTTTTGCCTGTCACCGGGTCAATTGCCGATAAATATCCGCGATTACCATCTTTTGGCTCAACCCAGCCGCCGATGTCCACGCCAAGATACCAAGCACCTTGTTTGTATTCAGGCTTAACCGCTTTGTACTTCCAGCCGAAGTTCAAGGTGTTGGCATAAACCAAGCCAGTGCTTGGACTAAAGCTGACAGGCTGCCAGTTTTTAGCACCGAAGACGTTAGGCCACACTTCGACGTGATCTTTCATCTCCAAAGTTGCCTTGACGGTTTTGGTCAAATCGGTATCAATAGGGCGACCCGTTTTCATGTCGATGCCGCTTGCCCAGTTCACAGTCTTGGCGTATTGGTTGGCTGCAAGCAGCTTGCCGGTGGCACGATCAAGAACATAGAAGAAGCCATTACGGTTGGCATTCAAAAGAGCTTTAGTCGGCTTACCAGCGACGTTAATGTCCGCCAGCACCATTTCGTTCACGCTGTCATAATCGTACGGATCATTCGGCGAGAACTGGAAATGCCACTTAACTTCGCCGGTTTTCGGGCTGATGGCCAGAACCGAGCAAATGTAGAGTGAATCGCCACCACGGAAAGCGGCATTCCACGGGCCACCATTGCCGGTGCCCCAATAAACCAGATCTAACTCAGGATCATAGCTGCCCGTGATCCATGTCGAACCACCGCCTTTGAGGTAGGAGTCCTTGTCCTTCCAAGTATCGCCGCCTTTTTCATCGGGAGCGGCGATGGTGTAGCGAGTCCACAACTCTTTGCCGGTCTTTGGATCCCAGCCTTTAATAAAGCCGCGGGTACCAAACTCACCACCGGACATGCCGGTCATGACAACACCGTTAGCGACCAAAGGCGCGTGGGTCATCGAGATGCCAGTTTTGTAGTCGCCGGCCTTGCTTTTCCAGAGCGTTTTTCCGTCAGCAGCGTTGATGGCCATCACATGCGCATCAAGTGCGGTACGGAAAATGACGCCGTCTTGGATTGCCAAGCCACGGGAATGAATACCGCAGCAGAGGAAGCCATTGATGTCGGCAGGCAGCTCAACAGGCACCTTCCATTTAACCTTGCCGGTCAACGCATCAACGGCCATCGTGGCATCGTGCACTGCAACATACATAACGCCGTTATAAACGAGCGGTTGGGTCGAGGCGTTGGCCAAGCTTCCCATACTGGCGTTCCAAATCGGGGTCAGGCCCTTGATATTGGCCGGTGTAATTTGCTTGCCGGGTGAAAAGCGTTGAGCGTTGTAGCCCATGCCGTAGGTGACGACATCGCCGCCATTGGCAGCATCCGCCTTCAGTTCGCTGGCTGTTTGAGCATTGATGCTAGAGCTGAAGCTCGCGGCAGCAATAAAGCCCATCAGTGCGCCCAGCCGCACCAATTTACTGGTCTTAGTCATTTAGTCTCCTCGATGAAAACGGTTCAATCTTTACGATGATTTTCAAACCACTACCCTCCGTAGTGTTTTCGGCCGTGTGGATACCTTCCATTTGGCTTACGCTTGACGTATCACCGGCGATTGGACATCAGTTTGCTTTCTTTAGCAAGTCTCGATTCCGAAAGCTTAAGTCTAGGTACGATATTTCTCATCGGATGGAATTTGATAGCCGATCGCTATTCGGTTGGTGGTGCTTGCTAATGCGATGACTCGCATGAACTCTCGATGCTGTTCTTCGCTGAGACCTTTGGCTTTAGCCGCGGCAGTATGGGTGGTGATGCAGTACTCGCAGTTATTGGCAATACTGACCGCCACATAGATGAGTTCTTTGGTGAGTGCATCCAAAGAGCCTGGAGCCATCACTTGTTTCGCCTGCCCCCAAACTTGAGCAAGTTGGTCGGGATCGTGAGCGAGCACCCGCCAGAAATCGTTGATGTATTCGGTCTTGCGTGTGGTGCGGATATCGTCGAAAACTTTCAAAGCTGCAGGACTGACTTCGTGGTCATTTAACTTGGGTAAGATCGGCATGTTCGTTTCCTTAAGGTGACGGGCGCCTTGATTTTAGAGCTGTCTTAGAGCCGTCTCAAGTGAACTCGTGGAATTGGGGCATCGCCACCATGCATTATCATGCCGGTCTTCACAAAAGGCAGGGTATGAACATACTGGTATTAGGTGCAGGTGCAATCGGCGGATATTTTGGTGCGCGTTTAATTGAGGCCGGCCAGAACGTTACTTTTCTAGTGCGTCAGGCTCGCAAGGATCTACTCGACCTCAAGGGCCTGCAACTTACGAGCCAGTGTGGGGACTTTGCGGCACCTGTGCGGGCATTGACCAGTGTCGCCTCCCTGGACCGCTACGATGTTGTCATTCTGAGCTGCAAGGCTTATGACCTGGATTCAGCGATTGAAGCGGTGCGCCCCGCCGTCGAAGCTCAGACTATCGTGCTGCCCCTCCTGAACGGCCTCGCGCACATGGAGCGGCTCAACGAAGCGTTTGGTGCGCAGCGCGTGCTGGGCGGGCTCGCCAAAATCGTGATCGCGCAATCAAGTGACGGAAGTATTCAACATTTGAATGACTGGCGTACGATAACTTTCGGCGAGCAAAGTGGTGGGCTGAGCGCTCGAGTTCAGGCACTTCAAGAGGCCTTCCCTCAAGGTTCCGTGTTGGCCAACGCCGTTCCTGATGTTCAGCAGAAGATGTGGGAAAAACTCGTACACCTGGCAACTGTCGCGACGGTGACCTGTTTGATGCGGGCCAGCGTCGGCGAAATCGCGCGAGTGCCTGGAGGTACTGAGCTATTTTTACGTGTGTTGGATATTCACGCTGAAATTGCGACGCGTGAAGGCCATCCACCGCCAGATACTTTTATGACGGACTATCGTCGGCTGTTTGCCGACCAAACTGCGCCCTATGTACCGTCTATTTTGCGCGATATTGAGCGTCACAAACCCATCGAAGGTGAACATATTGTCGGCTACATGCTTAACAAAGCGCGTAAGCATGGTCTGGACGTGAGCTTGCATGAGATCGCAATTCTACATTTGCGCGCCTATGAAGAGAGGCGGAGCGCAGGTCGGCTGTCAGGCTAGCGCTCAAGTCGGTGCGTGACTTTTTTTGAAACAATCGTAGCAACACTGACCCTCAATTTGCTTGCCGTCATTTCGCTTGAATACCCGCGGCTTGCGCGACTCGTTTAAAGCGTTCGATTTCCGCGATGACGAACGCCTTTAAATCTTGAGGCCCGAGATCCATGAGTTTGGCCGGTTGGCCGGCTTGATAGGTTCGGGCTTCCGGGCTGGCCATGACTTTTTTGAAGCCTTCGTAAAGCTTATTCGTAATGTCATCGGGTGTGTCAGAGCGCACGAAGAACGAAGCCCATACATAGGATTCAAAATCCGCGTAGCCACTTTCTTTCATGGTGGGAATATCTGGAAAGGCCGGATCACGGACATTGCCCGTAATGGCTAAGGCACGAAGCCTGCCGTCGCGGATTCGAGGAGCTGCTCCGGCGAAATCAATCGCGCCGGTGGTGAGCTGGCCGCCCATGATGTCGACCATCATGGGTTCTCCGCCCTTATAAGGCACGGCATTGATTTGAAGACTAGTGGCGGTGCCTAGCCAGGCGCCAATCAGCTCGTAACCTGCTGAATAGTTGCCTACGTTCAAGGATTGACCACCTTTTCGCGTAGCCTCGACCAGATCCTTGATCGTTTTGTACGGGGACTCCGCGCGCACAATGAAAGCCACCGGCGCA
The DNA here is from genome assembly GCA_031421635.1 of Betaproteobacteria bacterium. Lineage (GTDB taxonomy): Bacteria > Pseudomonadota > Gammaproteobacteria > Burkholderiales > Burkholderiaceae_E > JAPOKJ01. The sequence continues at coordinate 146,179 of JANOPA010000064.1, read as the reverse complement.
ATACTCACACCAATCACTGGTCTGAAGTCTTTGATCGGGTCGTAAGGAAGGTTCTTCATGACCACGGTGTTGACGGTCATGGGAGAGTTGGTGGCCATGAGAATGGTGTAACCATCCGCGACTGCACTTTTGACGGACTGTACCGCGATGATGCCGCTGCCTCCAGGCTTGTTTTCGACTAGCACCGGTTGGCCCCAAAGTTTGGATAAAAGATCTCCATAGAAGCGAGAACTGGTATCAGCGCCACTACCGGCCGTAAACGGCACGATGATTTTGAGGGGCTTATTCGGATAGTTGGCCACCTGAGCAAAGAGTAATGAAGGTGCCAGTACCAACAGTAATGCAAAGATGGTTTTTTTCACGGATGAAGCCTCTTAAAAAGGGGAAATGAACACGGAACATACACACGGAAGTATCGGGTCGTCGACGCCATCGGCGGCGCTGACATTTGGCGGACTCAATATGGTTAGGCGACCTCAGCGCGGGCTGGCCGGTTTCTGAAAACTGTACTGCTTAAGCACTCCTTCTTGGGCCAAGTGTTTTAAGGTGTCCTCGCTCACTCCAGCCTCGACAAGGCATTCAAAACTGTGCTCACCTAAATGAGGCGCGGAACATCGAATCGACGCAGGAGTGCGCGCAAAAAGTGTGGTCGGACGCACGGCAAGGGTGGCGCCTTGCGTGGGATGCTCAAGCGGTTCAAACAAGCCCACCGCCTTGAGATGCGGATGCTCGGGAAGTTCGTCAATGCTATAAATCCTGGTGGCAGGAATGTCTAGTTGATCGCATAGGGCGAGACATTCGACACTAGACATTTGAAGAGTCACGTGGGCGAGATCGAAGTACAGCTCTTTCACCCGAGCATTTCGCTCCTGACGGTCATAGAAATTGTACTTGGCCGCGAGATCCTCGCGACCAACGTTTTTGAAGAGCACGGTCCAGTGCTCTGCGGTATACGGCAGCATTGCGACAAAACCGTCCTTGGTCGGGGCGGGCTTACGACCGCCCGCCAGGATTCTGGCATAGCCAGCCTTACTGAGCGGTGGCATAAAGCTCAAGCCGCCAAGATGCTCGGCGAGAGTAAAAGCGGCCATCGTTTCCAGCATAGGCACCTCAACGTATTGGCCCTGACCAGTGCGCTCGCGGTGAAATAACGCCGCCAACACGGCATTCACAAGCGCCATCCCCGTTGTTTTGTCGGCAATCAACGAGGGTACGTAATCGGGCTTGCCGCTCTCCCTTCCAATGAGGGCAGCGAGTCCACAGGCCGCTTGAATGACGTCATCAAAAGCGGGGCGCCCCGCGTCTGGTCCACTTTGTCCAAAGCCGGTGGCGACACAGTAAACCACATTGGGGTTGATCTTTTCCACCGAGCCATACCCCAGGCCCAAACGCTCGATGGCCGGCACTCTCATGTTGTGGACCACCACATCCACGGTTCTAGCCAACTCCAGCGCGAGCGCCTGTCCGGACGGTGTCTTGAGATCGAGGGCTACGGAACGCTTGTTGCGGTTGATTGCCAAAAAGATTGAGCTCATGCCGGCGTTCTTGGACACACCGTTGGAGCGCATCAGATCTCCTTCGATGCTTTCCAGTTTAATGATGTCGGCACCGTAATCGCCTAAAATTTGCGTCGCTAGCGGGCCGAGTACCACCGACGTTAGATCCAATATGCGAATCCCTCGCAAGGGGCCGCTCACTAGACCGGCTTCTGACTGGTTTAGCCTTGCTTTTAGGGGGGGTATTGTCATTTTGTGAGGCTAGCACGGGAGCGGGATGAATCAATGTAGAAGCAAGTAATAGCGAAACGTTGTACGCGAAACGAAGCTCGCGCAATGGGGGTGTACCCAAGTGGCGTTCGAAATCTTTCGCTGCGTGTAGGGCCTCGTCGTGGCATCATGGGCGCTTAACGCCTTTGAGGAGTTTCAAATCGAAGCTTTAAGTATTGCCCCTTGTAGTTTGTCGCCTGAGTGCGAAAGTCTCCGCCTCGAAGTGCGTGGCTTTTTGGCCGAGGCGCTCCTCAACTATCCGTCCGCAAAAAGAGTCAGAAATTGGTCTGGGTCTGATCCCGAGTTTAGTCGCAAGCTCGGCGCGCAGGGCTGGATTGGCATGACCTGGCCCAAGCGCTACGGTGGTCAAGAGCGTTCCCTCCTTGAGCGCTATGTGGTGATGGAAGAGATGCTTGCTGCCGGCGCACCTGTGGGTGCCCACTGGGTCGCTGAGCGCCAAAGCGCGCTACTCCTCATGCGACTGTCTCCTGAGTTGCTCGCGCCTCGCATCGTTCCATCGATTGCTCGCGGGGAGACCTATTTTTGCATTGGTATGAGTGAACCGGATTCGGGGTCCGATCTAGCGTCGATCCGCACTCGCGCCGTGAATACCGATAAGGGTTGGGTCATTAACGGCCGCAAAGTATGGACCTCGCGCGCTCATAGCTCGCATTACATGATTGCTTTGGTGCGCACCGGTGCGCAAAGTGAGCAGCGCCACGCCGGCATGTCGCAATTTTTAGTCGATATGAAAACCCCAGGACTGATAGTGCGTCCGATTCGAAACCAATTGGGCGAGCATGACTTCAACGAGGTCACTTTTGACGATGTGTTGGTGCCCCATGAGCATTTGATCGGAGTCGAAGGTGATGGCTGGAATCAAGTTTCGGGTGAGCTTGCTTTTGAACGTAGTGGACCCGAGCGTTACTTGAGTAGCAGCCAACTCTTGCTCGAGATGTTGGACAGTGCGGACGCGAAAGACTCTCGCCAGGCGGTACAACTAGGTCGGGTCGTCGCCAGTTATGCCACCTTGCGCCAGATGTCATTAGGGGTTTCGGGCATGTTGTCGCGCGGAGAAAATCCGGCGCTGGCGGCAGCTTTGGTGAAGGATCAAGGTGCCCTGGTCGAACAAGCCATGCCCGATATCGCCCACGATTTGTTCGGCGGCGTTGCTCCACCTGATTCCGATCTTGCATGGGCGATGTCTTACACCGCGCGCGCCGTGCCTTCGTTCTCACTGCGGGGCGGGACCAGAGAAATTTTGCGCGGCATGATCGCGAAAGGCTTGGGGCTACGATGAGTGCTTTCATGATTGAAGAGAGCGCGGCGCGCTTATTCGCGGGCAATGTCGACAAGGCGGTGCTTGAAAAGTTTGAAGCCGGTGTCTGGCCACATAAGCTTTGGTCCTTGCTGGTTGAAAACGGGCTTACGCTTGCGCTTGCTGCCGAAGGATCGGGCGGTATCGCGGCGAGTTGGAGTGAGGCCTATCCGATATTGCGTGGTCTTGGCTATTGGCAAGTGCCTCTCCCATTGGCAGAAACCATGGTAGGTTCATTGATGTTGTCAAGAGCGGGGCTTGCGATTCCAGAAGGTGCCATTGCGCTCATCGACGAAATCCAAGCCGCTGGCTTGAAGCGCGCGGACGATGGTACCTGGAGCGGTAAAGCTCGCAGTGTTCCTTGGGCGCGCTATTGCCGTTGGGCCTTGGCGTCGGTACCGGAAGGGCTGGTGCTGTTTGATATCGCGCTCGAAGATCGGGCCATTGGCACGGGTGTGGTGAGCCTGGTTCAGCGCACGAATCCTGGCCTTGAGCCGGTGGATGAGCTTGGGTTTGCCAACGTAAAAGGCGTAGCTCAGAGCACTCATCCCTTCCCGAAAATGGCGAATCCGCTCCTCAGTTTTGGGGCCTTGTGTCGCAGTGCGATGATGGTCGGGGCGATGGAGTGGCTGCTCGAGCAGTCGGTGCAATACGCCAAAGACCGTGTCCAATTCGGTAAGCCGATTGGGCGTAATCAAGCCATTCAGCAGAGCTTAGCCTTCATGACCGGCGAAGTTGCGGCCGCTCGGATGGCTGCAATGGTGGCTTGTGCAGATGCTCCTGGCATTCAAAACCAGGATTGTGACTCGGCCCTCTTCAGTATTGCGGTGGCCAAAGTGCGAGTCGGTGAAGCTGCTACCCGCTCAGCGTCGATTGCGCACCAAGTGCATGGCGCGATTGGATTCACTTACGAGCATGCCTTGAACTTTGCGACGCGCCGCCTTTGGGCCTGGCGCGAAGCCTACGGTGCTGATGCCTGGTGGGCGCAAAAGCTCGGGGAAGCGGCGATTCAAGGGGGCGCGCAAGGGTTTTGGCCGGGAATTACTGACCGTCATTTTGCGCATCTGTCTTGAATGGTCCACTGACTTCGCCTCTACGGTCTTTGCCTTTACTTACTTTGCAGCATTCATGGCTCTACCGTGTCCGTTGCCCGGCGCTAAATTCAATCCACTAATCGTTGCGCGCCAGTTGCATTTGTAATCCGATTGGGGACATCACGAAGGCCATGAGTTCCCGCGCCTCTCCTCCATCGGGCGTGTCCACCGCCTTGATATGAAAGCTGCCCAGTAACATTGCCATGGCGATTTTGATTTCCAAAATTGCTAGGTAGCGGCCAGGGCAGGTTCTTGGGCCGGAGCCAAAAGGTATCGAAACACGGGCGTTTTGATTGGGCCATCTCCCGGGATTGAATTGCAGAGGGTTGTCAAAATATTTTTCGTCGACGGTGTCATGTCGAAACGTATTCCAGACGATGGTCCCTGCCGGTACCCGGACGCCGGCGATCTCAGTCTCTTTGGTAGCCTCGAGCGGCATAAAGGGGGCCACGGGCTTGAGACGCATCGCTTCGCTAATGCAGCCATCCATGTATTGAAGTGAGTCCATTTGCTCGATGGTGAAGCCCGCGCAGTCGGGCGCCAGGTGACGTACCTCCTCGCTTGCCTTAGCAAGTGTGTCGGGATTTTGATGAAGTAAGTAAATCATCCACGAGATTGTGTTGGCCGTGGTGTCCTCTCCTGCCAGGAGCATGGTCGAAACGTTACCCGCTACGGCTTCGTCATTGACGCCGCTCTCAGTAGAGTCGGCCGCGACAATCATCGCCTCGAGTAAGTTGCCCGGCTTGGTGCGTCTTTCCGGCTCCGCTTGCAGTCGCGCTCGAGCCTTCAAAATTAAATCGTCGACCGCCGCCCGCATGGATTTGACGCTATGGTCTAAACGCCGATCCTTCGGGAGTTTGAAGTATCTCCAATAGGGAAAAAGCGACAAACTCCTCCTTGCCACCGCGGGCAAGATATCGTCCAAATACTGCTGAATGACGTCGTCGCCAGACTCAAGCGTATTAACCTCGGTACCAAAGGCGAGTCCTGCAATAATATCGACGGTATAGCGCTTGAGATCGTTGTCAAGATTAATGCTCTTACCTTGATCGGCTGCGGCATGCCACCGCTTTTGCAGACGATTGGCGACTTTGACCAGCGCGGGAAAGTAAGCCCGTATCGGGCCAGGTGCAAAACCTGCCATGACCATGCGCCGTTGATTGCGCCATTCAACACCTTCGGCCAAAAATAGCCCCGGTGTACCTCCCATTTCACGCGCTACAGCTGCCGACAAAGACGGGCGCCGAAAACGCTCGGGGCGATCTCTCAAAACCGCGGAGATGAGTTGATGATCGGCCAAAACGAGGATTGGACGCCGTCCAAAAAAAACTCTGAAGACGCTCCCATAACGCTTTGCCAAACCTTCAATATCTTGATGAATGCGCAAAGGCCTGAGGCTAAGGATATTGCCCACCAGGGGCCACGCCTTAGGCCCAGGTAGCTCTTTAATTTCTCGCAGGGCCGGAAGCGCTAGGGGTTCAGTTTTCATGACTCATTTTAGCTTTAGTTTGATGAGGAGTGCGCGTCAGCCCTTCAAAGCGCCTAGAGTTTGCGGGGTGCACGCATTGAGATACCGAATGACAAGCGCTCCCGCAAAAGCGTATTCTCAGCCTATGAACACTCAAATCTCCCCAAACCAAGAGGCTGCTGCAGTGCTGGTCAGCCGCGTTAATCATGTCGCTCTGGTCGAATTATGCCGTCCGCCGCACAACTTTTTTGATATGCAAATGATCAAGGCGATCGCCGATGCGTTTGAGGCGCTTGAGGCCGACCCGTCTTGCCGCAGTATTGTTCTGTGTGCGCAAGGTACGTCGTTTTGCGCAGGCGCTAACTTTGGCGATTCAAAACGCGAGCTGGCCGATAGTCCGCGGCGCGTGAACCCGCTTTACTTTGAAGCCATTCGAATGTTCTCCTGTTCTAAGCCGGTAATCACGGCGGTGCATGGCCCAGCCATCGGTGGAGGATTGGGCTTGGCATTGGTCGGCGATTTTCGAGTCACTTGCAAGGAGGCGAAATTTTCTGCCAACTTCAATCGCTTGGGTTTTCATCCGGGTTTCGGTTTGTCGGTGACCTTGCCGCGCTTGGTGGGAGTTCAGAAAGCGGCGTTGCTGTTTTACACGGGGCGTCGAGTGTCTGGCGACGAAGCGTTCAACATTGGCTTGGCCGACATCCTGGTGGCTCAAGATCAAGTGCGTTCCGAGGCGATCAAGCTTGCCACTGAAATTGCCATCTCCGCACCGCTCGCCGTGGTCTCGACCCGAGCAACCTTAAGGCGCGGACTGGTGGATGCGATCAGGGTAGCCGTTGCGCATGAGAGTACTGAGCAAAACTGGCAGTTTAAAACCGAGGATTTCGAGGAAGGCATTGCCGCCATGAGCGCTCGCCGCGATCCCCAGTTTCGAGCGCGCTAAGTCAGTTTCGGTTTCGACAAAAAGTGCGTTGCAGGTCGAATGGAAGTATGATTGACTATGCATTTACAGGCCTGTTGGCCAGAAAGGTTTTATGACATTTGTTCGACGCATTTCACTTGCCTTAGTGCTTGCAGGCTTTTTCTCTCTATCGGGTTGTGGTGATAGCGGCAGTGGCTTGCCAGTCAGTGGACTCATTGTGAGTAATGCCACGCCCTCATCCGCCAATGGTACCTACGCTTTGACTGTAGTCACTTCTAATACAGTGGCGGGCATCACTCAAGTGAAGATCGCGGACCCAAGTAACGCTGGCCGCTCTCTGCAGGTTTTTTACAATGCTTCGTTGGCATTGACGTCCGTTGTATACACCTCGCCGGAATCTCCTGTGAGCCTGATGACCTGCGTTGTAGGTGGCGTATTGGGGGGAGTGACTTCTGCCTGTCCTGCCGCGGCCATCTTCTTTGATCTGCCAGGCAAAAAGATCACCTTTACCAATGCGACCTTCACCCAATTGACGATTGGCGTGGGGACTTTGAATGGGACGGTGAGTTGGTAAATTCGATTTGACGAATTGGAGGGGTTCCTAGAAGGCCCAGGAACCTGAAGATTTTACATCTTGCTGACCGTACTAGCTCGTAACATTGGCGTCGCCGCCACTTCCAGGAAACGCGGTCCTATTTTCTTGATCTTCGCGGCGAGCGGGTCAATAAGTTCCAGAATAAGTGTTGCCGCTTTTTCGCCCATTTCCTCACCGTTGACGGCCAGTGTCGAAATTGAGGGAACGCAACAGGCCGATATCTCAAACGCACCAAAGCCAGCAATGGCAACCCGCTGAGGGACCGCCCAGCCGCGCTCCAGGCAGTAGGTAAGGGCTCCGAACGCGCAGGGGTCAGAGACGCACATGACGACCTCAGTGTCAGGATAGCGATTAATCAGGGCTCCAAAGGCTTCTCGCCCTTGGGCCATGCCGATGGGCGGTGGGGCATAGGCAATTTGCCGGATTGGGTCTAGACCCGCGTGGCGCATGGCATCCTCAAAACCCCTTCGGCGTTGATCACCTCGCGTGCCCGCATCACTGCTCTCACCAATGTAGGCAATCTTTAAATAGCCAAGAGCAATGATGGCCGCCGTCATATCGCGCGCGGCCTTGCGGTTCGAAAAGCCCACCACATGCTCAATCGGCTTGGTCGGCTTTTCCCAGATTTCAATGACCGGGATGCCAGAGTTTTTCAAGATCACTCGAGTACGCGTGGTGTGACCATCATAGGTCAGAACGATAGCCTCTGGTCGTCGCTTGAGCATCCATTCTATGAGGCGTTCTTCTTCGCGTGCCTGATAGTTGGTGAAACCTAAGAGCACTTGTAAACCCGCTGGCTCCAAGACGCGCTTCATCCCCATCACGGTTTCCGCGAAATGTGGATTATTGACGGAGGGTACGAGCAATGACACAAAGCCGGAGCGCATGGACGATAGGCCCCCGGCCAGGAGGTCGGGCACATAGCCCAACTCCTTGACCACCTTCAGCACAAGGGCGCGAGTCTCAGGGGCCACACAAGTCTCGGGCTTGAGTGCACGCGAAACGGTCATGACCGAGACTCCCGCTGCCAGGGCGACATCGGTCATGCGCGGTGCGCTCATGGGGGTAGGTTTCTTAGACGAGAGTTTTGCCATTTGTAGCGAGTTTGGCAGATCTAGAGCGGCGCTTGAGAAAATTGGCTGAAAAAAATACGTGACAAAGCAAAATGTTATCGATAACATTCGTTCACGAAAAACAGGGCGATTGAGGATGCCGAGGTTTAAAAGACCGAGATTCTCGTCAGCAAGATTTTGGATCGACAAAACGGAAGATGTGTCTATCGGGTGATGCGTTGGTCCACGCACACGGGCTTGACGGTTTGGCGCGATGGAGTCGATTTTTCGAACGGACACGCGCGCGAAGCAGATGGCACCTTGCTGCGCTGCTCTCACGGCCAAAGAGCGATTGTGCGTACGCGTTTCGGCCCCAGAGGTATTGCAGGCGCGGGAGGCCCCTCGAATCGCCGCGACAGTGTCGACAAGATTGTGGTGAGTCATTACCGGGGCAAGCGTCTCAATTCACCGAACGATCTGGTAGTCAAATCGGATGGCACGATTTGGTTCACCGATCCCCCGTATGGCATCTTGTCGAACCGAGAAGGTCATCAAGCGCCTAGTGAGCAGGTGGCCAATAGGGTCTTTCGGTTCGATCCTCGTCTAGTCCGAAGTGAGGCCGGTCATGCCGATGAAACTCAAGATGCGTTAAGCGCAGTGATCGACTGGATTGAGCACCCGAATGGGCTGGCGTTTTCGCCTGATGAAAAAATACTCTATGTCACTGACACTTCCGCTGCGCTCGGAACCAAGAGCAGGCCTGGCAATCACCACATTGTCGCATTCGATGTGATGGACGAATGCAGGCTCGCTAACCCGAAGCTCTTTACGGTTATCTACCCGGGTCTGCCCGATGGCCTGCGGGTTGATACGCGAGGCTGGGTTTTTTCGAGTAGCCTCGACAGCGTGCAGGTGTTTCATCCCGATGGCACTAGAATCGCGCGCATTCCAGTGCCGGAGAAAATTGGCAACCTCACCTTCGGTGGGCCTGGGCGAGACGAATTATTTATCGCTGCCAGCCATTCCCTTTATCGAAATAAACTGCGCGAGCAAGGCGTCCAGAGACCATGATCGATTGGCTGTTCGCACCGCTTAGTGGTGGGTCCGCACATACGCTTTCGCCAATGATCGCGTGGCATGCTCGCTGCATGGTTATGGCCTGGGGGGTGATTGTGCCCGTCGCTGTTTTAGTGGCTCGCTATTGGAAGATTTGGCCGGGTCAAGGTTGGCCGCAAGAGCTGGACAGTAAGGCCTGGTGGCATAGCCATCGATTGGGACAATTGTTTGCGGTGGCAGTGATGAGTCTCGGCGCCTACCTCGCTTGGCGTTCTAATACTTTACTCTCAAGCGAGGCGCTCAAGCTTCATTCCAACCTCGGATGGACGCTTGCTTGCCGGGGATGGGCACAGGTTCTTGGGGGCACGCTGCGCGGCACGAAAGGCGGACCCGGTGAGGCCAGTGAACGGGGTGACCGTTTCGACATGACACCGAGGCGCCGCCTCTTTGAATGGAGTCACAAAATCATGGGATGGCTCGCCCTGGCGCTCGCATGTATCACGATTGTTTTAGGGTTGGACCTGGTCAATGCGCCGCGTTGGATGATGCTGAGTCTGTTCATCTGGTGGGCGCGCTCATTGTCATAGGATGGCGCTGGCAGCGTCAAGCGAAGTGCGTCGACACCTACCAGGCCATTTGGGGGCTAGACTCAACTCTGCCAGGCATGAAATTAGCGCCGATCGGTATCGGCATAACACGCATCAGTATTACTCAAGATTCCGCTCGCACAAAACAACTACTCAATACCTGTCCACTTGAAGGAGACAAATCATGAAACGTCGCAGCTTTATCAAAGACTCCGCGATCACAGCTTTTGGCGCAGGCCTGCCCCTGAGCGGCGCTTTTGCGCAAAATCGCTATACCAAATACTCCGGACAAACTGTCACGATGAATGTGCCCGCGCATTCTCACTACGACGCCATGGCCAAACTTCTGCCCCAGTTCACGAAAGAGACGGGCATCAAAGTGGAGTTGGACAAGGTGGCTATTGGCCGCATGAAGGACAAGCAGCTTCTGGAGATGGCTAAGGCTCAGGGTGACTACGATCTCGCCTGCTACATCGTGATGTGGAAAAGTGAGTACGTCTCGAAGAACTTAATTCAGCCTCTTGAACCTTTTTTCGCAAATAAGGCCCTAGCGGATCCCGATTACGACATGAAGGACATCATTCCAATCTATCTGGAAAATCTTGGCTTGGTAGGAGGGCCCAAGGGCTACCTAGCGGGTCCTGGAGCAAAGCTTTACGGGCTGCCCTATGGCGCGGAGACCTCGGTCATGGCTTACCGTCGCGACATTTTCGAGAAGCATAATCTGAAAATTCCGACGAACTATGAAGAGTTCACCAAAATTCTGAGAGTAATCAAGGACAAAGAGGGGATCGGTGCTCTGACCTCGCGTGGTCAGGCAGGCCATCAGTGTGTACACGCCTGGTTGCTGCATCTCAACCCACTTGGCGGCAGTGTGTTGGATGCCAATTGGAAGCCTACGTTTAATAATGCCGCCGGTGTGCAAGCTCTCAAGTTTCTTAAAGAGGTGGTAGCCACCGGTCCGGCGGGTATCGCAGGCTACGGGCAAGGCGAGGCCAACACGGCCTTCTTGCAAGGGCAGGCTGCGATGTACCTGGATTCGACATCCATTGCAGGCGTGGTAAACGATGCCAGTAAGTCTCGTGTTGCGGGCAAAGTGAGCTGGGCGCTGCATCCGATGGCGCGACGCGCTTCGCAATCCGGCGGTCTCGGTCTTGCCATCCCCAAAAATGCCAAGAATGCCGACGCAGCCTTTTTGCTGATGCAATGGCTCACCTTCAAGGCGCAAGACAAGGCGTGTACTACCATCGGCGGCACCCCGATGCGTAACTCAACTCTAGGGGATGCCAACCTCGTACGCCAGTACCCTGAATTCATCACCTTTAAAGAGGCACTTAAATATTCCAACCCTGATTGGCGCCCGATCATCCCGGTGTGGGACAAGATCAACGTGCAAGCCCTCGGCGTGGGCATTTCCGAGGCCTTGACCGGTAAGAAGTCGGCCGAGGTCGCTTTGAATGAGTTAGTGCAACCAGTCACCCAAATTATGCGAGAAGGTGGCTACAAAATTTAAGTCTTTTCAAGATGGCTGCTCGTCACCGCGCTTACATGTCATGGCTATACGTCGGCCCCGCGATGTTGGTTATGGCGCTGGCTTGCCTATACCCCGTGCTGTCCGCATTTCAGTTGAGTCTGTTCGACTGGAGTATGGGCACACCATGGAGCAGCGCGCGTTGGGTGGGCTTAAATAACTTTGTGTCTGCGTTTACCAATCCTAGGGTCTGGTCGTCTTTACAAACCACCCTGTTATTTGCCGGCATATGCGTCACGGTAGAGGTGCTGCTGGGTATTGCCTTGGCCCTGGCGCTCGAGCGGCCAGTGCGTGGTACAGCAGCCTTTCGCACTCTGTTCATACTGCCGATGATGATTGCACCGGTTGCAGTGGGGCTCACTTGGCGGTATATGTTTGATGCTCAGTTTGGTTTGATCAATGCCTTTCTCAAAGTGATTGGGCTAGGCGCGCAAAATTGGTTAGCCGAACCCGGTTTAGCATTCGCAGCCATTGTGATTGCGGATATCTGGCAGTGGACACCGTTTGTTTTCATTATGATTGCAGCCGCCTTAGCCGGTATCGACTCCTCCGTCATTGAAGCCTCGCGCATTGATGGCGCAAGCTGGTGGCAAATGACCTTGCGAATCAAACTGGCGATGATCTTGCCGGTGATTGCCATCACCCTGATGATGCGACTCATCGATGCCTTTAGAGTGCTGGAGGTGGTCTATGTGCTCACTTTTGGCGGTCCTGGGGATTCCACTGAGATCTTGGCGTTGCATATTTATAAGACGGCTTTTGTGGGACAACAACTCGGTGGCGCTGCGGCAATTTCTTTATTGCTTCTGGTGGTCGTGATGGGCCTGTCCTGGTTCGCGCTTAGGCTGTCTAATCCTTTGTCAGAAAAGAACTCCGGCGCATGAAGCCGACCGGCCGGCAGGCACTCGCGCATTACCTCATCTTAGGACTTCTCGCGCTATTTTGTGTGGCGCCGATTGGGGTGATTTTCGCCACCAGCATGCGGGAACAGGTTCAGATCTTTGCAGAACCGCTGAACTTTTTTTTCATCCCGACGCTCGAAAACTACCGAGCTGTACTTACCGAGGATCGCTTTGATCGGTACTTGATGAATAGCCTGATTGTTGGCGTGGTCTCCACCTTGATTACCTTAGTGCTAGGAAGTATGGCCGCCTATGGCCTGGCGCGCTTTCGCTTTGTAGGGCGCAGCACTTTGGCCTACACCACCTTAATGCTTCGTACGGTGCCCCTGGCGGTCATGGCGATACCCGTATTCATGATTTGGAATGAGTGGCATCTGGTCAATAGCCTGTCTGGGCTGATCCTTTTGTACGTCGCCGTGAACCTACCCTTCACGATCTGGCTACTGTATGGCTTTGTCCTGCAAATTCCCATTGAATTGGAAGAGTCGGCCACGATTGACGGTTGCAATCCCGTGCAAATGTTTGTGAAGGTGCTGTTGCCTTTGCTGGCCCCCGGTCTTGCGGCCGCGGCCATTTTCACCTTCAGAATTTCCTGGAACGAGTTTATCTTGGCCTTGGTGTTATCCGACCGTCATACCCGTACTTTGCCGGTAGCGGCTTCCTTGTTCATCACGGATATGGGCGTTGATTGGGGCAAAATCATGGCCATGGCTAGCCTCATCGCTATTCCGCCGCTCATCTTCACCTTTGTCGCTGCCCGGCAAATTATCACCGGGTTGACGGCGGGCGCAGTGAAGGGTTGATGGCCTTGCCCCTCTACTGTGGATAGCCCAAAGCTGCCTGTCCAAACCCTTCTGCTGCGCGCCAGCCGGGAGGCTTTAGGAACAGATTCGTAAATATGCCGCCCGGGTTGTAGGTTAATGGTTTGTCTGGATGCTGCTTATCGTAGGCCTGCTTGAAATCGGCGCCGGTGCGATACCACGAAACCTTACTAATGTAGCCTTTGAGTGAGGCATAGCGCCAGCCCAGACCACGAATGCTTGGCCACACTTGGTCGCCATAGCGAATGTGTTCATCGCGGAATAGTTTCCACATTTCGTGACCAAGAATATCGCCGAAAATAAACAAGCGATCATTCACAATCTCAAACTCGCTCGGATCTGAGCCGAGCTTTACGCCATAAGCCGCTCCATTGGCGCAAAAGGCACCGTATTGAGGTTCGTACCTGGCGGGATTACTAGCGAACGAAGCGCGATTTTCCTGTGATGTGAAATAGTAGGTGCGCGCGGGCTCCTGCAGGCTGAGCGAAATGCCGGCCTGGCCTCGGGTCGGTTTTCCCAAAGTGAAATAGGCGACCGGGTCGTAACCAAGGAGCATCACGGGCTCGCCCTTCGAGTTCGGATTAGTGGCAAAGAGCGTCCCGCATCCACCAAGTGTGAGAAATACGGTGATCACGGACGTAGCCCGAATAAGGCGCCCGATCAAGTTACGAGGTGTAAAGTTGTAGATCATAAATTCCCCTAGATTCAAAGTGCACACTAGATTGTCGCCAGCGCTCGCTAAGGCTTGAGCTTATTCGTCGCAAGGTGCTTAAAAGATAGACCAGACGACGTCCAGAAGCATCACAAGAGTCCATCGGCCCGCTGGTCTGCTTGCAGTGGCCACCGGGCAATCGCTAGGCGCTGGGTTTGTAAAGGATGTTTGAAAATGACGAAAATGTCTACAAACTGGATGTCAATTGCGACTTTTTTTATGGCGTGCCAAGCGAGCTTTAGTGCTACCTGTCGCTAAACCTTCCTTCTTTCAAAGCGGACTTACTCTTGTCGAAGTATTGATCGTCGTCGCAATCATGGGCCTAGTCTTGGCCGGCGCACTGCCCGCCTACGAGGAATCCTTGATCTGGGCGAAGATCGCCGAGGGTCTGGGCCTTGCGGCCCCCTATAAAAAAATAGTTACGCAAAACGCGCTCGCTGGCCGAGCGCTGAACACCGGTGCCCCATCCTTGTCGGGCTCCTCCATCGTTCGCACGATTGCCGTCGCGGACGATGGCGTCATCACCCTTAGCTTCACACCCGAGGCTTTCGGTCCAACCCGAGCGGCCAGCTTTAGTCAGGGCGCGACGGTGACTCTCATTCCCTTGTTCAACGGATCTCCGGTGAACAAGGGGATGGTCCGAGGTGGGTTGCCAAAGACCGGCATGCCCGCCACAGCCGTCGTCGAGTGGAGCTGCGCGACAGAGTCCTCCACTTTAATTTTCGGTCCGCGAGGCACCTTACCCACTCGGTGCTCGCGGTCTACAGCATTGCCTGTGTTGTGTTGTTCATTACCCCCGGCCCAGATATGAGCCTTTGGCTCGCCAAAACTCTTGCGGGCGGTCGCAATGTCGGGCTTGCCGCAATGATGGGTACCAACCTCGGCTGCTGCATTCATTCCCTGTTGGCAGCTTTTGGGATTTCTGTGCTGATTAACGCCAGTCCGGTCGCCTTCAACACCATGAAAGTCATTGGTGCGTTTACCTGCTTTGGCTGGCCTATCAGGCGATCCGTCATGGCTCAGTGCTGAGCGCAAGCATTAGTAGCCCCAATGGCGCGAGGCCGGCGATGTTGGCAGCTTTTCTAAGCGGCTTGATGGTGAATCTGTCTAACCCCAAGGTGGTGCTCTTCTTTGTCACCTTCTTGCCGGGCTTTGTCGAGGCCTCTGACCCTCATGTGCGCGGCAAGTTGCTTTTTCTCGGCCTGTACTTCGTCGCCTTCAATGCAGTCTTGTCCTCTCTTTTTATCTTGATGGCCGAACGCATGCTGGCCACCCTGAAAGCCAATCCAAAAATTATGCGGGTAATTGACTATACCTTTGCTGGAGTGTTCGGTATATTCGCTCTGACAATCGTCCGAACTCAGGCAAAAATTTAAACCGTCGCCCTCAAATGAATCAAGCCTCTAATCACTTGCACGATCGTGTCGCTCTTGTCACCGGTGCCAATACCGGAATAGGTTTAGTCACCGCTCGTGAGCTTGCTCGCGAAGGTGTGCGTGTGTTCGTCGCTTGCCGTACCCTAGCCAATGCTCAAGCGGCCGTGCAACAGATTAAGCGGGCCACTGGTAGTCAGATGGTTGAGACCTTGGCTTTAGATCTTGGCGACTTTGCATCGATTCACCGCTGTGCGGCGGAGTTTTTAGCGCGAGATCTTCCTTTGCATCTGTTGATCAATAACGCGGGCTTGGCGGGCCAGCGTGGGATAACGGTTTCAGGCTTCGAGCTAGCGTTTGGTGTGAATCATCTCGGTCATTTTTTGCTGACCAATCTATTGCTAGATCGAATGCGCGAGAGTGCCCCCGCACGAATTGTGACGGTCGCCAGTCGCGCTCACACTCGTTCCAATGGGCTTGATTGGGACGCCTGCCAAAAGAAAACCCGAACTCGGCTAGCCCTCAAAGAATACTCAGACTCAAAACTCGCCAATGTTTTGTTTAGCGCCGAGCTCGCACGCCTGTTAGAGGGCACCGGCGTGAATACCTATACTTTGCACCCTGGAGTGGTGGCGTCGGATATTTGGCGGTCCGTCCCCTGGCCGTTTAGTGTGCTGATCAAAAAAAGAATGATCACGACCGAGGAAGGGGCCAGGACCAGTTTGTACTGTGCGACGGCCCCTCAACTGAGCGCCGAGAGTGGTTTGTACTATGACAAATGCGCCGTGCGCGCGGTCAGCACTTTGGGTCAAGATTTGCACTTGGCTGCCGAGCTTTGGCGGCGCAGCAAGAGTTGGACGGGCCTTTGATGGCACTCAATTGTTGACCGCTGCGCTGACGCTCCAAGCTCCATTGAAACGCTTGGTCAGCGCTTAGCCCGGTGCTGTTCCCAGTCGGCCTCGGACCATTGCAATAAGTCCTCCGCCCCTGATGTCCGCAGGTGAGCTCCGCCATCGGTAGCGACGGTTTCGCCGTTGATGTATCCGGCCTCGGCACAGATTAAAAAGGCTGCAAGATTGGCGAGTTCAAGTGGATCGCCCACCCGGCCTAAAGGATTTCGTGCCGATGCGGGAGTTTGCTGTCGTCGTTGCTCAGGCATAAGTTGTCGATTGGCGCCGGCAGTCGGAAAAGGTCCAGGCGCGATGGCGACTAGCCGTATTCCCTTAGGCCCCCACTCCACCGCCAGGCTCCTGGTCATGGCCTCGACACCCGACTTGGCGATGGCCGACGGCGCGGTGAATGCGCGCCCGGTTCGAACTGAAGTGGACAGAATGCTCAGCACGACGCCGGGCTGTTTCGCCTGAATCCAGCGCTTTCCTGCGGCCAGGGTGCAATACATTGCGCCATGTAGGGTGGTTGCGAGAATTGCGTCCGCTGCTCGCGCCGAGAGTCTTTCAGTCTGGGCAATAAAGGTCGCGGCTGCATTGTTAATCAGGGCGTAAAGCGGGCCGTTTTCCCAAATCTGGTTAAACATGGCGTCAACCGCATCTGGCTGGCGCAGGTCGCACACAAGGACCTCCACGTGCGCGCCAGTACTTAGGCGGATTTGATCGGCTGTGTTGATAAGAACATCTTCACGACGACCGCACAGCACCAAAGTAGCGCCGAGCTCTGCAAAGCGTTGCGCCATGGAGGCACCTAGTCCTGAGCCACCGCCGGTGATCAAAATGCGTTTACTGCTTAGAAGATCCAGCCGATACATGTGGCACCTTGATTTACGATTCTTCGGAAACCTTCAGGGTATTGTGTTTCTCTACACTCGACTGTGCTTTAGTTACGTTCGATGAAGGACTTGGCGAGCCGAATGTGCTTTTGAATTCACCCGACGTTCTTGTTGTCTGAAGGCTCGCACTGGGCGTGCTTTTGGTAAGTTTATCAAAGAGCTCACCATTCTGAACGCGCGCATCCCAGTCTTTGTACCAGCGGGCCAAGGAGGCCACTGGCATGGATTTGCCGACTAGATAGCCCTGTACGACCTTGCAGCCGATGCTCTTCACGGTGTTCCATTCTTCAATGGTTTCAACGCCTTCAGCGGCCGTGTTCAAGCCCAGGGTGTCAGCCATGTTGATGCATGAATTGAGCGAGAGCCTTTGAGCAGAATCTTGATCAACATTTTGTACGAAGCTTCGGTCGAATTTTAATTCGGTGATGGCGATATCGCTCAAATCAGACATCGTGGTCTCGCCAGCTCCAAAGTCGTCGAGGGACAGTGAGAATCCCTTAAGGGCTAGCCGCGAAAGGGTGGTGTTTGAAATCGTCCGAAAGTGCTCCTACGGATCGAGAGGAGGACTTGAGGCGGTGCGTCAGATAGAGATCCACGCCAGCTTTGTAAGCCTCAAATGTTTCCCCAGTGACGGCGTTGGCTGTGAGCGCGATAATCGGTATGTGTTCATCACCCGTCTCTTCGCCGCGAATGCTGCAACGCCGTTGTTTGCGAAATCGGCCTGCACCCCAAAGTGAGCCAATTGCTTGGAGATCACTCTTTGGTTGATGGGGTCATCCTCAGCAACCAGTACTGTCAGAGTAGGGGAAAGCTTGGCGAGCTTTTTGGGAGTCGTGATTCCATTGAGGCGTTTTTTCGCGGCTGTCGCATGGTCAGGGACCTGAGATTTGTCATCGCTAATCATCGATACTGCATTGGCGAGAATGGCTGATCTGCCCCAGTCGACACAAGCAATTCTTTCATCAATCATGCGTAAGGACCTACGCGTACCGTCAGTGACCAGAAGATGGCTTACTTCCTTGGGCCAAGTGTGCGCCTTGAGGGCTTGGGTATAGCTGGACTCCGAAGGCCCGACTGCGTTGTGAAGGTAAATGGTGGGGCGTTTCAGTGCGTTGACCAGGGCGAGTCCCGAAGTAATGCTGGCGACTAAGCGAACCGTCGCTCCAGCGTGTTCTAAGGCCGCTTGCAGATCCAGATTTTCGGCCGATTCGGCACCGACGATGACACAGTGTTTGTTCTCTAGGGAAAGGTGGTTTAGGGCCGCTTCGCCCGCGAACTTCATCGGCAAGGAAATTGTAAAGGTTGAGCCTTCGTCGAGCACGCTGCTCACTTCGATGGTGCCACCCATCAGGTCAATCAACTTTTTCGAGATGGCCAGACCTAGGCCAGTACCACCGAAACGTCGCGTCGTCGATATCTCCGCCTGATTGAAGGCTTCGAAGACTGTAGTGAGGTGGGAAGGGGCCATGCCAATCCCATTGTCTTTCACCGTAATCTTGAGCGACTGACCCTGTTCAACGCTTGCACGGATGTAGATCTCGCCAATACTTCTTCCCTCTTTCGAAGAGAATTTGATGGCCTTGCCAATGAGGTTGTTGAGCACTTGCCTAAGACGAGTCTCGTCCAGGGTAAGAGGAGGAATAGAAGGGTTACTAAAGGCACGCAGGCGCACACCTTTGGCATGCGCAATCGGTAACAAGCTCTCGGTGACGCCATAAATCACATCTCCCGCATGCACCTCGCGCGCTTCTATTTCGACACGGTCGGCGTCGAGCTTGGAAAAATCGAGAATGCTGTCGATTAGGGACAAGAGATGGTTTGCAGAACGGCGAATAATGGAGAGGGATTCGGCTTGATCTTCACCAAGCGTGGTCGTCGAGAGCATTTCGGCCATCCCTAGAACGCCGTTCATGGGTGTTCTGATCTCGTGACTCATCGCCGCCAGGAATAATGATTTCGAGTTGTTGGAATGCTCGGCGGACAACTTCGCGTCCAGCAAATCTTGCTCTTGCAGGCGTTGTTTCGAGATATCTCGACCGACACCTTCGAAGCCGACGAAAGCGCCCTTGAAATCGAAACGGAGGGTGCCATCCAGCTCGATCCAAGCATCTGCTCGTCCGGGCCGCTCCACACAAAGAGGAATGCCTTTGAAGGTAATTTTGCGTTCAAGAAAGTCGATGTTGGCTGAGACCGCGCTCTTGACGCCGGCCATGACCAAGGCTTCTGGAAGCGACTTGTTTAATAGGAGGTTGGGATCACAGGCGATGAAGTCTGAGATCTCCTGACTGACTTCGCGCCAACATCGAGAGCCAATCGCCTTCCTTATGGCGAATCCGAAACTCAGTACGCAGGCGATCTTGCTTCGATTCGAGGAGTGCGGTTATGGCTTCGGAGAGCGTATTGGCGTCGTCCGGGTGGCAGCGCAGCAAAACCTCTTGGGTCGTACGCCTATCCCAGTGTTGCGGTTCGTCGCCCAGCATCTTCGCCAATCGGGGGCCAAAATGGACGAAACCTGCTTCGAGGTTCCACTCACCCATGCCAGCGCTGACTGCATCGAAGAGCACCCCGTTTTGTAACTTGGTCCTGTCAATGGATTGGCCGAGCCAGACGGTTTCGGTGATGTTGCTCAGCGTGACGCAAAAACTGTTTGAGAGAGCAGTATCGGTGTGGCTAGGCGAAATACTGACCTCGTACCAAGACAGAGTGCCACCCGTGGCGCGCAGACTTACACGGTATTGCTCAGTGCTATGTTGATCGTACGCCTTAATCAGGGCTTGAAGTTCTGCAAAGCCATGACCATTTTCTCGCAAGCAGTCCAAGATGGATTTGCCGGTTAGATTTGTTTCAGGCTCAGCCACGAGGCTCGCAAACGCCGGATTAGTCCAGACGATCCTTCCGTTTCAGTCGGTGACCGCAACGGCTTGGCTCATATGGCGAGTTGCAAGTTCTGAGGGATGAAGCTCAGAAACTGCGGGGGAAAGTGAAGCGGACACTGGTAGATCCTTTTTTTTCTAAATTTTTCTATCTCCTCACCAGGGCTCGACCTCCGGAGGAAGCTTTTGTTGGCCCTGACAGTATCTGAAAGGACCGGTGCAGACGGCAGCCTGTCGATCAGTGGTGCTTGGGACCCGATGTTCAGAGCGGTGGCCGTACGTCATCATTTCAAAAACGCCTTTTTTTGTGAGAATTTGTGACGTCAGGCGGATCACTCAAAGCTGATGGAGCCCACCCAGAATTGTTAAATGTGTTAAATTAATAAAGTGTTTGTTGTGGTGACGAGCCTCAATGTTCCGAACACTGGGTCCTCGCTCGGATATAATGACTAAGCGCTTTCAATAGCGCATTCGCTAGGGGTGTTGCACTGTGAGGTGCATCTGAGAAAGTCCCTTTGAACCTGATTGAGTTAATGCTCGCGCAGGGAAGCTAGTCTGATGAACGCCCGCGCTGCACGCGCCTTCGTTTCCTCGCCAACTTCCCGAAGCTTTTGAACGGACATGGGACCATGGCACCTGCAATTTCAGATCCTGAAGGGCTGATTCCGGCTTTGTTGGAGTTTTTCGCTCAGCCTGACGTCAGCGATGAGTCGTTCAATGTTTTGGCGCTTCGTCTTTTTGCCTATCAGTTCAAACATAATTTGGCCTATCAGCGGTTTTGTCTGCTACGAGGCCAAACCCCTCGGCTTGTGAAGCGCTGGCAAGAAATCCCCGCTGTGCCCATCAATGCCTTTAAAGACCTTACCCTCAGTTGTATTCCGCATCCCGACTGCATGCGTGTCTTTATGACTAGTGGTACCACGCGTGGCGATGTGAAGGGCCGAAATTTTCACCCTAGCCTCGAGGTTTATGACGCATCGATGCGGCGTCATTTCCAACCCAGTTTCATGCAAGGCGCTGAGCGCATTCAGATGGGTATTCTTTTTCCGACTGAGGTGATGATGCCGAATTCATCGCTGGCGCATTACTTGGCCCTCGCTGTCGAACACTTTGGCTCATTCAAAAGTACTTATTTCATGGACGAGGCGGGCTTGCGAGTCGATGCGCTCTGCGCGGTGCTTGACGAGGCGCAGCGTGAAGGCGAGCCCTTGGCCTTGCTGGGCGCCAGCTATGCTTTTGTGCATTTATTCGACGCACTCGACGAGCGCGGGGTGACATATGAGCTGCCTGTCGGCAGTCGTATTCTCGATACAGGCGGCTTCAAGGGACAGTCACGCGAAGTACCCATGGAGGCCTTCTATGCGCAACTTTCAGCCACCTTCGGTATTGAGCGCAAGAATTGCATCAATATGTACGGCATGACGGAGCTGAGTACGCAATTCTATGACCAGGGCAATGAGACCATTCCGTCCGTAAAACGTGGGCCGCACTGGATTCGATCGCGTCTTGTTGACCCACTCACTGGCCGAGAAGTGCCCTTTGGTGAGCGCGGAGTTTTAGCTCACACGGATCTTGCCAATTTTAATTCCGTCACCACTATCTTGACCGAGGATGTTGGTGTGGCTACGCAGGATGGCTTTGTGCTGCTCGGCCGCGCGCAAGGCGTGGAGGCCAAGGGGTGCTCGATGGCAGTGGACGAATTACTGAGATCGGCGGCGGCATGAAGCCTATCGCTTTCAGAGCGGGTTACCTCCCAGGCTTAAAGGCTGAAGAGGTGGCTTGGCTGACCCTTGACTTTCAAGCTCAGAAAGTCGATGCAGGTGGCCGATCGGAACCCGTGCTCATGGTCGAAGTGCCGTTGCTCACGACTGCTCAAATGATTGCCTTGGCGCATCGAGTGCGCGAAGCGGGCCTAGCCCAACTTAAGGCTCAGCCGGTATCCGACATTGTGCGGGTGATTGATGCGGCCATCGCGCGTTTGCTCGATGTCAACAATGAGTACAGAAAGCTTTTAGAAGAGCTTTTGCCACGCGTCACGGGTTTTGACGCGGAGATGGTACGTCTCGGGCTAAACGGCTTTCTTCAGTCGTTCCGCGCACTGCAATTGCACCGCTTCGTGGCTGAGGACTTTGCGAATCCAAAAATCTTGGACGAATTTCAGCCCCAGGCCAAACAAGGTTGGTCCAAGGCTCTGGGTGCAGATTTGACGGTCCATGTTTGGGCCGGTAATGTGCCCGCGCTCCCGCTCTGGAGTATGGTCTGCGCACTTTTGGTGAAAGCGGGTGCGATTGGTAAGGTGTCCAGTGCCGAGCCGGTATTTGCAAGCGTTTTTGCCAGGCTACTGGTGGAGATTGAGCCGCGCTGGCGCGATTGCCTGGCGGTCGTTTGGTGGAAGGGTGGTCAGGCGGACCTTGAGTCCTGTCTCTTTCCCCTGGCCGACGTGGTACTCGCCTATGGAGGCAGTGCAGCGTTGAATGCCATTCAATCTCGGGTTCCGTCCTCGACGCGGTTCTTGGCTTATGGCCATAAGATTAGCTTCAGCGTGGTTTCAAAGTTTGCGTTGACGACGCGTAAGGGGCAGGCTTGTGCGCGTTTGGCCGCATTGGATGTGGCGCGATGGGATCAGCAGGGCTGCTACTCACCCCATGTCATTTATGTCCAAAGAGGCGCTGCGCTGTCGCCCTTTGGCTTTGCGCAAATGTTAGCCGGTGAGTTAGCGGCGCTCGAACCAAAAATGGCGCGACGCGCGTTATCGCTTGAAGAGGCGAAAAGTTTAGCGAGCTGGCGCGAATCGCATGAATTTGAAATCTTGAAGGCCGCTAGTGCTTCACCCTTGCGCGTGGTTTTGGGCGATAAGAGCCAAGCTTGGTGTGTGGTCTACTCCGACGAGTCGATGGCACTCAGCCCCGGTCCGCTAAATCGAAGTGTGCTGGTGCTTGCAGTGGATAGCTTAAGTGAGGTGTGCGATCTGATTCAACCTCAGTCCGCCTTCCTGCAGACCGTCGGTGTGGCGGTATCGCCTGAAGAATTGTTGCCTCTCGCTGAACTCCTAGGCCGAGTAGGTGCCACGCGTATTTGCGCGCTTGGCGCAATGACCTCGCCTGAAGCTGGATGGCATCATGACGGGCGTTTCAGCTTGCTTGATTTGGTGCGTATGGTCGATGTAGAACATTCGGCCGAAGTACTCGCTGAGAGTTTCACAAGTTATGAGTCCTGAGATGAATCCGTTTCTGGGCATGCAGGCGGTGACTTACGGTTACGAAGATCAGGCGGCGGTCGTCAATAATGTCAGCATGCAGATTGCGCCCGCTAGGATTCGCTGTTTAATTGGACGAAGTGGCTGTGGCAAAAGCACGCTTCTGAAACTCGCGGCGGGGCTTCTCATGCCGCGCTTGGGAAGCGTTGCTTTTCAAGGTCAGGCGGTTGTCGGGCCGCTATTGGATATGGGCTACGTGTTTCAGTCGCCCACGTTACTGACCTGGATCGATGTCATACACAATGTCTTGCTGCCAATTTCGTTGCACCGTGCGCTCACGGCGGCGGATCGCGCGCGCGCCGAGCAATTGCTTGGGCAAGTAGGACTTGCGGGCTTTGAGCGGCGCCCGCCGCAACATCTCTCGGGCGGGCAGCAGAGCAGGGTGGCCATTGCTCGTGCCCTGATCACAGCGCCTCGCATCTTGTTTATGGATGAACCCTTTTCTGCGCTCGACGCGATTACTCGTGAGGAATTGCAGATCGACTTTCTGAGTCTGTGTCGCCAGCAGGGCACGGCCGTTTTCTTTGTGACCCACGACATCAGCGAGGCCGTTTACTTGGCTGATACAGTGAGTGTCATGCGTGCAGGGTGCATTGCTCTTGAGCTCCAAAGCACGCTTTCTTTTCCTAGGCCAGCCGGGATTCGATACAGCCCGATCTTTAATGCGCAATGCGCTGAGTTGCGCGAAGCTATGGAAGAGCGAAAAGTGGAGGCTGCTTGATGCGCCGCGACTATTTAGCCTCATGCCTACTCGGCCTCCTGTGCCTACTTGCCTGGGAAGTGGTCGTTGCACGTTTCCACCCCTCGCCTCTGGTGTTGCCTGCGCCGTCAGTTATTGCGGTCTCGCTTTGGAAGGGCCTTGTTAGCGGGTTCCTCTGGCCGCACATTGTGCTGACGACAGTTGAGGCCTTGTTAGGCCTTCTGCTCGGCGCTTGTTTGGGTTTCATGGGTGGCGTTGCGCTTGGCGAGTCGCCGCGCCTGCGTCGAATTTTTATGCCTTTTGTAGTGATGAGTCAGGTCATTCCGAAGCTGGCCTTGGCTCCCTTGTTTATCGTGTGGTTTGGCTTTGGCACCTTACCTACGGTGATCATGACGGCGCTGATTTGTTTCTTTCCCTTGCTGGAAAATACAGTGACGTCTATGCAGCAAGTCGATCCTCAACGCCTCGAATTGTTTCGCATGTTGCGAGCCAGTTCTTGGCAGACCCTCCTACGCTTAAAAATACCTTCAGGTTTGCCGAGCATCATGGCTGGTTTCCGAGTGGCTGTGGTGCTTGCCTGGGTAGGTGCCGTGGTGGCCGAATTTATTGGGGCGAGCCGCGGCCTGGGCGCTTTGATTATTGGTGCTCAAGGCTCGATGGACACTTCTCTGATGTTTGCCGTTCTTGTGGTGATTACGGTTTTGGGTTTGGCCTCCTACAAGGCGGCGCAATGGTTGGAACAGCGCATTTTGCGCGCGCAGTTTTTTGCGTAATTGAAAAGGTTATTGGATGTTGAACACGTTACTTAGAAGTCTTATTGCGCCTGTTTTTCTAGGCTTATTGACAATACAAGCGCCCGCACTTGGACAAGCTCAAACGGTTCCCACGGTCGATAAAGTGACCGTCGCAGGATGGAGCAAGCCGATCACCGAAATCACCAACCTATTGGTGGAGGAGCAAAAGGGTTTCTTCAAAGCGAAAGGCATTGACTTGGCCTATGTGCCCGGAGCGGGCGGCGGTGATGCCTTGCGTAATTTGCTGAGCGGACAAGCCGACGTAGCCTTTACCGACCCGGGCTCGCTCTTTGCGGCGCTCGATAAGGGAGAAAAGCTCAGAGTGATCTATGACATCTACCCGCAAAATGTCTTTAATGTGGTCTCGCTCAAATCAAAAAACATTACTAAGCCAGCCGATCTAAAAGGCAAGCGCATTGGTGTTTACAGTCTGGCGAGCGGCACCCGGCAAAATCTGCAGGTACTGCTACATCAGGCTGGCCTCACTGAGAGCGATGTGACGGTGGTCGTCACTGGACTGCTCAATTTCGCACCGTTGATGCAGGGGCAGGTCGATGCCACCGCAGCAACCGATACGGGTTTGTTGGTGGGCCGCCAAAGAGGGCTGGGCGAAGTCAATGTCATGGAGGTTAAAAACCACTTGAATATCTCGAGTGACTTTTTTGTGGTTCGCGAGGACACCTACCAGAAGAAAAAGGAAGTTCTCAAACGCTTCTTGCAGGCTTATCAAGACAGCGCCGCCTGGATGATTCGAGCACCCGGCGAGGCTGCAACGCTGGCAATTAAGTATGCCATTGACGGGCAAAACCCCGACGTCAATATTGAGATCATCAAGCTGCGTAATCGATCAAGTGTCTCCAGTCTCACCCAAAAATCTGGGCTAGGCGCGCTTGACGTAGAGGCCTTGCAAAAGGCCGCTCTGACCTACAAGGCGATTGGTGTACTTCAACGTGATATCAAGATCTCTGATCTACTAGGCCAGGACTTGCTGCCGGGCAAACGATGAGAGCAGTAATCAATCTAGCGACACTGCCATGAAGAGCGCGCATAGCGAGAACACGCCGTCCGGGAAATTTGACGGCAAGGTGGTCGTGGTGACCGGCGCGAGTCGAGGCATTGGCGCGGCGATCGCCAGAGCGTTTGCGGCTGAAGGCGCGATGGTCGTGGTCAACTATCTTCGAAATCATGCGGCGGCAACTCAGGTGGTTGCACAGTGTGAAGCCCTTGGGGGCCAGGCCTGGGCCATACAAGCAGACGTGCGTTCGCTTGAAGCGGTCCATGCCATGGTGGCAGAGGCTTTGAGTGAGCTTGGTCATATTGACGTCTTGGTCAATAACGCCTTTAGTCCCTATGTGTTTGACCCAGAGCAGCGTACTCGCTTTTGGGAGACTCCTTGGGAGGCTTATCAAGAGCAGTTTGAGGGCTCGGTGCGCGCCGCCTATAACACCTGTCAGGCCCTGCTGCCCCACTTGAAGCAGCGCGGTCAAGGGAGTATCGTGAATATCGTGAGCGATTTGGTAGAGAATCCAGTGGTCGCCTACAACGATTATGCGACCGCAAAATCCGCCTTGGTCGGCTTTAGTCGCAACCTCGCAGCGGATCTAGGGCCACTCGGTATTCGAGTGAATTGTGTCGCCCCAGGCCTGGTGTCTCCAACCGATTCCAGCCGTCAAACTAAGGAGGCAGTCAAGGACGCGATTATTTCGCAAACCCCCCTGGGACGGATTGCTCATCCAGACGATATCGCGGGCCCGGTATTGTTCCTCGCCTCGCCGTGGAGCCGCTTTATGACCGGTCAGGTGCTGGTTGTGGATGGCGGTTTGGTGATGAAATGAAGCGGCACGGGAGCGAAGCCATGATTCAAGGGGCCATGCCCGTGGCCGGTGGTGATCTTGGCGCCGTGACTGATCGCACTCAGAATAAAAGTACGTGCGAGAGAAACCGCTTCCTGGAGTGGATGCCCCAAGGCCAGGTAAGCGGCAATCGCCGAAGACAGGGTGCAACCTGTGCCGTGAACATTACGGCTCGCAATGCGGGCCGAAGACAAATGTGTTGGTCTCAAAGGAGCCGCTGCCCCTGGTTGCCGCTGTGCAATCTGCACCAGCACATCGACGACTTCTTTTCCGGCCAGATGTCCACCCTTGAGCAGCACGGCGCGTGCACCCATGTCCAACAGATCGTACGCGGCTTGATCAAGCTCTTCAACGGCCGTCAGGCTTCTCCCCAGCAGCAGAGCCGCTTCGTCCAGGTTCGGCGTGATGACAGTGGCACGAGGAAACAATTCGCGCACCAAGACCTCGACGGTTTCCTGAGCGATCAGCGCATCACCACTGGTGGCGACCATGACGGGATCCAGCACGACATTCGGCAGTCGGTAGTGATCGATAGCCCAGGCCACGACTTCGACGATGCCCGGTGCGTGCAGCATGCCAATTTTGACGGCATCGACACCGATGTCTTCCACCACGGCCTGAATTTGAGCCTTGAGAAACTCGGGTGGCACGGCATGAATGGCGCGCACACCCACGGTATTTTGCGCCGTCAGTGCAGTGATCGCGCTCATGCCATAACAACCCAAGGCCGCGAAGGTTTTGAGATCGGCCTGAATGCCGGCGCCACCACCGCTGTCAGAGCCGGCAATGGTCAGGACGCGCGCATAGCCAAGAGTTTTTTCCATGCCGGGCATTATCCACATATCCGCAGGGCACTTGCGCGATGAGCTCAAAAAGCAAAAGTGCGGTGTTAGGTGCTGGC
This sequence comes from Betaproteobacteria bacterium, assembly GCA_031421635.1. Taxonomy (GTDB): domain Bacteria; phylum Pseudomonadota; class Gammaproteobacteria; order Burkholderiales; family Burkholderiaceae_E; genus JAPOKJ01. The sequence goes on along the minus strand of JANOPA010000064.1, from coordinate 118,822 downwards.
TTAATGGGTCGGCTATTAGCCCATCGTCTGGCTGAACTTGGGCATGAGGTCGAGGTATTTGAAGCACAGGGACCGGACGCGCAAGGTGCGGCAGCCAGAGTCGCCGCCGCCATGCTTGCGCCCCTCGCTGAGTCGGCGATCACGGAGTTGTCGGTGGTTCGTATGGGGCAGCATTCGCTGGCGCGTTGGCCGCAACTGATTGCGGGCCTTGTCGAGCCGGTATTTTTCCAGCAAAACGGTACGCTGATTGTGTGGCATCGTCAGGATGCTGCTGAGGCGCGCCGCTTTGAGCAATGCCTCAAGCAAACCCAATTAAAGCTACCGAACTTACCAGTGCCTGCACACCTCGCCGAATCGTCGCTGGCCGATCTTGAACCCGCCCTCAAAGGACGCTTTGCGCAAGCGCTCTATCTACCCGGTGAAGGTCAAATCGATAACCGTCAGTTGCTATCATCCCTCTTAAAGAGTTTGGTCCAGCAGGGCGTGAAGATGCACTGGTTTAGCCCACGTTCGCCCGAGGACTTCAACACATCAAACCGTCATCCGCCAAAGAAAATCATCTCATCCACTCCTGACAACACGGATTCGACAAACAGCGCGGACTCTACTAACAGCACGGCCACTGCTGGTTTTGCGTGGGTTTTTGATTGTCGCGGCCTGGGTGCTCGCGGTCAGTGGCCTGCCTTGCGAGGGGTTCGCGGCGAGGTGATTCGGCTCTATGCGCCGGAGGTTACTCTGCAAAGGCCTACAAGATTGATTCACCCCCGCTACCCGCTCTACATCGCACCCAAGGAGAACCATGTGTTTGTGGTCGGCGCGACCGAGATTGAGAGCGATGATTTATCTCCCGCCAGTGTACGCTCAACGCTCGAACTATTGAGTGCCGCCTACACGGTTCATAGTGGTTTTGCAGAAGCGCGCATTCTGGAGATTGCTACTCAAGCGCGACCTACCTTGACTGATAATTTACCAGCTATACGTTGCCTGAGTGAGCGGTGCTTGCAAATCAATGGACTGTATCGCCACGGCTTTCTCATCGCTCCTGCCATGCTGGATGTCGTGTTGGAGTGGGTACAGCACCAAACCAAAACACTGGCGAGCGAATTGGAGTTGAAATTTGAACATGTCTGAATCCTTAACCCTGACCGTGCTGATCAATAAGCTGCCATACACCGTGCCGCGCGATGCGACCCTGGCCGATGCGGTCGCTCTTGCAGGGGTCAAACCACCCTTTGCCGCAGCCGTAAATCTGCGCTTTGTACCGCGCGGCACCTACGACCAGTGCAAACTTCAAGCAAATGATCAGATCGAGCTGATCGCGCCAATCACTGGAGGCTGACCGCGTATGACTCAACACTCTTTCTCGTCGGACAGCATAACCCCTGACGGCATGACCTTATATGGGCAGCACTTTACTTCACGGTTGTTGCTGGGCACCTCGCGCTATCCCTCACCTGCCGTGTTACTCAAAGCCATTGAAGGTTCTCAACCGGCTATGCTGACGGCCTCTTTGCGTCGCCAGTCGGGGCAGGGCGATGCCTCGCAGAGTTTTTGGAAACTGCTCAAAGAATCCAAGGTGCCGGTATTGCCTAATACGGCAGGCTGTCACAGTATTCAAGAAGTGATCACCACAGCGGAAATGGCGCGCGAAGTGTTTGAAACCGACTGGATCAAGCTCGAGCTGATCGGTGACGATTACAGTTTGCAGCCCGATATTCTTAATTTGCCCGAGGCTGCGGCTCTGCTCATCAAGGCTGGGTTCAAGGTCTTGCCCTATGCGACTGACGATCTTGTATTGTGCCGGCGCTTAGTCGATGTGGGGTGCCAGGCGGTGATGCCTTGGGCGGCGCCGATTGGCACAGGTAAAGGCCCAATCAATCCCTATGCGCTGCGCATGCTGCGCGAGCGCTTAGAGGTTCCTCTCATCGTCGATGCGGGTCTCGGACTGCCCTCGCATGCCTGCCAGGTGATGGAGTGGGGCTTTGACGCGGTCTTGCTCAATACGGCTGTTGCTCTGGCCCAAGATCCGGTCGCGATGGCGGGTGCCTTTGCCGACGCCGTCAGAGCTGGTCATGCCGCGTTTCGCGCGGGTGCCATGCAGGCCCAGGAAAGCGCTCAACCGAGTACACCGGTGATGGGCACCCCGTTTTGGCATCAGTCATGAAAGACTCGCATCAAATGAAAAACTTAAGCAGCTCGCAAGAAGTCGCCGAGGACATCGCTCGAACCCACGCATTGATGTTGGCTGGAAATGCGAAGCCGTATGCGGACGCCGTCCAATCACAGGACCAAGGCCTACCACCTCAAGGGGCAGGCATTGTGCAAGCTGCTCGCATGCTGGGCTTCGTTGAGCATGATGCTCAGTGTTTGAGTCGTGCTTGGCAGGCTCAGGCGCTGCGAACCGGCCACTTCTCAACAGGCGCTTGGCCCGATCATCCGCAAGACTTTGGTATCGCGCCCTGGCCGCGAAGCAATGCTTTCCCGAGCTGCCCAAATTCTCTCGGGCTGTACGCCGTGCTGCCCGATGCCCAGTGGGTGGCGCGCATGGCGCAAGCGGGTGTGCCCACCCTTCAATTAAGGTTTAAGTCTGACGATCCTGCCGCAGTGACGCGCGAGGTGCGTGCGGCCGTCAAGGCAGTGCAGGGCACTCAGGCTTTATTATTCATCAACGACCATTGGCAAGTGGCAATTGCCGAGGGCGCCTACGGCGTGCATCTCGGACAAGAGGATATGGAGATCGCTCCCATCGCAACCCTTCGGGCTTCAGGTTTGCGTTTGGGTTTGAGCACCCACGGTTATGTTGAGATGTTGCGGGCCGAGGCCCATAGTCCTAGCTACCTGGCGCTTGGAGCGGTGTTCCCAACCACTCTGAAGCGCATGCAAACAGCGCCGCAGGGCACAGGCCGCCTTGGGGCCTACGCCAAACTGCTGGCTGGCCAATCCCTGGTGGCTATTGGCGGAATTGATTTAGATCGCGTTCCGATGGTGATGCGTTGCGGAGTAGGATCCATCGCGGTGGTGCGAGCTATTACGGGTGCAAGTGATCCAGAAAGAAGTGCGGCGCAATTGACCGAGCTCATAAAAAGAGTCTAGGAGGCAAAAGGCGCGCCAGTCGTAGCGCACGTCCTTCTACTGGCCAGCTTCTTAGCCGTACTTCCTGGCGTCCTCGATGACTTTGCCATCGTTGGCTAAACTGCCGGGCGCAGACCAGCTTACCTCGCCACGCAGTTTGGTGACATCACGAATGGTACTGGTCACTCTCTCTGCAAGCGTGTTGGCATCCGCACCACCCGTCATGGCTTCGGCACTTTCGCAATAAAGCGTCATCGCATCGTTGGCCATCTCGCCAGTGACGACCAGCCTTGCCTTGCTGATTTGAGGATGGCGTTTGATGATCTCAGCGATTTGACCTGGGTGCACAAACATGCCGCGCACCTTGGTGGTTTGATCTGCACGCCCCATCCAGCCCCTGATGCGAACATTGGTGCGTCCGCAAGGTGACACGCCAGGCAGCACAGCGGAAAGGTCGCCGGTGCCAAAGCGAATCATGGGATAGGTCAGGTTGAAATTGGTGATGACGATCTCGCCTACTTCACCATCGGGTATCGGATCACCGGTGCCGGGACGCACAATTTCGAGAATGCAATCCTCGTCGAGAATCATGCCCTCAACCGCCTCGGACTCGTAGGCCACCATGCCAAGCTCGGCCGTGCCGTACCACTGCAACACCGTCGGCACGCCATTTTCCTTAAACCATGTTCTTAGGCTGGGGGGCAGTGCCTCTGCCGCACATAGCGCACGCTTGAGCTGGCTAATATCGAGTTCAAGTTCCAGGGCTTTCTCGATGATGATGCGTAGAAACGAGGGCGTGCCGACGTAGGCATCAGGCTTGAGCGTCCGCACCACATCGATCTGCTGTTCGGTTTGACCAATGCCGGCGGCGATAATGGAGCAGCCAAGTTTTCTCGCCCCGGAGTCGACCATCCAGGCGCCGGGGGTCATGTGATATGCGAAGCAGTTCTGGAGAATGTGCCCTTTGCGAATGCCTGCGGCGTAGAGTGCACGGGCGGTGCGCCAAGGATCGTCGCCATTGGCTTCGGGCTCGAAAATCGGCCCAGGCGACATAAAGAGGCGAGGCACGGCTCCAGGGGCTTCGGTGTTGAGCCCGCCGAAAGGAGGGAAGGCCTCTTGCATAGCCTTGAGTTCGGGCTTGCGCAGCACGGGCAATTGTGCCAAGGCCTTGCGACTGTTGATCTCTTGTGCGTGGACGTTGCCGAGCATCCGGCCCCAGGCGATAGACTTAGTCTGGGCGTGGGAAACGAACTTGGGAAGGGCATTGAAGAGCTCGCCTTCGCGTTGTTCTTGGGTGCGGACTTCCTTGTCGTCGTAATACTGACTCATGAAAACGTCCTTTACAACCAACGCTTGCGACGGCGATACGATTTAACATCAGCGAAGGACTTTCGGCCTTCCTTTGCAACACCGAGATAGAACTCTTTGACGTCCTCGTTCTCAGCGAGATCTTTGGCCGCACCATCCATCACGATGCGCCCGTTTTCCAGGATGTAGCCGTAATCGGAGTTACGTAGGGCGACATTGGTATTTTGTTCAGCAAGCAAGAAGCTCACTTTCTCTTTTTGATTGAGGTCGCGGACGATTTCAAAAATTTCGGCCACGATTTGCGGGGCCAAGCCCATTGAGGGTTCATCCAGCAAAATCATCTTGGGGTTAGCCATTAGGGCTCGACCCACGGCCGTCATTTGCTGTTCTCCACCGGAGGTATACCCCGATTGCGAGGTGCGGCGAGTTTTCAGGCGGGGGAAGTAGTGGTACACCTTTTCGAGTGCCGCCGCGGTGTCAATACGATTGAGCTTTCGAGTGTATGCCCCGGTCAGCAGGTTTTCCTCAACAGTAAGGTGGCCGAAGCAGTGACGACCTTCCATCACTTGAATTACTCCCCTGTTGACGAGATCGGCAGGCGAGAGCCGCTCGATGGCCTCACCTTTGTAGGAAATGGTGCCCTTGGTGACTTCGCCACGCTCGCCTTTGAGCAGGTTTGACACCGCTCGGAGCGTAGTGGTTTTTCCGGCACCATTTGCGCCAAGGAGAGAGACAATTTTGCCTTCTTCGACGGTCAGGGAAACGCCCTTAAGCACGAGAATGACGTGGTTATAAATAACCTCGATGCCGTTGACGGAGAGAAGTGCTGTGGCCATGAGTGCTTTGCAAGTAACGGGGTATGACGGTGGGTACTCGGGTATTTTTGGGTCTGGATAGGGATCCTCGCTTGAAGATCACTATCCAGACCCTGCGAGCGCACAAGGCGTGGACTCGCAGGGGTATTGATCAGATTAGAGCTGCCTTCGGGACCCAGCTTGGGCGGAGTCCCGAATTTAGTCTATTGGCTTAGCCAGCATCCTTAGCGCAGTCACGCATCTCGAGTTTTTTCTCGGCAGCGTATTTCTTGGCATAGCTGTCAATCATCGGCTTGATGATTTGCATGTCGGCGGCAATCACCTCCGAGGTGTAGTTCCACTTCTTGCCGTCCCAAGTATGGACACGAGCCGAGTTGGCCCCCATATGGTCAGCGCAAGAAGTTGACACAGGGGTCATTTGACCTTCGAAGCCGAGCGCTTTGATACGCGCCCCATCGATGGCCAAGTTCTCCAGACCCCAACGCACTTGCTCGCCTGTCAAAGGCTTTTTGCCATACTTGCCTTGAGCACGAGAAACCGCTTCAACAGTCCAGGCCGCAGCGATCATGCCACGGTTGTACAAGACCGAACCGACTTCTTCCTTAGGGCCTGTACCTTGGTTTTTGTCATGCAAGTGCTTCACCACGTCCTGATGGACTCTAGCGGTGCCTTGACCTGCCAAGAAATTCAAACCGCTGTAACCCTTGGCACCGTCGCCCACAGGAGTGACATCAGGCTCGGCTGCAGACCACCACACGCCATACATTTTCTCGCGTGGATAGCCCGTCGCAACGGCTTCTTTCAGAGAGGTTGAGTTCATCACCCCCCAACCCCACAGGAAAACATAGTCGGGCTTGCTCTGGCGCACTTGCAACCAGGCAGCTTTTTGCTCTACGCCAGGATGAGTGACCGCAATGAGTTGCAGCTCAAAGCCGTTTAATTTAGCACGCTCTTGCAACAAAGGAATAGGCTCTTTGCCGAAAGGCGAGTCGTGATAGATCAATGCAATTTTCTTGCCTTTGAGCTTGTCAAGTCCGCCTTCTTTCGTGCCAACGTGTTGAACCAGAATGTCAGCAGCGGTCCAGTACGTACCACCGAGAGGGAAGTTCCATTTGAAAATACGGCCTTCCATGGATTCACTACGGCCATAGCCGCCGGTGATGATTGGGATTTTGTCAGTCGTTGTTTTGTCGGTCAACGCGAAGGTGATCCCTGTTGAGAGCGGGTGAAACGCGGTCGCGCCAGTAGGGCCTTTGCCCTTCAAGCGCTCATAGCACTCCACACCCTTGTCGGTCGCGTAGCCGGTTTCGCACTCTTCATAAGTGATTTTCACACCACCAATGCCACCATCGCGTGCGTTGATCATCTTGAGATAATCGACATAGCCGTTGGCGAAAGGCACGCCATTTGGCGCGTAGGCGCCAGTGCGGTACACCAGCACGGGGAAGAACTGCTCCTTGGCTTGCGCGAACGCGGGCACCTGCGGTACCAACGCAGCGGCAGCGCCCGCTGCTAAAGCAGCAGCGGCCATCTTCATTTTGGAAATTTTCATACCTTGTCTCCTATTAACTGTAGCAAGTGCTACTCCAACCCAAATAAACCAATTACTTGTAAAACGTTAGTGAGGGAAAGGCCACAAGCGCAGCTTTTCCTTACCAATCGACCATAGACGCGCAAGGCCGTGAGGCTCCACGATGAGGAAGAACACAATCAGCGCACCGAAAATCATGAACTCGAGGTGGGTCACGGCCGCGGTCGACAGTGGTATGCCCAGCCAGGCGGGTAACTGATTCAACAGAATCGGCAACACCACGATAAAGGCCGCACCGAAAAAACTACCCATGATCGAACCAAGACCTCCGATAATGATCATAAACAGTAGATTCAGGGAACGGTTGACGTCAAAAGCTGCCGGCTCCCAGGAACCGAGATAAATAAATCCCCAAAGGGCCCCAGCCACACCGATAAAGAACGAGCTAACGGCGAAAGCGCTCAACTTGGCCTGAAGGGGGCGAATGCCAATCACGGCTGCGGCTACATCCATGTCCCGCATCGCCATCCATGAGCGGCCGATGTGACCACGTACTAGGTTCTTGGCAAGAAGGGCAAAAACAACCACAAAAAGCAATACGAACCAATATTTTTGCACGGGAGAGACTACGGGCAGGCCAAACACTTCCAGCGAGGGGACTGAAACCGAGCCCGAGGCGGAATTGTTGGTCAGCCAAGGCACGCGCGAGAAGATCCAATCCGAAAAAAACTGGGCAGCAAGTGTCGCTACTGAAAGATAAAGCCCTTTGATGCGCAGACTCGGGACGCCGAAAATCAGACCGACCACCATCGTTATTAAGCCAGCCAGGATAAAGGTGATGATGAGGTTGATGCCGGGAATTCGTACAAAGAGGTTGTAAGCCGCGTAAGCACCTACCGCCATAAAGGCACCTGCGCCCAAAGAGATCTGACCGCAATAGCCCACCAAGAGGTTCAAGCCAATGGCGGCCAGTGCCAAGATTAGGAACGGTATTAACAGTGCTCGGAACACATAGTCCGAGGTAAATAGAGGTACCGCAATAAAGGCGAAAGCGATTAACGCACCAATCACCCAGCGGTCTTGCAGGATCGGAAAGATCTGTTGATCTTTGCGGTACGAGGTCTTGAACTGACCATTTTCTCTGTAAAGCATCTTGTGGGGTCTCTAATCTTTTTCTGGCTGAAACTTGCGGGTGTTTGTAGACTGGCCGAGCTGGCCTGCCTTAAACGCGATCAATAATTTTTTCACCGAACAATCCTTGCGGACGGACCAGCAAGAAGCCCAGGGCCAACACATAGGCAAACCAGTTCTCGATGCCGCCGCCGATGATGGGTCCGAGATAGACTTCGGCAACTTTTTCACCGAGCCCGATAATGAGGCCGCCGATAATCGCGCCCGGCACCGAGGTGAAGCCGCCCAAAATTACGACCGGTAAGGCTTTTAGGGCCAACACTTGCAGGGAGAATTGGACTCCTAATTTGCTACCCCACACCATGCCCGCGACCAGGGCCACGAAGCCCGCCACGGTCCAAACAATCACCCAGATTTTGTTTAGCGGAATACCAATTGATTGTGCTGCTTGATGATCGTCGGCGACCGCGCGTAAAGCTCGACCGGTTGAGGTTTTCTGGAAGAACAAGGCCAGGACCACCACCAGAATGGTGGCGATGACCGTGGCAACAAGGTCGTCGCGATTGAGCAAAATACCGCCTTGAAACGTGCTCTCGAACACCATCAGGGGGTCCTTGGAAATGCCAAGATCAATCTTATAAATATCGGAACCCCAGATCGATTGCCCAAAGCCGTCCAGGAAGTACGTAATACCCAGGGTAGCCATCAAAAGCACGATCGGCTCCTGATTGACAAGCTTGCGAAGGACAAGGCGCTCAATCACCCAGGCCAAGGCCCACATGATGATCGACGCCAAGATGAAAGCAAGCAAGGTTGCGACAAATTGGTTGCTAATACCAAACCATTTGGGCAGCCATTCCGCCAAGCGTGCCATAGCCAAGGCGGCAAACAACACCATGCCACCTTGAGCAAAATTGAAAACGCCCGAGGCTTTGAAAATCAGCACAATACCAAGGGCGACCAAGGAGTACAACACTCCCGCCATTAGGCCCCCGAGGACCACTTCTAGAAAAAATCCCATTGTTTCGCTTTACCTATTAGCTGCTGTTTTAGTGAGCCACGCCAAGATAGGCGCTGATCACATCTTCGTTGTTGCGTACTTCGTGCGGCGTGCCGTCACCAATCTTTTTGCCGTAGTCCAGGACCACGACACGGTCTGAGATGTCCATCACGACGCCCATGTCATGTTCAATCAGGACGATGGTGGTGCCGAACTCGTCGTTGACATCCATGACGAAACGGCACATGTCCTGCTTCTCTTCCATGTTCATACCGGCCATGGGTTCATCGAGCAGCAAGAGGCTGGGTTCCATGGCGAGTGAGCGGCCCAAGTCGACACGCTTTTGGAGGCCATACGGCAATTGGCCCACCGGGGTTTTGCGGAAGCTTTGAATCTCAAGGAAATCGATAATGTGCTCGACGTATTCACGGTGAGCGATTTCTTCGCGCTCAGCGGGACCCACTCTCAACATTTGAGCGAGCACGCCGGTTTTCATTTTGAGATTGCGACCAGTCATGATGTTATCCAGAACGCTCATGCCTTTAAATAGCGCCAGGTTTTGGAAGGTGCGAGCCACGCCCATCTCGGCCACTTGGCGCGAGTTCATTTTCTCAAAATTTTGGCCGCGAAAAACAATTCGTCCGTGCTGAGGGGTGTATACCCCGTTGATGACGTTGAGCATTGAGCTTTTACCGGCACCGTTGGGGCCAATGATGGCGCGAATTTCATGCTCGCGCACGTCGAAGGAAATATCAGTGAGGGCTTTGACGCCGCCAAAGGAGAGCGAAATATTCTCCAGGCTGAGGACGACGTCACCAATTTTTCGAGTCATTGTGTCTTACCTTGGGCGGCCTCTTGAGAAGGCCTCGTTATGTGTTTGTCTTGACTGTTGGTCAGGTATTTTGAGAGAGCATTGCGGCGCTCGTTATGCTGCATTTTTTGCCGCAGCGGCGCTGTAGGTTTTTGCGTCCTCAATCACTAAATCGGCCGACACGGAGCCAGTGCGCCCATCCTCAAACTTGACTTGAGTTTCAATAAACTGATGTTTCTTGCCACTGTACAACGCCTCGACGAGCAGAGCGTATTTATCCCCAATCGCGCCGCGTCGCACCTTGCGGGTGCGGGTGAGTTCACCATCATCGGCATCCAGCTCTTTGTGCAGAATCAGGAAGCGGTGCACCTGAGAATCACTCATCATCGGGTCCGTGGCTAGGTCGGCATTGACCTTCTCGACGCAGTCTTTCACCAAAGCATAGATTTCTTTGCGACCGGCAAGATCCACATAACCAGCATAGGAGAGATTGCGACGCTCTGCAAAGTTGCCACAGGCTTCAAAGTCGATGTTAATGAAGGCCATGGCCTTGTCGCGACCGTCGCCAAAGGTAACGGCTTCTTTAATGTAGGGAAAGAACTTAAGCTTGTTCTCGATGTACTTGGGCGCGAACATGTTGCCCGAGGCCATCTTGCCCACGTCTTTGGCGCGGTCGATGATTTTGAGATGTCCGTCTTTGTCAAAATAGCCGGCGTCGCCGGTGTGATACCAACCCTCGGCGTCTTTCACCTCTGCGGTGGCAACCGGGTTCTTGTAATACTCGCGCAACAAGCCGGGCGAACGGATGAGGATTTCACCCAGCTCAGAGACCTTGATTTCCACGCCTTTTACAGCGGGGCCGACCGTATCTGATTTCACTTGACCATTAGGCTGCACACACACGAACACGGCGGTTTCGGTCGAACCGTAGAGTTGCTTAAGATTGATACCGAGCGAGCGATAGACCACAAACAGGTCAGGGCCAATCGCTTCGCCAGCGGTGTAGGCGACGCGGATCTTGCTCATGCCGAGAGTGTTACGCAACGGGCCGTACACGAGAATTTTGCCGAGGTTATATTTAAGACGGTCCACCATGCCTACTGAGCGATCACCATCAAGAATGCGGCCGCCCACGTCGCGCGCAACATCCATAAAGTACTTGAACATTTTGCGCTTGAACGATGCTGCATCTTCCATGCGGATGGTTACTTGGGTGAGCAAGGCCTCCAGCACACGGGGCGGTGCAAAGTAATAGGTTGGTCCAATCTCGCGCATATCGGAAGAGACGGTCTCGGAGGATTCGGGGCAATTGACCGTGAAGCCGTTGACCAACCACTGCGAGTACGAGAAGATATTTTGGCCGATCCAGGCCATCGGGAGGTAGGCGAGGATTTCTTCCGTAGGCTGAAGATTTTCCATCTGACTAGCCACTGAGGACATGGAGATCAGATTGCGATTGCCGTGAATCACGCCCTTGGGGTTGCCGGTCGTACCCGAGGTATAAAACATCGCAGCCGTATCGTCGGGCGAGCCTTCGGCAAGTTTTTTCTCGAAGAACCCGGGCTTGGTTTTGAGCGCTTCACGACCCAGCTCGACAAGCCTATCGAAGGACTGCATACGAGTGTCGGTGTAGCTGCGCAGCCCTCGAGGGTTGTCAAAGTAGAGGTGTTGTAGAAGCGGGCATTGAGGGCTGATCTCGCGCAACTTGTCGACTTGCTCCTGATCTTCAACCAAAGCAAAAGCAATCTCTGCGTTCTGAAATACATACACCATTTCTTGGGCGACGGCATCCTGATACATCGGTACTGGAATACCCCCAAGGGTTTGAATAGCGATCATCGAGGCGTAAAGGCGCGGACGGTTTTCACCGATGACGGCGAAGTTCATGCCGCGCTTAAAACCGGCAGCGTCCATACCTGCGGCAAGGGCTTCCACCTGCGACTTGAGCTCGGCCCAACTGATCGCCTGCCAGATGCCCAGGTTTTTTTCGCGTAGGGCAGGTGCGCCAGGACGCTCGCTCGCGTGTTTGGCCAATAGCCTAGGGAAGGTGGTGTCACCCATCTTCGCCACTTCCGCGGCTTGCTCAGCCGTTACGACGCCAAATGCCGCCTGTGTCATTGTCTCGCTCTCCACCAGTCAACTGGTTTTAATAGGTCTTATTAAATTAATAGAAGCTTGCTCAAAAGCTTGCTCGAAAGACTAGCTTTGTCGGCTTACAGGAACCTGACCTCGAGATTTTTATTGTTGTGCTCGGGGCAGGCAAGTGTAACCAAGCTTGACTGTGAAGTTGTCAGTTGAGCGACAATTACAGATTCTTTTTCGACATTTCTGCGTGTGCCTTCGATTTCGACTATGCGATCACTCCAACAATTCCTTGATGCGGCACCCTGGATGCGTTCGCTTGATGCAGTGCAGCAAGCAAGCGTGAGTGCGGATATTCTGGTGCGAGACTTCGCTGCCAACGCACTTGTCTGCAGAAAAAATGAGGAAGTGCTTTATTGGGTCGGGGTGATTGACGGTTTGGTCAAGATCTCCAGCGTTTCCCTGGAGGGTAAACAGGTGAGTTTTACGGGCGTACCGAGTGGAGGGTGGTTGGGCGAAGGGTCTTTGCTCAAGGACGAGCCTCGCCGCTACGACGTGGTCGCGCTGCGCGAGACCCGCATTGCTTTCATGCCTAAAAGTACCTTTAATGCACTTTTGGCGAGCGATATTTCGTTTAATCGTTTTTTGCTGGAGCAAATTAATGAACGGCTCGGGCAATTTATTGGTACTGTTGAGTTTGATCGTCTGCTTGGTCCTAACGCCCGCCTGGCGCGCTGCGTAGCGCAACTGTTCAATCCACTTTTGTGTCCAGGTCAAGGTAATCGACTCGAGATTTCTCAAGTCGAACTCGGCTACCTCACGGGGCTGTCGCGACAGCGTACCAATCAAGCCCTTCAAGTTTTGCAGGATGCGGGCTTATTGAAAGTGGACTACGGCTCAGTTGACGTCCTGGATTTGGAAGCCCTGCGTCGCTTTGAAGCGGGTTAGAAATCGCCGTTGGGGAGCCGTGCAAGCGTCGATGGCTTGGTGCTACTCCGACGATTTACGCGGTTGATTTCACATGCGATGCTTTCGGCTGCAAGGGAACTTTCAACCATGTGAAACGGTTCTCTGGGAGCCAAAAATTGATGAAAGGCACCGCGAAGCTTCCAAAAAACAGCATCACGATCATGCCATGTGGGCGAAATAAAACCCATTGCCAGATAAAGGCCGCAAGGGCCACGAAGATTGCGTACGCGATACGCGCGACACGATGTTGAGGGGTGGTCATGGGATCGGAAATCATGAAAAAGGCGAACAGCAAAACAGCACCGTTACTGATTTGTTGGCGCCACATGCCCAGAGCGACTTCGGCCTCATAGTCCAGCCACCAAAGCCGAGCCGCTAAAAGGAAGGCCCAGCTTGCAAGAAAACTCAAGCTCACGTCCCAACGCGAAATACTTTGCGTGACCAATCCTCCCAAGGCGAAGAACCACAGCGCAGCCAGGCTTTCCGATCCCCATTGGCCGGGGCTGAGCCAAGCGCCTGGCATCCATGCCCATGCCGCGAAGGCGGCAAAATTGGCTGGATTAAGGACATGGCTGCGGCAGCTTGCCGGACCTGCTCGAAACAGGTACTTGCTACTCATAGCGAGCACGGCAAGAACGGGGTGCACCCATAGGTTCTCTGCTCGGACGAGAATTGATATGCCCAAACTTGAAACCAATGCACTCAGATAGCCCTGCCAAGTGTTCCTGGTGGGTAGAGCCAAGCCGTGCTGCCAAACCGCCTGAGTGGCTAGTGCTGCCAGAAACGTGAGGAGCACCTGTTCATTGCTTAGCGCGAAGTCACGTGCCCAGGCGCCAAACACCAGCAGGCTGGTGAGAAAGGCGATTTGGAACCAGCGTGCGTCCATAGGCCTCTTGGTACCTTAGCGGGTGGTGCTGCGCATTGATTCGATCTCCGCCAAGCCCCATCCGGTCAGACGGCTCAGAGTCTGCTTTTCATTGTCCAGGCGTTCCGGTAATTCGTTACCGTAGTAGCGCTGCACGCGATCTAGAGTAAAACGTTTTGCATTGCCGCAGGCGACCGCGCACTCGCTCTGCAAGGCTTCCCGACTGCGCCCGCTAAACTGGCCAGAGCTCGTTTGCCAGTTGCTATGATCGCCCACCAACGCTTTCACTCGGCTAGAGCAATACGTGTCGCAACTATTCCCAGTGAGTTTGGCTGTGCATTGCTCAGTCGAGCCCGCATAGGGGTTTTGGATCACATAACGGGTTTGCCAGTTTTGCCGGTCTTGTGTCTGGGTGAACATTAGGTCCTGCGGGAAGCTCGTGGCGGTGTAGCGCACGTGCATACGAGTCACCATCGCGGGGCGGGCATCGCCGCTCGGCATAGGCCTTGGCATGACTGGTCTTGGCGGGGTAGGGGTAGTGGTAGAGGTAGAGGTAGAGGTTGAGGGTGGGTTTCCGAGCATTTGCGAAAAGCCTTCATCGGCATTGCCATTGACCCAAAACACGCCGGCATTTCGAAGCTCTTGTGGACTCAAAGGGTTGCCGGCACAGGGGTCGCACCATGACATGTCCCAGAAGTATTCAGTAAATACAACGCGATAGTCTTCCTTGGTTGCGGCATTCTCAAACATCGCCTTATAAAAATCGGCAAATCTAGGCTTGATGAAGGGCGGGAGATTCAGGTTGGCGGGCAGTTTGATGGTGCGGTAATTGCTACTTTCAACCCTGCCATTTCGAGTCAACATATAGATGATCAGGTCCTGCGGTTTGTCGGGGGCGGCGTTGATCATGCCGAGACGAATCGGCAGCATGAATTTCTCGCTTTCAAAAGCAAACTGCAAAGGTCGCAAATAGGTATAGCCCGTTTTATCCTGCTCTTTGAGATTAACCTTGGCGACAAAAAACTTCATTCCCTGGTTGATATAGGGCCTGAACGCCGCGCTTGCGCCCTTGGGAATTTTGTAGCCGTTCTCTCGCAACCAAGTTTCTAGGCCCCCCGACTGTTTGGCGGAGAGGCTGACGATGTCATATTCCTCGAGGGTGTACTTGGCTTCAACCGTGACACCTAAAGCCTTTGAGCGCTCCGCAGACATCGCTCTGGCGGCTGGCGCTACAGTCGGCATTGGAGCCGAGGGCCCTCGGCGCTGCAAATCCTCGCCCCACTGGAAGTTAAACGTACACGGGTCGTTATCAAAGTATTCAGCGAGCCTGGGGCTGGAATAAGCATCGATACGTTCGAAACTGAGTTTTTCAGCAATACGAACCTGGCCCTGCTTTAGTGCTACGGGCGTCGGAATAATCAGTGCAAATTCTTTAAGCGGGCCCTTGTAATCGTTCAGTAGGGATAGCACGGTACGGTTGCCGTCGCGAGCCATAATCACCTTGCTGGCTTCGTTGAAGAGCGAGGCATCGGCCTTGCCGGCGAAGAATCCGCAGAAAGCTTGCACTGGTAAGCTGGCGAGAAGCCCGACAACGAGAGCGGTGGCGCTAGCTGCGGAGATGCACGAGGAAGTCTTGCTTGTGAATATGGCGCAGGCGAGTGTTCGCATTGATAATCCTTATCGGTCGGTGGCTGCCGAGGGCTGATCGGTTACGAATTTAGTCTCGCGAGTTCAGTGTGCATAACCTTGGGGTTTCCCTAGGTGTTTGTAACACTTTGCAAGTGGTGCGGGAATGTCACTAAGCCCTGTTCAGTTAGGCGCAGGCCCTGGCGGGTTCATAGACCAAACATTTTCCCAAAGGGGCCGAACAGAGCTTTCCACCACTGATTCGGCACCCACATCAAAATACTGGTCATTACGCTGTAGCGGACCACTCGTCCTAGTGCTATCCAGGCCACACAGGTCCAAAAACGCAACTTAAGCCATCCCGCCACGGCGCACATTGGATCCCCGACCACGGGTAAAAAGGAAAAGAACAAGGCTTTGGGCCCGAGCTTTTCAAACCAAGTGAAATAGCGGGTCTGCTTATCTTTCGCCACCGCTTCCTTGGCGCCATAGCCCATCCAATAGTTAATCGCTCCGCCTAGGGTGTTGCCGATTGACGCCACGATAATGGCGATCCATAACTGCTCGGGGTTGAGTTTGACGTAACCAAATACTGCGGGCTCGGAGCCTAGTGGCAACAATGTGGCGGAGATTAGAGCGACCACAAAGACCGAACTCAAGCCGTTCTTAGGGAGTGCAAACCAATCGATGAGTTGGGCTAAGAGTTCTTCCATGAATGGGGTAAGTCCTGCGACAGCTAGAATCTTGACATGGCTATCGACTATCTAAAGAAAATCCTCAATGCAAAAGTCTATGAGGTGGCGCAAGAAACGCCTTTGGAACGCGCACCCTTACTTTCTGCGCGCCTGAAAAATGATATTTATTTCAAGCGCGAAGATTTGCAGCAGGTGTTTTCCTTCAAGCTGCGTGGAGCTTACAACAAGATGGCTCAGCTCACGGAAGCTCAACGCGCCAAAGGCGTAATCGCGGCTTCAGCAGGCAATCACGCGCAAGGGGTGGCGCTGGCCGCGCAAAGAATGAAATGCCGAGCAGTGATTGTCATGCCCGTCACTACTCCAAGGGTGAAAGTCGATGCCGTCAAGGCTCGCGGGGCCGAGGTGGTGCTGCACGGTGAGTCGTATAGCGACGCTTATGCCTTGGCCCTCACCCTGCAAGAACAGCAGGACTTAAGTTTCGTGCATCCCTTTGACGATCCGGACGTCATTGCCGGACAGGGCACCATTGGCATGGAGATTTTGCGTCAGCATCAGGCGCCGATCCATGCAATTTTCGTGGCGATTGGGGGGGGTGGGCTGATTTCGGGTATTGCTGCATTTGTGAAACAAGTGCGCCCAGAAATTAAGATCATCGGTGTGCAAACCGTGGATTCCGATGCGATGGCTCGTTCTGTCAAGGCCGGGCGGCGCATTGAGCTCAAGGACGTTGGGCTCTTCGCCGATGGCACTGCCGTCAAGAAAGTAGGGGTGGAGACTTTTCGACTGACCAAGAAGTACGTCGACGACATTCTTCTCGTCGATACGGACGCCGCTTGTGCCGCGATTAAGGATGTTTTTCAGGACACCCGCTCTATTTTGGAGCCCTCTGGCGCCTTGGCAATTGCGGGCGCCAAGCTCTATGTCGAACGCACTGGAATCAAGGGCCAAACTTTAGTGGCGATTGCCTGTGGCGCCAATATGAACTTCGATCGGTTGCGTTTTGTGTCTGAGCGTGCCGAGATTGGCGAGCAAAGAGAAGCGGTCTTCGCGGTGACGATTCCTGAACAGCGGGGTAGTTTCCGGCGTTTTTGCGAATTGGTCGGGCCTCGTAACGTCACCGAATTCAACTACCGCATCAACGACGCCAAATTAGCCCATGTTTTTGTGGGTCTTCAGATTTCAAAGGGTTCGGAGGCGGCGAAGATTGCCAAGGCGTTCACTAAAGCGGGTTTTGCCACCCTTGATTTGACCGATGATGAACTCGCGAAGCTACATGTACGCCACCTTGTAGGTGGGTGCTCACCTTTGGCTAAAGATGAAGTACTTTATCGGTTTCAGTTTCCGGAGCGTCCCGGTGCCTTGATGCGCTTTCTGACCCGCATGAGCCCCTCCTGGAACATTTCCTTATTCCATTATCGTAACCATGGCGCAGATTACGGCCGGATTTTGGTCGGTTTACAGGTACCGACAGAAGAAAAGTCAAAGCTTGCAGACTTCTTGGCGGACTTGGACTATCCCTATATTGACGAGAGCCAGCATCCGGCGTACAAGATGTTTCTGTCGGCCTAGGATGCAATTCGGCATCGAACGGTGCCGAACAGTCTAATTGAAACGGATTGTTAAAATATTTGACCATTGACTGGGATGAAAGCGCCAACGCAATGCTCTGCCACACCTACTTTGTGCACGCAACCCTCCAAATGATGGGAAAATTGTGTCTTAAGAGTTAAATATAGTCTCGGCAGGTCGTTTTCCCGTATTATGCGCGCCACGAAGTTTGGCCTAGGTGGTACATTCCGGCGGATTAATCCGCACTCTCTTCAACCCTTGTGAATGGCCCAATATGATCGCACGCATTGCATTTGTAGAAGACGATCTTACCCAGCGCCAAGCGGCGATGCTGCAATTGGAAGAGGCGGGAATGATGGTGAAACCTTTCGGAACACCCAAGGAATTTTTCTTCGCTCTAGAGCGTGAAAGCTTCGATTTGGCGATTCTCGATTGGGGGCTTCCGGAAATGAGTGGCCCCGAGGTGCTTGCCAAAATGCGCGCCAGCGGAAATACGCTGCCGGTGTTGTTCGTGACGGCTCGTGATGCTGAAGAAGATGTGGTCCGGGCACTTGATACCGGCGCTGACGATTATTTGGTGAAGCCCCTGCGTGGCAAAGAGTTGGTGGCGAGAATCATGGCCGTGTTACGGCGTGCCAATCCTGGTGCTGCAGAGTCTCGCTATTTCGAATTTGATCGTTTCAAGTTCGACGTGAAGGGGATGATTTTGACGGATGATTCGCTCGTCGAAGCCAATCAAGAAATTGAGTTGACTCATAAAGAATTTAACTTGGCCTTGATTTTCCTAAGAAACGTGGGCAAGCCTTTGTCTCGTAGTCACATTCGCGAAGCCGTTTGGGGTCGTGGAAGTGAAGTTCCCTCTCGCACCATGGACACCCATGTGTCGCGAGTTCGTACCAAGCTCCGGTTGCGCCCTGAGGCTGGCTACTTGTTAGCACCTGTTTACAGCTATGGTTACCGTCTTGAGCATGTTACGGTCGAACAGCCCGCGTAATTTGAAGTTAACGACTGCCGCGACACTTTCGCTGGCAGTTTTCATCACGCTCTCTGCGCTGATGGTCGAGCCACGGGCTCAAGACTCGCCTAGGTCGAATCGTGCTCGATCTCCGTCGATTGTCCCAGGGGACTTGCTGGTCGAAATATATTCGGGTGACACCCTGATCGATCTAGCTCATCGCGAGTTAGCTTATCCTCACGATTGGCGCTCTCTGGCCAAACTCAACGGCCTGAGTAATCCAATGGCCGTTCCGATAGGCTTCAAGGTTTTTGTTCCGCGGGCATGGCGCAAACCCATGCTGACCAAGGCCGCCGTGCAGTCGGTCGAAGGGCCTGCGAAAACCGCTACGGGTGCGCTGCAAGTTGGATATTCTCTCTCTGAGGCCGAGGTTATTGAGACCGGTGCAAATGCCGTCGTCGTTTTACGGCTACCGGACGGGAGCACGGTTCGAATTCCGCCGGGCAGCAAGGTACGCATTGACCGCCTGCGTGGCTACCATGGGTCAGAAGCCATCGACGCGCGCTTGACTCTCGAGCAAGGCGGGGTCGAGCTTCAGAGCGAGTCTAGCCGGCTGGGCAAGGCGCCCACACCGGGTAGAAATATTGAGGTTGTTACCCCCAAGGCCACGGCTTCTGTGAGAGGTACTTCGTTTCGAGTTGGTTCTGAAGAAGACAAGAGTGTTGCTGAGATTCTCGACGGTTCGATTGAGTGGGCCGGGGCATCTGAACGTCGCCCTTTGCCCGGTGGTTTCGGAGTGGCCGTCAATAAAGCGGGCAGTCTTGGGCCCACCGAAAAGCTTTTGCCCGCTTCGGGAAAATTAATCTCCGACCCTAAGCTTGAGGTTGTTGAGGGAGAAATTGAGTTTGAAGCCGTCGCCGGTGCGCAAAAATATTTGCTTGAATTGGCGACTGATCCAGGCTTTGGTACCTTGGTTTCAAGTGCTCTACAGCCCGAAACTAAGGCGGTCGTACGTAGTGAGCGCGATGGCCCGCATTATTTTAAAGTTCGAGCGGTAGGATCTTCCGGTGTTGCTGGTTTCGACGCCTATTTTGCGCTCAACATTGCAGCTCGGCCTGTCGCCCCCCCGGTTGTAGCGACTGAGCCAGCCGGAGTCAATTTTGGAGGTCGCACGATGCTGGGCTGGGCTCCCATAGCGCAAGCCGAACGTTACCGCATTCAGGTGGCCGGTGATGAAGGTTTCAAATACATCATTGCGGATGAGCGAGCGGTGAGTCCACGCTTTTTCTTCGGCCCAAAAACCCAGCCGAGCGACGTCATTACCTTTTTCTGGCGGGTAGCGAGTCTCGACGAAGTGAAGCAAGGTCCGTGGGGGAATACTCGAAAGATGGAATTTGCCCCGGCTATGGGTGGAGTAACGCCTCAGGTGCAAGGAGATTCGGTGTTATTCGAATGGTCCGGCAAGCCTGATCAAAATTTCGAGGCTCAGCTTGCTCGAGATGTGAATTTTTCGGACGTGTTGCGTTCGGAGCAGATCAAGGGTGTAAGCTGGAAACTTGATTCACTTCCGCCTGGGCAATATCAAATGCGTGTCCGCCAACTCTTTGTAAATGGCACAAAAGGGCCTTTCAGCCCGGTCCTGGCGCTTGAGATCCCGGTTTTACTGCGAGATGCATCGGGTCAGCCGGTCCGCGATGGACGCGGCCGTCTCCTTGTAATTCCGCGTTAACCTACTTCGACGCCTGTCGCGTCCAGCGCGCCATTGCCTACTTTCGTACTTTTGAATTCGACTCATGTCTAGTCGACGCTTGGCGTTCGAATGGTGGGGGTTACTCCTGCTAGTCTTGAGCGGGGCGCTCGCCCTCGGTGCAGGGCCTCTGGATGAAGCTTCAGGTACGCTGTCAAGACTTGACCTTGCGATGTTTGATTTCGGTAAGCGTCTCGTGGCGATCGAGCCAGCCAAAGACCTTGTCCTGGTGGAAATTGACGAAACCAGCTTAGGGCAACTCGGCCGCTGGCCCTGGCCCCGAAAATTACATGCTAGCCTCATCAACAAGCTGAAAGCCGAGGGTGCTTTCAGCGTGGGGTTAGACTTATTGCTCAGTGAGCCTTCGCCCGATGACCCAATATTGGCGCGCAGTTTCGAAGAAATTCCGGTGCAATTACCGGTGAGTCGCAGTGTCGAGTCGAACAATGGTATTTGGCCAGTCTATCCAGTGATCACACTGGGTGCTCAAGCCAGTATTGCTCATCCTCATTTCAGGGTTGATTCGGACGGTAACGTTCGCGGTCTCTATCTTAACGAAGCGGGCTTTCCGGCGTTTGCATTGGGCCTTCTCCGTTTCAAGGAATCTGCGCTTAACCCGTTTTCCGACCTGCCCATCGCTCGCCAAGCGTGGGCGAATGTGAACCAGCAGCAGCGTAATGAAGCCATGGTTTCGAAGTCATGGCCAAGCCACAGCTTTGCCTGGCTATTCCCTTTGAAAAGCCCTTTGCAGCGCTATTCCTATGGTGCCGTTTTACGAGGGGAGTTCCCTAAGGATGCATTTAAAGGAAAGGCGGTGTTGATAGGGGCCAATGCGGAAGGTTTGGGGGATCGTTACTCAAGTAGTTTGTTGGGTCAGCCGGGATTGGTCGTCGGCGTTCAATTACACGCGGTCGCCTACGCGGGTTTGAATCAGAAGAACCTTATTCGGAGAGTTTCGATCTTCAAAGAAATGCTCTTTTCGGTTCTAGGACTCACTGGCCTCTTGATCATGCTTTATGGGACCAGCCCGCGAGCTGGTCTTCTGATTACTCTTGCATTTGTGATGTTGTGGGTAGTTGCTTGTTGGTTTGTTCTCTCGCTGGGCTACTGGCTTCCGCCTGCGGCGGTCATGGCTGCGGCGCTGGCTGCCTACCCGCTTTGGAGTTGGCGAAGACTTGAAGCCGCAGTGTCTAATTTGCGTCGACAATCGAAGGCCATGGCAGCCCAACCGGCCTGGTTAAGTGGCTTTGAGCCCAAGTCGCGCTCTTTGGAGCCCATTGCAAGAGACCTTTCTGCACTGGACCGAGCAGCAGATCGCTTGATGCAATTAAAGCGCTTTTTATCCTCAGTGCTCGAAAAGCTACCTCATCCCGCCTTTGTGGCTGACGTCGACGGCTCAATTCGTCTCGCCAATCCCACCGCCTATGAGGCCTTTGCTGATTTACCACGCGCTCGCGATGAGCTATCACCTAGCCAGCCACAGGGTTCCGCTGTGCAATGGTTGCGCTCCTTTTTCGAAGGTCAGCCGGGCATTGCTGCGCTCACCACAGATCCACTCAAAACCGAGAAGCAAATTGAGGCGACTGATCGGCTTGGCCGGGAATGGCTGATTGAAGCAAAGCCTCTTGGAGATCCTTGGAGATTGTGGCTGGTGCAGTTTGTGGACATTACCCGAATTAAAGCGGTGCAGCGCGAGCGCGAGCAAATGCTGGCCTTCCTGACTCATGACATTCGCTCCCCACAGGTCACCATTTTGAGTGCCTTAACGCAAGCGGGTGAAGCCAAGCACGAGGCTTGGGTCCAAACCATCGAGCTTGAAGCGAGGCGCGGATTGAATCTCGCCGAAAGTTATGTGCAATGGGCCCGCGCAGAGCATAAGGATTTACGTCGCGACGATACCGATATGTTTGAACTTTGTACCGAAGTGGTTGATAGCTTTTGGCTCAAAGCGGAGCCCCAAAAAATCCGCATCGAACTAAAGGGTGAGGGACCGTTTTGGGCGCAGGTCGACCAAACCCTTTATCGACGAGCGCTCGCCAATTTAGTTGAAAATGCCTTAAGATATAGCCCCGCCGGAGCAAGCATTTCGATTGCAATCTTTGCTGAAGCAAGCGACTGGCGTATCGAAGTGAGCGATCAGGGGCCGGGCGTTTTGGCCCAAGATCTAGACAAGATCTTTGAACCCTATGTTCGTGGCTCTGGGACCATGAGTCCAACGAGTGACGCCATTGGAGCTGGCTTGGGCCTTGCCTTCGTTCGCCTGGTCGTAGCGCGCCACGGCGGCAGCATCTCAGTCAAAAATTTGACCCCCTGTGGGGCATGTTTCACCTTTACTGTGCCCGCGTCGATATAATTCGCCCACTAACCTCTCAGAAGTCTGCGCCCTCTAAGGGCTATTCATCCATTGAACATTTTTGCGCTCGGTCTTAACCACAGTACCGCACCGCTCGCGCTGCGCGAGAAGGTGGCGTTTCCAATGGAGACGATCAATGATGCTTTGATTGATTTGCGTCGCAAGTTGCCGCGGCTCGTGCCTGAGGGCGCTATTTTGTCGACTTGCAATCGCACCGAGATTTATACAGCCAGCCCTGACGAGCAAGCACTTACACGGGCGGTCGAGGATTGGCTCTGCAGCCATCATGGTGTGAGTCGTGACCTGCTTCAAAGCCATCTCTATATCCTACCAGGCAACTTAGCCGTTCGACACGCTTTCCGGGTCGCCTCTGGGCTCGATTCCATGGTGCTTGGAGAGCCGCAAATTTTGGGGCAAATGAAGGACGCGGCCCGCATGGCGCAGCAAGCGGGCGCCTTAGGAACCCATCTCCATCAGCTCTTTCAACGTACCTTTGCTGTGGCCAAAGAAGTACGCACCACCACAGAAATCGGCTCGCAATCGGTTTCTCTGGCTGCGGCTGCCGTCAAACAGGCTAAACGAATATTTGAAAATATTGAGGCCTGCCGGGTATTGTTTGTTGGAGCGGGGGAGATGATCGACCTGACCGCCACCCATTTTGCGGCGCAAAAGCCGAAGTCGATGACCATTGCCAACCGAAGTACGGAACGCGGTCAAAAGCTCGCTCACAAGATCGGTGGCGACTCGATTCACCTTTCTGAGCTGTCCGACCGGCTGGGCGATTTCGATATTATTGTGTCCTGCACGGCCAGTTCCCTACCCATCATTGGTTTGGGGATGGTGGCTCGTGCCTTGAAAGTCCGAAAGCATCGGCCGATGCTCATGGTCGATCTGGCAGTGCCGCGCGACATTGAACCTGAGGTTGCAAAGCTCGACGATGTGTTTCTGAGCACCGTGGACGATTTAGGTCGAATTGTTCGCGTCGGCGTCGAACTAAGACAGGCCGCTGTCACGCAAGCGGAGGCGATTATTGATCAAAGAGTTGCCGGATTCATGCAGTGGTTAGGTGCCCGGGAAGGGGTGCCGGCGATTCGTCTGTTGCATGAGCGCGCGCAAAGTCTACGTGCAAGCGAAGTGCTCAAGGCCAAAAAGTTGTTGGAGCAAGGCGTCGATCCCGGAGCGGTGCTTGAACAAATGGCTCAAGCGCTCAGCGCCAAATTTCTGCACGGGCCGTCCCTTATGCTTCAGCAGCGCGAACAGGGCGACCCCCATGCCTTGGTCGAGCAATTGCTCCCAGACAAAATTTCTCCGAAGAAGAACTAGAGATCCTTATGAAAGATTCCATGCGGGCTAGGCTCGAGCAGTACGAGCTTCGCCTCGCCGAAGTCAATCAGCTTTTGTCCAGTGAGCACGCCGCTAAAGACATGACGATGTTTCGTCAACTCAACCAAGAGCACACTGAACTGACTCAATATGTGGACCATTTGATTACATGGAGGAGTGCCGCCGCCGATCTCCATGAGGCGCAGCAAATGCGCTCAGACCCTGAGATGTTGGAGTTTGCCGACGAAGAATCAGCACGCTGCCAAACCACGATGGAACGTGAAGTTGTGGTACTTGAGCGCTTACTTCTGCCTAAGAATCCTGACGATCACCGCAACGTCATCGTCGAAATCCGTGCCGGGACTGGTGGCGATGAATCGGCCATTTTCGCGGGCGATCTGCTGCGTATGTACCTGCGTTTTGCCGAGCGCAAGAAGTGGCGTACCGAATTGCTTTCAGAAAGTGAGTCGGATCTTGGCGGCTATCGGGAGGTCATTTTTCGGGTCGAAGGTGAAAGTGTTTTTGCACAACTCAAGTTCGAATCTGGAGGTCATCGGGTTCAACGCGTTCCGGTCACCGAAACACAGGGGCGAATACACACTTCGGCCTGCACGGTTGCTGTACTTGCAGAGGCGGATGAGCAGGCAGTACTCGCTATCAATACGGATGAACTTCGTATCGACGTTTACCGCGCCTCAGGCGCGGGTGGGCAGCACGTCAACAAAACTGAATCCGCGGTACGAATCACCCACCTTCCTACCGGCATTGTGGCCGAATGCCAGGACGATCGTTCGCAACATCGCAACAAAGACAAAGCCATGAAAGTGCTGGTTGCCAGGATCAAAGATAAGATTGATAGTGAGCGCTCAGCTAAAGAATCAGCGCATCGAAAATCGCTCATCGGATCCGGAGATCGATCAGAGCGTGTACGCACTTACAATTATCCGCAAGGACGCGTTTCCGATCACCGCATCAACCTTACGCTTTACAAAATCGAGCGAGTGATGGAAGGTGAGATGGACGAAATAGTCGACGCCTTGGTGGCGGCTCGCCAAGCCGAACAGCTAGCCGCGCTAGCTGACGCCTAAATTTGCGAAGCCAATGGCTGTGAGTAAATCCTACGATTGCTTGATCTCCAACAGCCTACTGCCCAGAAACGAAGCCAGGGCTTTGCTCGCGCATGTGCTTTCAAAAGACAAGTCCTGGGTAATTGCGCATGGCGACGAAACTGGACCCGAAGAAGTTTCCAGGCCTATCCAACTGCTCTTTCTCAGGCGTCGTAATGGAGAGCCGATGGCCTACTTGCTGGGTGCAAAGGAATTTTATGGGAGAAGCTTTAGCGTTGGCCCCGGAGTTCTCATCCCAAGACCAGAAACGGAGCTTATGGTCGACTGGGCACTTGAGGTTTTAAGAGCGGGCGTCTCAGATCGTGCGTCGATGGCGCTCGATCTGGGCTGTGGCACTGGCTGTATTGGGCTATCACTGGCGCTTGAAGCTGAGCGACTCGGGCTTGCGCTTGCACAGTTGACGCTAGTCGATTGCGCACCCGAAGCCATAGAGTTCACTCAACGTAACACTAAACAACTAAGTGTGCACAAACTTTCTCGTACTAGCGTGAACATTGTTCAGGGCAGTTGGTTTGATCCCATTGACCCAAGCCTTCGCTTCGATCTTATCGTCAGCAATCCCCCCTATATTCGGCTAGGCGATGCTCATTTGTCTCAAGGCGATCTTCGGTTCGAACCTCCCCACGCCTTGAGCAGTGGCGAGTCAGGTCTCCAAGCCGTAAAGCTAATCATTACCGAGGCCGCAGGTTTTCTGCAGCCTTCGGGGCGCTTGCTCTTGGAACATGGATATGACCAAGCGGTAGCCATTCGCACCTTGTTCCAAGAGCATGGCTATATCAGTATTGAGACCCGAGCCGACCTCGCGGGCCATGATCGAGTGAGCGCCGGGCGTAAACGCTAGAACTAGGTGGCAGGGCGGCATACGGACGTGCTGCGGAAGGTGAAATTTAGCGCTGCGCTAATGGTATTTCACAATTGACCCCGGCAATTCGCCAGGTTGCGACAAAACACTGCTGAGCGGTCTGCCCCAGCCGACGGACCAACAACCCGACCCTCAAAAAGAACTCTACAGTCAGCCATAAGTCTTTCTGCCCAAATTTCGCGCAAAAAATCGTTGTGAAATCTATGGGTGGGGAGGTCGTAGTGACGGCGGACCAACATTTGACCGCCGTCTTGATGGACAGCTCAGTGTGGGTTCAAAATGAAACTAGATCAAATCAAGAAGATCGCATTTGCATCGGCGTTTAGCGCCTCAATGGTATTCGCAAGCGCAAGTGCTCTTGCAAAAGCGGAGGGATCTCAAGTTGAGGGCACTCTCGAACAAAACCGAGTTGTGGTGGTTGACGGGAAAGAGTCCCTGGCTTCTGCCGACAAGGTCAGCCCAGGCGACACCCTGCTTTACCGAGTGCGCTACAGCAACAAGGGAGCGACCCCCGCCAATAACTTGGTCGTCACCCTACCGATCCCCAACGGACTGGAATACATAGCTTCCGCTGACCTACCTAAGGCGGCACAGGCCAGCCTGGGCGGTGATCGCTTCGAGGCCATTCCCGTCAAGCGCATGGTGAAGTCCGCTGACGGCCAAGAAGCAATGAAGGAAGTGCCCTTATCCCAATACCGCGCTTTGCGTTGGACAGTAGACCAACTGCAAGGCGGTAAATCCGTGACGTTCTCGGCCCGAGCGAGGGTAGAGCGCGTCACTGAAAAAGTCGCAAGCAAATAAGAAACTCGAAGAGCCATTCGACCCACTCTCACTCCTAAGAATCAACCATGTTTAAACCTATGAATTTCAAAAGATTAGCCTTAGGGTTGGCTACTTTTGCCACGAGCGCGTTTGTTGCGAGTTCCCTGGCGATTGCTGCTCCGCCGGCAGGTACTCCGATTGGTAACCAAGCGGCCGCAACCTATACGGACGCGTCGGCAGTGACCCGCACGGCAACCTCCAATACGGTGACCACCATCGTTCAGCAGGTCGCAGCCCTTACCCTCACCAATACCCAAACCAAGGTTGGAACGGCAGGCTCGCCAGTCACGTTCTCCCACACTTTGACCAATACCGGTAACGGCACCGATACCTTTACGGTCGGCGTAGCTAATACCAGTGGCTTAACGCTTGCTTCGCTGGTGGTCTACCCTGATGCAAATTGCGACGGCGTTGCAGACAACACCACCGCGATCACCACAGTCGGCCCGCTAGGCGCTGGCGCAAACTATTGCGTAGTGGTTCAAGGCACGGTGCCGGGCTCGGCGACCTCCGGTCAAACGTCCTCAGTCACTTTGACGGCGACCAGCCAATTCACGCCAGCCGTCACAGTGAATAACGTTGATACCGTCAACGTCACCGGCAACGCTGTAGTGAACGTCTCCAAAGGTATCAGCTTGCCAAGTGGTAACCCAGGAAGCGGTCCTTACACCTACACCCTGACCTATTCGAATACTGGTAATGCCACAGCGACCAGCGTTGTCTTGGCCGACGTGATTCCGGCAGGGATGACCTACGTGGCAGGCAGTGCGCGTTGGAGTGGCTCAGGTGTAACTGCGTTGACCGATGGCGCCGCACCGGCCGATCCAGCCGGCATTACTTATGACATGGGGGTGACGACGGTCGGCGCGCTGACCGCGGTGATCGCCTCTGTACCGGCGGCTAACTCCGGTACTTTGACTTTCCAGGTCAATGTTGCCGCCAATGCCGCACCGACCACCATCAATAACACGGCCAAGCTTTGTTATAACGATGGCGTGGCTCAAGTACCGCTTGGATGTACGCCCGCGAACACGACTACGACGGGAAGCTCATCGAATACTGTTCCCTTTGCAGTGAATCAAATCGCTGCGGTGAATGGCAATGGTTCGGCCACCGATAGCGCTGTCGCGACCGACCCTGCGGCGATTGCATCGGCGACTCAAGGCTCAACCGTTGCTTTCAACAACTATGTATGGAACCGTGGAAACGGCCCAGACAGTTTTGACATGACGATACCGACCGTAGGTGGGCCGGGCAATAACTTCCCAGCCGGTACAACCTTTCAACTGTTCAAATCCAACGGTACGACCCCACTGGTTGACACCAATGGCAATAGCACGGTGGATACCGGAATCATTCCGGCAACGAACGATGCCACTTGTACTCCGGCGAACGGTTTTGTTGCAGACTCCGTCAACGGCCGATGCGGTTATTTGGTGGTGTTGAAAGCCACCTTGCCTGCGGGTGCAGTAGGGGGTCCCTATGCAGTGACCAAGACCGCAACCTCCAAGCTGAACCCCGCGGTTTCAGACACCATTACCGACACCTTGACCTTGATCACCAGCAGCACGGTGGACTTGCGTAACGGTGCCGCTAACACGGCAGGTACAGGCGCTGGTCCTGAGGGATCTCCCGTGACGACTCAGTCCGTCAACCCTGGTGCTACGACGAACTTTGTTTTGAAAGTCAACAACACCAGCGGTGTGTCCGATACCTACAACCTCACTGCAAGTTCGGATAGCAGCTTTGCGTCGATCCTCTTGCCTTCAGGCTGGGCAGTGACCTTCCGTGCCGATGGCGGAGCCGGTGATTGCTCAAGCTTAGGTTCGGCGATTACCAATACTGGCCTAGTACTAGCCGGTGCCAACTTCACGGCTTGCGCTGTAGTGAGTGTGCCCGCAGGTGCTGCAGCCGTTCCTGCACCAGGACTGAACTTGTACTTCCGCGCTCAGTCACCGACTACGGGTGCTCTGGACCGTAAGACAGACGCCGTCGTGGTAAACACCTTGCGTAGTCTTAGCATCAGCCCAAACAACACCGGTCAAGTGTTCCCTGGTGGCTCAGTGGTGTATACCCATCAAGTGACCAACAACGGAAACGTGACCGAGGGTGCAACCCTGGGCCAAGTCGCCCTGACGGATGTGCTCAGCGGCGCGGTATCTGGTTGGAGCGTGATTGTTTATTGGGACAAGAACAATGACGGCATTCTCGATGTGAATGACCCCGTTGTCTCCGATCTCTCCCAATTCACCGGTGGAACTGGTGGGGCATCGACGGCCCCGGGCCTGGATGCTGGTGAAACCGCCCGACTGTTCGTCAAGATCATTGCCCCTGCATCGGCAGCCTTGGGTGCGGTCGATACGAGCTCGCTGACAGTGACCACGACGGGTACGGTCAACGGTGCTGCGGCACCCGCGACTGTGACCGCGACCGATACCACGACTGTGATTGCAGGACAGGTTCGCCTTGTGAAAGAGCAAGCCCTGGATGCCAACTGCGACGGTACGCCTGAAACCGCCTACACCCTGTCGAACATTACGGCAGGGGCGATTCCAGGGGCCTGCATCCGCTACCGCATCACGGGTACCAATGATGGAACCGCAGCGGTGTCCGGGCTGATCATTTCAGACTCGACTCCTGCCGCCACGGTTTACAACAATGGCGCTGGTACGGCTCCTGCCACGACAACAGTCGGCACGGTAACTGCGCCTACCAACGGCACTTCAGGCACGGTGCAAGCCACTGTGGGCAATCTCGCCCCGCTGGCCACAGTTGTTGTGACCTTCGGTGTTCGCATTAATCCTTAAATCGACTCGTACTCAGTGGCTCGCTACAGAAAGAAGCGAGCCCTGGGTGTTTTTTGATTCCAGGTTCGAAAAAGAAAAATAGGCAGTGAAAGCCCCGTTGTTCAGTCTCCTTAAAACAAGCGCTTGTCTCCGCGTTTTCGCGCCGGCAAATTGCTTTTTCAGAGAGGTGACCAGAGGACTTACAAGAAGCCTCACAAAGGGCCTACAAAATAGTCTGTCCCTTACGGTAGGTCTCACGGCGGCTATCTATCTACCGCAGGCCAATGCGGGTCCCGCGGTCGGATTTCCGATCAATAATCAAGCCAGCGCGACCTTTGTGGATACGGCCAGCGGTCGTGCTGAAAGACTTGATTCCAATTTAGTAACGGCGCCGGTTGCAAAATCGGTCGCCTTTACTCTTCAGAATTCTCAAAATTTGACGTCTGCTCAAGGAGCTACTGTCAGATTCCAACATGCGGTTATCAACTCTGGTAATTCGGCAGAGAGCTTTGCACTTCTCCTTCAGGATAGCTATCCCGGAACCTTTGCGTTTAGTTCGGTACAGATGTTTGCCGATGCCAATAGCGATGGTGTAGCCGACTCAGCGACCCCCCTCACGGTGACGCCCGTGTTGCAGCCTGGTGAAACCTTTCAGTTTCTGGCCATCGCCAAGGTTCCAGCGAGCGCCGGTCTGTCGCAAGAAGATCGCTTCACCATCATTGCTGCGCCTTCGTCCGGTGGCGCTCCACAGCAAACGAATGTTGATACTGTCACGATCACCAATAATGCGATTGTGGTGGTTAGCAAGGCCTTTTCCGTCTCGGCGGGCCCATCGCCTAATGCCGGACTGACCATCACCTTAACCTATAGCAACATCGGTAATTCAACGGCAACCGCCGTAACACTCACGGATATTATCGGCGCTCCTCATGCCGCGCCGGCCTATGACACTACGGGACTGCAGTACGTTGCGGGCTCGGGAAATTGGCAAGGCCAAGCGCTAAGCGATGCGCCTGGTGGAGACGGCACTGGAATTAACTACACTGCCTCAGTGGTTGGTGCTGGCACGAGTGCCGTAACTACCGTTTCTGCCGTCATTGCTTCGGTACCGGCAGGCAGTTCGGGCTTGTTGACTTTCAAAGCGGATGTCAAGGCTGGTCTATTGCCGGGTATTACAAAAACGACCAATGCGGTGGCAGTGAGTTATCAAGATGGTATTGGCCAACAGTTGGGGGCAAGCAACAATACGACCTACTACCGTGTGCTGGCCGAGGGACCTGACCTTGTGATGGTTAAACGCAATAGTGGCGCGTTCTCGGTAGGCGTGCGTGGCCGCTACCTGTTTGATGTCAGTAATATTGGCAGCGGGCCTACGACAGATCCGGTCGTGGTTACAGACACCATGCCCTTTGGTATGGTCGTTGAGGCCGCGCTACTTCCTACTGGCGGCGCAAACGGTTGGGCTTGCAGCATCGTTGGCCCCGCCAATCCGGGCACCGTGACAGGTGAGACCGTGCGTTGCCAAAATCCGGCTCTGATTCCGAATGGTCAACAAAGCATTAACCCCTTGGTGATTGCCGTGCGGCCGGAGGCCTTGCTAGGCGGTACTTCGGTCACGAATCGTGCAGCCGTTTCGGGGGGAGGTGAGGTTCCTACGTCCGCCACCAACAACTCGGCAAGCGACACGGTTCAAGTGGGTGCCAGTGCCTCAATCGCCGGCTTCGCATGGTTTGACCTCAACCACAACGGGGTGAGGGACTCTAGCGAGCCACCCGGCGTGGGCATGATTGTGGAGTTGCTTGATAGCGCTGGTGTCGTGGTGGCACGTACATTGACAGCATCAGATGGCACATACACGCTCAATAACCTGGCACCGGGATTGTCCTTTAAGCTGATGTTCCGCTATGCCGGTGGCAGTACCCCAGTGGCAGGCTCACCGGTGAATGGCGAGATCGGTCAGCCAAACCCTACCTCAACTGGGGTGGTGTCCAAAGGTGCAATCACAGGGTTGACGCTTACCCCTGGCTTAAATGTGGTTCGTCAAAACTTGCGCCTCGACCCGTCAGGTGTGATTTATGATTCGGTCACCCGGCAGCCAGTACCCGGCGCTATTGTTCGCTTCGAAGGCCCGCCCGGTTTTAATCCCGCCGAACATCTGCTTGGCGGCGTGGGCAACGTTGAACAATCAACCGGAAGCTCCGGCATCTATCAGTACATTCTTCTGGATGGCGCACCTGTGGGCGTATATCGCATTGTGGTGACAGCGCCCGCCAATTATTCTCCTGGAACCTCACAAGTGCTGCTGCCAGCGAGTTCGCTCAACTGCGGGACTCCCGGTTGTCTGGACCCCACTGGCTTAGCACCCAGAGGTTCAGCATTTTCCATTCAGCCCGCCAATGTCGGCACTGCACCCTCGCTTGGGCAAGATACGACCTACTACCTTGCCTTCAACTTGGACATCAATACAGATCCCGAGATCGTCAATAACCATATTCCTCTGGATCCTCTCTCAATGGTGCGTCCAGGATTGTTAGTCGACAAGACCGCCAATCGTGGCACGGCCGAGATCGGAGACGCGGTACTCTTTACAGTCAAAGTCAGAAATAGCGGGAAAGCGCTTTTCCCCCAGGTGCAATTGATTGATCAATTTCCGACCGGTTTCAGTTTCGTCGCGGGTTCCGCCTTTTTGGATGGTCAAAAAATTTCCGATCCTGTGCGTGATGGATCAAAGCTTCTACGCTTTCCAAGCATTGGTGATCTTGCTGCCGATGCGAGCCGCACGCTCAGCTACATCGCCGTACTCGGCCCTGGCGCGCAATTAGGTGATGGTATTAATCGAGCCTATGCACGAAGTGGCAATGCTACTTCCAACACAGCGGCCGCTAAGGTCGCGGTGACCGGTGGTGTATTCAGCTCAAGAGGCATTGTGCTCGGCAAGTTCTATGTCGATTGCAACCATAATCATGTTCAGGATACCGAAGAGCTCGGCATCCCAGGAGTCCGCCTCTATTTGGAGAACGGCTCCTATGTAGTGACCGATTCTGAGGGTAAATTCAGCTTCGCAGGCTTGGCTGCACGGACCCATGTTTTAAAAGTGGATCGTCTGACCTTGCCGAGATCGGCGCGCCTGACCTCGATTTCAAATCGTCATGCCTTGGACGGACAAAGCCGCTTCATCGACCTGAAGAACGGTGAATTACACCGTGCGGATTTCGCTGAATTTAGTTGTTCGCCCGAGGTTCTGGCCGATGTCAAGGCGCGTCGGGCCAAAGGCGAGATATTCTCCATCGAAGTAGATCGCGCACTACAGTTAAAGCTCGACCCTGAAGGTAAGGTATTGGCTCCGACCGACCCGAAAGCACTTCCTGCAAGTGGCCTGCTCGGCGCGCCAATACTACCGCCCAGCGGTATGGGCGCATTGGGCTCAGTGCCCATGCTGGCCTCAAGCTTGGGGACTCCAGCGCTGCCTGGCCTAAACGTGTTGCCCTCGACCTCGATCACTGCGAGCGTTCCGCAACCGCAAGCTCCGTCCGTCGTCTCGGAGAGTCTTCAGGAACGATTGACGAACAGCGACAACAGTCTGGCGATCCTCGACTTTAAGGATGGCGACACTCTGCCATTTGCCCAGACCAATATCCGTATCAAGGGTACGATGGGGGCGACCTTGAAGCTCTTGGTCAACGGCCGGGAGGTGCCCGATGCCCGTATCGGCGTTCGCTCTGAAGTCTCGGAAAAACAGCTTCTTTATCGCGAATACATTGGTGTGCCTTTGAGCGCGGGCAAAAACCTGATTGAACTTAAGCAAGTCGATGGCTTTGGAAACTCTCGCGGCGAACAATCGCTAAGTTTAGTTGCACCGGATCAACCAGGTCGAATTGAGATCGATTTGCCGACTGCGGGCGTGGCTATTGCCGATGGCGTAACACCTGCCAAGATTGTGGTGCGCATCACCGATAACAAAGGAGTACCGGTAAGCGCGCGCACACCGATCACGCTTGAAGCTTCGATTGGGCGATGGAATGTCAAAGATGTCAATCCGAATGAACCAGGTGTACAGACCTTTGTACAAGGTGGTCGTGCCGAGTTTGAACTGCTACCACCGCTCTCCCCGGTTGATGCTTCGCTTCGAGTCAGCAGCGGAATTTTGAGCGCAGAGCGCCGCTTGGCGTTTTTACCTGAGCTGCGTCCCTTGATAGGCTCAGGGGTAATCGAAGGCATCTTAAATTTGCGTAACCTCAAACCAGGCAGCGTTCAACCGGTGCGTGCCCGTGACGGCTTTGAACAAGAGCTTCGTCAATTCTCCCGGGAGAGTGCTAACGGCAAGACGTTCGCAGCGGCACGCGCGGCCTTCTTCCTCAAAGGCAAAGTCAAGGGTGAGTACTTGTTGACACTGGCGTACGATTCCGACAAAGAAGTCGGCGAGCGTTTGTTTCGCGACATTCGACCCGACGAGTTCTATCCAGTCTATGGCGACTCTTCGATCAAAGGCTTCGATGCGCAATCGACAAGCCGCTTGTATTTACGGGTTGACAAAAACAAGTCCTACTTGCTCTGGGGTGACTACACCACCAGCAATTTCAATCCCGCTCAGCGTCTGGCTCAGTACCAGCGCTCATTGACGGGAGTGAAGCATCATTACGAAAGCAATGGCGTCATCATCGACAGTTTTGCGAGCCGCGATACGACTCGCCAGGTGATTAAGGAGTTCAGTGCCGATGGTACTTCAGGGCCTTTTGATCTTAGTCTGACGACGGCTCTCTATAACAGTGAGAAAGTTGAGTTGCTTACTCGAGACCGCAACCAACCTGGCATTGTTTTGCGCTCCACCGTGTTGTCGCGTTTTGTCGACTATGCCTTTGAGCCACTCAGTGGTCGTCTATTGTTACGCGGGCCGCAGGCCAGTGTCGATCAATTCTTGAACCCTAACAGTATTCGGGTGACCATTGAAATTGATCAGGGCGGTCAAGCGTTCTGGGTGTACGGCTCAAGCGCCAGTGTCAAGTTGAGTCCAGCGCTGACGGTGGGTGCGAATTTTGTGCGAAATATGAATCCGATTCCAGAGACCTTCACCCGCATGGAGGGAGTGAACCTGAGTTATCAATTTGCGGAGCGATCAATTCTGACCGCCGAGGCGGCAGTGACCACCAAGGCCGATGGTACGCGCGGCATCGCCGAGCGTATCGAGTATAGCCATGATGGAATTCAGCTCAAAGTAAGAATGGTCGCCGCCAAATCGAATATCGGATTTGATAATCCAGGCTCGATTCTTCGACCTGGACGTGAAGAACTGTCAGCGCGCGCGGCCTATACCTTCAAGCCTGGCTTGCTATTCGCTGCCGAGGCTCTGCATACCAAGGATGTTGCTACTGAAGCACGTCGCGATGGCCTCTTGCTTAATTTCGAAAAGGCGATTGGTACTACGGCCAAGATCGAGATCGGTGTGCGCCGCGTTACTGAACAAGTGCCGACCAATACCTCCTCTGCTACTTCGGCGACGACAGGAACGACAATGTCAGGAACGACAACGACTGGCGCGACTATACCCGCCGCTCCCGGTGCGAGCACCACCGCCTCTGGTACGACGTCGACCGCCAACAGCGCGATCCCGTCTAGAACCGACTTGACCAGTGTACGTATTAAAGCGACCTCGCAGATACCGGGCTTGCCCACGGCCAGCGTGTACGGCGAGGCCGAGCAGGATCTTAGTGATTCCAGTAAACGACTGGTCGCAGTCGGCGGCGAATATCAGTTTGCGGGGCGTGGCAAAGTTTATGCACGGCACGAGTTTCAATCGAGTTTGCAAGGGGCTTTTGCCCTGAACAACATTCAACGCACCAATGCCACGGTGCTCGGTATTAGCAGTGAATATATGGCTAACGGGACTTTATTCAGTGAATACCGTGGCCGCGATTCTTTTGGCGAACGTACCACCGAGGCTGCCATTGGACTGCGTAATGTTTTTGCGCTGTCGCCCGGCTTACGCTTGAATACCAATGTTGAAAGAATCAAGTCACTTAGCGGCAGTAAGGATCTAGAAGCGCAGGCGCTTGGCCTCGGCCTTGATTACACCGCCAGCGAATTGTGGAAGGGCAGTACCCGCCTCGAGTTGCGCGACGCCTTTGCGAGCCGCTCCTTCTTGCATACTGCAGATGCCGCCGTTAAAGTCAATCGGAACTGGACGTTCCTGGGTCGACATGTCTGGAATCATATTGAGGCTAAGGAAGTCACAACTACGACGAGCTCAACGGCGGCGAGTGATCGCGTTTTGCAACGATTGCGAGTGGGCCTGGCCTACCGTCAAACCGATACCAATCAGTTCGACGCGCTTGCAATGATTGAGAAAAAGCGGGAAAGCGACACGGCTGCGCTGGCGACAAACGCTTACCGCAATGTCTGGATAGGGTCTGCCCATTTCAACTACCAGCCGCAACGCAGTCTCGTCATCAACGGGCAGTATGCAACAAAGTGGGCGAACGAAACCATCACCGGAATTCCAACCAATAGTCATATCAGTCTTCTGGGTGCCAGGGCGACCTGGGATGTTTCTGAACGCTGGGATGTGAGTGCGATCGCCTCAGCCCTGCGAAGTCACGAGACCGGTGTATCTCAAAAAGGACTCGGTCTGGAAGTTGGGTATCTCATGCGTAGCAACACCTGGCTTTCTGTCGGCTACAACTTTATGGGTTATCGCGACCCAGATTTGGCACCGAGCGCGCAGAGCGACAAGGGCTTCTTCCTTCGTCTACGCTTCAAGTTCGACGAAGATACCTTCAAGAAGAACTAGCAACGAACGCCAAAGAACGACACTATAGGCATTAAGGTCATGAACTCTAGAAACGCCAAATTAGCCCTTCTTACACTGTTGATTTGTAGTGTGGCGGCATGCTCTTCAACAGGCCCCGCGTCGCCGTCGCAAGATCAGTTGCCCAGTGCCAATGCGCAGCAAAGCCGTATCACCGATGGCGTGATCCTGGCTGATCGTAAATACATGGCGAGTTTGCAGGCTAGACTCGGTTTGCTCAATGCAAAAGGCCGACCTGCAGACGACTATTTTTTGAGTAAAGCTACAGCCTGGCTCGATTTCGCAACCGAAGAATACAGCGACAATGACCGTAGTGGCATTGTCGAGCATGTGCTTGCACAAGCCGTTGTGCTCATTAAGCGGATGGAGATGGGTGAAGGCGCCATTGATCGCACGACGGTGATTGTTCCAGGGGCCAAGAAGATTCGGCCGGATCTCTGGACCAAGCTTTTAGAATTTCAGTCACATCCCGAGTTTTCCTGTGTGGCAGGCAAGGTTGCCCAGGGCGAAGTACAACTCGTTTGGGCTGGGCATGAGGAACTCGAAGGGGGCTGGCGACACGCCAAGCCCTATATCGAAATTGTCGAGTCTCAAGTTCAGAGAATCGATTTGGAGCTCGAGCGTTGTGTGAAAATTGCGGCGGCGGCGAAAGCTTCTTCGAGTGCCGCTTTGGCACCGGTGGAAGCGCCGGTTGCCGTGGACACCAAGCCTGCAGTCGAGGCGGAAAGGCTGGTTGCCATCCCTCCCTCTGAGGTGATCAACTTGGCGACTGACGCACTCTTCGCGTTTGACAAATCTTCACTTGAAAGTGTGTTGCCAGAGGCCAGAAGTTTACTGAGCGAGTTTGTCGCAAAGCTGCGTCAGTTCAAGACCATCCAGCGGATACTCATCACGGGTCATACCGATCGCCTGGGTAGCCCGGCTTACAATTCGCGCATGTCAGAGGCTCGAGCACAGGCGATTCGGCAGTTCCTGATTCAGGAGGGCTTCGCGGCGAGCTTGATACAGGTCGCAGGGGCAGGCGAGAGCGATCCCTTAGTCACTTGCTCTGGCGACCGGGCTACTTCGGAGTTGCGTGCGTGTTTGCAGGTGAATCGGAGGGTTGAGGTCCGCGTGAAGGCGACTCGATAGTGTGCGGGAAAACAGTGGCCGATGGAATTGAGATGCGTCGGAGATAAAGATAGAACGGTGCTCGATCACCGTCATAAGTGGGTGGAAAATGTTGGTTGCTTCAGTAGTTAAGAGAGTCCTAAACTGGTTGAGTGCAAAGTCGCTCGTGAATACCAGCGTCCTCTTTGCATGTCTACTCACACTCCTTCAGCCTTGGAAAAACGCCGAGGCCGTTTATATCAACCGCTTCACCACCACGACCAACGGTGCCATTACTTTCGTGGGCAACACCCTCGGGTTGGACGGTAGTGCTGTTGCTGGAACTCCTGGCATCCAAGGATCGATTGGCGCCTTCACCAGCACGGATACGTCTCTGACACACGGCACTTATCCCGCCGGAACGACCAATGACTGGACCAAGAATGGTTCGACGGCCATGCTTGCCGTGCCACCCGGAAGCACGATTCTCTATGCGGAGTTGATCTGGGGCGGGAGCTATTCCTATGGAGGTCAAGATGTCTCTGCGTCCATTGATACTGCGGTCACCTTTAAAACCCCCTCGGGCACCTACAGCATTGCGCCCAACGCCGCGACGGCTCAAACTTTGGGCACTCCTTTGGCCGCTGGCACCTGTTCGGCGGGTACCTACTGCCGTTATGTGCGCTCAGCGAATGTGACCGGTCTGGTGCAAATCGGTCAATCGGGAACCTATGAGGTTGGCGGCGTTCCGGCTACAGTTGCGCTTGAGGCGAACAATAACGGTGCGGGTTGGACACTTGCGGTCGTTTACAGCAATTCGAGCCTGCCGCCCCGTAACCTGACGGTTTTTGTGGGCGCAGAGGCTGGCGGGGCTTCCCCGACCGGTGTCAGTGGGTTCTGTACGAACCTGTCGGGTCCGGTGAAAGGCCGACTGCTAGTGAGTGCGCTGGAAGGCGATGCCGTGATCAGTGGGGACACGATGCGCTTTGGTCCCAACGTGGGTTCAATGACCTCTCTGTCTGGCCCCAATAACCCCACAAATAACTTTTTTGGCTCTCAAATCAATGGCGACACGGGCGCTCTTAATCTAGGCGGCACATTCGGTGGCAGTAACCATAACGCCATTGCCGGAACGGGGGTTGCAGGCGCTCGCCAAGGTTACGACATTACGAACGTGGATATTTCATCATCGCTGGTGAATAGTCAAACCGCCGCTGTGGCTCAAGGTACAACGACGCAAGACCAATATATTATTAATGCCTTGGCGATTCAAATTGACGTCGGTGCGCCCAAGTTTCCACTGACTGTGAAGTCCGCTAACCGCACGGTGACTTATGTAGGTGACGTCGTCACCTACAGTATCAACCTGGATAATACTGCCGGAACCGCCAACGCCTCGAACGTATTTTTTACGGATACGCCACCGCCAGGGATGAGTTTCGTTCCCGGAAGCGTGATCGTGAACGGGGCTTCCCAGCCCTCCTTCAATCCTGTGACCGGATTTAGTGTCGGTACGGTTGCGACCGGCGCGATCGGGACGGTTTCTTTCCAGGTGCAGGTCAACACGATTCCTGCCGCACCTGCGCCAGCCCAGTACGCAAATAAGGCGAAGTGGACCTTCGACTTCATTAGTTGCGCGGGTTTTGCGCCAGAAGCTGGATCGGTTGAAACTACCGCCAATATCATCACGGCGATTCGCATCGAACCCACCAAGACAGTCTCGCCGACTGGGCCGGTTGGGGTCGGCCAGACCTTGACTTATACGATTACAGTTCCCAACACAGGTGCCGCCAATTCAACGGGAACGACGCTCACTGACTTGATCCCCTCCGGTACCGGTTACGTTGCGGGAAGTACTACTTTGAACGGTGTGAGCGTCCCCGATGTGAGTGGGAATATGCCTTATGTGGCTGGTGCATTGATCAACTCGCCGAGCCTTGCGGCGGGTGTGATTGGCGCGGGAGCGAGCGCCGTGATCCGCTTTCAGGTGCTCGTCAATCCAAGCCCGCCAGCGATCATCACGAATACCGCCGCGATAGACCCGGACGGCGCTGGACCGGCCTTGACGATCAATGTATCGGCCGTCAACACTCCGCTTACGCCTCCAGTGGTCGCTAAGTCTTTTAGCCCTTCGACCATCACGGCAAATTTGCCGTCCACGTTAACGATACAAGTGAGTAATGCGAATGCGCAGGCCTTAACCGTTTTGGCGTTTTCCGATACATTGCCGGCTGGCATGGTCATTGCCAATCCACCAAATCTATCGAGCACTTGTCCGGGTGGTACTCCTTTGGCTGTGGCGGGGGGCATTACCTTGGGCCTGTCCAACGGTTCGGTCGCGTCCAGTGGCTCTTGCACGGTGAGCGCAAGCGTCACATCCGCATCCCCCGGTGCTTATACCAATACTATTCCAGTGGGTGCAGTATCGACGGCCAATGCCGGGAGTAACGTCGCCATCGCCACGGCCCAGTTGACCGTGTTGCAAGGGCCAACCTTGAACAAGTCGTTCTCGCCCTCTTCAATTGCTCCGAACGGCCTATCGACCTTGACGATCTCACTGGTCAATCCATCCACTGTCGCAATTACCGGTGCCAACCTCACTGACACGCTTCCGGTCGGTGTGGTGGTTGCAGCAACCCCTGCCGCGACATCCAACTGCGCCGGAATCTTTGCTCCGGCTGCGGGTGCAACCTCGGTATCTTTGCTCGGCGGAGTGGTCGCCGCCTCGAATTTATGCACTATGACCGTCAACGTAACCTCAAGCACAGCGGGTAACTACAACAACATCATCCCAGCGGGATCCTTGGTGAGTAGTGGTGGTAGCAATTCTAGTGCTGCGTCGGCCGATCTAACGGTGGCGTCCCCGGTCATTAGTAAATCGTTCTTGCCTGATGTCGTTGGTGTGAATGTGAATAGTGTGTTGACGTTCAGCCTTTCCAATCCTACGAATGTGGGTGCGACGGGAGTTTCATTTACCGATATATTCCCGAGCACGCCGGGGGCAATGAGTCTGACCAATACGACTTTTACGAACACCTGTGGTGGTACCGTACTCAATCAGACGGGTGGCGCGTTAGCTGTCGGCAGCACGGGTGTGCGACTCACTGGCGGTGCAATTCCAGCGGCCGGTACCTGCACGTTAACGTTCAACGTGCGTGCCAATGCGGGCGGCAATTACGTGAACACCATTCCGATTGGTGGACTGACCACGACCAATATTGGAAACAACAGTGCGCAAGCGAGCGCGACGCTTTCGGTAGGCCTGCCCGGCGTGATGAAAGCCTTTGGCACGATTGCGGTACCTGTGTACTCCTTCGCCGCCGGCACATCGGTGCCCCTGACGATTCAGATAACGAACCCGAATGGCGCGGCACTTTCCTTGACAACACTCACCGATGTTTTGCCAAATGGTATGCAGCTTTTTAATACAACGACGGGAAACAATTGTGGAGGCAGTATTACCAATGCCACGGGCGGTGCGTTGGCAGCTGGAGATACCGGTGTTCGCTTGAATGGTGGTTCGGTGGCCGCCAACAGTATTTGTACCTTTAGTGTGAATGTGACCGCCAACGTGGCCAACACTTACTTGAATACAATTCCACCAGGGGGCTTGGTGACGGCATCGGGTAATAACGTTTTTCCGGCTAGCGCGACGGTCAATGTACTTTCGCGCCCAACGATCAGCAAGAGCTTTTCGTCCACTGCGATCAGCCCGACCGGAACCTCTACCCTGACCGTTACGTTGACGAATGCGAATGCCGAGACACTGACCGCAGCGAACTTTACGGACACCTTCCCTATCTCACCCGGCGCGATGACCTTGGCCAACGCTGTGAATACTAATACTTGCGGCGGCACCCTGACTAAGCCGGACAACACGTCCCTGGCTGCTGGCTCACCCGGAGTTCGACTTACTGGAGGCAACATACCGGGAAACGGCAGTTGCCAAGTAATTGTCTCTGTGACGGCAAGCACGATTGGCGTTTATAACAATACGGTTCCAGTCGGCGGTTTGTCCACAGCCAATGGCGGCGCGAGCCTTGTGGCGGCGAACGCGAGTCT
Organism: Betaproteobacteria bacterium; assembly: GCA_031421635.1. Classification (GTDB taxonomy): domain Bacteria; phylum Pseudomonadota; class Gammaproteobacteria; order Burkholderiales; family Burkholderiaceae_E; genus JAPOKJ01. The sequence continues at coordinate 77,420 of JANOPA010000064.1, read as the reverse complement.
GACGGTGTCCGTACAGGCGCCCGCAATTAGCAAAGCTTTTGCGGCGAGCCCAGTCGGTCGGAATGTTCCGACGCGATTAACCTTCAATATCAATAACCCTAACGTGGCCTTGGCGATGAACGGGGTGTCCTTCACTGACGCGCTTCCCGCTAGCCCTGGGGCGATGATGGTTGCGCCTACTCCCAATGTCTTGGTGAGTGGTTGCGGCGCCGGTTTTACTTTCACTCCAACGGCTGGAGCGACGAGCCTGAGCTTTAGTGGTGGAACCATTCCGAGTAGCTCGACCTGTCAGGTCTCAGTGGATATTGTTGCTTCAACTGCCGGCACGTACAACAATACCTCAGGTAACGTGACCTCAAGTAACGCTGGCTCCGGTAACGTTGCAACGGCCACGCTGAGAGTTCTGGCTTCGCCAGTCGTATCTAAAGCGTTCGCAAGCAGCCCGATAAGTCTTGGTGGCGTCAGTGCGATGACAGTCACGATAAGTAACCCTAACGCGACGGATAGCTTGTCCGGGGTGGCCGTGAATGATGCTTATCCGAGCGGCTTGTTCAATGCCGTGGCACCAAACCCACAAGTCACCTGTAGTGGCGGCAGCAGCGCTGCTTTCACCGGTGGTGCGGCCAGTGGCACGACCGTTGGCTTAACTAGCGGTTCACTCGCGCCCGGTGGCTTTTGCAGTGTGACCGTGAATGTGACGGCTACGCAAACCGGCAATATTGACAACACAACCGGCGCAGTCAGCTCAACGAATGCGGGCAATGGCAACACTGCTCTTGCGCGTTTGGTGGTCGGTGTCGATGTCTCCGGTGTGGTCTATGGCGATACCAATGCCAATAGCATGAAAGACGGCGCTGAGGCCGGGACAGGCCTTGCACTCTATGCCAAACTCGTCAGCGGTGGTACGAGTGTGCAAGTGGTTACGGTGAACGGCTCGACCGGCACCTATGCGTTTTCCGCGGTCGCCGCAGGCAGCTATTCCATCGTGATCGACAACAACGCTACGCCTTCGGATATAACGCCGACCATTCCCGTCGGTTGGATTGGTACCGAGGCCCCGACTCAAATACGAGCGCTTAGTGTGGCAGGTGCCCACTTAAGCAACCTGAACTTCGGTTTGAATAGCGCAACCCGTATCAGCGGGCGTATTTTTACCGATAATGGCATGGCAGCAGGTATAGCCAATGATGGCGTGCCCAACGGTGGCGAACTTGGTATTGCTGGAGTGACGGTCAGGCTCACGAACTGTTCAGGAACGGTGTATGCCACGACTACAAGTGACGGCGCTGGAAATTACACCCTTCAGGTACCGCTTGCCGTCAGTAGTGGCGTGACGCTTTGCGTAACTCAAACGGCGCCATCAGGATATCTGGAAACCGGTGGCTCACTGGGAACCGCTGCGGGCGCCGCAGGCGTATATACCCGTGCAACCGGTAGTATTAGCTTTAACTACACTACAGGTAGCTCGCTCACCGGACTAAGCTTCGGCAACGTGCCTGTCAATACCCTGTCCACTGATGGCGCCCAGACTGCGCTTCCTGGGACCGCGGTGACCTATCCGCATACCTTCGTCGCAGGTAGCGGAGGACAGGTTACATTCTCAACGAGTGCTGTAGCTTCACCGGTGATCGCGGGCTGGAGTCAAGTCATTTATCGCGACACCAACTGTAGTGCTCAGATAGACGCCGGGGAGCCGGCAATTTCGGCACCTATTGCCGTCAACGCTGGCGATCAGGTCTGTATCTTGGTGCGTGAATTTGTACCGGGCGGAGCGCCTGTAGGTGCACAAGACATGGTGACCCTGACTGCGAACTTCACGTATACCAATGCTGCTCCGGCCCTAAATGCAGTCTTGACTCGGATTGATACCACTACGGTTGGTACTCCGAGCAGTTCCGGCTTGCGATTACTGAAAAGTGTGAATCTTGCGACAGCCTTGCCAGGCTCGACCCTGATTTACACCATTACCTATCGCAATGACAGCACCGGTCCGCTATCAACGATCTCCATCAACGATACAACCCCTGCCTTCACTACATTTGTGAGCGCCACATGCCCTACGCCACCCGCGAACCTAACGGCTTGCACGGTAAGCACCGCGCCAGTTCCGGGCGGTGTTGGCACGTTGGTTTGGACGTTCACGGGGACTCTTGCGCCTGCTTCACAAGGTACGGTAAGTTTTAGTGTGCAGGTGAACAACTAGGCGAGGGCTACACTTGCGCGTATGACTTCTGTGAATGCATGCTTTCTCCACTTGTATGCGACCTGTTTGAAAATGCTCTTGCCTCTAAAAAGGCGGGCGCCATGAACGCGCAAACACTCGCCCAAAAACTGATCGCCCGAGCCGCCGGGCGCGCTTCGGTGTCGCCCGGCGAGATCGTCACCTGTCGGGTGGACTTGGCAATGTTTCATGACTCTAGCGGCCCAAGACGGTTAAAGCCGATGCTGGAGTCGCTTGGGGCGCGGATTTGGGACAAAGACAAGGTGGTTCTCGTCATTGATCACTACGTTCCCGAAAAAGATGAAGAATCAAGAAAAATTGTTCGAATAGCGCGAGAATGGGCGCTTGAGCAGGCCTTGCCCACGGTACGTGATAGCCAAGGAATATGCCATGTGGTGCTTCCTCAAACCGGCAAGTTGCAGCCGGGAATGTTTTGCGTGGGCGGCGATTCGCACTCGCCGACTGGGGGTGCGTTTGGTGCCTATATGTTTGGAATCGGCAGTACTGAAATGCTCAGTGTAATGGTCACTGGCGAGATTTGGTTAAAAGTGCCCGAGACGATTCTTATGCATTGGTCGGGTCGACTCGGTGCGGGGGTTATGGCGAAGGACATGATCTTGCATATGATCGGGCGCTTTGGCATGAACGGGGGCGAGTATCAGGCGGTGGAGTTTGCCGGGGAAGCCGTGCGCGCGCTCTCCATGCAGGAGCGCATGACGCTTTGTAATATGAGCGCTGAGCTTGGCTCCCAGGTGGGCTTGGTCGCCCCGGATGCAACAACCTTAGAGTGGCTGCAATCCCAAAGCCCAAGTGCTTGGGCCAAGCAAAGGCTGGATTCGACTGCGACTGAATATGCCTTGCCGGATTACCAACACTGGTGCACAGATGCCAAAGCCAACCTTCTAGCCCGTTACGATTTTGATGCCACCACTCTAGGTCCCCAAGTTGCGCGCCCGCATAGCCCGGCCAATGTTTCCCCGGTTCATGATTTAGCTCAACAAGGTATTGATCTCGCTTACGTGGGGGCCTGCACGGGTGCCAAGCTTGCAGATTTGGCGGCGGCCGCAAAGATTTTGCAAGGCAGAAAAATTGCCTCGGGCATGACACTCTTGGTCGCGCCTGCCAGCCAGCAAGACCTCGATCAGGCAACCCGCGCGGGCTATGTGCAAACGCTGAGTGATGCGGGCGCGCAGTGGTTAGGGCTGGGCTGTGGAGCCTGCGCCGGCTACGGCAGCAGTATTCCTGATCAGGCACGAGTGATTGCTACCACCGCTCGCAACTTCAAAGGCCGCATGGGGTCGGAATCGGCTCAAGTTTGGTTGGCCTCGCCGTATACCGTGGCAGCAAGTGCGTTGACCGGTCGCATTACGGACCCCCGCGAGTACTTGTCGTGAGGGTATGGCGGTTTGATGCGAACGTGGACACTGATGCACTCGCACCCGGTGCCTATATGCAATTTGGTGTCGAGGTTTTAGCGCGGCACTGCCTCAAACGACTGCGTCCGGAATTCTGCCAAGAGGTGCGGCGCGGTGATGTGATTGTGGCTGGATCCGGTTTTGGTATCGGGTCTTCGCGCGAGCAAGCCGCGGCGGTCCTCGTGCATCTCGGTGTTGCGGCGGTCATCGCGCCCAGCTTTGGTGGCCTGTTCTTTCGCAATGCCTTTAATCTTGGTTTGCTGGCGCTAGTTTGTCCACAAGCAGATGAGATTCACGACACAGTATCAAGCAACCATTCAGAATCGGGCCTGACGGTGTGCGCTGAAGTAGGGTATGTCGAGCAACAGGGCCGCAAAATACAAGTTGAGTCGACCCCTGCGTTTTTGCTCGACATGGTACGGTGCGGAGGATTGATGGAAGTGCTCAGAAAGAAAATGCAATGAACTCGAAACCCGTGGCGTCAGCGGAGTTGGCCCAAAATACCTTGAACTCGGTTGCCCTCGATCCAGTCACACTCGCTGTGCTGAAGGGTCGGCTTGAGCAGATCGCTGATGAAATGGATGCGACTCTTTTTAGAGGGGCCTTCAACCCGATTATTGCTGAGGCCCATGACGCCTCGCACGGTATTTATGATTCTCTCAACGGAGATACCTTGATTCAAGGTAAAGCAGGTCTTCCAGTTTTTGTCGGTGCCATGGCGTTCGCTGTGAAGGCCGCAATTAGTAAAGCAGCACTGCGTGGCGGTTTCAAAGACGGGGACGTGTGGATTTTTAATGACCCGTATCAGGGCGGTACCCATCTTAACGACTTTAAGTTGGTGCGACCTTTTTACTACCGAGGCGAATTATTTTGTTGCCTCGCTTCTGTGGGGCACTGGCATGATGTGGGGGGCGCGGTGCCGGGCAACTACAACCCTTCGGCGACCGAGTGTTGGCAGGAGGGGATGCTGATTCCGCCGGTGCGTTTGTATGACGGCGGTGACTTCAGGCCCGATATTCTGGATATTTTGCAGGCGAACTCTCGCTTACCGCTTTCAGTGTACGGTGACATGAACGCTCAGGTTGCGGCCCTTGCCCTGGGGTGCGAGCGTTTGACTCAGGTGTTGGATCAGTACGGTGTTGCATTGGTTCAGCAAGCGCTGCTCGAGCTTCGTCGTCGAGCAGCGCTTTTGATGCGACAACAAATCCTCGCCTTACCTGAAGGCTCCTGGTCTTGCGATGATTTTCTGGACAACGATGGCGTCGTCGATGAGCCCTTACGCATCGCGGTCGACTTGAAAATTTCGCACCGGCCCGAACCTACACTCACCTTGGATTTTTCACGCAGCGCGCTAAGTTGCGCGGGGCCAGTGAACATCGCGCGTTCAACTGCAATCGCCGCCTGCTATGTCGCCATCAAGCATCTGTTTCCGGAAGTGCCCGCCAATGCCGGTGTGATGGACCCTTTGCGCTTTGTGATTTTGGAAGGCAGCATGATTAGTGCCGAGGCTCCTAAGCCTGTGGGTGGCTACACCGAGACTATTTTGCGCATGATCGATGTGGTGTTTGGCGCTATGGCCAAGATTGCTCCGGAGCGTGCCACGGCCATGGCTTACGGCACGATCAACGCACTCTCCATCACTGGAACGCGCAACACTGGCGCGGCCAAAGGCAAGCCTTGGGTGATGTTTAGTTTCTTTGGAGGCGGCCATGGGGGCCACCCCGAAGGCGATGGTTTGAACCATGGCAACGCACCGATATCAATGGCCACGATCCCACCTTTGGAAATACTGGAAGCTGCTTATCCGGTACGCTTTACGGAGTGGTCGCTGCGTTCCGGGTCGGGCGGTGCGGGCAAGCATCGCGGCGGACTAGGCGCGATTTACGAGATCGAACTCCTAGAAAAGCAGGCGCAGGCGTATGTCTTTGGAGAGCGTGCGCGCTTTGCACCCCAAGGAGTCCTGGGTGGTGGAGCGGCCAAGATGAATGCCTTCTCTTATCGTCAGGACATGACCTGGCATCAATTGCCGATGGCCAGTAAGGGGGAAGGGATTGCCCTGAAACAAGGAGATCGTATTCGGCTTGAGACTCCGGGGGGCGGAGGCTATGGTGACGTCGCTGAACGGCCTGAGGCACTCCTGGTTAAAGATCGGAGCCAGGGGTATGTTTGAAAGTAGGACTGAAGTGAGGGTTGATCCGAGCTTGGTGATTGGTGTCGACGTCGGTGGCACATTTACCGACGTGTTTGTTCTTGACGAAGCCTTGGGCACGATTCAGGTGCTGAAGGTGCCCTCCACAACTGGTCGAGCGTCCGGGGATCAGTCGCAAGGTTTCCTTGCGGGGATTCGTGAGGCCTTGAAGGCGGTAAATCCGCTTGGCCCCTCCAGTGCTGCGCAAGTCGGCGCCGATAGCAGCGCCCCGGGCTTGTCGCACGCTGCGATTGCCACGATCGTGCACGGCACCACGGCAGGGACGAATGCACTGCTTGAGCGCAAGATCGCAAGGACCGGATTGATCACCACACGGGGTTTTCGTGACGTCCTAGAAATGCGCCGTCGTGATCGGCCAAATACCTGGGGTCTATGGGGTCAGTTTGAACCCATTATCGAGAGGCGCTTACGGGCTGAAGTGGATGAGCGGGTCTTGGCGGATGGGACCGTGCTCGAGGCTGTGAATCTTGAGCAGGTAAAAAACGAGACGAAGCGCTTGAAGGCCTTGGGCTGCGAGGCCCTGGTGATTGCCTTTATCAATGCTTACGCGAATCCGATCAATGAACAACAGGCCTTGGCCGCTGCGCTTGAGGCCTGGCGTGGTGAGCGGCCAAGTGATTTGGGGTCTGGCGGGTCTAATCTTGGTGAACCCTACCTAAGCCAACCAAACTTGCGCGATTTAAACCTGCGCAAAGCGACCGCCAATACAGATTATGTGAGTGCCTCACACCAGATTTTGCCTGAGATCCGGGAGTTTGAGCGTACCTCTACGGCGGCCCTCAACGCCGCCCTACAACCGGTCGTGGGTAAGTATGTGCAACGCCTGGATGAGGGTTTGAAACAAGCTGGTTTTCTAGGTCAATTGCTGATCGTGCAAAGTAACGGCGGTGTAATGGATGTTGCCACCACCTGCCAGGCACCCGTGAAAACGGCGCTCTCAGGACCGGCGGCTGGCGTGATGGCCTGTGCGTTTCTAGCACGTGAATCGGGCTATCCCAATGTGATCACCGGAGATATGGGGGGCACGAGTTTTGATGTGTCCTTGATCGCCAACGGTCAGCCCGCGTTGGCCAGTCAAACCTCGATTGAGTTTGGCATGGTCATTCGTAGTCCGATGATTGAGATCACGACTATTGGTGCCGGTGGTGGATCAGTCGCTTCGGTCGATACTTCCGGCCTTTTGCAAGTTGGGCCGCAATCAGCAGGTTCTTATCCGGGGCCAGTGTGTTACGGGTTGCGTGATCAGGAAGTCGGTGGGAGCGCTATGCTCGGTCCCTGCGTGACCGATGCCAATGTCGTGCTCGGTCGCATTAATGCTCAAAAGCCAATGGGCAAACTGCCTGCTTTGGATGTTGCAGCCGCACGCCGCACAATCGGCAGACATGTCGGGGATCCGCTAGGGCTAAATATTGAAGCCGCCGCCGAGGCCATCTTGGCCGTCGCCAATGCCAAAATGGCGGGTGCGATTCGCCTCGTTTCTATCGAACGAGGTCACGACCCCAAGCAGTTTGCCTACATGCCGTTTGGCGGAGGAGGCGCGCTTCACGTCTGCGCCATGATGAAAGAAGTGGGTGTAACCCAGGGCATCGTACCGCGCTATCCCGGAGTGACTTCAGCGCTAGGATGCGTGATCGCCGATATGCGTCGCGATTATGTGCGCACGCTTAATCAAGCGCTTGGCTTGGTAGTGCCGGAAAGCCTGCGCGAGTCCATCCACGGTTTCGTTGCGCGGGGTCGTCAAGCCCTTGGGGATTCGCGAGTCAAGTTTTCCGGTGAGCAAATCGGTGTCGAACTGGATATGCTTTATCAAGGACAAAGTCACACGATTTCCGTGCCCGTCGATGCTGAGGATGCAATGTCCGCGAACTTTGGAGTGGCCATGATTGAAACTGCTTTCATGCGAGCCTATCGTGCCAGCTTTGGGCAGACATTGGAGGCGGTACCCATGCGCTTGATGAATTTGCGAGTCGCCGTCACCGGTGTTCGCCCCAAGTTTGATTTGAGCCTGATGTCACCGAAGCCCAGTGGGCCCGTCACGCCAGACAACGCCCTGCCGATGCGTTCGGTGTTCCATGCGGGTCATTGGCTCGAAGCCCCAGTCTTTGCCAGAATGGATTTGCCGGTCGGATTCAGGGTGAGCGGTCCTGCGCTGTTTGAGCAGGCCGATACGACTGTATGGCTGGAGCCAGGGTTTGAGGCCCAGGTAGATCGCCTGGGCAACCTGCTGATTCAAGCAAGAGGCTACACGTATGAGTGAGTCCACGAAGGTAAGGTGCGAGATTTCGGTTGGCGTCGTTCCCGTCGCCCTGCCCGTTGATCCAGAACTTGCACTCGACCCAAGGCATTGCGCTCTTATTCTGATTGATTTGCAACAAGATTTTTTGTCGCCAAGGGGCGCCTATGGACGCGCTGGCGCGGCCTCTAGCGCCGCGCAATTATTGCCTGCCAAAGTATTGCCCGTTGCCCGGAGCTTGAAGGGTTTAGGGGGTTATGTTGCCGCAAGCCTGTTCACGCTCTGGCCTGCTGCTGACGGTGAACCCATTGTGTCGGCCCATCTCAAAAAGCTTCGACCCTTCTTGGCGAAAGGCGATTTCGCGCCGGGCTCAACAGGGCAGTCCTTGATGCCTGAATTGGCGCCCTGGGTAGACGCGCAAGTATGCAAGGTGGCCTACTCCGCTTTTTTTAATACGCAACTTGATTGGATCCTGCGTAAGAATCGTATCGATACCGTAATTATTGCTGGCATTGTGACTAACGGCGGCGTCGCGAGTACTGCGCGTGACGCCCACATGAGGGACTATCAAGTCCTGGTCCTCGAGGATGGATGCGCCGCGTTTAGTGAGGCGGCTCATCTCGCCAGTCTGGAGGACCTTCGCACTGTCGCCCAGGTATTGAGCTGTAAGCAGGCGCTACATGCGCTGGGTTAGTGGGTCACAGCGGCGTACTTATGTCGACTGATCCGGTCGTCATTGTGGGTGCGGGTGCTTGTGGCTTAATCTGCGCACTGCGGCTTAAAGCGCTAGGTGTCGAGACGATTGTGATCGAGCGAGATACAACACCGAGTGGTTCGACAGCCTTGTCGTCGGGTTTCATTCCGGCGGCGGCCACTAGAGTGCAGCGAAGCCTCGGCATTGCCGATAGTTTCGAGATGTTTGAGTACGATATTCAGCACAAAGCTTGCGGCCAAGCGCCCCATCATTTGGTGCGGGCTTATGTGCAGGCAGTGGCATCAGCGATTAATTGGCTAGAGGCTAGCCATAGCTTTGAATTTGAAGTGCTCGATGGCTTTTTGTATCCCGGACATCGTGTACGGCGCATGCATACTTTGCCGCAGCGTACGGGTGCTGCGCTGATGGCGCGCTTATTGAATACGGCGGCTCAAGGGCAGATCGTCATTCTGGGTGAGAGTCGCGTCGATTCCTTGATTGCGGTGGCAGGTTCGGTCACTGGACTGCGTTACCAAACTCCAGACGGGAGCATTGAATCCTTGCATGCTCGCGCAGTGATGCTGGCTTGTAACGGTTATGGTGGCAACACGGATATGGTGAGGCGCTATATTCCAGAGATGGCCGAGGCTGTATTTGCAGGGCATACGGGCAATGATGGAAGTGCTTTACGCTGGGGAGTAAGTCTCGGCGCATTGACGGCCGATTTGTCGGCTTATCAAGGTCATGGCTCTTGGGCCACACCGCAAGGAGCGTTAATTTCCTGGGCGCTGATGATGGAGGGCGGCATTCAGGTTAACGCCGAGGGCGAGCGCTTTCATGATGAGACGCGCGGCTATTCTGAGGCTGCCGTGGCTGTGCTTGCACAGCCCGGCCGCGTGGCTTGGAATGTCATTGACGAGCAAGGCCTGCAACTTGCGCGCAGCTTCCCTGATTTTGTCGAGGCCGAGAAGGCTGGAGCCATCAAACCGCTTGTGGGGCATGGCGAGCTTGATGCGGAAAGCGTGATAGAGACAATCAAAAGGTTTGCTCGGGCAACCTGCTCGCCTGGCGCGATAGTGCAAGAGAAGCCCGATGAGGCGCATTTCGGAAGAGTTTGCAAGCGTCCGCTCATTGGCCCGTTTTATCTCATCAAAGTGACCGGCGCCTTGTTTCACACCCAGGGTGGCCTCGAAGTCGACAGTGAATGTCGCGTGCTGAAGGCTCACGCAGGACTGCTTGCAGGATCGCCGGAGTTTATTCCTGGCTTGTGGGCGGGAGGGGGTGCTGCCAGGGGGGTGTCTGGCCGAACCGTGGAGGGCTATCTTTCTGGAAACGGACTGCTGTCCGCGATTGCTGGAGGGTGGATCGCTGCACAGTCCATCGCCAGTCAACGCTAAGTCAGCGCGAGTCTTATTCCCGCGTAAGCCAGAAGTAGCGACAACCCCCCTCGTACCCAACGTTCCGACACGCGCTTAAAGCTATGGGTTCCCAGCCAAATACCTGGAAGTGATCCAACCAAGAGCCAGGCGAGCATGAGCCAGTCGACCGTGCCTAACCAGGCGTGACCCAGGCCGGCGACAAGTGTCAAAGGAATGGCATGGGCGATGTCATTGCCGACAATGCGTGCCAGGGGCATGGCCGGAAAAAGAGCTATCAATACGGCTGTTCCGATGGCACCTGCCCCGACTGAGGTGAGGGTTACCATGATGCCGAGCGCGATGCCCAACAAAATACAGGCCAGTGATTTTTGAAAAGTCAGTGGGCGCTTGCTGTTTTCAAGAGCATCGACAGGCGATGTTGGGTCCGTGAGGCCTTGAATCAGCAATTTAGGGTGGGGCTTTGTACGCCAGACTTTGTACAGCATTGAAATGGCGGTGAGCACTAACATTGCGCCAAGTAAGTGACAACTCAGGGTCTGCCAGGAGTCGCTGGCGGGTCCTCGCATTTGCATAAATTTCATGGTTGCCAGACTGGCGGAGACACTGCCTAGCCCTAATAGTCCAACCACTGGCCAATCGATGCGACGCTGTCGAATCAAGTTCGGGAGCGCTCCCGATTTAGTGATGGCCGCGAACAAAAGGTCGGTGCCAATCGCCAAATGGGGTTTGATGCCAAACAGCAGAATCAACAGCGGAGTCATTAATGAACCCCCGCCAACACCTGTCAGGCCAACAATAAAACCAACGACCAAACCTCCGCAGGCGAGTGCGATTCCGCTGCCAATGTCGATATGCCCCAGAGCAAAACCAAAAAGTTCGTTGTTCATAGGGAGAAAAGATAGCGGTCAAAAGGAGTGTAGGGAAGGACCTGTTTTCATGGCCGATAGAACCTACCGATATAAATCAGCGGCAACATTCGACCAATCATGGGGTCGGTTCTCGTGGTCCAGCGCGATTTGCCGTAAAATTACCGGAAAGGAAATGAATATGGAAGCTAAAGACTTTATCGATCAAACCGTCAAGCAACACCCGGTAGTGTTGTTCATGAAAGGCACTGCCCAATTTCCACAATGTGGATTCTCTGGAAAAGCTGTCCAGATGCTGAAGAGCGCGGGCGTGAAGAACATGGTGACGGTAAACGTGCTGGAAGACGACGACGTCCGCCAAGCCATCAAGGATTACTCCAACTGGCCCACGATTCCTCAGCTTTACATTAAAGGTGAGTTCGTGGGCGGCTCAGACATCATGGCCGAGATGTCCGAGAGCGGCGAGTTGCAAAAGCTTATCGACGCGCCTGCTCAGGGTGCCTAAAGCGGATAGATGATCGAATTCGGAATCAAATCCGAATCGAACACCACGAGCTTATGGGATAACTTCCAGCCCGACTCCGTAAACCGCCAAGTGTCTAAAAAGCGCCCCACGTTAAACACTTCGGGCAGGTGATTGAGCTTCACTCGAAATACGGCGTAGTTGCATTCGAGGCGGAGTTGCTCGTTCGGTAGCGCGCTTAAAAAGCGTAGGGGTCCAAGCACGTGGCGCTGAGTGTAGGGTTGATGAATTAACGTTTCCACAACCCCATACACTCGGTCCTGCAACATTCCGAGGCTCTCATAGGCCATGGTTGCCAAGGGCAGACCACGAGCATGATTTTCGCGAGACTGAATCTTGTACTCGCAATCATCCGTAAAAAACTTCAACCAGTCCTGATAGCGGGCTTGATCGAGCGCAGCAGCGTAGTCCGCATAGAGTGCGTCCATCTCGCTGCGTAGCGCTGGATCAACTCGCAGACTGCGCCAAGATTGGGAGTCGACACTTTGAATATCCTTTGGATTGGTCTGCATTTCCCTCAAACCCCCATCACTTTGCGCCAGTACTTGGCCATGCCCCGGATCAGGGTTTCGGTCACCATATGATCCGTGTCGCCCACGTCCCGGCCGCCCAACTCGGCCACGATATGCCCCTTACGATCTTGCGTAAAGCCCTGTTGTGACATTTCGATAATCTCCCCATCATCGGCAGACACATAACCTGCCGGGCCAAATAGGTTGGCCTGACGCAAACGTCGCCTGGTCATCTCGGGTGAATCGCCCTCAAAGCCAAAATGGGTCCACACGAAATCAAACTCGCCAGCACCGTGCGGCACAATTTGCCGAGTGGACAGGGAGTTCACCTGTTGCTGCAAAATCACGCTGGGATAGATCGTCATCATGGTGACGGTCGGGCCATTCCACCAAGGCTCAGGCACCACATCAAGCAGTCTATCGTCGCGCAAGGCCATGCCTTCCTTAAAGCTACTAACGCCTTGAGTGACCTCAGCTTTGCCGCCATCGTTGCGGCGCGAGATCATCACCGCATGGCGACCATGATCATCCATCACCATCTGCGATTTTTGATCGGCGCGCCATAGGCCGAAATTGACGAACCAGGTATGGAGCAGACCAGGGTGATAGGGGTCCTTGATATTTTCTTGCATCAGCTTCCAGTTGCCCGGGATGCGCTGGCGTGAATACCCGAGAAGCGTGAGTTTTTTGCCATCAAACACGCGGTTGACCCAGGGCATCACCTTAGGGCCGATATAGCTCTCAAAGCTCTCGACATTTGCATCAAAGGCCGCAAAAATAAGGCCGTTGTGGCAGGCCACTTTGAGTTTGTTGAGACCATGATCTTCAAGCTTGAAGTCGACGGGCATGCCCCCTTGCATCTTGGGCTTACCGTCTTCAATCACCTTCACGCCACGACGAAAGGGCAGGCCAACCAAGTTGCCCTTCAGGTCGTAGTTCCACTGATGATAGGGGCAAGTAAAGTCCTTGGCATTGCCAAAGTCCTTCTGGCAAAAACGTACTCCGCGATGGGCGCAGTGGTTCTCCACCACATTAACCGAGCCGTCCTTGTCGCGCACCACCACGACCGACCGCTCACCAATAAAGGTGGTTTTGAAGTCGCCGGGCATTGGAATCTCACAATCCAGCGCTACATAGGCCCAGTGGCCCTGATAAAACAGACGCTCCAGCTCACGTTGATAAATGGAGTCGTCCGTATAGGCCTGATAAGGCGTGCGGCTGCAGTTATCCTGCTCCCAGTGGAGTTGGATGGGGGATTCAATCGTAGAGGTAAGTGTCATGGTGGCTCGATTCACAAACTTGAGCAATACTGTCACTTAGGCAATATTGATAGCGCCATAAAGATCAGCGAATTTTGAGTAAGACCCGCAAATTCAGATGACACTATAAGATAAGCTGAACTCAAAACAGTTAAGGAGAATGAATAATGGTTCGAATTTTAATCGGTTGGGCGATTAATGCTGCCTGCCTTCTGGCTTTGCCCTACCTTTTGCCCCAGGTACAGATCAGCAGCTTCACCACGGCCTTGATCGCCGCCTTGATCCTTGGCCTACTCAATACCTTAATTCGGCCAATCTTGGTGATCTTAACCTTGCCCATTAGCGTAATCACACTCGGCTTATTTGTCCTGGTGATCAACGGTCTGATGTTCTGGCTCGCGACCAAATTCTTGGATGGCTTCACCGTCACAAGCTTTGGTTGGGCGATTGTCGCGGCCTTGGTGTACAGCGTAATCAGCTGGGCGATTAGTTCGGTGCTGAAACCATCGGTGAAAAACTAAGGACTTGGGGCGTTCAGCCATTGAAATAAATCGAGTGAACGGCTGATGTTCACTCAATCACTTTCTGTGGCCTTTGCTCGGTCTTTGAGGTATGACTACGACTCTGGTTTAAACAACCCAATTGGGCCCTTTGCAGGTATTATTTCCTGTTGGGTTGAGTATCTCTTTAATGAGTTGAAGGGATCGATTGCGGGAATGTCGCTGATGAGCGAAGTCAGTGCGCAGTCTCCTACGGCCAGAAATATTGGTGCCGTGTTGCAGGCATCGGATCGTCTCTTCTACATTGACGTCAACGACACGCAACCATCCGAGGTGAGGGATATGACACCGAAGCCTGGTTTTATTGATCGCCTACTTGGGCGAGATCCAAGGCAAACCTTCCTCATATCGATTAACACACGGGATGTGGCTTCGGGATTCTTTGATGTTGACGGTAATCAGTTTAGACAGTCAGCGCAGCGGCTTCTCGGTCATGAGCTAGGCCATGCGCTAGACATAGCTTTAAGCAGATCCGGCGGGGTTAGGAGCCAACCGTTTGCAGTCCACATTGAAAACGCAATTGTGAGGGAGCTTAATCCTAGGGCGCCGTTGAGGCATCCAACTATGAACCATGGGGGTGGCTTTAAGCCTTAGTGGTATGCGCGGCTTATTAAAGGCGATATCGGTAGTTTTAGGCTCGGTTGGATTGTTCCATCTGGTCTTTATGGGAGCGCTTTATTTTTACTTGGGGACCTGCGTTTGGCGGGTGTGTGATCGTGGTCACTTCATGATGCGATTAGATGCCTGGGTAAATGCACCTCTGCGAGATTTATATGTGATGCTTACAGGTTACCGGCTATCGATCAGTGAAAAGCCAAGTCTTGCTGACTCTGCTGCATTGTTCATATACGATTTTTTAGCGCCTATTGCCATGAGTGGTTTAGCGCTCGTGTTGATATACCTGTTATCGAAGTTCTTGGCGACTTTGGCATCGACGCAAGATTCAGTGAAAGGGCCGACGGTATGAGAGGTCTATCGCTTATTTCTTGCATGGGCAACTCACTGGTTTGAGTTTTTTACTGGGTAGAGGGCTGCTCAGCTAAAGATGTCCATAGCCTGCCGAGGTGAGAGCACGGTGATGCCGTTGTAGGAGCTCAGAGGTTTGAGGTCACGGGTGTTGCCGGAGACGATGAAAGTGGCTTGTGCGGCGACGGCAGCGGCGACGACATGATCATCGTCGGGGTCGTTGGGGACGACGCGAGGGGTCGTGAGCGGCGACACGCTGATGGCGAGTCCTTGGTAAAACGTGAGGGCTTGGGTGGCCGAGGATTGCTTGGCAAGGAGTCGGGCAGCAAGGTGAGGCCGGTTGATGACCTCACGTAGTTCGCTGAGGAGCTGCGGTGAAGTGTAGAGCGTGATCTTCTCATCGACGGCGGCCTGAATGAGCCGAGCGGGCAGGCCTCCCCAGATCAGTGCCGAGATGATGATATTGGTATCGAGAACAACCCTCACGACGCTTGAGGGCTATTGGTCTGAGCCTTGGCTCTCCTTTCTGCGCGGACGGCCTTCACTTCGGCATTGATCATATCCATGAGTTCATCTTCGTTCATGGGGGTACCGTCGTCCTTGAGCGGATAGTCGCTATTGATGGGGATGATCTCCAAGAGTTTGCGCCCGGCTTCACGGCGCACGGCGACTTCGATGATCTCTTGAATATTGGTGTTGCTGAGCACGCCTAATTCCTGAGCCTTCTTGGCCAGCTCATCAGGCAGTTCAATTTGAACGGTGGTCATGGGGAACTCCTTTACTTAGCTGCTGAGGTTGCCGACCATTTGCTTGGTCTGGTACTTCATGATCATGCCATCGAGCAAGGCCTTGATGATGCGGCGATCATCGTCGGGCATGTGGCTGACGGCCTCGAACTGGAGGCGTAGATCGTCCGAGGGGCCGCGCTCGCCTTCCTCGAAGACCAACTGATCCAAGCTGACGTACAAAGCCCGTGCGAGGCCCACCAGGGCGTCGAGCGTGGGTTGTGCTGCACCGGCCTCATAGCGTCGAATCTGATTGACATGAATCTTGGCGGCATCGGCCAGGGCTTGCTGGGTCATGTTGGCTTGTCGGCGAATCTGGATGAGGCGCATAGAAAAATGTGCAGCGGCAATGGGGGTTTCGGTCGGGGCTAAGACGGTCATGGGGTAAAACCTGAGCGAGGGTTCGAAGTGGATATAGCTCATAAGGTTACCTCTAGCATTCTTAAAGGGTTGATTCAATATATCTTATACGGTATTATAAAAATACACAATAAGGTGGTTGACAGGATTTTAGGAGAAACCCGATGGCCCGTGTATCTGAGGCAGAGCTTGAGCGGCTAAAGAAAGAAGTGAGCGTGCAGCGGTTGGTGGAGGCCTCGGGGGTTGTGCTGAAAGCTGGCGGCAAGGATTGGGTGGGTCGGTGCCCGTTCCATGAGGACGATACGGCGAGTTTGGTGATTACCCCGCTCAAGAATCTCTGGCACTGCTTTGGGTGCGGTGCGGCTGGGGGCCCAGTCGATTGGGTGATTAAAACTCGCGGGGTGAGTTTTAGGCATGCGGTGGAGGTGCTGAAGGAGGGCCTTCCTCTTTTAGCTGCTGATGAATCGGGGGCTGTTGCCCCGCTGAAGTTGGTCAAGCAAGGCACGGTCCCGTTGCTGGCCCCGGTGGTGGGTGGCGAAGTTGATGACGCGGCGGCGCTTGAGCAGGTGGTGGATTATTACCATGCGACGCTTAAAACCAGCCCGGAGGCACTGGCGTATTTGCGGGGCCGTGGGTTCGAGGGAGAGTCGGCAAGCCAAGCGATTGAAACCTTCAAGCTTGGCTATGCGAACCGCACCTTGGGGTTACGCCTGCCGGATAAAAACCGCAAGATGGGCACGGAAATCCGGGGCCGATTGGAGAGGATTGGTGTTTACCGAGAAAGTGGCCACGAGCATTTGAATGGCAGCTTGGTGATTCCGCTCTTTAATGAACAAGGCCAGGTCGTGAATCTTTATGGTCGCAAGGTGACGACCAAGTTAAGGGCGGGCACGCCTGATCATTTGTACTTGCCAGGGCCGCGTCGAGGCTTGTTTAATCGTCAGGCGATGCGGCCTGGTGTGTGCGAAGAAATCATTGTGTGTGAGGCCTTGATTGATGCGCTGACGTTCTGGTGTGCGGGGTTCAGGAATGTGACGAGCACATACGGCATTGAGGGCATCACTGAGGAGTTGATCGAGGCGATTGCGGCCTCGAAAGCCAAGCGCATCTTGATTGCATTTGATCGTGACGAGGCCGGCGAGCGGGGTGCGGCCAAGTTGGCTGAAAAAGTTCTAACCCTAGGCATCGAGGCCCGGAGAATTATGTTCCCGAAGGGGATGGATGCGAATGAGTATGCGTGCAGGGTGAAGCCCGCGAGTAAATCGCTGGGCTTACTGATCAGGAAGGCTGAGTGGTTGGGTAAGGGGCAAGCACGACCGCGAAAAGAGGCAATGTCTGAGGTCGTCACAAACGGCGAGCACCTTATTCTTGGTGTTGCCGATAGTCATCTTGAGGTCACAACTTGTGACCTCAAACCCGAGGTGCCGAGCCTTCCTTCTTTAGCGGCTAAGAAAGAAAATACGCTCACCCACCAAAATGTTTCCATTGAAGAGGCGCTGCCTGCGGCGGCGCAGCCGCCTATGGCGGCAGAGCCTGCGCCTGCCGAGGTGAGTGAGCGGGAGATTGTATTGAGCTTCGGTGAGGGCAGCATGACCCGTCGTTGGCGAGTGCGAGGTTTACCGAAGAACTTGGCGGTGGGTGCGCTCAAAATTAACTTGATGGTGAGCACGCTTGAGGGTCGCTTCCATGTGGATACCTTGGACCTGTATGCGGCGAGAGCCAGGGCGGTGTTTGTGGTGCAGGCGGCGGGGGAGTTGGGGCAGTCGGAAGGGGTTTTAAAGACGGATCTGGGGCGGGTGCTGCTCAAACTTGAGGCCTTGCAGGATGAGGCGATTAGCCAGGCTATGGCACCGGTGGCGGCACCGGCGATGAGTGAGCGCGCCAAAGAGGAAGCGCTTGCCTTGTTGAAGTCGCCGCAGTTGTTGCAAAGGATTGTGGCGGACTTCGAGGCGTGTGGTGTTGTGGGAGAAAACACCAACAAGCTCGTGGGTTACTTGGCGGCGGTGAGTCGCTTACTTGATCGGCCCTTGGCGGTGGTGATTCAAAGCTCCAGCGCTGCGGGTAAAAGCTCACTCATGGATGCGGTGCTGGCGTTTGTGCCGGAAGAAGCCAGAACCAAGTACAGCGCGATGACGGGACAGAGTTTGTTTTACATGGGGCAGACGAGCCTTAAAAACAGAATCTTGGCCATTGCGGAGGAAGAAGGTGCGAGCCGGGCGAGCTATGCGATGAAGCTTCTGCAAAGCGAGGGGGAGCTGACGATTGCGAGCACGGGAAGCGATCCAAAGACCGGGAACTTGATCACGCAGGAGTACCGGGTGGAGGGTCCGACGATGTTGATGATGACGACCACCGCGATTGATTTGGATGAAGAATTATTGAATCGGTGCCTGGTGCTGACGGTGGATGAGGACCGGGAGCAGACGAGGCGCATCCACGTGCTTCAGCGAGAAAAAAGAACGCTGGCCGGGTTAACAAAACGGGAGGCCAAAAGCGCGATCCAGGCGACCCATCAAAATGCGCAGCGCCTACTGCGAGCCTTGCCGGTAGTGAACCCGTACGCCGATACGTTGACGTTTTTAGATGATCGCACGCGCACGCGTCGTGATCATGAAAAGTATCTCACCCTGATCGACACTCTGGCCTTGCTGCACCAGTATCAAAGGCCGATCAAGACGGCGATGGTGCATACCTCGGAGGGCACCAAGCCGATCGAGTACATCGAGGCCAGCATTGAGGATGTGGAAGAGGCCAATGCGATTGCGCATGAGGTGTTGGGGACGAGTTTGGATGAGTTGCCCCCGCAGACTCGGCGGCTCTTGGTGATGATTGTGGAGTATGTGAAATCGGAGATGGTGGCCAAGGCGTGTCGGCAGGCCGAGGCGCGCTTCACCCGCAAGGGCTTGCGTGAGGTGAGTGGTTGGGGGGATACGCAGTTGAAGATTCACCTGGCGCGGCTGGTGGAGTTGGAGCACTTGAAGACTCATCGTGAGGGCCAAGGTTATCGCTATGAATTGGTGTTTGATGGGGATGCGGTGCGTGGGGTTCACCTGTCGGGGTTGATTGATGTGGTGAGTCTGAAAGTGAAGCACTACGCGACGCTCAAAGTTGCCCCTGAAAGCGCTCCCCCAAACGTCATTAAACATCCCTACGACGGCGAGCGGTCGGGGTCTAAAGAAGAGTGGTCGGCGCTTGGTCGGGGGGTGGACGGGGTGCGGTCGGCGGGTGGTCATGCGGATCAAAACCTCGCAAACCCAAGCCCTGCAGGGCTTGCCGCCGAGTTGCATGAGGAATCGGCCAAAAACCCCTTCGAGGAGCTTGAAGATATGCCGAGCCTGTCGTACACCCATGTTGGCGACATCTGGGAGCTTCCTTCCTTAGCCGCTAGCGCGATCTGAGTGGCAAAGCCATCATGGCAACGAACACCAGCTTAAAACGCAACAAGATCGCGGCAGTTCCAAAGCCTCGCAAAATTGCCACGGCGCGCAAGCGCCGTGTGAGCGTGGCCCCTGAGGCGATTGCGCACAATGTTCTGACGAGGTATCAGGCGGCCTTCCATGAGTGGGAGGGGGTGCTGGCGTATTCCGTGCAGACGGTGAAAACGCAGCGCCATGCGATTGAGCGCTTCATTGCGTGGTGTGATGAGCGTGGGCTGGATAAGCCGCAGGACATCACCCGGCCGATTCTGGAGCGTTACCAGAGGCACATTTACCACTACAGGAAGCACAACGGTGCGCCGCTCTCGGTGAGCGGGCAATTGAACTTGATTCTGCCCTTGCAGGCGTGGTTTAAATGGCTGACGAAACAGAACCACATTCTGTACAACCCGGCGGCCGATCTGGATCTTCCGACGCGCCCCAAGAGCTTGCCGAAGGGATTGCTCAGCGTGAGCCAGGTCGAAACATTGATCGGCAGTTGCGAGGTGACGAGCACCGCAGGATTGAGAATGCGGGCCATGTTGGAGGTGCTTTACAGCACGGGGATGAGGCGCTTCGAGCTGGCGGGCTTAAAACTGTTCGATGTGGATTTAGAGCGTGGTGCGGTGATGATCCGCCAAGGCAAGGGGGCTAAAGATCGGCTGGTGCCCATGGGGGATCGGGCTTGCGCGTGGGTAGACAAATATCTGAGGGAGATCAGGCCTGACCTTGCGATGGGAGGCGATGACTTCACCTTGTTCTTGGAGGACGATGGCCAGGCGTACGAGCCTAGCCGATTGGGTGACCAGGTCAAGAAACAAATGCAGCATGTTGGCATCGAGCATCAGGGTGCTTGCCATTTACTGAGAACAGCCTGTGCCACGCACATGCTGGAAAATGGGGCCGACATTCGGTTCATTCAAAGCTTGCTGGGCCATGCGAAGCTAGACACTACGCAGATTTACACACTGGTGTCGTTGGCAAAATTAAAAGAGGTTCACAACGCGACGCACCCGGCGCGACTTAAAAGATTGCAAGGTGCTGTGGACAGTTGAAGTGGTCCGTTCCGTCACGGCCCTTGCGGGGCAAGGCCCGCGCGTGGATCGAGTCGATCCACCTGCACCCGTACAAACTTAAGCACTGGTGTTCTTGCTTGCAGGGTAGAGATCGAGGCATGTGAGGCGTTCGAGTCCTCTTCTGGGCACCATGAAGTCTAGGCGCTTCGCGCGTGGTAACAAACAAGGCGCGTCCGGCATTGAGCCGGTCGTGCCTTGGCAGCCACTGCGGGGTAAATGCTGGCGCATTTAACATAACAGGCTGTTACGCGCCATGCCGCCAGTCGCTAACCGAGTTAGCTTGGTGTCGGCACGGCGCGTAACCCCCATTATGTCTGTCGCCCCTCCGTGGCTGTGGTGCAGGCCAGCTTCGCTCGCCTGCCCCTTGGAGGCAATAAGTGTTGTGGCCACGGCAAGCCGTCGCCACAAAGTGGCCCCATCCACGGCACCCCCCAACCCCCGCCGAGCGGGGGCCTCCCGCAGGCCTGCAAGCGAAGTAAGTCGAAGCGCCTTCCTTGCGCATTGCTGATTGTTCAATGGTTCATGCGCGTCAAGGGTTCAGGCTTACGCCTCGCTCGCGCTGGCGCGCGCCCTTGACCCGTTGGCACACCTAGGCATCGCGAAGATCAAAAGCGGCTAAGATAAAAACGGTGAGCAATAAAAAGAGCTTGCCCACACCCGTGTGCGCAGGGCAAAATGTGTCTCTAGGAAAAAATTGCGTCCGACCCAGAGGTGTGTCTTCTTTTTTAATCGCCAAGCCCTTGAATGGCCTCAAGAAAGTGTGCCAAACTACGACGGATTCGTGTCGGAGCTTGTTGAGTATCTCTTTAATGACTTTGCAGTGGCGGCCCGCATTGATTTGCGACGCCATAATTTCAATGGCGACTTGCCCTTCGAAAATCGCACCTAAAACGACGAACGTTCCAGTTATTGACGTGTCGGTATAAGTCGTACCTACATCCGCCCCTTCCAAGGCACCCAAGCGACGCTCAATAAAACGCATGAGCAAATCAAACAAATAAGCCACCACCCCAATCACGATAATGCCCATCACAACAATATCGGTGCGCAGGAAGTTGGAGGCATTGAGCGCCATTTGACCCACACCTACCGAGGCTGCGACCATCTCGGCCGCGACCAACAAGGCTTCTTCACCCAAATGGGTAATGAAGAACACCATCTTGTTGGACTAGGCCCATGCCGCCAGCAGGATTTCTCGCTGCCCACTTCGCGTTTACCGCTAGGTCATCAAAGGTTGGATAGCCTTTTGCGCCAATCGAGGCAGAGTAAGCGATGGCTTTGCCATCCTATGCTTTAAAGCGTTAACGGCCAGCTCAAATACTGACGGAAAATACTCACTAAAATCTCCTGGGCTCGATCTATTCTTGAATGTCGTTTTGACGACAACGCATAGTTTACCGGGAGATTAACCTTGTGTGGGAGCGTACTCGATCAGTTGTACATACACAAAAATTCGTCGCACTGAGGGCCGTAATTCACCACCCTAGTGCCTCAGCTTATAGCCACTAGACAATAGCTTAAGGGCACCGGCGGAGACTACGATGAGGGCAAAACTGACCACACCGAGAGAAAGCCAGGGCGAGGCATCCGACTGTCCGAAGAAACCATAGCGGAAGCCATCGACCATGTAGAAGAAAGGATTGAGATGGGACAACGTTTGCCAAAATGGCGGTAGAGACTTGACAGAATAAAACACCCCTGACAAAAAAGTCATGGGCATGATGAAGAAGTTTTGGAAGGCCGCAATTTGGTCGAACTTCTCGGCCCACACCCCGGCGATGAGACCTAGGGTGCCGAGAATAGCGCTTCCTAACAGCGCAAAGATCAAGATCCACAAAGGCGAAATGAAGCTGAGATGGGTGAACCAAACTGTCACAATGAATACACCCGCGCCCACCACCATGCCACGCACCATGGCGGCAAGCACGTAGGCACCAAACAATTCCCAGTGCGAAAGCGGGGGCAACAAAACGAAAACAATATTGCCCGTTATCTTGCTTTGAATCATCGACGAGGAGCTGTTCGCAAAGGCATTTTGCAACACCGACATCATGACCAGACCGGGCACGAGGAAGGAGGTATAGCGCACGCCGTCAAAGACCTTGACGTTACCTTCCATCACATGGGAGAAGATCAGCAAGTACAGCAAGGCAGTGAGAATGGGGGCCGCGACCGTCTGAAAGCTCACTTTAAAAAAGCGCAACAGCTCCTTTTTGATCAGAGTACTGAACCCGAGTAGTTGGAAACCTTGGCCGCTCATGCTGAAGCTCCTCGGTTCATGATTTTGACGAACACGTCTTCAAGATCGGCATGGGCCAATTCCATCTCTTCGATTTTGCAGCCCGCCAGCCGCAGCGCGCCAAGCAGGGGTTCGACTTCTTCGTAGTTTTCGAGCTGGAGTATGACGGCACCATCCGCACGAGTGTTGACGATTCTGCCTTGAAACTGCGTGGGTAGCGGGGTGCCCGACAGGCGCAGACTGAGGCGACGCTGCGAGAATGTCTTTAGGAGTGCACTGGTCTGCTCGAGAGCCACAACCTTGCCTGCCTTGAGCATCGCAATACGGGTGCAAAGCTCCTGCGCTTCTTCCAAGTAATGGGTCGTCAAGATAATGGTATGGCCACGTTGATTAAGTTTTTGAATGAATTTCCAAAGGGCCTGGCGAAGCTCGACATCCACCCCGGCTGTGGGCTCATCAAGCACAATCACGGGCGGTTTATGAACCAAAGCTTGGGCCACTAGGACGCGCCGCTTCATGCCTCCGGACAGGGTGCGCATATTCGCATTCGCCTTGGAAGTCAGGTCGAGTTCTGCGAGTACCTCGTCGATCCATGCTTCATTGCCCTTGACACCGTAGTAACCCGAGGTGAAACGCAATAATTCACGAACACTAAAGAAGGGGTCGAAGACTAACTCTTGGGGTACGACGCCAAGCGATTTACGCGCAGCACGAAAATCGCTCACAACATCATGGCCCATCACTTCGACCCGACCGAAGGTTGGGTGACTCATCCCAGAGATCAAAGAAATGAGGGTGGTTTTCCCAGCGCCGTTAGGTCCGAGCAGGCCAAAAAACTCGCCCTGCTCAACTTGCAGCGATACGCCGTCCAAGGCTTTGAGGACTTTTTCACCAGAGGAGTTTTTGCCTCGACCGAAGTGCTTGGCGGCGTCGCTCACCTTGATCGCGGGTACCGAGGATTTGGCGGCA
Source organism: Betaproteobacteria bacterium (assembly GCA_031421635.1). Lineage (GTDB taxonomy): Bacteria > Pseudomonadota > Gammaproteobacteria > Burkholderiales > Burkholderiaceae_E > JAPOKJ01. The sequence goes on along the minus strand of JANOPA010000064.1, from coordinate 53,738 downwards.
GAGAATGATGAGCCGGTCGGGTTCGCAGTGCTCTGAGTAGGGGGGCTGCTAGAAGGGGAAAGCGATGATGTCAATTGGGCTCACGAAAAAATGCGGTCCATGCCGTATAAGGCGGCAAGTTTACGCAGTTTTTCGGGAGCATGCTGAAGAGCTGTCTTTGGTGCAATTTGTACCAGTGCGGCGAGACCCGCTGAGTCGAACTCGACAAGCCTGGAAAGGTCAATCGACGCACTTGCCGAGTGGGCATGCTCCGCGAGGAAGCGGGTTGCGTCACTCGCGGTGAGTTTAGAAGGCTGAGTCATCGCCATAGCCTGCTCAATAAGCGCTCATTTTTTCTCTGGGCTCTCGAACTGCTTGTTCTTTGCGATGAGCAGTTCGAGGAGGCCATCGATACCCTTGGCATTGAGCTCCGCAGAGAACTGATTTCGATAGCTCTCCACTAACCACAAAGAGCCGACATTCACGTCATAAATTTTCCAGCCTGAAGCGGACTTTTCCATTCGATAGTCGAGCGGAATCGATTCGCCACGCTTCGGGGTAATCTCGCTGCGCACAATCACCTCGGTCTCCGCTGCCGCAGCACGCAACGGTTTCACCTTGATGGACTGATCCTTAAACTGGGTCAAAGCGCCCGAGTAAGTTCGTACCAAAAGCGTACGAAACTCAGAGATGAGACGCTTTTGTTGTTCTGGACTCGCCTGACGCCAACCACGGCCGACCGAGAGCGAGGTCATACGCTCGAAATTGACGTTCGGCATAATGGTGGTGTCGATCAAATCGGATATTTTCTTGAAATTTCCCGCTTGAATCTCTTTGTCGGACTTCATCTGATCGAGCACTTTGTTGCTCAGATCACGAATTAGCTCATCTGGAGCACCTGCGTCAGCGCGGGCTTGACTCGTAGACACAATGAATAACGCCGCACCCACCACCAGCGTCGAGGAAGTGAGCGCAGAAAACGAGCCCAATCCTAGAGAAAGACTCGTCGCAATCATGGCACCCACCGTCGATTTGCGTAGGGATGCCGACATTTTCGTGGCGGGCTTACTTTTTGTGACATTCATTAGAAATCCTTCATCAAATCAGCCAGTTACGGCGGCTTCCTACCTATCCAGCAACACAAAGTTAGCGCTAGACACACTCATAAACGTGTCATAAGAGTGATAGATATACGGCACTTACTTGTTGTTACTTTCTTCGGTTGGTTTGTCTTCGGTTGGCTTGTCTTCAGGTGGGTCGCCGTCGTACACCAAGCGCTTACGCCTCGCCAAATAGGCATCACGTACCAGATCGTAACGGTCAATGGCTGCGCTGTCCGCGATCTTTTCCACATCAAGAAAGTTTGCGCGAGTATCCACGAGCCGAACGATCCTGGTGCGGTCTCGATCCCCTGCCCGAGGAAATTTGCGTATTGGATCGCCGAGAGCATCGGGCACGATGCTAAAGCCGTCACGGAAATTCGAGGGGCCGAGCAAAGGAAGAACTAGGTAGGGACCAGGCGGCACGCCCCACTTGCCAAGGGTTTGACCAAAGTCTTCGTTGTGGCGCTCTAAGCCCAGCTCGCTCGCCACGTCTGCAACGCCGGCAAAGCCGAATGTGGAGTTGACGAGGACGCGGGTCCAATCGGACAAGGCATCCTTTGGTTTACCTTGCAGTAGGCTATTCACGCCGACCCAGACGTCGTTGATGTTGAGCAATACGTTGCCAATCATGCCGCGAAACAACTCTGGCACTGCGAAACGATAGGCTCGGGCGAGTGGTTTGGTAATGAGGTTGTCTGCACCCGTGTTAAAGCTGAATACGGCGCGATTGATGCCCTCGATCGGGTCGAAGGCATCTTCTCCTTTTTTCAGAATCTTCAGGGGCGAATTGGGCCCGAGCTGGGTTGCAGTGCAACCCGAGAGGAGTAAGCCCGTGGCGATTGCCATTGCGCTCATCAAGCGTGTAAGCGAGCCCCAGCTTAGGGTGGATTTAAAGGCCGGTAAACGGAAGAAACTTGAACTCATTTGTTGGCCTCCTTGGCACTATCTTTCGCACCGTCTTTAGAGCTGTCTTTAGAGCCGCCCTCAGCCGCTTTGCTGTATAAAAACTGGCTAATCAAGTTCTCGAGAACAACCGCAGACTGGGTCATTTTGATGCTGTCAGTCTCGGCGAGATTTTTAGTATCACCGCCTGGCTCTAACCCAATATATTGCTCGCCAAGTAGACCCGAGGTCAGGATCTTGGCGGACGTGTCCTTCGGAAATGGGTAACGCTTATCTAAGGCGATGCTGACTTCAGCTTGGAAGCTTTCCTTGTTAAAACCGATCTCGGTCACCCGGCCTACGACGACCCCGGCGCTTTTGACTGGAGCACGGGCCTTGAGTCCACCTATGTTGTCAAACTTAGCCTTGACATGAATCGACTCGCCCGTCGAGAAGCTGGTCAGGTTAGCGGCTTTAAGCGACAGGAAAAGAATGGCCCCTAAGCCCAAGAGGACAAAGAGTCCGACGAAAACATCGATACTGCGTCGGTTCATAAAAAACCCCTCATTAAATACTGAACATTAAAGCGGTCAGGATGAAGTCAAATCCCAATACAGCTAAGGATGACGCCACGACGGTCGTGGTCGTGGCGCGCGCCACCCCCTCGGGAGTGGGCTTGGCCTCATAGCCAACATATAGAGAAACAAAGGCACAAATAAAGCCGAACACAATCGATTTAATGAGTCCGTTGCCGACATCTGCATAGACGTCTACACCAGCCTGCATTTGCGACCAAAACGCGCCGCTGTCCACCCCAATCAATTGCACTCCGACAAGATAACCACCGATCACGCCAATGGCAGAAAACAGAGCGGCGAGTAATGGCAAGGCGATGAGGGCAGCCATGAAGCGGGGTGCAAGGACTCGGGCCATGGGGTCTACCGCCATCATCTCCATCGCGCTGAGTTGCTCACCGGCCTTCATCAAGCCGATCTCCGCCGTGAGCGAGGTGCCGGCACGGCCCGCAAAAAGTAAGGCCGCCACTACAGGGCCAAGTTCGCGCACCAGGGACAAGGTGACCAAGAGTCCGAGGGCCTGCTCGGAGCCGTAACGCTGTAGCGTGTAATAGCCTTGGAGGCCCAAGACGAGTCCCACAAACAGACCGGAGACCAAGATAATGGAGAGCGAAAAATTACCAATAAAGTGAATCTGATCAATGATCAAGCGCGGCCGTCTCCAAGCCGCAAGCGCCAGAAAACAAAGACGAAAGAAAAACCTGCCGCCATAGCCCACGTCTGCAACTTTGCCACTCACCCAGGCCCCAAGCCGTGCCACTCGGTCCAATAAACTCACCGGTTAGCACCAATGTTCGTACCACCTGCCGCAGAGCCGCCGGTTGAAGCTTGAGCGGCGAGAATAGGGGCCAGCCCAAAATCATCTTCGAGGCTAGGTGCGGGATAGTGGAAGGCCACTGGTCCATCAAGCTTGCCATCGAAGAACTGACGCGCGAAGGGGTCCTGCGTGGCACGCAGTTGATCGGGTGAGCCTTCCGCTGATATTTTTCCGTTGGCGAGCAGGTAGGCGTAGTCACAAATTTCGAAGGCTTCGCTGACGTCGTGAGTAACCACGATACTGATGGCGCCCAGTGCATCATTCAGGCTGCGAATCAAGCGGGCAATGGTGCCCATGGAGATAGGATCGAGCCCGGTAAAGGGCTCGTCGTACATGATGACCGGAGGGTCCAGGGCAACGCTTCTGGCCAGAGCGACGCGCCGGGCCATTCCACCGGAAATTTCAGACGGCATGAGGCGCGCTGCTCCGCGTAGGCCAACCGCTTGTAGCTTCATTAACACCAGTGTGCGAATCAGGTCTTCACTTAAATCGGTATTCTCGCGCAGCGGAAAGGCGACATTGTCGAACACCGAAAGATCAGTAAAAAGTGCTCCGTGTTGGAACAGCATGCCCATCTTTTTTCGAACTTTGAACCAGCCCGCACGGTCTAAACTGGTGAGCTCTTGGCCATCCAGAACAATTGAGCCATGCTGTGGTTTTTGCTGGCCGCCGATGAGTCGTAGGACGGTTGTCTTTCCCCCACCCGAGCCACCCATAAGGGCGGTCACGGTACCTTTTGCAAAAACCATGCTCACCCCATCCAATATTTTGCGCTCGGCATAGCCGAACACAATTTTGTCAAGGCGCAGAAAAGCGTCAGTGTCTTTGGGGGAGTTCACGAGCTGGATATTACCTCAGTGACGCGGGCAAGAAGTCTTGACGAATACTTTAGCGGGTTGCTAGATTCGTTTCAAACCGTTTTCGGCCGCGCTCACCTGCTCAAGTCGACCAAGCAGAACCACCGAATCACCGGCTTGCAGAGTGAACTCGGGCTCAGGGCTCGCCGTGCGACCACGTTTACCTACAACTGTGGTCACACTGGCACCGCGCCAATCGATATCCTTGAGGGCTTTGCCAATCGCGAGCGAGTCCTTGGGGAGCGCAAAGGTATGAAGATGCAGTGGGTCTTTCTCGATCTGATCCTCCGGCGCATCGTCGGCACCATGGAAGAAGCCTTGCAAAACTCGATAGCGATCCTCTCGAATGTCACGCATTCTCTTCAGAACCTGGGCTGCAGGCAGACCGGCCAGTGCAAGGGCATGCGCGGCCAGAACCAGGCTGCCCTCAGAAATTTCGGGAATGACCTCAGTAGCCCCTGCCTCCCGTAATCTTTCTAAGTCGGCCTCGGTCTCACATCGTACGATGGTCGGTAAGTGCGGGGCGATCTCACGGAGCAGTCGCAATAGTTTGAGGGTACTGGGCACATCGCCAAACGTGATCACCATGGCCTTGGCACGGTGTACTCCGGCGGCCAGAAGTGCATCCTTCTTGAGGGCGTCTGCATACACGACAGCTTCGCCACCTTGGGTGGCTAATCGCACCCGGTCGGCATCCAAATCGAGTGCGAAATACGGTATTTTTTCGCTCGACAGCACGTGTGCGAGAGCCTGACCAGAACGACCAAAGCCGGCAATCAGGATATGCTTACTTCGTCCGAAACTCTTGGCAGCAATATTTTGCAGTTGCATTGATCGCTCCAGCCATTCTTGCGAGGAGGCACGCAGCGCCAGGCGGTTAGCCTGCATAATGAAGAGTGGGCTGATGAGGAGCGAAATTAACATGGCGGCCAGTGCAAACTGAACCGTCTCTTCGCTGAGCAGTTTTACGCCCACGGCCTGGGTCAGTAAAACAAAGCCAAACTCACCGGCTTGAGCTAGCCAAATACCCGTACGGATTGCAATACCGTTACTAGCCTTGAAGATTCTTGCCAGTGCCCAGACGAGAATGAATTTTCCCAATACGGGTATGCAAAGTAGGGCGAGTACCTGAGGCCATCCAGAGGCCACCACTTCAAGATTGAGTCTGGCTCCAATCGACACAAAAAACAGACCCAGAAGCACGTCGCGAAAGGGTTTGATGTCTTCCTCGACCTGGTCGCGAAACTCCGTTTCAGCGATCAGCATGCCCGCCACAAAAGCCCCCAACTCCATCGACAGCCCAGCCTTACCGGTCAGCCATGCGAAGAACAGAGTTGCGAAAAGCACATTGAGCGTAAAGAGTTCGTGAGACTTTTGTCGGGCGACCAGTCGAAACCAATGCCCCATTAAGTTGGGACCAAAGCGCAGCAATAGAATCAGTAAACTGGCCGCCTTAAACATGGCGACGGCGAGAGCCCACACCCAATCATTACCTCCGGTCGCCAGCGCAGGGATGACGACCAACAAAGGAATGACGGCCAAATCTTGAAACAGCAAAACTCCAAACACTCTCTGTCCGTGTTCTGACTCGATTTCGCGTTTTTCTTCCAGAATTTTCATCACCAGGGCCGTCGATGAAAGCGCGAGCGCGCCACCTAGGGCCACCGCCCCGCGCCAATCGGTGCCGCCGGGGAAAAACCAGGCGACAAGACCTGATGGCGCTAAGACCAAGATTGCGACGGATATCCCGATCGTGAGGCCGACTTGAGCGCTTCCGAGCCCAAACACATGACGTCGAAGGGACTTGAGCTTATCGAGGTTAAACTCCAAGCCAATTGAAAACATGAGAAAGACCACACCGATCTCGCCAAGAGCCTGAGTACTGTGATCGTTGGCGGTGAGGCCTACTGCGTGCGGGCCGAGCAGCACGCCTACCAGGAGGTAGGCGACCAAGGGCGGCAGTCCGAGGGCACGAAGCCCGACGACTGCCAGAACGGCCGCGGCGAGCAGTGCTAAGGTAAGTTCGAGAGAGCTAAGCATGACCCATATATATACTCGACCCTGATGAGAGTTCAAAATCCACTAATTTCCACCGAAAGGGTGATTGCACAAGGCCGCGAAGTACTTCGCATCGAGGCCGAAGCCCTGCTCGCCTTGGTGGATCGACTCGATGCCAGCTTTGAAGCGGCTTGTCGACTGATACTCGCTTGCCAGGGGCGAGTGGTTGTGAGTGGCATTGGGAAGTCAGGGCATGTGGCCCGCAAGATTGCCTCTACGCTCGCCTCCACGGGAACTCCCGCGTTTTTTGTGCATTCTGCTGAGGCAATGCACGGCGACCTGGGCATGGTGACCGCGGGCGATGTTGTGATTGCCCTGTCGAATTCGGGGAGTACCGAAGAGGTGCTCAGCCTAGTACCGGCGATTAAGCGGGGCGGAGCCAAGTTGATTGCGATGACGGGCAACCCGGATTCTGAGTTGGCGAAAGTCGCTGATGTGCATTTGAACGCCGGTGTGGCCCGTGAAGCCTGCTCGCTCAATCTTGCGCCTACCGCCAGTACCACTGCGGCGCTCGCTCTGGGCGATGCATTGGCGGTGGCTTTACTAGATGCACGTGGATTTGGCACCGATGATTTTGCCCGCTCTCACCCAGGGGGGTCTTTGGGGCGTCGCTTGCTTACCCATGTGCGCGACGTAATGCATCAGGGCGAGGCCCTGCCGCGCGTGGCGCCGAACGTGAGTTTGTCCCAAGCGATCTTGGAGATCAGTAATAAACGCTTGGGCATGGTTGCCGTGATAGATGCTGAAGATATGCTTCTAGGGGTAATTACCGACGGCGATTTACGCCGTCTCTTTGAGCGCGGGGTCGACCCTCACAAGTGTCTAGTGTCGGAGGTGATGAGTAAAACGCCGGTGTCCATTTCCGACGCTGCACTTGCTGTCGATGCCGCACAGTTAATGGAGGCGCGCAATATTAGCAAGCTGGCCGTGGTCGATGTCGAGGGCCGCTGTGTCGGCGCACTTCAAGTGAATGATCTCCTGATCGCGAAGGTGATTTGATGGTCGCCGTGCGTCGTAGCGTTGCCGTGTTGCCTGAAGGAAAGCGCCTGACTGTGCGACAAAAGGCCGCTCGCATTCGCCTGGTAGCGTTTGACGTCGATGGCACATTGACCGATGGAAAGCTCTATTTTGGCTCACAGGGCGAGGCTTTGAAGGGTTTTTCGGTCTTGGATGGACAGGGCTTGGCCCTCTTGAAAAAAGCGGGTCTCAGGCTAGCTTTGGTGACGGGTCGCAGCTCAGAGATGGTGCGCATACGCGCCGCCGAACTGAAAGTTGATCGGGTCTTGCAAGGGGTTAAGGACAAACGCCAAGCGCTCCTTGAATTAGCCCAGGAATTCGCACTGGAGCCTCTGGAAATCGCAATGATGGGAGACGACTGGCCTGACCTAGCGGCCTTCAGTGTTGCGGGTTTCTGTGCGGCACCCAGTGATGCGCATTTTGAAGTGCGCCAGCGCGCCGATTGGGTCGCGCAGGCTTGTGCAGGCGCTGGCGCGGCAAGAGAATTGTGTGACTACATCTTGAAAGCCAAGGGCCTGTACCAGAAGCTGCTCGTCTCTTTTTTGACCGTACCTTCAGTGCCCATGAGCGCAATCGTCCCTTCTCGCAAGGCTTCCGCACCAAGGGCCGCCGAACATCTTGTGGGGAGGCGCTCTTGAAGGTACATTTTCGCGAACGGTTATCTGGCTTGATTTCGATATTTCTGCTGCTTTCACTTGCTGCGGGAACCTATTACTTGGCGGAAAAGGCTTCACAGTTTGAAGATAAGAACCGACGTGCGAGTTCGCCCACCGAGCCTGATTCCTTCGTCGAAGGGCTGAATTTGACGAAGGTCAATGCCAAAGGGGAACCCGTATTTCGATTGCGCTCGGATCGAATGGCGCATTTCCCCGCTGATAACCATACGGAATTTACTCAGCCGGTATTGGTGAGTTTGGATGCCGACAAGCCCAAGGTGACGGTTCGCGCCAAGCGTGCTCGCGCGAATGGTGATGGTGATGTCACCGAGCTTTTTGATGACGTTGAATTGCTACGTGAGGCGGGCGCGAAGGACCCGCAGGTGAGAGTAACAACCCAATCCATGACTTTGTACACCCAGGAAGAAATCGCGCGTAGCGCCCTCGCCGTAAAAATTGAGTATGCTTCGTCCGTGCTCACAGGGGTTGGGATGGAGTTTAACCACTCTACCCGGCAATTGAGCCTGAATAGCCAGGTCAAAGGGACATTTGCCCCTCAAAAGAAATGAAGTTGGAGCAAGAGAAGCCTTTGACAATTTCACAACTTCGACATGAGCAACGATCAAGGACATTGAGGGTAGTTACGTGAAAGGCGCCGAGTGAAAGAGGGACTGAAGTTGTTCGGCCAGGTGCAGCTGAATTGTGGCAAGGCCTTGCTTGTGCTTTGCTTCGCCACACCCGTATTTGCCGAGCGGGCGGATCGCGATAAGCCTCTAAATATCGAGGCGGACAAGATGCAAATGGACGACCTGAAACAGGTGTCTGTGTTTACCGGGCGCGTAGTTCTGACCAAGGGCACCATTATTGTTCGCGCCGAACGCCTGGTCATTAAGCAAGATCCGGAAGGTTACCAATACGGCACGGCCTACGGTAGCGCTGGCAAGACTGCGAGCTTTCGCCAAAAGCGTGAAGGTGCGGATCAATTTGTTGAGGGTTACGGCGAGGAAATTGAATACGACGGCAAGGCAGAGATCGTAAAGCTCAAAAAAAACGCCTTGCTTAAGCGTCTTGAGAAAGAGAAGTCCGTCGATGAAGTGTGCGGCAATTTAATCGTTTATGAAAGCCTCACTGAGCTTTTTTCGGCCGACAGCGGCCCTGCGGGCGCTTGCAGTCCTAGTGGACGGGTAAGGCTAGTAATTCAACCTCGCTCCGGCGCAGCTGTTCCGGTGACGCCGGGTAGTGCCGCGCTTCCCAGTGCCAAACCGGAAGCTGCCCCGACTGTGCTCAAGCCGAGCGAGCGACCAAATTCGGTGAAATGACCGTAAGTAGTGAAATGATTGAAGGCTTGAATCCTGCGCTCGGCGCACCCAGCACTCTCTGTGCGGAGAATCTGATGAAGGCCTATTCTGGCCGTCAGGTTGTGAAAGACGTTTCGCTCCAGGTTCAAAGCGGGCAGGTCGTGGGGTTGCTTGGCCCCAATGGCGCAGGCAAGACCACGTGTTTTTATATGATTGTGGGTCTTGTCCCCAGTGATGGTGGCGTGATTTCCCTGGATGGTCGGTCGATAGGTCACTTACCGATTCACCGCCGTGCTCGTCTTGGATTGTCTTATCTACCTCAGGAAGCCTCGGTTTTTAGAAAACTTTCAGTCGAAGACAATATTCTGGCGGTTCTGCAGCTACAAATCGACGCGAATGGCCGCCCGTATTCCAAGGAGGAATGCCAAAAACGGATGGATGAGCTCATTGGTGAACTCCAGATCGACCACATTCGCACCAATTTGGCGCAGTCCTTGTCGGGTGGGGAGAGGCGTCGGGTGGAAATCGCACGTGCCTTGGCTAACTCACCTCGCTTCATTCTTTTGGACGAACCTTTCGCCGGAGTGGACCCCATTGCGGTCATTGAGATCCAAAGAATTGTGCGTTTTCTGAAACAACGTGCCATTGGTGTACTCATAACCGACCATAACGTCCGAGAGACCTTAGGGATTTGCGATCAAGCCTATATTATTAGGTCTGGTACTGTTCTTGCTTCTGGCACGTCCGCGGAGGTGATCGAGAACGAAGATGTCCGCCGGTATTACCTCGGCGAAAACTTCTCGATGTAACTAAAGCGCACGGTTTTGGGGCGGTACCCTTACACAGGATTGCTAGCCCGCACACATTTCGAAGATGAAACCGTCGTTACAACTCAGGATTGGACAGCACCTGGCGCTGACGCCCCAGTTGCAGCAGTCGCTCAAGCTTCTGCAAATGTCCACCCTTGAGTTAAGCCAAGAAATTGAGCAGTTTCTCGTTGAGAACCCGCTCTTAGAGCGTCTTGATGACCCTCTGGACTCTGCACTCAGTATCTCGGGCAGCGGCAGCCTTTCGACCCGCGATACAGCCGAATTCCCAGATGAATTTGGTCGACTGAATGGTTCGGGCGACGGTCCCAACGAGTTTTCTGGGGCCGAAACTGGGCCTCAGGGGCCAGAGGTGCCCACCAGCTCCGATACCGGTGATTTTGAAGCGGGCTACGATGGTGACGGTACGGCCGACTATGGCCAAGACTGGTCCGCGGACACACCTGGAAAGCCAAGGGACGATGACCAGGACGACAAGGAATTTTCTCAAATCGCCGGCGCACAAGTTAGCCTGACCGAGCTTTTGACCAGTCAAGTATCGGGCACGCAATGTTCAATTCGCGACCGTGGCCTAATGACATTTTTGATTGACGAGATTAGCCCAGATGGCTATCTGAACAGTTCCTTGGACGAACTTTTAATGGTGCTGCCAGAGGAGTTGGAGTTTGAACTTTCTGAACTTAACGCGGCCCTGCGAATTATTCAAAGTTTCGATCCCGTAGGCGTTGCAGCGCGCGATGTTCGCGAGTGCTTGCTGTTGCAATTGCATGCACGCGAGGGTCGTGAAAGCCCTGAAGTGCTCGACTTGGCCTACTCAATCGTCAGCAATCATCTCGATCTTCTCGCAGTCAAAGATTTTGCCAAATTACGCCGGGTGCTGCACTGCAACGACGAGACGCTTAAAGCGGCGCAAGCGGTGATCGTTAGTTTGAATCCAAGACCCGGCGCCCAATATGCAAATACTGAAGCAGCTTACGTAGTTCCGGATGTCGTGGTCAAACGCAAGAAGAATGTTTGGACGGTGGAGCTGAATCGCGGCGTAATGCCCAAGCTCAAAGTGAATAGTCTTTACGCACAAATTCTTAAAAAAAATCGTGGACAACATGCCGACTTGAGCGCACAGTTACAAGAAGCCCGCTGGTTAATCAAGAATGTTGAGCAGCGCTTCGATACGATTCTGAGAGTGTCTCAGGCCATCGTAGATCGGCAAAAGGCTTTTTTCTCGCACGGGGCCGTAGCTATGCGGCCTCTGGTGTTACGTGAAATTGCGGAAATGTTGGAGCTTCATGAGTCAACGGTTTCAAGAGTCACCACCCAAAAATATATGCTCACGCCGAACGGCACCTTTGAGCTCAAATACTTTTTCGGCAGCCACGTCGCGACGGATAGCGGCGGAGCTGCATCCAGCACAGCCATTCGCGCTGTAATCAAACAACTCATTGAATCGGAGGTACCCACCCAACCTATGTCGGATAGCGAAATTGCGGACCTTTTAGGGAAGCAAGGTTTTGTTGTAGCGCGTCGCACCGTGGCCAAATATAGAGAGGCCTTGAAAATCCCCTCGGTAACGCAACGTAAGGCTCTATAGCAAGAAACTAACAAGAAACAACTTATCAATGTTCAAAGTAGACAATCTCAAAGGAGAACTCGTATGAATTTATCGATCAGCGGCCACCATGTCAGTGTTACCCCAGCGCTTCGAGAATACGTTACCCATAAGGTTGAGCGAATAACGCGACATTTTGATCATGTGATCGACATGAATGTTTGTTTGAGTGTGGACAAAGAGGGCCAGAAGGCTGAAATTAATGTTCACGTAAAAGGGCGCGATCTGTTTGCGCAATCCATTAATGAGAATCTTTATGCTGCTATTGACCTGCTGGTCGACAAGCTTGATCGGCAAGTGATCCGCCACAAGGATCGTAGTCACGATCACCAGCATGAACCCGCTAAACGAATCCTGAGCTAACCAGTATTTACTTGGCAAACCAACGTCCGCGGCTGCTGAAGTACCGACGCTGCGGACTTTTCAATTGATAAATGCAGGGAGTAAAAAGCAATCGTAGACTCTCGGTTTTCCCGTATTTGTGTTGGATTAGGAGGGGATTAGATTACAGGTTCTAATGGCGCTCCTTATAATGCCGGGCTGAAAACGATTTCTATCATGATGAACCGAATTTCGCGCCTACTGGGCCCCAACATGGTCCAGATAGATATTTCAGTGGGTAGCAAAAAGCGTCTGTTTGAACAGGCAAGCTTGCTCTTTGAAAATAGCCACCGACTTGAACGAGGCAAAGTGTTTGATGCACTTTTTGCCCGTGAGCGTTTAGGGTCCACAGGTCTCGGTCACGGTGTAGCTATTCCACATGGTCGATTGCGTGGGTTGAAGGAAGCGATCGGTGCAGTGATTCGATTGGCCGAGCCCATCCCCTTTGAGGCACCAGACGAAGCCAACGTCGGCTTGTTTGTGTTCTTGCTGGTGCCAGAGAATGCGAATGAAGAGCATTTGGAAATCCTTTCCGAACTTGCAGAACTACTTTCCGATGATGAAGTGCGGGGAAAGCTACTCTCTCTCACCGATCCCGGCGAAATCCATAAGGCCCTTGATGCATGGGTGCCTTACCGGCCCGCCGCTTGATTCGAAGGCAAGGCCTGCCGAGAAGTACCTCGGAGCGCGCGCTCATTCAGGGGTAGACTAATGGTCCATCTCTCGCCCCTTTGACGACTTCAGCCAGGAACCTGTTTTGAACCATCTAACTTTAGGTGATCTATTCGATCAAGTCCGTGAAAGTCTTGGACTAACCTGGGCCTCTGGAGAGGCTTATCGCTCCACTTTAATTCAGCTTGAAAATACCGAGCCAAGCGATTTGGTGGGGTTTCTTAACTTGATCCATCCATCGCGCCTGCAAGTCCTGGGCCATGCCGAGTCAGCCTATTTCGCTCGACTTGAACCAAACAAACAACAGGCAATCCTGAACGATCTCTTCACCGGCGATCCGCCCGCAATTGTCGTCGCCGAAGGCCTCGAGGGTCCCGCAATTCTTTTGGAACAGGCTGAAACAAATCAGTTGCCCATCCTGCGCACCAAGGCCCCGGCTGCGATGGTCATCGATACCCTACTTCAAGCCCTGGGTAACTCCCGTGGTGGAACCGTCTCGATGCATGGTGTCCTGATGGACGTGTTAGGGATGGGAGTTTTAATTTCTGGTGAATCGGGGCTAGGCAAGAGTGAGTTGGCCTTGGAGCTTATTAGCCGTGGACACGGTCTCGTCGCCGACGATGTCGTCGAGCTCACGCGTACCGGCCCGGCATCGATTGACGGACGCTGCCCCGGGTTACTTCAAAACTTACTTGAAGTGCGCGGCCTTGGTCTCTTAGATATCAAAACAATTTTTGGCGAGACTGCCGTTCGTCGGAAAATGCGACTGAAGCTGATCGTTCATCTCGTTCGACGCAGTACTATGGAGAGCGAATATGAGCGACTTCCTTTGGAAGCATTGAATCAAAATGTACTGGGGCTAGCGATTCGGAAAGTTGTCGTGCCGGTTGCTGCGGGTCGAAACCTCGCGGTCTTGACAGAAGCGGCGGTTCGAAGCACGATTCTTCAGTTACGTGGCATTGATACTGTGGCTGAATTTATTACTCGCCAACAACGCCAGATTGATGAATCGCTTTAAAGGCGAGGGGCTGGTTTAACTTCGCACCCAGGACAGATTGAATTCTTTGACAAACTTCTAAGGCAATCGCTTTCCTATTAAGGCTGCGCCAAAAAATTATGCGTGTTGTACTCATTACCGGTATTTCCGGCTCCGGCAAATCGATCGCTTTGAACACCCTTGAAGACGATGGGTATTATTGCATCGATAATCTTCCCAGTCGTTTCTTGCATGAAGTGATCACCAGTTTGCAAGAGGCCGGGCATGAGCGTATTGCGGTAGCCATCGATGCGCGCTCGGGTGAGTCGATTCAGGATTTACGCCAGCTCGCCAACGGTCTCGGCCGTTATGGTCAAGACGTCAAGATTATTTTCCTCAACGCACGCACCGATGTCTTAATTCAGCGCTACTCCGAAAGCCGCCGTCGCCATCCGATGAGCATTTTGCCAAACGTCGAGACCCCGATGAGTTTGGCCGAATCGATAGAGAAAGAGCGTGAGCTAATGGGTGACCTGCAAGACGCTGGAGTCGTGCTCGACACCAGTGATCTGAACCCAAATGTTCTGCGCACCTGGGTCCGCGAATTGGTGGGTTCCGAGCGCGCACCACTCACCCTCATGTTCCAATCCTTCGCCTTCAAGCATGGCGTACCCTTGGATGCCGATTTGGTTTTTGATGTTCGCTGCCTGCCCAATCCGCACTATGTACCTGAGTTGTCGGCTCTTACTGGACAAGATGCTCCGGTGGTGGAATATCTACAGGCCATTCCTTCCGTGCAGCGGATGGTGGACCACATTGCCGAATTCTTGCAAACATGGCTGCCAAACTACGTGATGGAAAACCGCAGTTATATGACCATTGCAATCGGTTGCACCGGTGGGCAACACCGTTCGGTGTATTGTGTTGAAACGCTTGCAAAGCGTTTTAGACGTGTCGAACAGGTCTTGGTACGCCATCGTGGCTTGGCTTCAAAAGCGGCGAGAGCGCTCAGCTAGCCGACTGGCGAACCGTCTGGCGCGACTAATCTACTAATTTTCAAATCTTGAAACTACCCATTTTTCCATTGACGACGGTGCTCTTTCCGGGCGGCTCGTTGCCGCTGCGTGTATTTGAAACACGATATATGGACATGGCTAAAGCCTGTCTGAGCTCAGGCTCTAGCTTTGGTGTTTGTTCGATTACCAGCGGTCGAGAAGTGGGGGATTCGGCAACCCACGAGCCGGTTGGTTGTGAAGCTTTGATCAAAGATTGGGATATGCAACAGCTCGGCATCTTACAGATCCGAGTCATGGGCCAACGGCGGTTTAGAATTGAATCTTCAGTAGTGCAGTCCTCCGGCTTGATCGAAGCCGAAGTCGAGTTTCTCGGGGTCGAACAAGACCAAGTATTGCCTGAGGAATTTGTCCCTCTCGCTGCGTTAGCGCAAAGAATTATTCTCGATCTCGAAGCCCGTCGTCCAGAGGCTATTCAGAAAATGGTGGAGCCTCCATATGAATACGCTTCGGCGAGTTGGGTCGGGCAAAGACTGTGTGAATTTTTGCCGATTCCCAATCCGATTAAACATCAGCTCATGCAGCTCAGCGATCCGCTCGGTCGCCTTAACTTGGTAAAACACTTTCTGGCGCAGCAGGGCATTCTGTAACAAAAACTGAGGCCCAGCGAAGTCACTTGAAGTGTTCGATGGCCTGGTTAAGTAAGTAAGCCTTAATCGGCTGTGGAAGTGCGGCCTCGGCAATTTTCTCACGACTCAAGAGGCGGTATTTTTGCCCAAGTCCTGAGTAATAATAAGCCCTTGGCCCCAACGCGGCGTGAGTCACCTCATCGCCAGCAGCGTGGAGAGGGAAACGATACAAATCGATCCTCGCACGGAGCTTGAAATGAGTGAAGCTGTGATCGAACCCGACTTGCTCTATAGGCGAGGGCATTGTCTCGCCTAAAACTTCGGTGAGGGTCGATAGACTCTCGACCTTGGGAAAGCTGAGTAGGCCACCCCAAATCCCTGGAGATTTCTGTTGTTCGAGTAATACCCGTCCCGCAACAATAACTAGAGCGAATGTCTCTTCACGCACTGGTGTGAGCTTGCGTGCTTTCGGGCTGGGTAAGCAATGAGTTAGCCCCAACTGATAGGCCGAGCAAATCGAACTAAGCGGACACTCTACGCACTTTAGCTTGCGAGGCGTGCAAAGGCTGGCCCCGAGGTCCATAAGGCCTTGCGTGTATGACTTTATCCCATGATTTGGAAGTTGCTGAAGTGCAATTTCCCAGAGTTCTTTTTCAGTGGTGCTCTGAGTTGGGATGCCTGCAATTGCGAAGACCCGGCTAAGAACACGCTTCACATTGCCGTCGAGAATCGCCTCTTTACTCGAAAAGCAAAACACTGCGATGGCGGCGGCCGTAGAGCGACCGATTCCCGGAAGGGCGACAAGGCGTTCAAGGCTGGTAGGAAACTCACCCCCATAAACGTTTACGACTTCGCGCGCACATCGGTGAAGGTTACGAGCTCGGCTGTAATAACCCAAACCACTCCAGGCTTCGAGGACTGATTCTTCATGAGTAGAGGCGAGCGCGTTTAGGTCAGGAAATCGTTCCAGAAACTTTAAATAATATGGGATGACCGTACCCACCTGAGTCTGCTGTAGCATGATCTCTGAGAGCCAAACCTTGTAGGGATCGCGCACTTGCCAAGGAAGGTCATTGCGACCGGCCTTCATTTGCCATTCGATGAGTCTGTTGGCCAGCGAGAGGGGTTTTGACGGTCCCCTTAGACTGGCCCTAGTTTGTGGCTGTTGCTCTTCGGAAGCTTGGCTTCCAACGCTCTTAATGGATGATGGGCTCGGCATTGGCCGAGTGTATCGCCCTTTGCGCAAGCTTGCGTAACGGGCTAATTGGATCGTTAGAGGGGACGGGTGGCTCATCTTCTAGAGCACTTGATCGATCCAAGGCTTCGGCGAGCAGTAAGGCTTTTTGTTGAATGACTTCGATGGGAGGCTGTCCGTCCAAAGCATCCTCAAAAGACTGCTTCAAGTCGCGCAAGCCCTTGATTTTTTCTTGGGCATCGTCTTTGGCGGATTCAATTTCTTGAATGCGGTCATCCAGTGACTCATTAGCGTCCAGAATGCGTCGCACAGAGTCCATGCGCTTTTTGAGTTGCGCTTGATGCTCTCGGACCTGTCCTTCGATGGGGGCCATCACGGCACGTAACCAGCTGTGAGAGTCCTTTGAAGCCGCCGCGTAGATTTCCCGCAAGCGAGTCGCAATAGCCTCTAAGAATTGACGCATTACAATCGACTTCTCGGTAGTCGCCAGAGTGACGGCTCCAAAGCGTTGATCGCAAAGGGTATTGAGTCTTGCTAATTCAGCGCTATGCCTTGTGAGCGAGAAGAGCATCGGAGAGCCAAGAGTCAGGCCGTGCTCGACACTAAATGTGCGGTACATTGCGGTCATAAGCGTAGTGATTTCTTGGATTGAGGCTTCGGCACCCTTGATGTCCTCTGCGGCCATTTTCAATAGTGCATGCATACCACCCTTCAGTCCGGCGCTGAAATTACTGGACTTCATCAGCTCTCTCGAGCTTCGGATGTGGCGCTTAAGCGACTCTACTGAGAGTGTCGTATGTACGTCTTCGGAGTGTCTCTGAAAAACTGCACGCAGACCATGGAGTCTCCTCAAACTCTTATCGAAGTCGTCGCGCTCGCTACGAATCCGCGCAGCCGTATGATTCATTACGTCGCGATTTTTTCCGCGCAATCCGTTCAGTTCGAACAACTGTTCAACATGGTTACGCAGGCGCGATTGCAAGGAGCCGTCGATGTTGCGATAAGCATCCCCATATTCTCTCGACACGCTCTCACGAACCAAGACTTGTTGGCGCTTTACCAACACGTCGGAGAGCGCGACTTCGAGCGCTTGAATTCGGCTTCTCTCAAGCAAAGCCTGGTCTTCGTTTATTTTTGCGCTCAAGGCCTTTTGGGCCGAGATCGGGAAAATCAGAGAGGGGTCTAGCTCCAAATCCTCAGAAACGCTTTGAACCTGCTTGGAAATCTCGTTCTCAATTTCTACATCAGTCTTAAGGTTATCCCAAAGGCCGTCGATCTTATTCAGTACAGCGAAGCGACCGGCATCTTTCGTGTTACAAATGTTTTTACGCCAAACTTCAATATCCGTGCGCGTGACACCGGTATCGGCGGCCAACAGAAACAACACCGCATCGGCCTCGGGAATCATTCTCAAGGTGAGCTCTGGCTCGGTACCGATCGCATTGAGTCCTGGGGTATCAATAATTGATAGACCGGCCTTCAGTAGGGGGTGCGGAAAATTGACCAAAGCATGACGCCACTTCGGCACAAAAATTTTGTCGCGCCCCTGAAGTTTTAATTTTTCGGTTTCGATCTCGTCAAGTAGGCCGAGCTGGTTGGCTTCGTCGAGGGTCACTTCAATTTGATCTTGGACCGCAGCAAGTGCCGACTTGACCTGACTTCTTTCCTCGGGATTGAAGGGCACCTCGACCCAGGACGAAACCTGAAGCTTAAGATCGGATAAAGACGTGACGTCCTTGCGAGTGGCAATCGGCAAAAGGCGGATCGCGCTAGGTTTTCTTTCGTCCCAGAATAATTCGGTTGGGCACATGGTGGTGCGTCCCGCCGAGGAGGGAACAATACGCTCACCAAAACCGGCAAAGAAGATGGCGTTGATCAGTTCGGACTTGCCGCGTGAAAACTCAGCGACGAACGCAACGGAAACGCCCTTACGCGACAGACGATCCGAGATCGCCTGTGTACGCATTTGGATCGCGTTATCCAGCATGCCACCCGCATCGGTCCAACGCTCGAATCGCTTCACAGCGGCCTCGACGCCTACTTTCCAATTTGCGAACTTAACCAGATCTTCGCTGACTGCACTCATTTTTCATCGCCCCAGATGTTTTTTGGAGATCGGCATCACACCGATCTTTGCATGTAAGTCGACATGCCTATTTCGGAAATTTAGCATGCTCGAAGTGCTTTTATGGGTCTATTCTGCTAGTCGGTTTCGGAGTCCGCTAAACGGTCGGCGAAGCACTATTAACGGTGCTGTTTTGATCAATTTTCTAGCGTTTTGTAAGAGTGGTTTTGAGCCCGAGGCCCTTTCTCCGGCGGAACGCGTTAGCCTTGGCAGCTTGGGCAATAGAAGCTGGATCTTTGCTGCTGCGTAATTTGCTTGATCATTCCCGCGCAGCGTTTGCAGGCCAGTCCCGTACGCCCGTATACAAAATAGTCGAGCTGAAAGTATCCGGACTGACCCTCGCTATTGACGAAGTCGCGCAAGGTGCTGCCCCCCTTGGCAATGGCCTCGGCAAGAGTCAGACGAATCTGTTCATGCAAAGCCCGCACTTGCTTGAGCGTCAAACGCCCGGCGGCCCTGGTTGGTCGGATCCCCGAGCGAAACAGTGCCTCGGAACAGTAGATATTGCCCACTCCCACTACCGCAACACCCGAGAGCAGAAATTGCTTAATGCTGAGGCTGCGACCACGGGTGGACTGGAAAAACGATGCCACTTGAAAAGCGGGACTGAGTGGCTCCACCCCGAGCTTCGCAAACAGTCTAAAACTTGCAAGCTCGCTTGAAATGCCAAGCCCATCAGAACTCGCAAAGCCCGCGTTACTCCCAAGCTCCACGGCACCGGCGCATTCGCTGCTTGCGAGAGCGCGTTTTGGGTGCCACAACATAGCCCCAAAGCGCCGTGGATCGTTATAAGTAAGGTCACCTCGGGTGAGTTTGAACACCACGTGATCGTGCTGGGCGAGTCGTGCCACATTCGCAAAATCCGCGTGGTTTTGCCAAACAAGGCTCCCGGTCATCCCGAGGTGAACTATGAGCCATCCACTGGGCACCTCAATCAACAGGTATTTAGCGCGGCGGCTGACACTGATGATTCGTTGTTCACAAAGTTGTTCAGGTAAATTTGCCGGAATTGGCCAACGCAACTGGCTTTGCCGAATGACCACCGATTTAAACTGTTGCCCCACTAATTTGTCGGCGAGTCCCTGTCGGACGACTTCAACTTCTGGTAATTCTGGCATTGCCCAACTTTCAGATAAATGGTCTTCAATGGCGCAGTTTAGTGAGGTTTGTCGCCTCTGGTCGGACTTCGGCCAAATACCGAGTTGCCCTAGGCCGCACTTGGCCCTACTATTTGGGTGAATGCCGAGCAGGCCGCGACCTAAGCGTGCTACTTTGAGCCCGCTTGTTCCTTTTAAAGGCTCTTTTCGCAAATGAGTGCGCCTATGAGAAATCTTCTCAGTCAAAAATTTCGTTGCGTAGTTCTTAGCAGCTTTATGTTGCTTGGGGCTGCATGCCCACTCACACAGGCCCAATCACAAGCCATTGCTTCAGCGGAGGCGGACGTAGGCGGGCCGATTCCCGAACGCCAGTTAACAGCCCAGATTATGTTTCAGGTGTTGGCTGCGGAGGTGGCTGCGCAGCGTGGTCAATTTGTGAGCGCTGCACGCACCTATTTTGAAATGGCAAAAGATACTCGCGATCCGCGCATGGCTCAACGCGCTACCGAGCTTGCCTTGGCTGGG
Source organism: Betaproteobacteria bacterium (assembly GCA_031421635.1). Taxonomy (GTDB): domain Bacteria; phylum Pseudomonadota; class Gammaproteobacteria; order Burkholderiales; family Burkholderiaceae_E; genus JAPOKJ01. The sequence continues at coordinate 33,450 of JANOPA010000064.1, read as the reverse complement.
CGCTCACTTGAGCAAGCACTTCCTGCGGCTCAACTGTGGTTCGAACTTGCTCCAAATTCCACCGCCGCCGCCCAGACTATGGAGGCGCTTTGGTTGAGTTCCGGTAAGCTAAGTGACGCTGAGCCCCTGCTTGCCAAGCGCCTGATTCAGGCTCGTAAAGACAAAACGGTGGCGGGAGCCTATCAACAAATCATCAGGGTGCTTCCTAACATGCCTGATAAGAAGGGCGCGTTTGCGATGTTGCAGCGCCTTTCCAAGGATGATCTGAATATTCCCGAGGCTAGGCTGGCCTTGGCTACAGCGGCACTCCAAGCCGAGCAGCCGGACAAAGCAGTGCAAGAAGCGAGGGCGGCCGTTCGGCTCGCTCCCGCCAACGAAGACGTGGTGATTAGCGCTGCGCGCTTGTTAGCCGCCAATCCGGCCGCTTTGGATGAAGCCATCGACATGCTTTCGGCTGCGATTAAACGCCAACCTAAGGCTCTTGAGGTTTACTTCACCTTAGGACGCCTGCAGTTGCAAAAAGGCCAAACGGTCCAAGCACAACAGACCTTCGAATCTGCTTTACAAAAAGAGCCGGAAAGCCCCACATTAATGTTGGCCCTGGCGCAGATCGCCTACCAGGGTAAGGATTTCAACACGGCGGAAAAGTACTTGCTTCGCTTGATCAATTTGCCAGCGTCTGTGCAGCGCGACGATAGCTTGGCTTTTTCATTTTTAGGGCAAATCTCCGAAGATAGAAAGGATGAGACTAAGGCGAAAGAGTGGTATGCCAAGGTGGGTCCTGGTGAGCAGTACATTAACGCAGTGTCTCGGCGTGCGATTTTGATGTCGAAATCTGGTCAGCTCGAAGAAGGTCGTGCTCTTCTGAAGAGTGTAGTGTCTACTGGAAATCGTGAACGCATCGCGTTGACCAGTGCTGAGGCGCAGATACTGAGCCAGGCCAAACGTTTGGATGAAGCCTTTAAGGTTCTGGATGATGCAGTTCAAAGCACGCGCAATACGCCCGATCACCTTTACGAACATGCCCTGGCAGCTGAAAAGATTAATAAGTTGGATGTGATGGAGCAAAGCCTGCGTCGGCTCATCGAGCTCAGACCCGATGCGGCCCACGCGTATAACGCTCTCGGTTACAGTTTTGCAGATCGTAACCTGCGACTGCCAGAAGCCCGAGAGCTGATTACCAAAGCTGTCGAACTCAAGCCAGAGGACCCGCATATTCTCGATAGCATGGGCTGGGTACTGTATCGCCAAGGCGACCTCGACAAAGCTCGCGAGTATCTTGAAAAGGCCCTGAAAATTAGCCCTGAAGTGGATGTCTTGGTTCATCTCGGGGAGGTTCTTTGGACACAGGGCCGTCAAAGCGATGCTTTGAAGTACTGGCAGGACGCCCGCAAGCTTGAACCGGACAATGACTCCCTGAAAGAAACACTGACGCGTTTGAAGGTTAATTTTTAGTGCCCTGTGATGTTGCGATGCGGACTTTGAGGGTCGGGAGGGGTGTGAGCCGTGGTTTAAGCTTTGCCTTTGGCCTAGTCTTTTGTTTCTTGATTCTTTTGGCGGGTTGTGCTCAAACCCGTGTGCCAAAAATTCCGGATAAAGTGGTTGATGAAGTGGCGTCAATTGGGGAGTGGGTTGGCCGCTTTGCGGTCAAAGTGGATAGGGAGACTGTCGCAGAAACGCAGTCCACTCAGCAAGACAGTGCTCAAGGAGGCTTTAGCCTTCAAAGTACCCTTAAAGGCACGACGTTAGAACTTAACTCGCCGCTTGGTCAGACGATCGCGATAGTTCGCTCCACTCCAGAGTTGGCCACTTTGTCTCTTGCCGATGGGAAGCAGTATGAGGCGGCCAATGCTCAGGATCTTTTGGAACGACTACTCGGCTGGCGACTTCCCATTGATCGCCTGCCTAAGGCGCTTGCCGCTCTGGACTCAGACGCAGTGCCGACTGTGAAAAAGTCGCAGGCAATTGCCGAAAGCCTTGGTCGAGATTGGACAGCCCAACTGACAACACTCGAAGAAGACCGTAGCCGCCTTGTCCTAACTTGGCAAGGGCTCTCCAGAAATGTGACAAAGCTTGTACTAACCTTGATAATCGAGCGCCAAGTTGGCGTGAGCACCAACTTGCGGCGATAATAGCGAAATGCTGACTGCAATACGTTATTGTCCGGCGCCCGCCAAGCTGAATCTTTTTCTGCATGTGACGGGACAACGCCCAGATGGATACCACACCATCGAAACGGTCTTCGATTTTATCGATTTGGCCGATACCCTCCATTTCAAGCTCCGCAATGACGGCGTGATCTTGCTCAAGACACCCACGCCGGGCGTGCCGCCTGAGCTCGACCTCACCGTTCGAGCAGCCCGGGCGCTCGCGATCGAGACCAGTTGTGAGCTCGGTGTGGAGATTAATATCGAGAAACAGATTCCAATAGGTGGTGGTCTGGGTGGGGGGAGCTCGAATGCGGCGTCTACCTTACTGGCCTTAAACCGGCTTTGGAGCCTCAACCTCTCTGTTGCGAAATTGGCGGGCATCGGACTAAAACTGGGGGCTGACGTGCCGGTTTTTGTGCGCGGTCAACCCGCCCATGCGACCGGTATCGGCGAAAAGCTATCGCCATTGAAGCTGCCCATTCAACATTACGTACTGATTTCTCCTCCGGCTGCCGTACCCACGGGAGAGATTTTCGGAGCGCCCGAATTGACACGAGACTCAAAACCCATCACAATCTTGGGTTCCTCACGAAGCGAATGGTTTGCTTCGGGGAGAAACGACATGCAGCCCGTGGTGGTTGCCCGTTATCCTCAAGTGGGCGTGGCTATTGAGGCACTTGATCGTGCGTCGGCGGCTGTTTCCAAGTTGATCAGCAGATCGGCAAATGCCAAGGCGGCAGGCGTTGAAATGAAGTCGGCCGGTGCGAAAAGCGCACGGGCTGACCTGAAGCCAGCCCTCGCTAAAAATGCGGGAGTGGATGCTAAATCAGCAGTTGCCCTATCGGCGGCGCGAATGAGTGGTTCTGGAGCATGTGTTTTTCTTCCGGTAGCAAGTGCGGAGATTGCTGAAATGGTAGCTGAGCAGGCGAGAAAAGCTGATGCTGGCGATGTCATTGTGGCGAGATCCTTACCTGTTCATCCGTTGCGTGATTGGTCTACAGGGCGCTAGCGAACTATTTCGCACCTGTGATCAAATATTTTAAGTAGCTGTTGGGGAGTCGCCAAGTTGGTTAAGGCACCGGATTTTGATTCCGGCATGCGAAGGTTCGAATCCTTCCTCCCCAGCCAAAATATTCAGTTCGTCTCCAGCCACGGTTGAGAAAATGCTACAAACTACAGTCGGTCACAACGGTAATCGAAGCGCCGACATTCTCACCCACGAAGGGCCTGTCATTTTCACCGGCAGTGCTATCCCCCAGCTTGCAGCAGAAGTTGCCAAAAATCTGGGCATCCCCGTAGGTAAGGCGACAGTGGGCCGCTTCTCTGATGGCGAGATCATGGTCGAGATTCTCGAAAACGTGCGCGGTCGTGATGTCTATGTTTTGCAATCCACCTGTGCACCGGCAAACGACCATATCATGGAAGTCATGATCATGGTTGACGCGCTCAAGCGCGCTTCCGCTGGTCGTATCACCGCCGCACTGCCCTATTTTGGCTATGCTCGCCAGGATCGGCGGGTGCGCTCCATGCGCGTGGCCATTAGCGCCAAAGTGGTTGCCAATATGCTCCAAATCGCTGGAGTTGATCGTGTGCTGACGATGGATCTGCATGCCGATCAAATTCAAGGCTTCTTTGACGTGCCGGTGGACAATATTTATGCCGCGCCACTTCTGCTCGCCGATATCCACAAGCAACAGTTTGAGAATTTGATGATCGTGTCGCCTGATGTCGGAGGCGTGGTTCGCGCACGCGCATTGGCGAAACGTCTCGATTGCGATCTCGCCATCATTGACAAGCGTCGTCCAAAAGCAAACGTCTCTGAAGTGATGAACATTATTGGTGATGTAGCTGGCCGTACCTGCGTCATCATGGACGATATGGTCGATACCGCGAATACCCTGGTCAAGGCTGCGGCCGCACTCAAGGAGCACGGTGCAACGAGAGTGTTGGCTTACTGTACCCACGCCGTGTTATCTGGCGGCGCTGTAGGCCGTGTGGCGGATTCACCTTTGGACGAGCTGGTCGTGACCGATACCATCCCCCTTCCTCGCGATGCGAAGAACTCCGAAAAAGTTCGGGTGTTGTCGAGCGCGCAATTACTGGCTGAGACTATCGCACGGATCAACCGCGCAGATTCTGTCTCGTCTTTGTTCGTCGATTAATTTTTTAGCGCTGAGCCCATGCCGATGTATTGGCAGGTGCTCAGCATATTGTCACCGTCTTTGTCTCTGGTCGCGGAGTTAGACGTTTTTAGGAGAATACGATGAAAATCGTCGCTGTTTCGAGAAAAGTACAAGGGTCGGGTGCGAGCCGCCGACTCCGTAGTTCCGCCAAAGTTCCTGGCATTGTGTACGGTGGCACCGTCACACCTAGCATGATCGAAATCGATCATAACCCGCTCTATCACGCACTTCGCGTCGAAGCCTTCCATTCTTCAATTTTAGATATGGAACTGGACGGTAAGGTCGAAAAGGTTTTGCTCCGTGATGTTCAATGGCACCCCTACCGTCCTCTGATTCAACACATTGACTTTCAGCGCATTTCCGCCGATCGTAAGATCACAATGCGTGTACCTTTGCACTTCTTGAATCAAGAGAACTCGCCTGCGGTGAAGTTGTCAGCAGCGATCGTTTCGCACATCGTGTCCGAAATCGTAGTTTCTTGCCTGCCTGCAAACTTGCCAGAATTCGTGAGCGTTGATTTGGCAAACCTGGAAGTTGGTAAGCCCTTGCATATTAAGGATATTTCCCTGCCTGAAGGCGTTACCGCTGTGGCAACCGGTAATCCTGTGATTGTGACAGCCTCGGTTAAAGGCGGAGGCGAAGAAGAGCCAGCTCCTGCTGCCGCTCCCGCTGCAGCCGCTGCCCCGGCCGCAGCCGCAAAGAAAGACGACAAGAAGTAATAGCACTTCAGTCTTCTTTGAAGCCCGCTTGGAAAACTCCACGCGGGTTTTTTTACGTCAATTCGTCTTTAACGCAGCGAATAAGGGACTGAGGCACGGCCTCCTCCGTCACTACGATGGTTTCCACGCCTGTTTTGACGGTCCGGGAGATTCTGTAGCAAAACCCATCGGCTACTACAGTTGGGCGTTTCTTGGCGCGGCCCGTAAACAATTGTTCAACGGCCGTTTGGTCCTCAGCGCACAAGCTAGCGAGAGCCACTTGGCCTTGGCTCTTCATTCTTGAACCCAAGCTTCCTATCCCTGCCAAGCCGCCAAGTCGTTCAATCGTGAGTATGTCCATAGGTTATTGCGTAAATTAGAGCTTGCTGCCTTATTGACTTTAGCACCCGACCTCGCGCCAAGCTTTGTCGATTACGTTCAGCAGGGGTTGATCGCCAGGAAATAAGATGAGCGCTTGCCGACGAGTGCGATTGGCAAAAGACTTCATCTTCATGCTGGGTTGCACAGGTAAATCAGTGAGCGCGGCGTACCAAATTTTCCCCGCCTTCTCCCAGCTCTTGCCGCCCAAGGCTTTCGCGGCCTTGGCGAATGCGAGGTTGGCGATACCGCTGCTTTCATGGGGATCCATACCGCTTCGATACTGAGAGTAGTGGGTGGGCTGCCTCGTTAAGCAATGCTTTCCCGCCGGATTGACCATGTCACGCAAACAGGTGTAACCCCGCGCTAGCGCACCCGGTCCCATGATGTCCTTACCGATCAGCCAGTCGGCCTGATTCACATTTTGATTGGCCCGCCATTGCCGAAACATCGAGGCAAATACGTCGGAAATACTCTCATTAAGGCCACCGGCTTCATTGGTATAGACGAATTGGGCACTAAATTCAGTCACACCGTGGGTGAGCTCGTGAGCGATCACGTCGTTCGATTTTGTGAAATCAACAAAGATATTTCCATCGCCATCCCCGTAGGTCATTTGCGTGCCATTCCAAAAGGCATTGTTGTAGTCGACACTAAAATGTATGGAGGACATCAAAGTCTTGCCTGCGTTGTCCACCGAATTGCGCCCAAAGACTGACTGATAGAAGTCTGCAACAGCGTGCGTTTCCGTCAAAGCTCGACGCGCGGTGGGGTCGGTGGTGTTTGCGGGCAGAGGCGTGCCGGGTAGCGTTGTCCCGTGTACACAGTCGTAAGCCGTGATCGAAGGGGAGCTTACGGGAAGGAGGCCTCGCGCAAGCATGGTACGTGCGGCCACGGCAACCTTGCCATGAGCTGTTCGGCCAATGCGCCATTGTTTCTCGAACAGTGCTGCATCCGCAAACGACTTGCGCTCGCTCGATGACAGCTTCTTGTCTTTTGCGAAGCGATCCAGCACCTTCGACGGAATAATGAAGCACGGGCAATGCATTACAGCTCCTCGTCTAAACTAGTGCGGTGTTCAATCCATAACTTAGCAAAGTTAATGATAGAACACTACATTCCAAGCTCCTTTTTAAAACAACATCGTCCCAACAGAAGATGCACTCTCTAAAAAATACATGGCAATTCGCTTAATTACTGGTCTCGGCAATATTGGCAAGGAATATGACGACACGCGCCACAACGCCGGCTTTTGGTTTGTGGATGAAGTGGCACGCGCTCAAGGCGTGACTCTTACAAGGGAAGCTAAATTTTTCGGCGCGACAGTCAAAACCAATATCGCGGGACAACCCGTGTGGTTGCTCAAACCCTCAACGTTCATGAATCGCTCTGGCCAATCGGTCGCAGCGCTCGCCAATTTCTATCGCATTCTGCCTGAGGAGATCCTAATCGTTCATGACGAACTGGACCTACTGCCTGGACAGGTGAAAATGAAGAAGGGTGGCGGACACGCGGGACACAATGGCCTAAAAGACATTCAGGCCAAACTGGGCGCGACTGATTTTTGGAGAATGCGGCTCGGTATAGGCCATCCCCGAACCCTAAATTTGACCCAAGAAGTGGTCGACTTCGTGCTGCACCCGCCGAGCCGCAGTGATCGCCAAGTGATCGATGAATGCATCGCTCATGCCTTGCCTTGCCTTCCAGATTTTGCTTCTGGCCAAATGGAAATTGGTGTGATGAAGCTTCACCGCAGATAAAAATTTGTTAAATGTCGGCTCCGATGCGCCGACTGTCGGCTTTGAACTTGCGTACATAAAGTACAGCTTGTAGCAAGGGCTAAGGTCTTTTAGATTCGGGTAATTCTCGAACCGAACAAGACAATGAACAAAGTCGACGCTACTTATTCAACAGCCACCGCGGCGATTCCGTTCGCGCGATTCCAGGAGCGGCACATTGCCTTCTTTGGCACGTCGGCCGAGTTTGCATTGAATTCGCGTTGGCTCGTCATTGAGGATTCGAGCCTGTTGCTCAAGGCCGCCGATATGCTCAAGGCTGGAAGCATTGTATTGCCATACAGCATCGCGACGGGATTCAGATCGCTTGCAAGACTGGTTGCTGCGATTAGAGATCTTGACAACGATGCGATTCGAATTGTCATACGAGAACAAAACAAGCGTCTGCGCCTGTCGCAGACGACCTCCTTGCTTAGGCTAGGGGTCTCCATGGTGTTGCCAAGAGAAATGACCGGCGCCTCTACACGGCTCCAGGTGCAAACCCTCGAGGGAACAAGTTATCGATATTTGTTTCGACGTGATGTAGAACGCGTCGTGCGCGAAGCACGCTTTCTTCAAACCAAACAGCAACTCTCTGCACCAGAGTTCCGACTTCACACCGAAGCTATTCTCGATCCCACTCGACACGCATTGCCGCACACTTTGGTGGTTCTGCATCCCATGACAAGCCAAGCCGGGGAGGCCATCGTCTCAAGGCTAGCGCAGGGCTTGCGAGACGGTGTTTACCTCGTTCACCCCGAAGGTATTTGGATACTCTTGATGTCCTGTAAGCCGCTCGACTGCCAGGCGGTTCTCGAACGTGTACTTGGTCTGCGCTTTGAGAGTCTGCTCATTGGATGGAGAAAAATCGGCAAACCCGAAGACATTCTTAAAACGATCCATGCCATGGATTCTGATCAGGCAACTCAAGGTCTACTCGCGGCTTAAAATTCAATGCGATGTAACTCGTCCCAAATGAAAATGACCAGCATGCATTATTTCGGCCGACGGTACTTCGCTCGATTTTACTTCGGCTGATTTCGAATGCCCGAAATCACTTGCCCAGCGGGCCCAACGTTGGCGGCAGACTCTACATGGCCGGTCTGATCATCAAAGAAAAAGTCCGGTTCAAACTCGCGTAAGAACGGTCCCTTTTCAAGTCCGCCCAAGAACATAGCCTCATCAATCTCTATGCCCCAATCCATCAGTGTGCGCACCGCACGTTCGTGTGCCGGAGCGCTACGCGCCGTCACCAAAGCTGTGCGCAGCTTCATGGGCGAGCCGTCGGTCGAGTGCCGCCGCTGTAAAAGTTGTAGAGCTTCGAGCAGGGGCTTAAAGGGCCCAGGCGGAAGAGGCTTGGCCGCCTTTAAGGCTTCATGGGACTGAAATGCTTCCAAGCCGCCTTGTTGGTACACCTGTTCTGATTCATCTGAGAAAATGACTGCGTCGCCGTCAAAGGCAATACGAATTTCATCGGGATGCGATTCCGAGGCTTTTACGGATTGCGGAAAAACTCGAGCCGCTGGAAAACCTAGCTCGATAGCGGCCCGTACATCGTCTTCATTGGCAGAAAGAAACAAATTGGCACTGAGCGGTTCGAGAAACCGCCAGGGCGCGCGGCCTCGGGTAAAGACCCCACGCTCGATTCTTAACCCTTCGGCTTGAGCCGAGCGAAACACGCGCAGACCGCTGACCGGATCGTTTCGGGACAGGACCACAACCTCGATACGTCGTTCCTCCGGTAAGGCGTCCGGTGAGTCGAAGCGCAGAAGCTTCTTGACCAGAGCAAAAGCCACGCCTGGATTCGCCGCGACATCGAGTCGTTCTCGTTGTAGGGCCATGTAACTCTGGTCGTTGGCTTGCTCAAAAACGCGGTTCTCCTCCTCAAAATCAAAGAGAGCACGCGAGGAAATCGCCACAACCAATTTACCGTCTAAACTTGCAGGCATTCTTTTTCGCTTAACCTAATCATCACGTCGTGATGGCATTGTAAGACTTTGAGGTGAGCATTCGTTAAAGAGAGCTTGCTGCACCTTTTTTTAATCTGATTCACCTTCCTCCATTCTTTTTTTGTAGAATCCATGTCCGCTCGTGTCGTTGCTTTTTTAATCGCCTTTTTTCTGGCCTGTGGTGCAACCTCGTCGATGGCGCAAGTCACCGGCTCGCAATCAACTCCTGCGCCGATCAGTGCCGATGCCCGCAATCCCTGGAGCTTTGGCTGGCAGGCCACCTACGTATGGCAGAACAAGGCCGCTTTCCAGGCACCCTACACCGGCGCCAATAGTTTGCTCACAAATCAGGAACTTTCCTATTCTTTTACGGCGACCGGTTTTATCAAATACAAGCCTTGGTCCCAAGGCGAGTTTGAGCTGCACCCGGAGGCAGCTCAGGGTGTGCCCCTGTCGCGATTAACGGGGCTCGGAGGGTTGAGCAATGCTGAGCTGGCCAGAACCTCGGGTTCAAATCTTACGGTCTACCGCGCTCGCGCATTTTACCGACATCGCTTAGGTTCTGAATGGACCTTTATGGCAGGCAACTTCTCAGCGTTAGATGTGTTTGATGGCAACGACTTTGCACATGATCCTCGCCTCAATTTCCTCAATTGGACCTTCCTAACCCATGGGGCTTGGGATTATCCCGCCGATGCGCGCGGTTATTCCTGGGGTGGCTCAGCAGAATATTTTGGCAAAGATTGGAGCCTTCGTTTTGGCCGATTTATTTTGCCGAGAGAATCTAATGGACTTGTCTTGGATCCAGCCATCTTTGCGCGCTACGGCGACGTGCTTGAATGGGAGAAGCCATACCAATTCGGCGGGAGCGAACGCCCAGACTATGCTGGCAAGTTGCGTCTGATGGCGTTTCGCAATATCACCCGCATGGGCAGCTTTGATGCCGCAACTCAACTCGGACTTGCGACGTCGAGCATTCCTGATCTCGCCAATACCCGTGAGATGCGCAGCAAGGTCGGCGTCGGTGTCAATGTGCAACAGCAGCTCGGAAAAGACCTCGGGGCCTTCCTGCGCTGGAGTTGGGCGGACGGAAAATCGGAGACCTATGCCTTCACCGAAATTGATAGCAGCTTCAGTCTTGGTGCGGTTCTTAAAGGGTCGGCTTGGCAAAGGCCTCAGGACACTCTGGGCTTCGCGGTGGCCGCGAACCGGATCTCTGGCGCGCGACAAGCCTATCTTGCGGCGGGAGGCCAAGGTTTCTTTTTGGGTGATGGTCGGCTCTCTTATGCGCCGGAGCGTATTTATGAGTTGATCTATCAATTTAAGGTGTCCAAAAGCCTGAGCTTTGCTTTGGACTACCAGCGCATCAGTGCTCCGGCCTATAACGCAGATCGTGGCCCGGTTTCGATTTTTGGACTGCGTGCCCACATCGAGCAGTAGAAAAGCTTTAGTCTCAGGTGAAGATCATGGACGAAGAGGGATGCGAGATGTCGCATGGTGAAACGGGTGAGCAATGAATCGCTGGTCCGATGGGAACGCCCCTATTTTTTAATTTTCAAGTGAGCGACCGTGACGATATTCACCGGATTGAAAGTTCTGGACGTGGCGAGTTACGTCGCCGCACCCGCAGCGGCTACGATCCTGTCCGATTTTGGCGCTGAAGTGATCAAGATCGAAACACCTGACGGCGGAGACAAGCATCGACAACTTTCCAAGCTTTCCGGTCTACCTCAGGGCGAACATAACTTTGCGTGGGACTTCACCTCGCGCAACAAGCGCAGTCTGGCGCTTGATCTTAAGCTCAAAGAGGGCCAATCGGTTTTGCACCGCCTGGTGAAGCAAGCGGACGTACTGATCACGAATTTCCCCATTAATATTCGCGCCAAGCTGGGGCTGGACTACGCTTCACTCGAAGCGCTGAACTCGCGTTTAATTTACGCCTCGGTGTCCGGATATGGAGAAGTAGGGCCGGAAGCGCATCGCTTGGGGTTTGATTCGACCGCCTATTTTGCGCGTTCCGGAATTACCGATGTGATTAAACCGCATGAGCATGCGCCGCCCGTGTCAAGTGCCGCAGCCCAAGGAGACGGGCCGACGGCGAGCACGCTTTATGGTGCCATCGTCACGGCTCTCTATCAGCGCGAGCGCACTGGCCGCGGAGCCAACGTCTCCACCTCGCTTTTGGCCAATGGATTCTGGGCCAACGGCATCATGATTCAAGCCGCGCTCTCAGGTGCCCAGATCGTGCATCGTCAGCCTCGAACTGCGCCGCGCAATCCTTTAAGCAATTTCTATCTATGCCGCGATGGGCGCTGGCTGTCGCTGGTGATGGTGAATGAGGAGAAGTTATGGCCCGTTCTCATCGTTCAATTAGGAATGGCCGAGCTTGCTCAAGACGAACGCTTTGCGAGCAGCCAGGCTCGCCGTACCCATAGCGAAACCTTGACGACCGAGTTTGATCGCGTGTTCTTGCAGCGTGATGCCGTGCAGTGGCAGCAGCATTTCCAATCGAGTGGGTTGACGGTGTCTGTGGTTGCCAGGCTCGCAGATGTTCCGGCTGACGAGCAAGCGCATCTGGTCGGAGCGATCATTGAAGGCGATGGTATGGGCGGTACAAATCGCACCATTGATAGCCCATTTCAAATCGCGGGTGTGATTAAAAATCGACCCCAGGCTGCCCCAAGTCTTGGGCAGCATAGCGATAGCGTGCTGGCCTCCTATGGATTTCAGATGGAGGAAATCAGAGAGTTGCGTCGTCAGAAAGTAGTCGTTTAAGGGCCGGGCAGCCAGCCACCCTGTTAAGGCTCGCCAAGTCTTAACAAGGTTGTCATGGCTGCATTGAGCGGAGTCGGCACACCATAATGCACTCCCAAACGTACGACCACCTCATTGCGTGCCACCCATTCTGTGGGCAGGCCGGCCAGGCGATCCTGAGCAATCGACGGCATGTGTCCGGCACTCGTCTTTGAGGCGGCTCTTAAAACATCTACGGATGCATTTTCCGAGAAGCGCGCGCCCGCCGCTCGCCCAACCAGGATGATCTCGTCCATCAAGGCGAGACTTAACTCAGACGCTTGAACATCATGCAACACGTCCATGTCGCGACGCGCAAGAACGCAAATCGCTCCAATCGATGCATTCATTAAAAGCTTACCCCACGCTGCGCTCGTCCAATCGGCACTCAATTGAATATCCAGAAAAGAGCCCGCGAAGAGGCCTGCGACTTCATCACCGAGCTCGCCTGTCGGAAGGATAAACTTCGCCTGACCTTCGCGCACTGCATGGCCAGGCCCAAGGCGATGCGCCGAGCAATAGACGACCGCAGGCACCAGACGAGGAGCCACTGCCCTCGGAGCAACGGCAGCCGTCGTTCCTCGTAAAACTGCCTCTGTCCGCTCAATCTGATCGACTCCATTTTGCGCGATCAAAATGGGTGTCCCACGCATAGCGGCTTTTTTCAGAAAGGGCGCGACCGAGTACGATTGATGGGCCTTGGTGGCCAGAATTAACAGATCGACGGCATCAAACGCGTCAACTTCGGTGATGCACCGCGGTGCGAATTCGACGAGCCGGTCTGGGCCGCTCAACTGAAAGTGATCAAATGTTTTACGAACGATGAAGAGGACTTCATGCCCTTGTTCATGTGCCGCGCCTGCAACGCAGCAACCAATCGACCCTGGGCCAAGAATGGCGATTCGTTTAGCGGATACGGATTGATGAAGATTAGGCATTCTTCCGTTATATCACCGGCGGCGGACCTTGCTCTGGCTGCGCAATCAATTGTGAAAGTATGTGTTGGTAGGTGGCTCAAATCTCCGCACATCACAATGCAACTTTGACAAACATCAGTAGCTTTGGTCCAAGGGCAGTAGCGGTGCCGACTGACCAAGTTCAAATCGAGTTTTTAAAATGAAACATTGGATAAAAATCACCTTTACGCAAGCCGCTTGGGCGCCCCTTGTGGTCTTTCTCATCTACGGTGTCGGGGCGAAAATTTTCGATGCCTATCTCACGTTTCCCAACCTTGACATTCCGACGCATTTTCTGGGAGGCGCGGCGATGGCCTACTTCTTTTTGGCGGCCATTGAACATAGTCGGCATTTGCTCGGTGCCATACCGCGGGCGATTCAAGCCCTGCTAGCCCTCGGGCTAACCACCCTGGTAGCAGTCCTTTGGGAATTTCTCGAATACGGCTCGGATCTATTGCTGCATACAGAGATGAATCTGGGTGTAAGGGACACATTGTCCGATCTCTTGTTTGGGGTGTTGGGGGCTTTCGTCGTCGCGGGGTTGACCTACCTCCAGCTTCGATTGGCCAAGCCGCAACGAGGTACGTCTGGTGGCTAGAAATTCAACTGCAGGTGACGTCGTTGATCGGAATTAACGTAGAAAGGTGCCGAAGAAGTCTGCAATTTTCTCTTCATAAATTTTTGGACTAAACGCATGTAAGTCGACATGGCCTGCGCCCGGGACAACCCACAATCGCTTTGGCCTGAAAGGGCGGTCTATTTAAATTTGGCCGCCAGTGCCTCGGTGCTGCGCGCCAAAAGACCAACATCTGCACCTACCGCTACAAACTGTCCGCCCGCCGCCAAAATTCGGCGCGCATCTTCTTCCACCGGTGTCAGAAAACCAGGTGCCTTGCCTGCCGCGCGGATTCGCTTGGTCGCTTCGAGCATGATTTCCATCATTTCTGGCCGACGAGTCTCGCCTGGGAAGCCCATGGAGGCATGCAGATCAGCGGGTCCAATAAAAATACCGTCGACGCCCGGCACTTTGGCGATGGCCTCAATTTCGTTAAGAGCGGTGCCAGTTTCTACCTGAACCAGGACACAAAGTTCGGTGTGCGCGATCTTCGCGTAGTCCTTGACTCGACCAAACACTGAGGCGCGGGTCGTGCCTGCTACGCCCCTAACACCCTCGGGTGGGTAGCGAGTGAAACTCACAGCAGCACGCGCTTCCTCAGCGTTTTGCACCATGGGGATAAGCAGGGTACGCACGCCGATGTCGAGCAGGCGCTTGATCGCCACCATGTCATTCCACGCGACGCGCACCACGGGTTCGACGGAATATTGACTCGCGGCCTGGAGCTGGGACAAAACAGACTCAAGATCGTTTGGAGAATGCTCGGTGTCGAGCAGCAGCCAGTCAAAGCCAGACCCTGCTACGACTTCTACGGCATAGTGGTTTGAAAGCGAGCACCAGAGGCCAATTTGCTGCTTGCCGGCAAGGAGGGCTTTTTTGAAATGATTGGTGGGCAGAGGGAAATTCACGTTGACGGCCTTATGAAAGCGTTGGTGCCTGGTGCAGCACGCAAGGGTTGTGCAAATGCAGAATTAGGAATTTACAACACTAGGCCTTAGCGCGGGTTAGAGGTTATCGCTTAGTGAATTTAAAGTGATGGCCCTGTCCCACTAGGCGGCCCAGTAGGTGGGTTTGTCGTTAAGGCGTTAAGATCTATGCTTTGATTTAGGGGGACTGATCATGATGCCGTCAGCACTTCAGGCTTGGCACAGTGTTATTAAAGATCGCGACGAAGCAGCGCTGGATCGCCTCTTGGCCGATGAGGTGGTCTTTCATTCTCCCGTGGTCCATACCCCACAGGTCGGTAAGGCGGTGACCAGCCAGTATCTCAAAGCGGCCATGCACGTCCTGGGTGGGCCGGGCTTTCATTATGTTCGAGAGGTCTGGTCAGAGACGGATGCGGTCCTGGAGTTTGTCAATGTGATCGACGGCATCACCTTGAATGGAATCGACATGATTCGTTGGAATAGCGAAGGGAAAATCGTCGACTTTAAGGTGATGGTTAGGCCGCTCAAGGCGGTCAACATGCTGCATCAGAAAATGGCGGAAATGTTGCAGACCATGTCCAAACGCTAGCAAGCGATTCTCGCAATGAAGGCTTCTTCTCCGGATGTGCCTCCTTCATCCTCGAGTGGTTCAGCCGCCCCTACGCTTGCGCCTGCGCGACCACCTTTTCATCTACTGCCTGTTATTACCATTGCGCAGTTGTTAAGCACATCGCTTTGGTTCGCGGTGAACGGCGTGTTGCCTGACTTACAACGAAGTTTGGGCCTGGCGGAATCCGCGCTAGCCTGGCTCACCTCGGCCATTCAATTTGGTTTTATCGTGGGGACCTTGTGCTTTTCGCTACTCATGATTGCGGACCGATTTTCGATGCGATGGGTTTTCTTTTTGTGTGCGGTTCTAGGAGCGACATTCAATGCCGCTGCGGTCTTACTGCCCAGCATGTCTATTACAGAATTGACCGTCCTCGGTTCATCGTCCGCCCTCGCGCAGGGAAATTCAAACTCGGCGTTCTCCGCGCTGATGATGTTGCGCTTCGCGACTGGTTTTTGCCTGGCCGGAATCTATCCGATCGGTATGAAGCTCGCCTCAAGCTGGTACAACAAAGGGCTCGGCGCGGCACTCGGATTTCTGGTTGGAGCTCTGGTTGTCGGCACAGCATTGCCGCATTTGCTGAGAGCGCTAGGTGCGACATGGCCGTGGCAGGAGGTCATGATCGTCACCTCGTGTCTCGCCGTACTGGGAGGCGTCATGATCTTGCTGTTTGCACCTGATGGCCCCTATTTGGTAAGAGGCGTGAGAGTGAGTCCCAGAGCGTTGATAGCGATCGTTCGCGATCCGAAAGTACGTGCCTCAGCCTTTGGCTACTTTGGACATATGTGGGAGTTGTATGCCTTCCTCGTTCTCACGCCAGTGATGATTGCGGCTTATTTGAATACCGGTATCAGTCGTGCGGTCTCCATGCTGAGCTTCATCGTCATTGCCGCTGGAGGCGTCGGCTGTGTCTTGGGCGGTTTCGCCGCGCGACGAATCGGGAGTGCAAAAGTTGCCGCTCTGCTGCTGGCGTCGAGCGGACTCTGCGCCTTGATGTCGCCCTGGATGCTGGAAGTACCCTGGTGGCTCTTCACCGTTTGGTTACTTTTTTGGGGAACGACCGTGTCGGCAGACTCCCCTCAGTTCAGTACCCTTACCGCGCACAATGCCCCACGTGATGTAGTGGGTAGCGTTCTGACTTTTGTGAATTGCATCGGCTTCTCAATTTCGATCGTGAGCATTCAATGGCTGACCGAGTTGAGCCTCAAGTTCTCGCCTTGGCCCGTGCTCCCAATTCTTGCGATCGGGCCGATCTTGGGGCTGTTGGCGATGCGTCCCTTACTCACGTCACCAACGAGCTTTGCTGCTACTCCGGGTTCATCCCCGCGTCCTTAAACGCACGCCCCCAAGCCTGCAGTTGATCCTGAACAAACATGCCAAGCTCTTCAGAGGTGGACCCCGCGATCTCAAATCCGAGCTTGTCGATTTGCTCCTTGATCTCGGGTCGCCGCATAATTTGATTGAGCTCTTTGTTCATTCGGGCAGTGATTTCGGCTGGCAATTTGGCCGGACCAAAAAGGGCCGCCCAGGTACCCGCGGTAAAGGGGGGCAAGCCCGCCTCGGCACCGGTAGGCACTGAGGGGAACAGGGCCGAACGCGCGGGCAAGAGCACCGCTAGCGCACGCAGCTTACCCTCCTTGATGTGCCCAATGGTACTAATAGGCGTGGCGAAAGTAAGCTGAACGTGATTGCCCAAAATGTCGGCAATCGTCGGCGCTTCGCCTTTATAAGGTACCAGGCTCATATCGGCCTTAGAGACATTCTTCAACCGGTTATGCATGAGCTGGGTCACGCCGCTGTAACTGCCGTAACCGAGTTTGCCTGGATTAGCTCGTGCATAGGCGATCAACTCATTGACATCCCTGGCTGGAACGCCCGGATTCACAACCAATACATAAACGTAGCGCCCCAACAAAGATACCGGTGTAAAGCTCTTGGCTGGATCGTAGGGTGCATTCTTGCGCAGCAGCGGGACCTGCATCATCGGTGTATTGGTGGCCATAAAAAATGTGTGCCCATCAGGCTCGGCACGGGCAACGAACTCACCAGCGATCGCGCCATCTGCACCTGGCTTATTCTCGACAATGACCGGTTGGCCGAGGCTATTCGTGAGCTCTTTGGCGAGAATGCGAGCCACGACATCGGTCGATCCACCGGGCGGAAATTGCAACACGATTCGAATCGGCTTGCTAGGCCAAGTCTGAGCGTCGACGTACCCACTCTGGCCAAGAAGCCCCAGGGCGAGTCCAGAAAAGAGCAATTGGCCAAGCGCGCGTCGCCCATGAGGTGATGCAGAATATTGAAAGTTGGTAATGGTATGGCGGACCCGACGAAACATGCTTGGCATTATTAACCTCAAAGGTAACTGTTCATAAAGGGCCTGTTGATACAGGGCCCACGCTCTAGGGTATCGCGACTGCAACACCTTGTCTAATTGCGTCCAAGTAACTCGGAAAGTCTTGGAGGTCGTTATGGGCACCGCCTTCGATGACCTTAAGTTTGAACTCGGGCTGAAGTGCGGCCAGACGTTGGCTATGCTGGATTGGAATGAGTGGGTCTTGATCTCCATGAACAAGAAGCACGTTTGACGACGGTTTGCCCGCGGCGTTGGGGTCGCGGTTTAATCCCGCGAGCGCTAAGTCGCTACGCATCGTATACCGAAGTAGCGCAGAAGGAACAAAGGTGAAATGTGCCGCGGCCAACTCCTTGAGGCTTGAAAACGGCGACACTAAAATTAAAAGCTTCGGCCTCAATGGCAGAGGAACGGAGGCATAGAGATGGCTCGCAAGGCCCGTGCCTAATGAGCGTCCGAGCAGCACTACGGGCAAGTCCGAGTACTCGAGCTTGAGAAACTTAAAGGCTTGAGCAACGTCCTTATGCAATTGTTGTTCGCTTGTAATGGAACCTGAGCTTTTGCCGTAGCCGCGATAGTCAATCATCATCAGGTCGACATTCATCGAACGGTAGAAATCGGTATTGACGAACCAGTTATCCAGGCTGCCACCGTTGCCGTGCAAAAATAGAACGACAGCTTTGGGTTTAGGTAGGCGAAGGTGAAGAACACTCAGTCTCGCGCCTTCCACTTCGATGAATTTTTCTTGAACATCCGCGCCGACTTTGAACGAATGGGTTTGCGCCAAAATGGTAGGTGCAAAGAGAAGATTTTCTTGCTTCCACCAAATCGCGATTAGTACCAGGACATAGAGGAACAAAGCAAGGAGCGCTAGAACAAGCAATACCTTGGGCAGCGGATGAAGAAGATTATTTTCTGACAATTTGCTCTTGACCTACAGTGTTTCAATCAGCCCGGGAATACTGAACCAGTTTGCCCGTTGGTCACTTCAAAACTTACGAGCGACTCAATTTGAGCATCTTCCTTGCGAGCATCGTCAAGTGCGCGTACGGTAACCTTGAGCTCATCAGATGTCATGTCGAACAAGAGATAGCCACGGCGATCACTACGGGCGTAGCGAATGGACGGGTTTTCGCGAACCAAGCGATCCGCCCAAGTTTGAGGCCAGCTCGGCGTGCTGATCGACGTGCCACAAAACTCTCGCGCCACAATGGGTGTGTCGTCACGGGCGGCATCCAAGCGCAGATCACTGACGTAGGTGGCGTGAACGTCTCCCCCAACAACAATTGGGTTGTGGACCCCCGGTCGAGCGAGTGCGCTGAGTAAACGACTCCGAGCTGCCGGATAGCCATCCCATCCATCGACCCAAACTCTGCCACCAAGTTGGGCTTGAGCCATCAAGGTTTGCTGAGCGACGATGTTCCATCGGGCCTGTGAGCTGGCGATGGATTGATCAAACCACTTCTCCTGCGCAGGGCCCAGCATCGTGCGCGTGGTCTGCACGCGCTCCTCGCAATCGTTCATTCCCTTGTAGCCTGCACCGTGTCCGGCCGGACTGCACGCCTGTTCGTCCCGATACTGGCGATCATCGAGGGCATGGAAGCGTACTAACCGGCCGAAATCGACATTACGATACAAGCACACGCTGCCATCGGCCGCCATACGTGGCATGTGGATAGGCATGTGCTCCATGTAAGCACGATAGGCCGCGGCACGCCTTGCAGCAAAAGCGGGGTCGTGATCGCGCGACGTCAAGGCCGCATAATCGTTGTCGACCTCGTGGTCATCCCATATCGGCAGGAAGGGTGCGCTGGCATGCATGAGTTGCAGGTTGGCATCGCGCTTATAGAGCGCATAACGACGTCGGTAGTCTGCCAACGTTTTACAGTGCCGGCCATCATGTTGACGTACTGCTTTATTGGCGCCGGTCGTTGGACCGTATTCATAAATGTAATCACCCACGAACCAGATCAGATCAAGTGCCTCCGCGGCGAGATGCCGATGTGCAGCGAAATAACCGGCCTCGTAGTGTTGGCAGGAACTGACCGCAAAACGCAGATGCTTAACTTCACTGCGGGGTAGGGTTCTCGTTCGGCCAACGACGCTAGTAAAGCTGCCGCAATGAAACCGGTAAAAATACCAGCGGTCCGATTCCAAGCCCACGATATCGAGGTGCACGGTATGAGCCTCGC
Source organism: Betaproteobacteria bacterium (assembly GCA_031421635.1). Lineage (GTDB taxonomy): Bacteria > Pseudomonadota > Gammaproteobacteria > Burkholderiales > Burkholderiaceae_E > JAPOKJ01. Next base: position 13,871 of record JANOPA010000064.1, on the reverse strand, counting down.
TCGCTAAGGCCCTAACCCGTCCAGAGCGCAGGGCACGAGAAAAACCTTCGTCGTCGGCGAGCTCCCAACGCACTTCGACATCGGCCGCATGAAGCGTATCGGGGTCAAATTCTCTCGGAAAGATGCGCGTCCAAAGTAGAACGCCGTGGGCGCTCGGCTCGCCACTTGCGATCCCTAAAGTAAAGGGCATGGACTGAGGTGCGACGGTGTGCTGACTCCAGTGCGCGCAGCCAGAGCTGAAGCCGATCAGACCTGCACTGGCAAGAAACCTCCGGCGACTAGCGGTGTGGGATGAAAAACGGGAGTTCAAAGGAGCGGAATCGATCGTGAAATTGTTGAAGTCGCGGTGAGGGGGCAATCATGCCATTAAACATAGACCTCCAACCAAAATGAAGGCAGAAGAGCGTCCGAGCCGATGACTCTCAGTGGGTGACCATCGGTCAGATACTCAAAGAAGCGGCCAATGCTTTGCCCTAGGATTGTGTTTTTGGTACCTCGGACAGTTCTCAAATGATCCCGATGCTCGAAGCTTCCGTTAGGCCCGGTGGCATCACCCAGGCCCAGGTAAGCGGAACAAAATCAAAATTAGCCCAAATGGAAACCAATCTCGACATGGCCGAGATGATGAAGAAAATGCCAGCGCCCACGCAATCCAAGCCCTAGGCGGTTTGCTGATGACACCACCAAAGTCAAAAAGCAAGGCCCTTGTTGCGCTCGGTTTAGTCATTGCGACGCGCAATGCTCATCGCTTGATCCAGCCGTTCGCCAACCATGCATCGAACACTTTGAGTACCTGTTCGCAAAACGCTTCATCGTTGATATGACAGTCTGCTTCAACCAAGGAAAAGTGAGGGTTGCTCACCTTGGCCGCCGCACTCCGAATTTGCGCGGTCATGGCGGCGAGGCCCTGTGGGTCATGGAGTGGCTCGCCCGGCAGGTCCCAGGCTTGAAGGCCGCGCAAGGGCATGATCAGGCAGCTCGGACTCTGGGCCTGAGCCATCCTGACCACAATCTCTCGAGCAATTTCCTCGCGTAAGGCCTGGCTCGATGTCGCCGCTGCGATCAAACGGTTGTGTACATGTACAGGCCGCCCAGTGAGTACAGCGGGAGTCGCTTGCTAAGCCGGAAAGTCGATCATGTCGGCGGCCCCCGGCGCTACAATTTGAGGGGTACCATGACGACTCGCACCAGTGAGCCGCGCTGCACCGGCGCTCACGCAAGAACCGCCCACTTGGTTAGCCAATTCCTGCAAGCTCAAATCCAACACCGCCGCGAATTTACCCTGTTCGGCGAGCGATTCAAAGGCTCGCCCGCCCATGCCCGTGGTGTGAAATACAGCGACTTCAACGCCGCGCTGTTCCAGCGCCGGTTTAAGATGCACCATGTAGTTCAGGCAGCTTTTTCCGAGCGATGTCATGCCTATCAAAGGACGATCAAAGCGCGGTGGCTGTGCCGCATTCATAGCACCCACCGCAGCACCAGCGGCTTGGGCCAAGGCACTCTTACATAAACTATTGAGTCCGTAGAGTCCGCCAGCCCAGAGCATCATCATCAAATCGGCGCTGATGCGCTCGGGCGGAATCAATTGTGAAAACGCGACGGTGGACAGGATCACCTTCGGAACACCTAAGGGTAGGCCACTGGCGACGTCAAAAGCCAAATCGGTGCCCATCGTCCCACCGAGAGCCAGCATGGCGTGGATTTTGCCTTGTTCGAACAGTTCACTCGCCAGGCGGGAAGCACCCAGCGCCATGGTGTTCATCGCGCGGTTCTCATCGCCCCAGCTCATGACGGCCTCAAGGCTAAACCCGCCTGCCCTCGCCACCGCACGGTTCGACACATCGACTTGCACGGGACCCTGAGCGAGTACGCCCACATCCATCAACAATACCTTGGCGCCTTGCTGTTCAATGCTCGCGCGCAAAAAACTGAGTTCATCGCTTTTGGTGTCGGCGGTGCCCACCAGAAGTACCGTTTTACTCATAGACACTTTGCGCCCGAATGGGAGCTCTTCAAGGCGCTTTCTTATACGGCCTGATCGTGTACGCCTCTGGGGCGGGTGCACAGTTCAGTATGAAGTAGATGGCTTGTTGGTCCAGGAAGTAGAAGCTGGCGCAATCGCCCGAACCCTTCTCTTTACTTTCGGTGCTGGTGTGCACCATCTTGAAGGTGTCGCTGCTTACCCCGGCAAGGACTTGCCGGTTCTTCTCCATTGAAGCATGGATACGATCTTTTTGGGGCTGTTTAAAATTCGCGTCCTTGAACATTTCTTTGGCAGCTTTCTCAACTTTCTCGAGCTGAGTCAACAGTTGGGCTTTGCTGATGGTGTCCTTGTAAAATGCCAGGCAACCGGTCATTTTTTGAGGGTGAACATTGGACCAGACACAACTTTCCTTTCCAACCTTCATGGCCTTGTCGGTAATCACCAAGCTGTCTTCGCTCGACGTCCAAGTGCCGTGCCAGCGTGCGTTGAGTGCTTGGGCAGAGGCGCTTGCAGTGACGAGCGTGATCAGTGCGGTCACAAGCAATTTTGAAAACATAGAGATCATCCAAACACTCCAGGTGCAGAAAAGGGGTTGTCAGCATGGTCGTCAGTTGCCACGGAGGCCGACCGTGCTCGGTCGATGTCGAGACCTAGCGCGAGATTATAAGTTGAGGGGCGAGATCGTGATGGGCAGGCCGTCTCTGGGTTTAGCGATAGGTGCGTAGGCATAGGCAGCTTCGTACCCGGCGGGTACGCTCCACGACAAATGTCGTAGCACCGATAAAAGCACGGCCTTTACTTGCATCTCAGCAAAATGCAAGCCAAGACACATGTGGGCTCCTCCGCCAAAGGGTGCCCAGGCGAAAGGATGACGACGATGTTCGGCACGTTCTGGAGAAAAACGCTCTGGATCGAAGCGATCCGGGTCGGACCACCAAAGCGCTGAACGATGCACAAAGATGGGAAAGACAGACACAGACGTGCCCGCTGGGATTCTGACGCCGTGGATCTCTACGTCGACAAGTGCTCTTCGCACAATCGTTGGCAGGGGTTGGTACAGTCTTAGCGCTTCTTTGAAAACCCATTCGCATTGAGTCATGGACGATAAGTCATCAAGGCTGGCATGCTTGGGGAGGGTGGATGCCTCTTGGCGTAGTCGCTCCTGCCAGTCAGGGTGTTTGGCAAGCGTATACATGATGGTCGTGAGGGCACTGGTGGTGGTGTCGTGCGCTGCCATCATGAGAAAGATGAGGTGATCGACAATTTCTTCATCACTATACTGCTGGTCGTGCTCGTCTTTGGCATGACATAACTGGGTGAACAGGTCTTGTCCCTGGCCCGCTCTGCGATCAGGAATGCGGGATCGAATGAACTCGGCCAGGCGAGATCGAGCTTGTAGGCCACGCGCATAGGTACGGCCGATAATGGGTGCGCGGATGACCGCAACAGATGCGGCGACGAGATCGGTGAAGTCGTTGCTAATGCGATCCACATCTTTTTCTAATTGGGCGCCTAAAAACACATCGGCGGCAATGGCCAAGGTGAGTCGCTTAATGGCAGGATAGAACAACATTTTGGGCTGCCGTACCCATTCGGCGACGGCGACGTCAATACGCGGCGTCATACGTTCGTAGTAACGCGCCAGAGCTTCCTTGCGGAAGGCTGGCCGCATCAAACGGCGATGCCAGCGATGATCTTCAGCATCGCGCAGCATCAGGCCCCGTGGGAATAGTCCGGCCAAAATCTTTTCCCAGCCTAGTTTGGCGGAGAAGCGTCCTTCGCGGTCGAAGAGCACCAGTTCATTGCCTTGTGCGGACATCAGGTAGATCGATGGCTTGAACAGCCACCAGCCTCGGGATACTGGTCCGCAGCGTGCAAAGGCTTTGCGGGCAAAGCTCAACGAGTCCGAAAGGAATTGAAATTCGCTGACGAGGGGAGGATATCCCGTACTTGGAATATGAGCGACTGAACGAGATATATCGGTATTCATAGCGCGTACTGTAGCCTAAACGTTGATTCTTAGTCCACGGGCCAAGGCATTGATTTGGGAAGGCGCTCGGGCTCGGTGCTGCGCGGTCTGCCTGGGCCTTTCGCCGGATTGAATGTGCCCGCGTCCACAGCTCGCCACCAAGGGTCAGGTTTTCCAGGCTGTGCGGGTTGCACGGGTTGTCCAAGCCTCGGCATTAGAAGCAGTAGGCGATCCGCATGAGAGAACAAGACTTCGGCCGGTTGGTCCCAGTCGTGCAGGGCCAAGCTAAAGGTACCCCAATGCACCGGCAAGAATGCACCGCCACCGAGTAGTGCATGAGCTTTGATCGCATTGTCTGGCCCAAGATGGATATCGCCCGAGGCAGGGTGAAAGGCACCCACTTCAAGCATCACTAAATCAAAGGGCCCGAGCTGGTCGCGTATTTGCGCGTACTCGCTCGTCAAACCCGTGTCGCCGCTAAAAAATACGCGGTGGCGGGTGCCTTGTATCACCATCGAAGACCAAAGCGTGGCATTGCGATCTTTGAGTCCGCGCCCGGAGAAATGCTGCGATGGTGCCGCGGTAATGCTTAGGTCGGTTCCTGGTAACTTGTACGACTGCCACCAATCAAGCTCGGTGATACGGTCAGGTCTAACGCCCCAAGATTCGAGATGAGCCCCGACGCCAAGGGAGGTGACGAAAGGCATTCCCTTAAGTGCCAAGGCGCGCACGGTTGGATAGTCGAGATGGTCGTAGTGGTCGTGCGAGATCACCACCACGTCCAAGTCAGGAAGGGCGCGTAGCGCCACCGGTGCCGGATGAAAGCGCTTGGGACCTGCTAGGCGCGACGGTGAGGCGCGTGGCCCCCAAACAGGGTCGGTCAAAACCCGCCATCCGTCAATTTCGATCAGCACCGAAGAATGTCCTATCCACGTCGCGCGCAGTCCGCTGCTGGAGTTTTTTGTCCAGATCGTGCGAGGATCCTCCAGGGGCATCGTCCCTGATGGGGTGCGGCGCGGCCCTCCGCATAGGAACTCACTCAGCGTTGGGCGCGGAGCTTGCCGGTCTCGCAGACCCGCCTCAATCGGATGGATGTTTCGAAAGCCTGCGCCCGCCCAGCGCGGTGAGGCTTTCATACGCTCTAGTCGCTCACCCGTCGCCTTGCTGCCAAATGATTTCACGGAGGAATTCCTGCGAAGTTCGAGCTATTATCGTACACAAGAATTGATTGGTCGGAGTGAAATATGCCTTTTGTGAAGCGTCGATCCCTTGAAGTCGTCGGGGTGAGTCACGGTAGCGCCCCGATCCCGATGGGATCGCGGGTGGGCAATATCATTTATTCGTCAGGCATTGCGGGTGTCGACCCAAGCACCTCGACGCTCGCGCCGGATGCTGTCGGCCAGGCTCGCTTTGCTTTTCAGAACCTGCATTCCATGTTGCTGGACGGTGGGGCTAGTTTTGAAGACGTGGTCCGGGTGACGGTCTACCTTAAGGACAATTCGGCGCGCGAGGCGGTGAACGCGGAGTGGCTCAAAGCCTTTCCCGACCCACATAGTCGCCCAGCTCGCCATGCACTGATTTATGATTTGCAGCACGGCATGCTCTTGCAGCTCGAAGCAGTGGCCGTAGTGCAGGATCGTTGATGCGAGTGCGTAGCAAAGGCACGACCGCAAAGTCGAAATAGCAAAGTCGAAATAGTCATGGCGAAAATTGTACTTGGCCTCGGAGCTTCTCACACACCGCTCCTCACCTTGTCGAGTGAGCAATGGGCGCACCGTGCCGAGGCGGACTACGCCAATCCAAAACTCAATCTTTCCGACGGTCGTTGGCTTAGCTATCCAGAGTTGCTGGCTGAAGTGGGACCGCGCTATGCGGAGGAAATTGGTGCTGAGATTCTCAAAACCAAAGCGTCCATTTGCGAGTCTGCACTGGAGCGTTTGGCCGACTCGCTTGAAGCGTCGCGGCCCGACCTAGTGGTGATTGTCGGCGATGACCAAGCTGAGTTGTTTTCGCCCGCGAACCAACCCGCTCTTGCTGTTTTTCATGGTGAAGCACTGACCATGCTCGACAAGTTTTCCGCGCCTGACAACCCCGCATGGATGCAACAAATGGGCCGCGCCTATTTGATGGATCAAAAACACACGGTCCGAGGCGCCGCACCTTTGGCTCATGAGCTCATCGAAGGCTTGGTGGATTTAGACATCGACGTTGCGAGTGTTGCAAGCATTCAAAATCCTGAGAAGACCGGGTTTGGACATGCTTTTGGGTTTATCGTAAAGCGCTTGTTTCGCGGCCGCGAAATTCCGGTGTTGCCAGTCCTTCTGAATACTTATTACCCGCCCAATGTGCCCACCGCAAAGCGTTGCTATGACATTGGCCTGGCGGTAGCAAGGGTGCTGGAGCAAAGTTCGACGAGCCTTCGAGTAGCGATTGTGGCTTCCGGTGGGCTGAGCCATTTCGTGGTCGACGAGTGTCTTGATCGAAAGATTTTGAAGGCCTTGGTCGAGAGCGATGCTCAAACCTTGAAATCAATTCCTCGGCCTGCTTTGCATTCGGGTTCTTCTGAAATTTTGAACTGGGTCTTGGCGGCGGGTGCCTTGTCGAGCCTGCCGGTCAACTGGCACGAGTATCAAGCGCTTTATCGAACTCCCGCGGGCACCGGTGTAGGCGCGGCTTTTTGTATTTGGGGCAGGGCATGACGGACGACCAGAATAAACTCCTTACCCAAGTATCGGCCGGAACGCCTATGGGAGAACTGCTGCGCCGCTATTGGATGCCGATTGCGGGCGTGTCCGAATTTGATTCCCGCACCACCAAACCGATTCGTTTGCTGGGTGAAGATTTAGTGCTGTACCGCGATCTCAGCGGTACTTTCGGCTTGGTGGATCGGCGCTGTGCCCATCGGCGTGCGGACCTTGCTTACGGCATGGTCGAGAAATGTGGTCTGCGTTGCCACTATCATGGTTGGGCCTATGACCAGACCGGTCAGTGTATCGAGCAACCTTTTGAGGACACGGTCTTTCCGAATCGTCGAATTGAAATAAAGCTTGCAATCAAGGCCTATCCGGTGCAACTCAAAGGTGGCCTGATCTGGGCCAACCTCGGCCCGCAGCCCGCACCCTTGTTGCCTGACTGGGAGCCGTTCTCGTGGAGCAATGGGTTTGTTCAAATCGTGACCGCCGAAGTGCCCTGCAATTGGTTTCAAACGCAGGAAAATTCGCTCGACCCGGTGCATTTTGAATGGATGCATGAGAACTGGGGCCAGAGGCTACGGGACCCCAAGCGTCTTGACCCCGTGCCTCGCCACTTAAAGCTGGGGTTCGAAGAGTTCGAGCATGGTTTTGTCTATAAGCGAGTCAAAGAAAATAGTACGGAGCAGGATTCCATGTGGACCGTGGGCAGGGTATGCCTCTGGCCCAATGGGTTCTTCTTGGGCGAGCACTTCGAATGGCGTGTGCCGATGGACGACGAACATACCTTGAGCATCACCTGGAAGTTCACCCATGTGCCCAAGGAGCGTGAGCCTTACGCCCAAGTGAAGATTCCCTGTTGGGAGGGGCCGCTCAAAGATAAAAGTGGTGAATGGATTACCACGCATGTGATGAACCAAGATTTTCTAGCCTGGGTGGGCCAGGGGACGATTGCCGATCGCACCCAAGAGCGCCTGGGTGCAAGTGATCGCGGTATTGTGATGCTGCGCCATCGCTTTTTCGAGGAGCTTAAAGCACTCGCCGCAGGTAAAGAATTAAAGTCAACGTTTCGTGACCCCCAGAAAAATATTCGGGTGGAGCTGCCACTGGCGGATCGTATCGGTGTTTTGCACGGGCACACAAGCGCTGAGATCATGGCCCATCCATTACTGAAGGTGATGTTTACGAGTTACATTTTTCAGGCCGGTCAGCCGGAAGCGGTACGGCAGGATTTTGCGCAGGCGATGGGATTTGAAGCGCAAGAGTTTTCCGGTTTGGAGGCCTTACGGGCCGGACAGAAGAATCTGTAAGGCCCGCTGCGCTTTACATGTCCATCACTTCAGCGACCTCTACCGTGCCGCCACTGGCGAGAACCGGGCAGCCCTTCGCCATTTCAACGGCGTCATCGTAGGTTTTGGCTTCGACGACGCTATAACCGCTGACCGGATTGGCGCCCCCGTCCTTGGTCACCGAACTCTGACTCTTGACCGTCCAGGACTTGCCGACCGGGTTGCCGCCATTAATGAGCGCCTTGCCCATCGCGCCGAACCATGCGCCCCAATCCGCCATGGCCTTGGCCTGGGCTTCCTTGGTGGTAGGAGCACCTGCGCCGTGATAGATGAATAGAAAATTTGCCATGATTTAAACCTCCGTGCTTTGTTAAGGAAACTAGAGAGTATCTGCATCAAATGCAGTGATCAATAGGCATTTCAACCCATTTAATTACCTCTTGATTGTAGAAACTCTACAATCAGCACTATGGCCGACTACCAAAATCGAGCGCTCAACGAAGCCTTAAAGCGCATCGTCGGTAAACCCTTCCTGGGCAAAATGATCGAACAGATCGCGAATAATGTTGCTGCTGTGGTCGAGCAGTGGAAGCAAGCGGTGCTCAGTGATGTGCCACAGTTTTCACAATCTCGAAATCCAGATCTCTTACCCGAGTTAGCGCTGCACGGCCGAGAGCATGTGGATGAATTCCTGCGCTTGCTGCGCGGCGGACGGATTGGGGCTTTCAGTTTCGTTCAAGAACACGGCCGTCGTCGTGCCGAGCAACACTTTCCATTGGAGGCAACCCTCCATGCCTATCGCAGCAGTCACAAAGTATTTTCGCGATGGCTGCGCGAGACTGCCTCAAAATCCCTATCGCGTGCGCAGGACACGCAAGAGACGACCTCGGCCATCGCTGACCTTGCCATGGAGTATGCCGACGCCGTCAGCTTGATTTTCGCCGCGACCTATTCCTCTCATTCATTATTACTCGCGGACGTGGCGGGCGATCAGCGCTCCGAATTACTCAAAATTCTGCTGGATGGCTATGACGAAGCGGATGCGCGTGCGGCCCGAATCCTTCGCGACGCCGGGTTTCTCGACCGCCGTCAATCATTCTGTGTGGCGCTGGCTCGCTCGGTGGATCCCACTGAAATGCTCAACGCCTCGCGTGCCCGTCGTATGGCCGATTCGATCAAGGAGCTGGTCGCGGGCCTGACCGTGCGGCGGGTCATCGATGTTCATGAAAATAAAGTGACGATGGTATTTGCCGCGGTGCGGCGTGAGTCGGGTTGGACGGCGCCGCGTAGCTCGCTTGCACAGGAAATCCGTGCGGCACTATCCCTCGTGGGCAATGCCGCACTGATCGGCGTGAGCAATGACGCACCGTCCACAGCCCATATTCCCAATGCCTACAGCGAAGCATCCATCGCGCTCGAGCTCGCAAGTGTGAGCGAGCGCGTGGGACAGTTTTCCGAAATCCCCTTAAGGCGCCTGCTGTTGCACTTTGCGGCAGAAGAGTTTCACCGTGTATTGCCGAGCTGGACCAAGGCCTTTTTTGAAGCCAACGAACACTCGCGTGGCGCCCTAGTAGCCACCCTTCGAACCTATGCCAGCGTCGACATGAATATCTTGCAAGCGGCGCAGGTCCTAGGTGTGCACCCCAATACCATTTATGCACGCTTCCAACGCGTTGTTGACCTTTCTGGTTTGCAACCGAAGTCGTTTAATGCCTTGAATGATCTCTTGATCGTGTGCGATCACGCGCGTCTTGGCCTCGACGAATCCTCTGCACTCAGAGGGCCGATTCCATTGCCCTAGTAGCCATTGCACTGTCTATGCCGCTAACCGATATCATGATTGCCACGAGGCCTAGCCTGTGCACCAGAAATTGATTGAGAGAGAAATGTCTACTGAAGTTGCCAACGTAAACCGTGCCGCCGATGATCTGTTGGTCGAACAATGCGGCGCAACACTCCTCATCACCTTTAATCGCCCGGCGAGCCGCAACGCACTCACTTTTGCCATGTATGAAGGGATGGCTCGTGCCATTGAGTCCGCAGCGTCGTCTCCTTCCATTAAGGTGGTGGTGCTCACTGGCGCGGGCGAGAAAGCTTTTGCGGCGGGAACAGACATCAGCCAGTTCAAGGCCTTTGCCAGCCCTCAAGATGCCATCGCCTATGAGCACTCAATTTCTAAAATTCTTGCCGTGCTGGAGCGTTGCACTGTGCCGACAATTGCGGCGGTGGCCGGTGCTTGCACTGGTGGTGGCTTCGGCATTGCCGCCTGCTGCGATATTCGACTGTGTACCAGTGATGCGAAGTTTGGTGTGCCCATTGCCCGTACCCTGGGAAACTGCTTGTCGCTGTCCACCCATGCACGATTGGCCGATTTGTTGGGCATTGCGCGCGTGAAGGATTTGCTGATCACCTCAAGGCTCATGGACGCTACCGAGATGCGCTGGGCAGGCGTGGTCACCGAGGTGCTGCCGGATGCCCAGGCCCTACGCACTCGGGCGATGGCACTGGCGCAGCAAATTGCCGAGCAAGCCCCTTTGAGCATGCGGGTCACGAAAGAGAGCATGCTGGCTTTGCAAGCGCCACTCGACGCAAAACTTGAGGAAGAGCTTTTCCTGAAAGCGTATTTGTCAAAAGACTTCGCCGAAGGTGTGGCGGCGTTTTTGGAGAAGCGCAAGCCGCAGTGGCAGGGGCGCTAGGGCAGTGGTGTTACCCAAAAGAGGAAGACCAGCATGACCAGACCTGTTGATCAATTTACTGAAGTGCTCGGCTACAAAACCAGGTACTGGTCTTTGGGCGCGCAAGGTAGCCCAATCATCCTGATTCATGGCATCAGTTGCTCGGTACTGGAATGGGAGCATGTTGTCGACGAACTGGCGCTCCAGCACCGGGTTTTTGCGCTGGATCTAGTCGGGCATGGCTTGACCGATAAGCCACTTAATCTTGAGTATTCGCTCAAGGATTTCGCAATGCACGTCTTGGCCTTTATGGACAAAATGAATCTTTCTTCCGCGAGCCTCATCGGTAATTCGCTCGGTGCCCGCGTGGCCCTGGAGTGCGCTGCCATCGCGCCATCGCGCATCACTGCATTGGTACTTTCCGCACCCGCCGCGGTCGATAAAACAACCTTGTTCGAGTTTCGTATGGCGAGCGTGCCTTTCCTGGGCGAGCTATTAACGGCACCGAATCCGCCTGGAACCGGCAAGATATGGAGAGCGGCTTTTGCCGACCCGTCCTTGGCCACCAAGGCCCTCATCGCGGAAAAAGTGGCACTCGCGAAATTGCCGGGCGCGGGCAAAGCTTTCCTGAAGGCCCTACGCAACATGCTCGAGTTTAGCGGCTTCAAAGCAGAGGTTATGAAGGACACCCATGACAAAGCCCGTCAGGTCAAAGCACCCACCCTGGTCATCTGGGGCAAGCTAGACCGCTTCCTTCCGATCAGCCATATGGCCACGCTGATGAAGCTGATCCCGCATGCTGTTCCGGTGGTTATGGATCAGTGTGGGCATGTGCCAATGATTGAGCACCCTAAGGAATTTAATCGGGTGAGTTTGGAGTTTATTGGTAAGCAATAGCGGGCAGTGTTTACTCCGATAAAAAGCTACAGATGCAAAGTTAATACAAAGTCACGTTTGTTGTTCACTTTGTTGTTTTCGCATCTAAGCCAAATGGCTTATTCCACCCCTATTTGAGGAGGGTGTTTACCCTCGATTTTCCTATTTCGGAACGATTTTTCCAAAAACTGAATAATTGGGTAATTTTACCGTTGCTTGGGTTCGCACTGGTCTTTATGCTCCGAGACGAAGGTCGGTACAAAAGTGACCGACTGAGAGAAAACAAATAAAAAGCAGAGTGACCATGGACCTGGAACTGATCGTTAACCGTAGCAAGTCATTGACAAAGTGTTGTTCAAAAGGGCAGCCCGACCGTCTCTGATCTTTTAGCTGCGTGTTTCAGATTGACCTTGGTCTCGCTCAAGTTGCCCTTCGCTAAGAGGGCCTCCGGTGCCGATTGGACATCTCCCCCGCTGGAGATGGCCTATCCCTCGCTCATCTGGGCCTTAGGTAGCCTTTGCGCATTACATCAACGCACTTTCGATGCTGCGCTGATCGTTCGTGAGTTTCCTGCCGCCGAAGGCGAGCCTGCCACGGAAAGTATGCTGATTCAGGCGGCCAAAGCGCTCGGCTTTCGGGCGCAAGCGGTGAGCATTAGCGCGAAGAAGATTTCGGGGTTTCCAATGCCCCTCTTGGTTGCGCTTCGCGACCCTGCGTCACCGGGCACCGTAAAGTTAGGGATCATCACCGCTGCGACCAAGGAGAAAGTCGTACTCTTTGAGCCGGGGCAAACCGATCCAAGCCAATGGAGCCTGAGTGACCTTCAAGGTCAATTGAGCGGTCGGGCTTGGATGTTCGCACCTGAAGTCGCTGCCGCCAACGATGCGGACGCGGCAGCAGGTATCTCCCAGGTCTTTGGCTTTCGCTGGTTTATTCCTGAATTGGTACGCCACCGTAAAGTGTGGCGAGATGTCTTGTTGGCCTCGCTGGCGTTACAGATTGTGGCCCTCACGACGCCGCTTTTCACGCAGGCCATCATCGACAAGGTCGTCACGCACCGAACCGAGAGTACCCTGATTGCGATTGGGCTGGCTATGGCGATCTTCATCGTCTTCAATGGACTGATGAGCTGGACGAGGCAGTATCTCGTTCTCCATACGGGCAACCGTGTGGACTCCGTTCTGGGCGCGGCGGTCTGGGAGCATTTGCTTAAACTGCCCATGCGCTACTTCGAGCATCGCCCGACCGGTGTGGTCGCCGCACGTATGCATGCCGTGGAAAACATCCGGGAGTTCGTCTCCGGTGCCGCCATCAGTTTGGTGCTCGATCTGCCTTTTCTGGTGATCTGCCTGGGTGTGATGATCTGGTACAGCCCGATTCTGACGGCGCTCGCTGTTGGGATTTTGCTCCTGATCGCCATCGCCAGCTTTGTGATGGCCCCAATCTTTCAGCGCCAACTCAATGAACAGTTTTTGCTTGGCGCCCGTAACCAAGCCTTTGTCACCGAACATATCGCTGGCTTTGAGACCGTCAAAACTTTGCAAATGGAGCCGAGTCTCAAGCAGCGTTATAGCGGCTACCTTGCGACTCTTCTGGCCAGCTCTTTTCGCACCAAGCAAATCGCTAACACCTACAACACCTTTGCCAACAGCATGGAACAGGTGATGAGCTTGGGCATTCTGGTGCTGGGTGCTTACCTCGTGATGACCCCGGCGCAAGGCACCGAGGTGTTTACGGTGGGCATGCTGGTCGCGTTTCAAATGTTTGCAGGCAAACTCAGCCAGCCCGTGCTTCGCATCGTGGGCTTATGGACGCAGTTCCAGCAGGCGAGCCTGTCGGTGCAGCGCCTGGGGGACGTCATGAACGCACCGATCGAGCCTTACAGCCTACTCCCACAGCGCCCCAATGATGGTGCCGGTCATGTGCTGATCGAAGGGTTGGGCTTCAGGTATAGCGAGCAGCGCCCTTTGCTCTATACCAATCTGAATCTTGAAGTGCGCCCCGGCCTGACGCTCGCGATCATGGGGCCAAGTGGCAGTGGCAAAAGCACTCTGGCCAAGCTCATGCTGGGCTTTTACCAACCCACTCAGGGCAGCATCAAGATTGATGGCATCGATATTCGAAACCTTAGCGCCAATGAGCTACGCTCATACTTTGGTGTGGTGCCCCAAGAGACCATACTTTTTAGCGGCACGGTGCTCGCCAATCTGCAAGCAGGGCACCCTTCGGCCAGTTTCGACCAAGTGGTGCGCGCCTCAAAAATGGCTGGGATTCACGATACCATCGAACAACTGCCGAGTGGCCATCAAACCGAGATTGGGGAGCGAGGTGTGGGCCTGTCGGGTGGGCAAAAGCAACGCATGGCGATTGCCCGCGCGCTTCTCAAGC